>NZ_BAAAUX010000003.1:0-31442 GCF_039534165.1 Saccharopolyspora taberi | reverse complement strand
AGCGAGGACCTGGTCGCGTTCCTGCACGAGTTCCACCCAAACCCGCCCGCCTAGATCTGCCGCAGCGCGCCGCCGTCGACGGACCACTCCGCGCCGGTCACCTGCCCCGCCAGCGGCGACAGCAGGTACGCGATCACGCGCGCGACGTCGTCGGGCGTGCCCAACCGCCCCGACGGCAGCCGCCGGACGTCGCGCACGAAGTGCTCGACGGCTTCCTCCGGTGCCATCCCGAACTGCTCGGCCAGCTGGTCGCGGAATCCGCCCGGCGCGTCCCACAGCCAGGTCCGCGTCGGGCCCGGTGAGACCACGTTGGACCGGATGCCGCGCGGCCCGAACTCCACCGCGAGCGTCTTGGACACCGACAGCATCGCCGTCTTCGTCGCCGCGTAATCCACCAGCGGCACGTCCGGGAACCGGGCCGCCTCGCTGGCGACGTGCACGATGCTGCCCTCGCCGTGTTCCAGCATCGCGGGCAGCGCCGCGCGGGTCATGCGGATCGCGGAGTGGAAGTTCAGCTCGAACGTGTCGTGCCACTGCTCGTCGGTGACGTCCAGGAAGCTCGTGCGGGAGTCGAGGGCGCCGACGTTGTTGACCACGCCGTCGATCCGGCCGTGGCGCTCCAGCGCCGTTCGCACGACCAGTTCGGCCGCCGCCGGGTCCTTCAGGTCCGCCGCCACCGCGCTGATCCCCCGGCCCAGCGAGCAGATGTCGTGCGGTTTCCGGGAGGCTCCGACCACCTTGGCGCCCTCGGCCGCGAGCAGCCGCACGGCCGCCTCGCCGATCCCGGCCGAGGCGCCGGTCACGATGAACACCTTGTCCGTCAGTTGCAGGTCCATTGCACTCTCCTCAGGGAATGATCTTGCGGTTGCGGAGGTCGTCGAAGATCCCGAGGAACATCGCCTCGGTGTCGACGAAGTCGTGGAAGCCGAACCGGCGCGCCTTGGAGCCGTCGGCGAACATGTCGTAGTCCCAGGAGAAGACGAAGTCGCCGAATCCCCAGGACGAAACCTGCTGGTACGCGATGTCCTGCAGACCGTGCTTGGCGACCATGGCGTTCCACACCGGTTCCTTGTCCGCCATCACGGTCTCCAGTGACATCGGCAGCGGCGGTGCCACCTCCAGGCCGAAGTGCCCGGCGATCTTCGGCCACATCTCGCTCCACCGGAACAGGTCGCCGTTGTTGATGTTGAACGCCTGGTTCGCGGCCCGCTCCTCGGTCGCGGCCCACACGGTCGCCCTGGCCAGCAGCCCGGCGTCGGTCATCTCCAGCAACCGGTCGTAGGCGCCGGGTTTTCCGGGGAACCGCAACGGGATTCCCAGCTCCTTGGAGATCGCGGCGTAGACGGCGATCACCATCGCCAGGTTCATCGGGTTCCCCAGCGCGAACCCGGCCACCACCGAGGGCCGGATCGCCGTCCACGTCCAGTCCGCGCCCCGCTGCCGCCGCTCCAGGAAGTCCTGCTGCGAAGCCATGAACTCCGGCGGCATCGGCCGGGCGTCGGTCTCGCGCGCCGGGGTCCTGAACGGCCCGAGGTGCGCGCCGTAGACCTTGTAGCCCTGCATCAGGCTGATGTGCCGCAGGTCGCGGGCGACCGGTTCGACCGCGTCGACGACGTTGGTCAGCATCGCCAGGTTCGGCGGTACCAGCCCCACCCAGGTCGGCCGGTCCTGGTAGGCGGCGTAGAAGACGTGCGTGACACCGGTCAGGCCGCTCAGCTTGTCGCGGGTGTCGTCGGCGTCGAGCAGGTCGACCGACAGGTGCCGCACGCGGCCGGTATCCCGGCCACCGCGCCGCGACAGGCCGATGATCTCCCAGCCCTCCAAGGTGTTCAGGTGTTCCACCAGATTGCGGCCGATGACGCCGTTCGCCCCGACCACCAACGCGACTCCGTTGCTCATGCCCACAACACTGCGCCGGTTTGATCGATGAGTCCAAGGCTTGTTTTTACCGCAAGCGATAAGCTTTGCTCATGGCAAGCCTGCGTCAGTTCGAGTACCTGGTCGCGGTGGTCGACGAGGGCTCGTTCACCCGCGCCGCCGAGCGGCTGCACGTCACCCAGCCCGCGCTCTCGCACCAGATCCGCGCGCTGGAGCGGACGCTCGGCGGCCCGCTGCTGGAGCGCCTGCCCCGCGCGGTGCGGCTCACGCCGATGGGCCGGGCGATGCTGCCGCACGCGCGGGCCGCGCTGGCCGACGCCGAGCGGGCTCGGGTCTCGGCCAGGCGGGCTTCCGGGCTGGAGCGCGGAGAACTCCAGCTCGCGACGGTGTACTCGGTCAGCCTGGGCGTGCTGCCCGCCGCCCTCCGGACCTGGCGGCGGGAGCACCCCGGTGTCCACATCAGACTCTTCGAGCACCGGCACGCCGACGAACTGCTCGCCGCGATGGCCGCCGGGCAGGCCGACGTCGCGGTGGGCCCGCCGCCTCCGGGCTGGGACGGCCCGGTGCGCACCCTCGGCGTGGAGGAGTTCGTCGTGGTGCTGCCGGAGGACGATCCGCTGGAGGGGTCGGTGAACATCGAGCTCGGCACGCTCGCCGACCGGAGCTGGGTGCACTACTCACCGGGCAACGGCCTGGCCGAACTGGTCGACCGGGTCTGCGCCGCGGCCGGATTCCAGCCGTCGGCGGCGGTGCGCACCGAGCAGACCGCCGCCGCTCCGACGCTGGCCGCCGCCGGGCTCGGCCCGGCGCTGGTGCCCGCCAACGTGATCCCGCCCCGCTTCGACGGACGGCTGCTGCGACCGGACCCGCCCGTCCGGCGCACCCTGACCGCCTACACGCGCGGCAGGCCGGACCCGCTGACCACCGCGTTCGTCGACGTGCTCGCGCGCCGGGCGACCGTGCTGCCCGAGCACGTCCGCCGCAGGCTGCGGCTGGACTGACCACCGCTACGGCCGGAGCGACCGGATCGCCCACTCCACAGCGGACTCCGCCCCGACCTCCCCGGTCAACAGCCAGTGGTGGACCGGCGGCCCGAAGACCAGGTCGCGGACCACGTCGGCGGGCATCGGCCGCAGCACCCCGGCCGCCTGCGCGCGCTCGAAGGCATCGGTGACCACCGCGTCGCGCGGGCGCAGGTAGGTCGCGCATCGCCGCGGCCAGCTGTTCGTTGCGGCCGATCTCGGCGTACACGCCGAAAACCGCCCGGCCCAGCGGCGACCCGGCCAGGCGCCGGACGAAGGTCAGCGCCAGCTCGCCCAGATCGCGGGCGCGGGTCACCGCTGCCGGGAATCTCCAGCGGCGGCACCGATTCGACCAGCGCCTGGACCACCAGGTCGTCCTTGCTCGCCCAGCGCCGGTAGACGGTCGGCCTGCCGACACCCGCCCGGCCGGCGATCGCCTCGATGGTCAGCTGCGCGTACCCGCGCTCGGCCAGCAGCTCGGTTTTTTCCTGGCCTGGCTGGCCAACGACGCCGAGGAGTGGTTCACCATGGCGTCCGTCGCGCTCGGCGCGGCGAGGCTGATCACTCAGGCCCGGGGCACCCGCGCCCGGTCCTAGCGCAGGGTCTCCACCGCGTAGGCGGCGGCTTCCGCGACCAGCGCCTGGTCGTACGGGGCGTCCTTGGCGCTCTTGGTGGACATGACCGAGATGACCAGCGGCGCGGTGTCCGGCGGCCACACGATCGCGATGTCGTTGACGGTCCCGTAGTCGCCGGTCCCGGTCTTGTCCGCCACCGCCCAGCCCTGCGGGACACCGGCGCGGATCCGCTGGGCACCGGCGCCCGTGCCGTTGCGCTCCAGCAGATCGCGGAGGAAAGCCCGCTTCTGCTCGGGAAGCGCGTCTCCCAGCACGATCCTGCGGTAGTTCTCGCCGAAAGCCCGGGGCGACGTGGTGTCGCGCAGGTCCCCGGGGACGGCGTCGGCGATCGCGGGCTCGAACCGGTCCATTCGCGTGACCTCGTCGCCGAGGCCGCGCGCGTACGCCGTCAGCTCGGTCGGGCCGCCGATGTCGCGGAGCAGCAGGTTGCCCGCGGTGCCGTCGCTGAAGCGGACGGCGGCGTCGCACAGCTCGCGGATCTTCATCCCGGTCGCCACGTGCTGCCGGGTGATGGCCGAGCTCTTCATCAGGTCGGCCTCGGTGTAGCGGACCACCGTGTCCAAATGGGACATAGGGTTCCGGTGCAGCACCGCAGCCGCGGCCAGTCCCTTGAAGGTCGAGCAGAACGCGAAGCGCTCGTCCGCCCGGTGCGCGATGGCCTCACCGGTTCCGGTCGCGAGGGCGTACACCCCGAGCCGGGCGCCGTACTTCCGCTCCAGCTCGGCAAGGCGTTCGTGGTGCTCGGGCGGCGGAGGCGGCGGAAGCTGGGGCGCTTCGCCCTTCGCGCACCCGGCCAGCGGGAGCAACGCGGTCGCTGCGAGGAAACTGCGTCGGTCGAGGTTCATGGTCACCGCACCGCGTCCACGACGATCCTGGCCGCGTCCGCGAACAGCGCGTTGTCGGCCTCGGCGTCCTTCTCCGGCTTGCGCGTCAGGATCGCGATCACGATCGGATGCCCCTTGTCCGACCACGTCACCGCGATGTCGTTGGCGGACGCGTAGTCCCCGGTGCCGGTCTTGTCCCCGGTGACCCACCCCGGCGGCAGGCCCGCGCGGATGCGCTTGCCTCCGGTGGTGTTGGCGATGAGCCACTTCGTCAGCTGGTCGCGTTCCGGGGCGCCCAGCGCGTCTCCCACGACCATGGCGCGGTAACCGGCGGCGATGCCCGCCGGGGTCGTGGTGTCCCGCTCGTCACCGGGGAACGCCTCGTTGAGCTCGGTCTCCCAGCGGTCGAGCCGGGTGACGCCATCGCCGATCGAGCGCGCGAACGGCGCGATCGCCTGCGGCCCGCCCAGCTCGCGGAGCAGCAGGTTGCCCGCGGTGTTGTCGCTGAGGGTGATCGCGGCCTCGCACAGCTCGGCGACGGTCATCCCGGTGTCGACCCGCTTCTCGGTGCCCGGCGAGTTCTCGACCAGGTCCTCGCGCCGGTAGCGGATCACGCGGTCGAAGTAGCCGGTGGCCAGCGGGTGCGCGGCGAGCAGCGCTCCGGCGGCGTAGGTCTTGAACGTCGAGCACATCGCGAACCGCTCGTCAGCGCGGTGGGCCAGGGTGCGGCCGGTGGTGACGTTGGTCGCCGACAGGCCCAGCCGGAGGCCATAGCGGCGCTCCAGCTCCGCCAGCGCCGGGCCGAACCGGTCCGCAGGCGCGGGAGCGGGAGCGGCAGCGCACGCGCCCAGCACGGGCAGGGCCGCGAGTCCACTGAGGAAAGCCCGACGCCCTACCCGGTTCTTGTTCTGGTGCAAGGGAAAACTCCGTTCATCTCGGTGATTCCCAATCAAGCACCCGAACCGGTGGAAGCGCCAATCCGGACCTCCCGCAGGCCCGATAGCGAAACGCTATGGACGCTGCGTGCACGCTGCCGCCGTCGCCGGAAACCTTCGAAAAAAAGTCGCTCACAGCCGCCCGGAGCGCAGGTCCGTGACCGCGATCCGGGCGCATTCGGCGATCGCCGAATCGACCAGGGGCAGGAAACCGTCGGCGCGGGCGGCGAGCGTGAACACGGCGACGGCGACCGGGGCCTCGCCGTCGAACTCGACCACCGAGACCTCGTTGCGCACGGCGCCGATCGTCCCGGTCTTGCCCGACACCCGCACGCCCTGGAACGGGAACCCGGCGCGGACCCGGTACAGCCACGCCTGGTTGCCCATCAGCCGCCGGATGAACGCGCACTGCTCCGGCGAAGCCACCGCGTCGGCCCACACCAGCTCCAGCAGCCTGGTCATCTCGCGCGGGGTGGTCGCGCTGGCGTAGGACGGGTCGTAGGCGCTGACGGTGCGCGCGTCGTCGTTGTCGGCCAGCAGCGCGAACGCCTCCGACGCCGTCGCCGCACCGGTGTCGCGGATCAGCGCCGCGTGCGAGTCGGCGGTCCCGCCGACGATCCGGGTCCGCTCCAGGCCCAGGTCGGCGAGGGTGTCGGCGAGCGCGTCCAGCCCGACCTCGCCGAGGATCACGTCGGCGGCGGAGTTGTCCGACACCGCCATCATCGACGCCGCCAGGTCCCGCCAGGACAGCGTCACCGGGTCGAGGAAGACGGCCAGGCCGGTCGGCCCGGGCGTGCAGGAGGGCGGGTTGATCCGCACCGCCGCGCGCGGATCGATCCGGCCCGCGTCGAAGGCCCGGCACAACGCCACCAGCAGCGGGAACTTGTAGACCGAGGCCGTGACGACGGCATCGTCGGCGCCCACGCACACCTCCCGGGCGGACGGGCCCGCGAGCTGCTTGGCGTGCACCCAGCCCTCGGCACCGGCGTCCCGCAGGACCTCCCGGATCCGCTGCTCGACGCTCATGACCGCTCCCGCCGCAGCGCGGTCTCGACCGCCGCCACGACCGCGTCCGGCGGGCCGGCCTCCGACCGGACCAGCCGGACCCGCAGCGCCAGGTCGTCCCCGGCCGCCGGACCCCGCACGACCCCGGGCACCCGCAGGGACGGATCGGTGGTGAGCGCGAACGCGCGGCCGGCGGCCACCGCCGTGACCGCGGCGCGGTCGTCGGCGGCTGGGAGGAACACCGGGTCGAGGCCCTTGGCGCGCAGGGTGTCCAGGAGCAGGTCGAACGCGGCCGTGCCGTGCCTGCGCGGCGCGGTCGCGCAAGCCAGGCCCTTCAGCGCGCGCAGCGACCCGCCGTCGGCGGCCGGGTGCCCGGCGGGCACCAGCAGCCAGCGCGGAACCCGGATGACCGCGCCGCAGTCGAGCGTCCCGATCAGCGCGGGGTGGTGCACGACCGCGCAGTCCAGCCTGCCCGAGGTGACGGCGTCGACGAGATCGGCCGTCGGCGCGGTGGTCGTGATGACCGTCGACGGCGCGGCGCCGCGCACCTCGGTCGTCACCGCGGCGACGTGCCAGTCGCTGAGCGCCGGGACCACGCCGATCCGCAGCGCACCGCGGCTTTCCCGCAGCCGCAGGGCCTCGGCCTCGAAGCTCTCGGCGTCGGCGAGCAGGTCGCGCGCCCGCGGCAGCAGGGCCGAGCCCGCGGTGGTGAGCTGGGCACCGCGGGAACCGCGGGTGAGCAGGGTGACGCCGAGCCGGGCCTCCAGCCGCTGGACGCCCTGGGACAGCGGCGGCTGGGTCATGCCCAGCCGGTCGGCCGCGGAGCCGAAGTGCCCTTCTTCGGCGACCGCGACGAAGAAGCGCAGGTGACGTAACAGGTCCACGGGTTGGATCCAAGCACGGGCGTGGTTCGGCCGGTTCCGGTGCCGTGCGGCCGGGCTCAGCCGCCCACCGCCGACCGGACCAGTCCCGCAGTGGCTGTCGCCGCTTCGAACCGCTGCAACGACTCGGCCAACGCCTCGCTGTCCAGCGCGTGCAGCGCCTCCAAGCAGCCGGCTGCGCCGTCGCGCGCCTGCGCGATGAAGGTCCGCCGGCGCTCTTCCGCATCCGGGTCGGAGATGCCGAAGAACTCGTCGGCCTCCTTCGCGATCCGCTCCGCCTCCGTGCAGAGCGGCTCGATCCGGGTGACGTCGGCCGATCCCCGCACCTGCTCCAGGTAGCTCCGCAGATCCCCCCAAGTGGACTCGAAGCGGTCGAGGAGGCTCAGGCCGCCGTAATCCGCCCACCGCTCGGGAACCTGCGGCGCGGGTGGGGCCGGTTCGGGCAAGGGATCGGCCGGTTCGCCGCGCGCGACTTCGCCGCTCCAGACGTCCACTGCTGCCACGGTTCGCACCGCCTCTTCGAGCCACGACAGCGACGCCGCCAGGCGGTCGATGTCGCGCCGCGCCAGGCCGTCCCGGCAGTCCCGGCCGACTTTCCCCAGCTGCGCCGGGAAACGCTGCCAGTGCTTCTGCGCGACCTCGTCCGGGACGCGGAGGTACCCGGCGACGTCCTGGCCGATCCGACCGATCTCGACGCAGACCGGGTCGGCTCCCGCGGTGAAGGGATCGGCCTCGTCCAGCTTCCGCAGGAGGTCGTCGGTGGTGGTGTTGAACCGGTCGATCAGCTCGCTGCCGCCGTACCGCCGCCAGGCGAGCACCTGGAACCGCCTGACCTCGTCCGACGAAGCGGTTCCCTCCGGGGCGGCGACGATGCCCGGTACCCCGGGCGGTGCTGCCGTCGGGGGCAGGTCGGAGTGGACGACCGCCTGCGACACGGCGATTCCTGCCGTCACAGCGCACAACGCCCCGACGCAGACGCGGCGGGCGACCATCCTCCCGGTCCGCGGTTCCGCTTGCTCCGCCGGAGCTTTTCCCTTCGCACGGCCGAACGCGGTCCCCACAGCGGCCGCGATGACGGCCGTGATCGCGGTGATCACCAGCACCGGGGTCAGCAGTATCTCGAAGTACCCCACCACCAACTCCGGGCGCCAGCCGCAGGACGTCCCGAGCGTGTTCAGCGGCTCGACGCATCCGTCCGCTGACGCGAGCACGAACGCCCCGGCGACGCCCACCAGCGCCGCGGTCTCCGCCGCGATGAGCGTGACGAGCAGCCGGAACCGCCCGGCCAGCGCGCTGGTCACGGCACCGGTCACGGCGGTCATCACCACCAGCGCCACGAACAACCAGGCGATGTAGATCAACTCGTGTAGGCCGCCCGCCGCTCCGAAATCCGGCAGCAGGCCGTGCATGTGCGCCTGAGCACCCGCCACCGCGACCCAGCACGCAACCCCTCCCAGCAGACCCGGCAGCAGCACCCGCCGCAGCGTCGACCCCGTCTGCTTCGCCGTCCAGGCCAGCAGCGGCACGACCCACAGCGCGGCGACCGCCGCGAGCGCGAGCGGCACCTTGGTCATGCTGCCCACCACCGGGATCGCCGCCGCGATCGCCGACAGCATGACCTGGTGGTCGGCGGCCGGACCGGGATAGCTCCGCGCCAGCCCCTCGCTCACGCCCGCGAGGTCGAACGGTCGCCCCGCCACCAGCAGCGCGCCGCCACCGAGCCACCACGAGAACCACGCCGACAGCACCAGGCACCCGGCCGCCAGGCACAGCGCCATCGCCGGACGCAGCGTCCGCTCCCGCCGCGCCGAGATCCACAGCTCCGCGCTCTGGCTGGTCCACCAGGCGAACACCGCGCCCGCCAGCACCACGAGCAGGAAGAACTCGGGGTGCGCGGGGATCCAGTCGTGGATCACCTCCTGGCCCGTGACCAGCTCGCCGACGGCGACCCCGGCGCCCAGCCACAGCCCTGCCCGGACGCCGGAAGGCGCCGGGCGCGAGGTGAGCACGGCGTGCACCACCGCCCGCCACAGGACGGTCCCCGCCACCCCGGCGACCAACGCCGAGGCGACCAGCGCGGCGACCTGATCACCCCACCAGCCCGCCAGCTCGTACTGCTTCAGGTAGCGCCACACGTGGTAGTTGATCAGCGCGGCGGCGGCTCCGGTCAGGAACATCAGCAGCGTCCGCACCGCGAACAGCGTCGCCGGATCGTCCAGCGCCTCCCGGCGCAGTTCCCCACGCGGGTGCGTGCCCCACAGCTCGACGAACGAGCGGAGCGCGCTCCTCAGCGCGCCGCCGGTCCCGGCGGGTCCGGCGACGGACCAGCCCCGGGGGTCCGCGCCCAGCGCCATGGCGGTGCGGTCGGCGTAGATCTCCCTGGTGCGCAACACGTCCGAGCGCACCAGGAACACCAGCACGACCATGACCACCGTCAGCAGCAGGTTGCGCGTCACCCCCGGCGCGTAGCTGGACCACAGCGGCGTTCCCGCCCCGTTGGCGAACAGGTAGACGTTGCGCACCAGGAAGGGCAGCAGCGCCAGGGCCAGGAACACCCGCCACAACGCGATCGTGGCGTAGGTGATCGTGACGTCGCGGTTGCGGATGTGCGCGAGTTCGTGCAGCACAACCGCCCGGAACGCCTCCGGAGACCCCTTCCGGCGCGCGACCAGCCCACCGTGCAGGCACACCGTGGGCCTGCGGTTGCTGCCGAACACCACGGCGTTGGTCGACATGGCCGAAGGGTCGACGACGAACCGCGGCGCGCGGGCCGGCCCGGCCACCTCCACCAGTTCCGCCAGCGTCCGGCGGAGGTCGCCGCTCCCGTCGACCGACTCCACGGGGACCACCCGGCCGCGCCGCGATTTCCAGGCGGCCAGGCCGAAGAACAGCGCGGCGGCCACCGCCGACAGCAGCACCGGCCACCCCAGCGGCATCCACCACGGCGGAGCCGGTGCGTAGCGCTCCACGCAGGCGTCGTAGGCACTCGCCTGGTCGATCAGGCTGATCGAGGTGGCCTGGTCGGTGCCGTCGCCCGGATCCCACCCGGCGGCCAGCGCGCAGCCCCAATCGTGCGAGTCGGGCAGGCCGATGCCGATGAGGTCCAGCGCGATCGAACCGCCGGCCACCAGCAGCAGAACCACCAGCAGCACGAAGCGCACGGTCGTTCCCGCGCTCAGCACCCGCTCGTCGACCGGCTGCCCGGCCATCACCGACCGCCCGGCAGGGCTCCCGCAGCGACCACGATCCCGGTCCGATGGGCGTCCGTTCCGGAGTTCACGTCGTCCCCCCGCTCATCGAGGTTTGAGCGACGCTAGCGGGACGCGATGAAATTCCGATGAACCCGCGATCAGCCGCACTGCCAGAGGAACCTGCCCTGCCCGGTCTTCTCGTCCAGGTAGGCGTAGCCGATCCCCAGGTCGCCGAAGTTCAGCTCGAACGGCGCGTCCGAGCTGTCCAGCTGCAGCACGAACCGCCAGTCCCCCGGCTCGTCGGGCTCCTCCTCGCCCTGCAACCACTCCGGCTCGCCCCACAGCGCGCTGCCGAACTCGCCGCTGTGCGGCTCGGTCTCCACCTGGTGGTCGGGCCCGAACATCGGCCCCCGGCGGATCCGGGCCAGCTGGTAGAAGTCCGCGGGCTCACCGGGCTGGGCGAACAAGGCGTTCTCCCCGCCCGCGGGTTCGTGGGTGCCGTCGACGAAGTCCTCCTCGTCGGTGATGAACAGGTACGCCAGCCGCGGCTCGTCGCCGGGCAGCCGGATCTGGCCGACGAACCGCATCGGCCTGCCGGTCTCGGCCGACAGCGGCCAGGTCGGCTCCTCCAGCCACACCGGCTGGCCGCCGAACTTCGTGACCGGCTCGGTGATCGGTTCCGCCGCCTCGGTGAAGCGGATGGTGAGCTTGCTGCGCATGCGGTGTCCTCACTGAAGTTCTCGTCCCCCGCCGAAGACGGTAGTGATGCGCACCGACGCCGAGGGCTGGGTCTGGCGGAATTCAACCGGCAGGCGGCAGGTTCACCCGGTGAACAGCTGGGCGACCTTGCGCACCAGCTCGTACACGCCGTACGCGAAGGGCAGCCCGACCCACAGCCAGACCGCGGCCATCAGCACCCGCCGGTTCATCGCGACACCTCCGGTTCGTGGAACCTCGGATCGACCGGACGCACGAACTCGTTGGCCACGAATCCCACCACCAGCAAGCCGATCATGATGTAGAGCGAGGTCGAGTACAGGCCCGGCCCCTGAGCGCCTGCCGCCTCCCCGGCGTCGGCGACGGCGTTGACGATCAGCGGCCCGAGCACCCCGGCCACCGACCACGCGGTGAGCAGCCTGCCGTGGATCGCGCCCACCTGGAAGCTGCCGAACAGGTCCTTGAGATACGCCGGGACGGTCGCGAATCCCCCGCCGTAGAAGGAAAGGATCAGCATCGCGCACAGCACGAACACCGGTACCCCGGACGCGCCGAAGGCGACGATCCCCAGGTACAGCAGCGCACCGCCGCCGAGGTAGAGCCGGTAGATGTTCTTTCGCCCCAGGTAGTCCGATGTGGACGACCACGCGAACCGACCGGCCATGTTGGTCAGCGACAGCAGGGCGACGAACCCGGCGGCGGCACCCGCGGCGACCGGAGCGGCACCGGCGGCGGAGAAGTCCACGATCATCGGAGCGGCCTTCTCCAGGATGCCGATCCCCGCGGTCACGTTGCAGCACAACACGATCCACAGCAGCCAGAACTGCGGCGTGCGCAGGGCGTTGCCCGCCGAGACCTCCGCCTTCGTGATCATCGCCCGGGTGGACTCCGGCGGCTGCCACCCCGCGGGCCGCCAGCCCTCCGGCGGTACCCGGACCAGAACCACGCCCAGCGACATGAAGACCGCGTAGACCACGCCGTGCACGAGGAACGTCAGCGCGATCCCGCCGGTGTCCGAACCGAACGAACCGAGCAGCTGCGTCGACCACGGCGAGGCGATGAGCGCACCACCGCCGAACCCCATGATCGCGATGCCGGTGGCCATCCCCGGCCGGTCCGGGAACCACTTGATCAGCGTGGACACCGGCGAGATGTAGCCGATGCCCAGCCCGATCCCGCCCACGAAGCCGTAACCGAGCACCACCAGCCAGTACTGCCCCAGCGCCACGCCCAGCGCCGAGAGCAGGAACCCGGCCGAGAAGCACAGCGTGGACACCGCCATCGCCCAGCGCGGCCCCCGGCGTTCGACGACCGTCCCGCCGAACGCGGCCGACAACCCGAGCATCACGATCCCCAGCTGGAACGGCAGCGCGCTCAGCGTGCCGGACAGCCCGAGCGCGTCCTCCAGCGGCGGTTTGAACACGCTCCACGCGTAGACCTGGCCGATCGACAGGTGCACCGCGAGCGCGGCGGGCGGCACCAACCACCGGTTCCAGCCCGCGGGCGCGACGATGCGGGAACGGTCGAGCAGCTCTGCGACCACGGCGGCTCCTCAGTGCGCGCTGGGCTTCGGGATCACAGACTTGCGCATGTCCGCGCCGCCACGCCAGAGCCGCGCCGATCGTCTTCCGGCCAGTGGGCACATCGTCCCGCTGCGCGAAACCGCGGGACGAGAAAGTTGCCATCGGCGCGTTTAGGCTGTGACACGCGACGTGGCAGTGGCGATGTCAGTGCTGCGAGGGGAGGTCCGGATGGGACGGGTCACCGTGCGACGGCCGGTGCTGCGCATCAACGCGGACGGTGTCCGGCGGCGCCCGGATTCGCTGGCCGCGGAGGAACCGCTGGAGATCCGGGTGCAGTCCCGGGCACTGAGCGTCACCATGCGGACACCGGGCAGCGACGTGGAACTCGCGCACGGCTTCCTGCTCACCGAAGGCGCCATCCACGACCGGGACGACGTGGCCGGAGCGCGGTTCTGCGACAGCCCCGGGCCGGACGGCCGAAACACCTACAACGTCCTCGACGTCCACCTCGCACCCGGCGTGCCCCCGCCGGATCCGTCCGTGGAGCGCAACTTCTACACCACGTCGTCGTGCGGCGTCTGCGGGAAGGCCGCACTGGACTCGGTGCGGCTCAGCACCCGCCACCGGCCGGCGGGCGACCCGCTGCGCATCCGCGCGGACGTGCTGGCCGACCTGCCCGGCAAGCTCCGCTCCGCGCAGCGGGTCTTCGACACCACCGGCGGCCTGCACGCGGCGGGCCTGTTCGCCGCCGACGGCTCGCTACTGGCCGTGCGCGAGGACGTCGGCAGGCACAACGCCGTCGACAAGGTGCTCGGCTGGGCGCTGCTGGAGGGCATGATCCCGCTCAGCGGGCACGTGCTGATGGTCTCCGGGCGCGCGTCCTTCGAACTGGTCCAGAAAGCGGCGATGGCGGGGCTGCCGATGCTATCGGCGGTGTCGGCACCGTCCGCGCTGGCGGTGGACCTGGCCGAGGAACAGGGCATGACGCTGGTCGGCTTCCTGCGCGGCCGGTCCATGAACGTCTACACCGGATTCGAACGGGTCGTGACAGACGTCTCGTGACCAACTCCGGGAACCGAGCAGTGCGGGCCCTCCTCGTTGGCAGGATGGGACCGGGAGTCCGGCGACGGGAGGGGCATGGAGCACCGCGAACCGGCGAAGGCACCGCTGGTGCCCCGCCGAACCGTGCTCGCCTCCGGGCTGGCCGGTGCCGCGGCGCTCGGCCTCGGGCTCTCCGGTGACACGTTCACCGTCGCCGGGGAGGCCAAGCCGCTGGCCGGTGAGCCCAACGTGTCCCTCGAACGCGTCCACTCCCAGGCCCGCAACCGCGAGGTCAACCTGGTCCTGATGTACCCGGAAGGCGTTGCGCGCAGCGGACTTCCGGTGTGCCTGATGCTGCACGGCCGGTTCGGCGACGCGCGCCGGTCCGCGCACGGCCTGCCGACCTGGCTGAGCCGGGCGGTCGCCGCGGGCGAGGTGCCGCCGTTCGCCTTCCTCGCCGTCGACGGCGGCGGCAACAGCTACTGGCACCGCCACCCCGGCGACGATCCGATGTGGATGTTGCTCGACGAGGTCCCGCGCTGGCTCGCCGAACGCGACCTCGGCGGCGACGACGGCCAGCCGTTCGCGGTCTCGGGCATCTCGATGGGCGGCTTCGGCGCGCTGCTCTACGCGCGGCGCAGGCACGAGCACGACAGCCCGCTGCGCGCGGCGGCGGTGGTCTCGCCCGCGCTGATCACCAGCTGGCAGGAGATGCGCAAGCGCAAGGCGTTCGTCGACGAGGCCGAATGGGCCGGGATGGACCCGCTGCGCCACATCCCCGAACTCGGCAACGTGCCGCTGGGCGTCTGGTGCGGCACCGGCGACCGGTTCATCAAGGGCACCCGCCGGTTCATCTCGCTGACCCGGCCCGAGGTCGCCTCCACGACCCCGGGCGGGCACAACAGCCGCTACTACCGCAAGGCCCTGCCCGAGGTCGTCCGGTTCGTCGGCGGCAAGCTCGACCGGTAGGTCACACCAGCCGCAGGCGGCCGGGCTGGTAGCCGGTGGTGTGCGGTTCGCCGTCGAAGCGGTCGGCCAGCGGAACGGTCCCGTACAGCGCCCACCGCAGCATCGCAGGCCACGGCCCGTACCCGGCGTCGGTGTTGAGGTGCTCGCCGTCGGGGACCACGTCCATCTCGATCCGCAGCTCCTCGGCGAGCGCATGCGCCCGGTGCATCGGCAGGTACGGATCGCCGGTGCCGGTCACGAGCCTGGTGACGCCCCCGGCGCGGCGCAGGGTGTGCGCGTCGACCGGGTAGGGCACGATCCCGGCGGCGTCGGGGTTCTGCCACTGCGGGTCGGGCGGCGCCACCAGCAGCACGCGGTCCGCGCGGCGCGACCGGCCGTCGACGGTCGCGGCGTGGTGCAGCCACAGCGCGACCCCGCAGGAGTGCGCCGCGACGACCAGTTCCGCCTCGGCCGGGACCGCCGCCAGGTGCTCCCGCAGCACCGGCAGCCACACGTCGAGGTCGGGGCGCTCGTCACCGGGAAGAGCGGGCAGGTCGACGGTGACGCCGTGCGAGCGCAGCTGCCCGGCCAGCCACTGCTGCCAGTGCCACGGGCCGGAACCGGTCATTCCGTGTACCAGAAGGACATGCATCTCGCTCATGGCGCCGCTCCCCGGAGTCGATGATCGTGCGGCAATGATCATCTATGGGCGCGGTCGCCACCGGCCCAACCACCCCTTGGCGGAAACCACGCCACCGCATCGGGCGGTCCTGCTTGAATTTCCCCGATGTCTTCACGGAAGTTCCCGACCCGACGCGGGTTCCTCGCCGCGGCCGGAGCGGGCGCGGTCCTGGCGGGCGCGGGCGTCGCGACCGACGTCCTTCCCGGCGGGCCCTGGCTGCGCAGGCACCTCGGCCTCACCGGCGCGGACGGCGTGGTGCCGCAGGCGCCCGCCCAGGCCGAGTTCGTCTCCCGGCGCAGCGCGGCGCGCTCGCGCGAGGTGGAGCTGATGATCACCGCTCCGGCCGGGTCCCGCCCGGAGCGGCTGCCGGTCTGCCTCGCCCTGCACGGCCGCGGCTCGTCGGCCCGCGGCATGGCCGGCCTGGGGCTCCCCCAGTTCCTGACGGCCCAGTTCCTGACGGCAACCGGGGCCAGGCCGTTCACCGTGGTCGCCCCGGACGGCGGCGAGCACTACTGGCACGACGACGGCGCGGGCGACGACCCGATGCGGATGCTGCTGGAGGAGATCCCGGTCTGGCTGGCCGAACTCGGCCTCGCCGCGCCGAGCGCGGCCCTGGGCATCTCCATGGGCGGGTTCGGCGCGCTGAGCCACCCGGCGCCGCTGAAGGCGGTCATCTCCCCCGCCCTGTTCGGTTCCTGGGAGGAGTCCCGCCCGCTCAACGCCTTCCCCGCACGCGAGGTGTGGGAGGCGAACGACCCGCTGCGCCACGCCGCCCGCATCGACGGCCGCGGCCTCGGGATCTGGTGCGGAACGGCCGACGTCTTCTACGAACGGGCGCTCGACCTGGCGGACCGGACGAACGCCGTCGTCACCTCGTTCGAACCCGGCGACCACACCGACGGCTACTGGCGCCGGGCCCTACCGGACGCGCTGCGCTACCTGGGCCAACGCTTGGCCTGAGGCGACCGCGCAACGCGCGTCCGGGACCGCCTACGCGGACTTCTCGCGGCGTTCGCGGCGGGTGGCCTGCCGCGCCACGATCGTCGGGTTCACGTTCTCGCGAACGGTCTGCTCGGTGATGACGACCTTGGCGACGTCGGAGCGGCTCGGGATGTCGTACATCACCGGCAGCAGGACCTCCTCCAGGATCGCCCGCAGCCCGCGCGCACCGGTGCCGCGCAGGATCGCCTGGTCGGCGATGGCCTCCAGCGCGGTCTTGGTGAACTCCAGCTCGACGTTGTCCATCTCGAACAGCCGCTTGTACTGCTTGATCAGCGCGTTGCGCGGCTCGGTCAGGATCTGCACCAGGGACGGCTTGTCCAGGTTCGTCACGCTGGCCACCGTGGGAAGCCGGCCGATGAACTCCGGGATCAGCCCGAACTTGATCAGGTCCTCCGGCATGACGTCGGCGAAGTGGTCGGCCTCGTCGAGCTCGGACTTCGACCGCAGGTCGGCGCCGAAACCGATGCTGTGCTTGCCGACCCGCTCCTCGACGATCTTCTCCAGACCGGCGAACGCACCCGCGACGATGAACAGCACGTTGGTGGTGTCGATCTGGATGAACTCCTGGTGCGGGTGCTTGCGCCCGCCCTGCGGCGGCACGCTCGCGGTGGTGCCCTCCAGGATCTTCAGCAGCGCCTGCTGCACGCCCTCGCCGGAGACGTCGCGGGTGATCGACGGGTTCTCGCTCTTGCGGGCGATCTTGTCGACCTCGTCGATGTAGATGATGCCGGTCTCGGCGCGCTTGACGTCGTAGTCGGCGGCCTGGATGAGCTTGAGCAGGATGTTCTCGACGTCCTCGCCGACGTAGCCCGCCTCGGTCAGCGCCGTGGCGTCGGCGATCGCGAACGGGACGTTGAGCATCTTGGCGAGGGTCTGCGCGAGGTAGGTCTTGCCGCAGCCGGTGGGGCCGAGCATCAGGATGTTCGACTTGGCCAGCTCCACGGCCTCCTCGCGGCTGTCGCGCGTGGTGCGCTCGCCGACCTGGATCCGCTTGTAGTGGTTGTAGACCGCCACCGAGAGGTTGCGCTTGGCCGCGTCCTGACCGATCACGTACTGGTCGAGGAACTCGTGGATCTCGGCCGGTTTGGGGAGTTCGTCGAGCTTGACCTCGCCCGCCTCGGCCAGCTCCTCCTCGATGATCTCGTTGCAGAGATCGATGCACTCATCGCAGATGTACACGCCGGGGCCGGCGATGAGTTTCTTGACCTGCTTCTGGCTCTTCCCGCAGAAGGAGCACTTCAGCAGGTCGCCGCCGTCACCGATACGTGCCATGACCGCTGACCCCGTCCCCTCCGGCGCGCCGTCCGGTGGCGCGCCTGACCGTATGTGCCTTCGACGGTACCTGCCGTTCCCCGGGTTCGGGGAGACTCACAGTGTCCGCCACACGCCGAGCACGACGTGCCTCGCATCGTGCCCGGCGTGTCGCCGCCTGAACCTGCTCACCCTTGCGGAGCAGTCGCGGAACCGGCTGAGACGGGCCCGAATGTGACCAGCGTCTCACCGTATCGCGTCCGGCGTGTCTCAGGACTTCTGAGCCGAGAGCTTCCGGTACGGCAGCACCTCGTCGATGATGCCGTACTCCAGCGCCTGCTCGGCGGTCAGGATCTTGTCCCGCTCGATGTCCTCGCGCACCTGCTCCGCGCTGCGGTTGGTGTGCTTGGCCAGCGTGGCCTCCATCTGCTCCCGCATCCGCTGCACCTCGTTGGCCTGGATCTCCAGGTCGGAGACCTGACCGTAGATGCCCTCCGTCGCGGGCTGGTGGATCAGCACCCGCGAGTTCGGCAGCGCCATCCGCTTGCCCTTGGTGCCCGCGGCGAGCAGCACCGCGGCGGCCGAGGCGGCCTGCCCGAGGCAAACGGTTCGCACGTCCGGGCGAACGTACTGGATCGTGTCGTAGATCGCCATCAGCGCGGTGAACGAGCCACCGGGCGAGTTGATGTAGATGGTGATCTCGCGGTCCGGGTCGTCGGACTCCAGGAACAGCAGCTGGGCCATCACGTCGTTCGCCGAGGCGTCGTCGACCTGGACGCCCAGGAAGACGATGCGCTCCTCGAACAGCTTGTTGTACGGGTTCGACTCCTTGACCCCGTATGCCGTGCGCTCGACGAACGAGGGCAGCACATACCGGGACTGCAAGGACTGGTACGGATTCACGTGCGAACTCCTCGTCTCAGGCGCGCGGCAGGTTGGCGGCGGTCGCGATGTGGTCCACGAAGCCGTACTCGCGGGCCTCCTCCGCGGTGAACCACTTGTCCCGGTCGGAGTCGGCGGTGATCTTCTCCACCGTCTGGCCGGTCTGCTCCGCGATCAGCTGCGCCATCTCCAGCTTGTTCTTGGCGAAGACCTCGGCCTGGATGGCGATGTCGGATGCGGTGCCGCCGATGCCCGCGGACGGCTGGTGCATCATGATCCGCGCGTGCGGCAGCGCGAACCGCTTGCCGCGGGCGCCGGCCGAGAGCAGGAACTGCCCCATCGAGGCGGCGAAGCCCATCGCCACGGTCGCCACGTCCGGCTGGATCAGCTGCATGGTGTCGTAGATCGCCATGCCCGCCGGCACCGAACCGCCGGGCGAGTTGATGTACAACGAGATGTCGCGTTCCGGGTCCTCGGCCGCCAACAGGATCAGCTGCGAGCAGATCTGGTTGGCGATGGAGTCCTCGACCTGCGAACCGAGGACGATGATGCGCTCCCGCAGCAACCGCTCGTACACCGAGTCGTTGAGCGAGAGTCCGTTCGTCGTCGACCGCATCTGCGGCGACCCGTCGGACGCCGGAACAGTCAGGTGCTGCGTCACGTCTCCCTGCCTTCTCCCACACTGGGCGTCTTCCACGGGGTGAGCCTGCCCACCGTGGAGGTCTCGGTTTCCACAGTGGACCACGACGACCCCGCACGATGTCGCGTTTCCCGTTCGGGTGATCCGCTACGACAGACCCTAACGAAAGTGGACGGCACCAGCTTCCCAGTACCGCCCACGTTCGCTCAGAGCATGTCTATTCAGGTGTCCGCGCGGCCGTCACTCCGCCTTGGCGTCGGCCTTCGGCTCCTGCTCGGCGGTCTCCTCGGACTGCTCCTCGGCACCGGCCTGCGGACCGAACAGCTCGTCGAGGTCCAGCTCGTTGCCCGCCTCGTCGGTCACGGTCGCCTGGCGGACCACCGAGAACAGCGCCTTGCTGCGCCGGACGTCGGCGTAGATCGCGCCGAGCTGACCGGACTGCTGGGCCTGCTGGACGTACTGGTCCGGGCTCACGCCGAACCGCTGCGCCTGGTAGATGATCCGCTCGGTCAGCTCGTTGTCCGAGACCGACACGTCCTCGGCGTCGGCGATGGTGTCCAGCACCAGCTGGGTGCGGACCGCCTTCTCCGCCTCCTCGCGGGTCTCGGCGTCGAACTGCTCGCGGGTCTGGCCCTGCTGCTCCAGCCACTCGCCGAAGCGGTCCTGGTCGTGGTCGAACGGGTGGATCGCGTCGTGCTCGCGCACCTCGATCTCGGACTCGACGACCTTCTCCGGCAGCGGGACCTCGACGGTCTCCAGCAGCGCCTCGAGGATCTTGTCCCTGGCCTGCATGCCCTGCTGCATCCGCTTGACCCGGCCGAGCCGCTCGCGCAGGTCGGCGACGAGCTCGTCGACTGTGTCGAACTCGCTGGCCATCTGCGCGAACTCGTCGTCGGCCTCCGGCAGGTGCCGCTCCTTGACCGAGTTCAGCTTGACGGTCACCTCGGCCTCCTTGCCGGCGTGCTCACCGGCGACGAGGGTGGTGGTGAAGGTGTTGGTGTCGCCCTCGCTCTGGCCGATCAGCGCGTCGTCGATGCCGTCGATGAGCTGGCCGGAACCGATCTCGTAGGACAGGCCGCTGGTCTGCGCGTCCTCGACCTCCTGGCCGTCGACGGTGGCCGACAGGTCGATGCTGACGAAGTCGCCCTGCTGGGCGGCGCGCTCGACGCCGGTCAGCGTGCCGAAGCGGGCGCGCAGCTCGTCGAGCTGCTCGGACACCTCGTCCTCGGTGACCTCGACGTCGTCCACGGTGACCTTCAGCTCGCCGAAGGCGGGCACGGTGATCTCCGGGCGGACGTCCACCTCGGCGGTGAACTCGATGACGTCGCCGTCCTCGATCTTGGTCACCTCGATGTCCGGGCGACCGAGGGTGCGGACCTCGCTGCTGTTGACCGCTTCCAGGTACTTGGCCGGGACCGACTCGTTGACGACCTCGTCGAGCACGGGGCCACGACCGATGCGGCTCTCCAGCACCCGGGCCGGAACCTTGCCCGGCCGGAAACCGGGGATGCGGACCTGCTTGGCCAGTGCCTTGTACGCGCGGTCGAAGTTCGGCTTGAGCTCGTCGAACGGCACCTCGACGTTGATCCGTACGCGCGTCGGGCTCAGGTGCTCGACGGTGCTCTTCACGTGGTCTCCTAGTGCGAACGTGCTTCGAACCCCGGCGGTGCCAGTAGGAGTGGCCTCGCGCCACGTCCGTCGACGCCGGGCTGACCTCCGAGTCTATTGCTTGCACGTCGAGTACCCGGTTCGGGGTTCCCAACCACCCCGATCGGGTGACTCCAGTCCGCTCGGCCCGGGCCGCGGCGTGTTTCAGTGGAGGTGTGCACGACACCCCGCCTGTCCAGGAAACCTGCGCCGCGCTCGCGGAGCGCCACCGCGAGCCGCTGCCCGGCACCGCGGCCGTCGCGCGGAGCTGGCTGTGCCTGGAGCAGCGCGGGCCGTGGGGGCACAACGCGCTGGTGCAGAGCCACCTGGACCCGGACCTCGGCCGCGCCCTGGACCGGGCCGCCGCCGCGGCGGGCGTCCGCGTCCAGCTCATCCGCCGTCCCGGCAGGCACGCCGACGAGCCGAGCGCCGGGCCGCGACGCGTCTACCTCGCCCACACCGGGCCGGACGCGAGCTGGCTGCGCACCGCCGACATCACCGATCCCGCGGACCTGCTCGGGCTCGACTTCGACGGCGTCGGGCGCGGCGAGCACGGCGGCTGGGGGCGGCCGGCCTCCGGGCCGGTGCTGCTCGTGTGCACCAACGGGCGCCGCGACCGCTGCTGCGCCCTGCTCGGCCGCGAGCTGATCACCGACCTCGGCGGGCGGCACGGCGAAGCGGTCTGGGAGACCACGCACACCGGCGGCCACCGGTTCGCCCCGGCCGCGGTCCTGCTGCCCAGCGGCTACACCTACGGCAGGCTGCGCGGGCACACGGCGGACGCGGCGCTGTCGGCCGCGGCGGCGGGCAAGCTCGTCCTGGAGCACTGCCGGGGCCGGTCCACCTGGAGCCACGCCGGGCAGGTCGCCGAGCTCGCCGTGCGCGAACACGTCGGCGAATACCTGGTCAACGCCCTGCGGGTCACTGGGGAGGACGGGGACCGGGTCCGGGTCGAGCACCAGGACGGGCGGGCCTGGGACGTGACGGTCCACCAGTACGAGCTGGACCCGCCCCGCCCGAACAGCTGCGGGAAGGCGGCCGTCCGGCCGACGACGCACGTCGCGGTCAGCGTCAGCGCCCCACCAGAGCCGGCCCCGCGGTCGTCGGCGTCACCGCGGTGATGACCCCCTCCGCCGGGGACACCATCGACGGGGCCGGGCCCCGCACGAGCAGCGACACCCCGACCAGGACGACCACCACAGCGCCGAGCACCGCGCACACCACCACCGCGGGGAGGTGAGCGCGCATCGGAACACCCAAGGCATTGCGCACGATCGGGGAATCGGCGGGATCGCCACCGCCGTTACCAACCGTCGCGACGGCCGCGATCCGCATCACGATCAGTAACACCCGCAGGCCAGCGCCACCGCGGAAAAGAACGAGGGCGACGGGTCCGCGTCGAACGCGAACACCCGTCGCCCACCGGAGTCGGGGTGGCGGGATTTGAACCCACGGCCCCTCGCACCCAAAGCGAGTGCGCTACCAAGCTGCGCCACACCCCGTCTGAACAGCAACGCCACCGGAAGGACCCGGTGCGTTGCGAGCAGCCTATCGCGACCCGCTAAGCTGGGGCACGCAAGGTCGCGAACCAGCCGTCGGTTAGGCTGCCGGAGTCGGTCAGGCCGCCGGACCAGCTGCCGGACAGGGTGCTGTCGGCTGGATGCAGTCGGCAGTGTTTAAACCGGTAGGGTTCGAAACCGAGCACGCGGGCGTAGCTCAATGGTAGAGCCCCAGTCTTCCAAACTGGCTACGCGGGTTCGATTCCCGTCGCCCGCTCCGAGGCTGAGAGGCCCGTGTCCGCTTGCGCGGACCGGGCCTCTTCGCCATTTTCGTCCATTGTGGACAAAACTCGGCCGCGCCCGCACGGCTCGCGTCGCCGTTGGCTCCGCCACCCGCACCGCGCAGCGAGGCGACCCCATACAGTCCAACCCGTGACTGATATGGCTCATGCGGATCAGGTTCGTAATCACTCCCGTTGGCGGGAGGGGTGGGGGCCCGGGCGGACCAGCTATGCGTGGTTGCTCGGGCTTTCCGATCAGAGCGGGTTGCGGACGCTCGTGAACGAGTACCAGCGGGCGTTGCAGGACCTGCCCGGGTTCGATCTCGTTCCCCTCGAGTGGATGCACATCCTCGTGCAGGAGGCCGGGTTCACCGACGAGATCGACGAGTCGCTGGTCGGGCCCATGGTGGAGGCCGTGCGGGCCCGGATCGCCGGGACCGGGCCGCTGTCGCTGGCCTTCCACCGGGCCGTCGTGCTGCCCGAGTCGCTTTCGCTGCCCGCCGAGCCGCAGTCGTCGCTGCACGAGCTCCGCGATTCGGTGCGCTCCGCGCTCGGCGAGGTGCTCGGGGCCGTGCCCGCCGAGCCCGAGGAAAGCGACCGGCACGTCAACCTCGCGCACTCCACCTCCGAGGGGCCGGCGATCTTCGCCGTGGCCACGCTGGGCGCGACCGTGGTCGAACCCACCACGGTGCGGGTTCCCTCGCTGTCGCTGGTGCGGCTCAGCCGGGACCACTCGACGTCCGAGTGGGAGGTCGTCACCGAGGTCCCGTTCGGCGGCTGACCACCCCGCGAGAAGCGAAAATGGCTCGCAACCGTGGGCCGGTTCGCGATAGGAACCGGACATGGCCGACCTGATCACCCGCACGCTCACCGGCACCGGGACCGACGACTACTTCGCGGTGCTGCGGGCCGCGTTCCTGACCGACGAGTCCCTGGAGCAGTTCCAGGAAATCCTCGATCCGGACCGCTCCCACGGGGTCTTCGACGGGTCCGAGCTGATCGGCGTGTGCAGCAGGCTCGCGCCGGAGATGACGCTGCCCGGCGGAACCCGCTCACCGGTAGCCGCCGTCACGGCGGTCGGGGTCAAGCCCGGACACCGGCGGCGCGGCGTGCTGACGAGCCTGATGCGCGCGCAGCTGCACGGGCTGCACGACGACCGGGGCGCGCCGATCGCGGCGCTGTTCGCGTCCGAGGGCGCGATCTACGGCCGGTTCGGCTACGGGGTCGCCAGCTACGAGGTCAAGCTCGCCGTCCCCGGCGGCGCCCCCTTCCTCTCCACTGTGGACACCGGGACCCAGCCCGTGCGGGAGGTCCCGCGCGCGGACGCGCTGGAGATCATCCGCGGGCTCTACCCCGCCGCGACCAGCACCGGCTGGCTGACCCGCGACGACGGCACCTGGGAGTTCCGCGTCGCCGACGACCGCAACGCCTCCGGCGGGCAGGGCAAGCTGCACTACGCGGTGCATCCCGGCGGCTTCGCCCTCTACCGGCCCGAACGCGGCTGGACCGAACGCGGCCCGGACTTCAAGCTGCACGTCGAGGAACTGGTCGCGACCACCCCGCAGTCCTACGCCGCCCTCTGGCGGTACCTGCTCGACGTCGACCTGGTCGGTGAGGTGCACCAGAACAAGGCCGCGGTGGACGAGCCGATCACGCACCTGCTGGCCAACCCGCGCGCGGCGATCCGGCGGGTGGCCGACGGCCTGTGGGTGCGGCTGGTGGACGTCGACCGCGCGCTGCCGGCGCGCCGCTACTCGGCCCCGCTGGACCTGGTCTTCGAGCTGACCGACGCCTTCTGCCCGTGGAACGCGGGCCGCTGGCGGCTGACCGCCGGTGACGACGGCGTCGCGGAGGTCCGCCGCACCGGCGAATCCGCCCAGCTGGAGCTGGACACCGCCGATCTGGCGAGCGCTTTCCTCGGCGGCAACACGCTGACCGCGCTGCACCGGACCGGGCGGATCACCGAACTGGAGCCCGGTGCGCTCCGGCGCGCGTCGGCCGCTTTCGCCACCGACCGCGCGCCGCACTGCCCGGAAGGTTTCTGAGGCCTTGCCGAACCGCGCGCTCCTGGTGATGGATGTCCAACGAGACATCGTGGACCTCGCCGACGACGGCTCCGGATACCTGGCACGTCTGCGCCGGGCGATCGACGGCGCCCGCGCCGCTGGCATGCCGGTGATCTACGTGGTCGTCGAACTGCGGCCGGACGATCAGGAAGTGAGTCCCCGCAACCGGCCGCTGACCGCCGCCGCGCGAGCGGGTCTGTTCCGCGAGGGCGACCCCGGCACGGAGATCCACCCCGACGTCGCGCCGCACCCGGGCGATGTCACGGTCACCAAGCGGCGCGGGAGCGCGTTCTCGGGCAGCGATCTCGATCTCGTCCTCCGCGCCCGCGGTATCCAGGAACTCGTGCTCACCGGCATCGCCACCAGCGGTGTCGTGCTGCACACCGCGTGCCGGGCCAACGATCTGGACCTCGGCCTCACCGTGCTGGCCGACGCCTGCCTCGACACCGACCCCGAGGTGCACCGGGTGCTCATCGAGAAGCTGTTCCCGCAGTGGGCCGACGTCGTCTCCGTCGAGGAATGGCTTCAGCCCGCCTGGCAGGACGGGCACCAGTAGAGCTTGCGGCCGACGAGGTCGGCGGTGGCCACCGGCGTCCCGCACACCAGGCAGGGCATCGCGGCGCGGCGGTAGACGTAGACCTCGCCGCCGTGCCGGTCCTCGCGCGGCGGCCTGCCGGTGACCTCCGGCTCGTGCTCGGGCCGCACGGTGTCGATCCGTCCGACCCGCACGCCGTCGGCCATCAGCTCCACCAGGTCCGCCCAGATCAGCTCCCACTGCTCGCGCGGGAGCTCGCGGCCGGGCGTGTACGGCGGGATGCCGTGGCGGAACAGCACTTCGGCGCGGTAGACGTTGCCGACCCCGGCGAGCACCTTCTGGTCGAGCAGCAGCGCGGCGATGCTGGTCCGGGACCGGGAGATCCGCCGCCAGGCGCGGTCCGGGTCGGCGTCGGCGCGCAGCGGGTCGGGCCCGAGCCGGTCGCGCAGCGCGGCGACCTCGGCGTCGGTGAGCAGCTCGCACGCGGTCGGTCCGCGCAGGTCGGTGCCGTGGGTGCCGCCGACGAGCCGCATCCGCACCTGGCCGCGCGGTTCCGCCAGCGGGAGCTCGAACTCGGTGAACGTGCCGTACAGGCCGAGGTGGACGTGGACGATCCGGTCCGGGCCGTGGAAGTGGAACAGGTGCTTGCCGTGCGCCTCCGCACGCTCCAGCACCGAGCCGTCGAGGACCGAGGCGCTCGCGGCGAACCTGCCCTGCGGGCTCTGCACGCGAACGGCCGTCCCGGCGTAGCGCTTCTGGTGCAGTCCGGCGAGCCGGTGCAGCGTGTGACCTTCAGGCATGGGGCGGACCACTTCCGGAGTCGGTTCGTGCGGGGACCCCGCGAGCACAAGTTAGAGCACGATCGACGCGGCCGGGCACGCACCGGCCGCCGTGCCCGACCGCGAGGTCGGGACACGGCGGCCGGACTCCGACGTGATCAGTTGCCCGGCAGCGCCGGGGGCTCACCGGTCCGCTCGTAGTCGGACAGCAGGTCGATGCGGCGCTGGTGCCTGCCGCCCTCGAACTCGGTCTCCAGGAACG
The DNA here is from genome assembly GCF_039534165.1 of Saccharopolyspora taberi. NCBI lineage: Bacteria > Bacillati > Actinomycetota > Actinomycetes > Pseudonocardiales > Pseudonocardiaceae > Saccharopolyspora > Saccharopolyspora taberi. The sequence goes on along the minus strand of NZ_BAAAUX010000003.1, from coordinate 5,316 downwards.
CCGCGACGATCGCCTCGGCCTCCTCGACGGTGTGCATCCGCGCACCGATGCCGGCCAGCAGCGCGTTGTTGTGCTGCCGCGCGAGCTTCGCGGTCTCCACGCTCCAGGTCAGCGCGGCGCGGGCGCCGGGGACCTTGTTCGCGGCGATCTGCTCGCCGTTGCCGGAACCGCCGAGCACCAGCCCGAGGCTGCCCTCGTCGGCGACGACCCGGCGGGCGGTCTCCACGCAGAACGGCGGGTAGTCGTCCTGCGCGTCGTATTCGGCGGGGCCGATGTCGGTGACCTCGTGGCCGTGCTCGGCCAGCCACTTCGCCAAGTGGTTCTTGAGTTCGAATCCTGCGTGATCAGAGCCTAGGTAGACGCGCACGCGGGCAGTCTGCCAAACGGGCGACAGCTGGTCCGCACCCCGGTTAGGGTTGGGGTCCATGACCGGGCACGAAGTGCGCTTCGAGTGGGGCATCGACGGGGTTCGGGCGCTGGCGCCGGAGAGCGCCGCACTGGTCGTGGTGGACGTGCTTTCGTTCAGCACCGCGGTCGACGTCGCCACCGGCACCGGCGCGAAGGTCCTTCCGCTGCGGTGGAACGACGAGCGCGCGAGCCGCGCGGCCCAGCGCAGCGGCGCGCTGCTCGCCCGCCCGCGCAGCAGCACCGAGTGGTCGCTGAGCCCGTCGTCGCTGCTCAGCCTCACCCCGGACGTGCTGCTCGCGCTGCCGTCGCCGAACGGCGCGACGCTGTGCGCGGAGGCGGCGGAGTTCGGCGTCGAGGTCTTCGCGGGCTGCCTGCGCAACGCCTGGGCGGTGGCCGAGGCCGCCCAGCGGCGGGGTGGGCCGATCGGCGTGGTCGCCGCGGGCGAGGGCTCCCGTCCGGCGGTCGAGGACGCGCTCGGCGCGGGAGCGGTCATCGCGGCGCTGGCCGGGACGCGGTCCCCCGAGGCAGAGGTCGCCGCCGCGGGCTACGAGGCGGTGTCGCACCGGCTGAAGGCGCTGCTCGCCGAGTCGGTCTCCGGCCGCGAGCTGACCGGCTGGGGGTTCGCCCACGACGTCGCGCTGGCCGCCGAGCTCAACACCAGCGGTACCGCACCCAGGCTGCGCGACGGCCGCTTCGAGGCGTCGTGACCGGGTGGCGCGAGATCGCCGACGGTGTGCTGATCCGCCGGTACGCCGAGCTGGACCTGACCGTCGGCCTGGTCGTCGGCGCCGAGCAGGCGCTGGTCGTGGACACCCGCGGCGACCACGTTCAGGGCGCCGAGCTCGCCGCGGCCGTCCGGCAGGTGACGCCGCTGCCCTGGCAGATCGCGATCACGCACGGCCACTTCGACCACTGCTTCGGCACCGCGGCCTTCCTGCCGGCACCGGTGTGGGCGCACGAGCGCTGCGCGCTCCACCTCCGCCGCACGGCCGAGGATCAACGCGCCGAGTGGATCGAGCACTACCGCCACGAAGCGCCGGAGACCGCCGAAGCACTGCGCACGACGACCGTCATCAGCCCGGACCGGCTCGTCGGCGACCGGGCCGAACTCGACCTCGGCGGACGCACCGCCCGGCTGCTGCACCTCGGTCCCGGCCACACCGATCACGACCTGGTCGTAGCCGCCGGTGACGTGGTCTTCGCCGGAGATCTCGTCGAGCAGGGCGCGCCACCGGACTTCTCCGACGCCCGCCCGGAACACTGGCCGTCCACTTTGGACAACCTGCTCGACCTGCGGCCGTCCGTCGTCGTCCCGGGCCACGGCGACCCGGTCGGACCGGACTTCGTCCGATCGCAGCGAGCGGAGATCGCCGCGGCGGTCGAACTCTGCCGGGCAGGGCCGCCGGAAGGCGATCTGCTGGCCCGGTCGCCGTTCCCGGAAGCGACGACCCGCGCAGTGCTGAGATCAATGAACGTTGGACGATTTCCCGATATTCACTAGTCCATCAGGAGCAATGTGCTCTGCCGTTCGTCGTCATTATCGAACCGGACGGCACCAGTTCGCCACGGCGCGCGTCATCCTCTCCAAAGCACAGCAGAACCGCTGGTGAAAGCCCGGTTCCGCTGATCCGGGGATCGAGCAGGACGGGGGCCGAGGGTGTCCGCACGCGACGAGTCGGATCCGGCAGCCAGGCGCCGGGAACTGGAGAACCGCAATGCCGCTCTGCACGGGCAGATCGACGGCATGCTGGCGGATCTGCGCAGGCGCACCGCCGAAATCCAGGAGAAGCAGGCGGAAGCGGCGCAGCGGACCCACCAGCTGACGTCCGAGGACGGCATGGTCACCGCGACCGTCGACGCCTCGGGCACCCTGCAGAAGCTCGAACTGTCCCCGAAGGCGTTCGAGCGCGGCACCCCCGACCGGCTGGCCGCGACGATCACCAGCCTGATCCGGGAAGCGACCGGCACCGCGCAGCAGTCGTTGCAGGCCGAGTTCGCCGGTCTGGCCGAGACGCCGGATCTGCCGAGCATCGTCGAAGGCGCGCCGATGCTCCAGGACTTCTTCAACAGCAGCCCGCTGTTCACCCCGCCCGACCCGGCGACCGAACGCGCGAGCCGCACGGGTTCCGAGCCGCGCGCCGCCGCGGCGCCGGAGATCGACGACTACGACGACTTCGACGACGACTCGTTCATGGACGACAGGAGGCGTCGCCGATGAGCAAGCCGATGCGCATGGAGCCCGGCGAGATCCGGGCCGGTGGCACCAAGATCGGCAACGCCGGTCAGGACTGCGAATCCGTCCACCAGAAGCTGAAGTCAGGTCTGGACGCCGAGGGCAAGTGCTGGGGCAACGACGAAGCCGGCCAGGAATTCGCCAAGGGGTACGAGAAATCGGCGAAAGACGTCGAAGAGGGCATCAAGAAGATCGCCAAGGCGCTCGGCGACATCAAGGCGAACCTCCAGCAGACCGCCGACGACGTCGAACGGCGTGACTCGGAGTCCGCCGAGAACATCGCCAACGTTCCGAAGTAACGGCTGGGGGCTGAATTCTCGTGTCGATCGAAATGCCCGACGAGGTCAAGTGGCTTTTCCCGATCGTCGTCGGCCAGTCCTGGCCGGAAGGTGACGAGGACGCGCTGCGTCGGCTCGCCGACGCCTGGCGGGCGGCGGGTCAGGGGCTCGACGGGGTCACGTCGGCGGCCAACGGTGGTGCCCAGCACGCCCAGGGGGCGATGGAGGGCCAGACCGCGGACGCCTTCAAGAAGATGTGGGAGGGGATCGGCAGCGGCGGTGAGGCCGCGCTGCCGAAGCTCAAGGAGGCGTGCGACAAGCTCGCGGAGAGCTGCGACAACAGCGCGCTGGAAGTCGAGCACACCAAGCTCACGATCATCGCTTCGCTGATCGCGCTCGCGATCCAGATCGCGGCCATGATCGCAGCGGCGTTCGTCTCCTTCGGCAGTTCCACGGCGGGTATTCCGATCGCGCAGGGCATCACTCGCGCCGTCGTCTGGCAGATCTTCAAGCAGCTCGTCATGAGCATCGCCAAGAACGTCGCGATCGAGATGGCCACCTCGCTCGCGATCGAAACGGCGGTGCAGGGCATCCAGATCGCTTCCGGTGAGCGCAAGGGCTTCGACGGCGGCAAGTTCAAGGAAGCGGCCATCAGCGGCGCCATCGGCGGAGCGGTCGGCGGCGTGTTCGAGGGCGTTGGCAAGTCGGTCGGCCGCATGGGCGGCGAGGCGGCAGGTGAGGCCGCAGGCGGCGCGGGCACTGCCGCGGGCCGGGCCGCGGGCGACGCGGCGGGTGACGCCGCCGGACAGGCGGCGCAGGCCGCGAGCGAGAGCGTTGCGAAGAACATCGGCAAGGAAGCGCTCAAGGAAGGCGTCACCGGCGCGGCCGAAGGCGCGGTCGGCAGCGTCGCCGAACAGCTGATCACCGAAGGCAAAGTCGACTGGGGCGACGTCGGCACCGGCGCCATGTCCGGCGGCGTCACCGGCGCCGGAATGGGCGGCATCGGCGCCGGCGCCGGACACATCGCGGACAAGATCAACGTGCCGGATACCGATGCCGGGGGTTCTGGGGGGTCTGGCGGGTCGGGGTCTGGGTCTGGGTCGGGTGACGGCGGTTCCGGGGCTTCCGGCAGCGGGTCGGGGGCGGGCGATGGCGGCTCGGGGTCGGGCGATAGCGGATCGGGCTCGTCGGGCAGCGGTTCCGGCTCGGGTGACGGTGGCTCCGGCTCGTCCAGCAGCGGGTCGGGGTCGGGCGACAGCGGCTCCGGCTCGTCCAGCAGCGGTTCCGGCTCGGGCGACAGCGGCTCGGGCTCGGGTGAGGGCGGCTCAAGCTCGTCCAGCAGCGACTCGGGATCGGGCAGTGGCTCGGGTTCGTCCGGTGACGGCGGTTCGTCGTCTTCTTCGGCCAGCAGCTCGTCGTCCGGCGGCGACTCGTCGTCCGGCAGCGGTTCGTCGTCCGGCGGTGGTTCGTCCACTTCGGACGGTGGCTCGTCCTCGGGTTCCGGCAGCGGTTCGTCGGATTCCGGCGACTCCTCCTCCAGCGGCGGCGGATCGTCTTCGTCCGGCAGCGACGGCGGATCTTCCGGAAGCTCGGGCGGTTCTTCCCACAGCGACGGCGGTTCCGGTTCGTCCACAATGTCCTCCGGCTCGGCTGACAGCGGGTCGTCCAGCAGTTCGCCGGGCTCCGACAGCGGCAGCTCCGGCGGTAGCGGTTCGCACGGCGGATCGTCGAGCGACTCCGGATCGTCCTCGGCCGGCTCCGGAAGCGGCGGTTCCAGCAACACCGGCGACGGCGGCTCCAGCAGCTCCGGCCCGTCGACCTACTCCGCGACGAGCGGCGATGCCGGACCGTCCGGCGGCGCCGGTGCGTCGAGCCCCGACAGCAGCTCCGGCGGAGGGTCCGGCCATTCGGCAACTCCGGATTCCGGCGGCTCGTCCGGCTCCGGCGGTTCGCCTGGGTCCAGCGGCTCCTCCGGTGGCGGATCGCACACCGGTGGCGCCGACGGCGGTTCGCCCGGCGGAGCCGGAGGCGGTGCATCGCACGGAGGCGCGGGCGCCGGTTCGGCTGCCGGTGGTGGTGTTTCTGGCGGCGGTGGCGTTTCCGGCGGCGGTGGCGGCGGAATCCCGCACGGCGGTGGCGCGGACGCGCCCACCCGCTCCCAGAACACCCCAGCTGCGACCACCTCGTCCAATGTGGACGCACCAGCGCGTCCGGAATCCGCTCCCGCCCAACCCGCCCCAGCAGCGGCCAGCGCGGGGACGTCGGCCCCCGCGGGCGGTGGAGCCATGGGTGGCGCGATGGGCGGAGCCCCCGGAGCAGGCGGAGCGCCCGGCGCGACGCCGTCCGGAGGCGGCAGCCGCCCCGGTAGCGGCGGCGGCTGGACGGGCACCGCGGCCG
>NZ_BAAAUX010000002.1:0-224282 GCF_039534165.1 Saccharopolyspora taberi | reverse complement strand
TGCTTCATCTTCGCCATGTGCTCGGCGGTGATGATGTTGAAGTTACCGGTGGTGGTCACGAAGATGTCGGCCTTGTCGACCACCTCCTCCAGGGTGGTGACCTCGTAGCCGTCCATCGCGGCCTGCAACGCGCAGATCGGGTCGATCTCGGTGATGATCACCCGCGCGCCCTGCCCCCGCAGCGACTCGGCCGAGCCCTTGCCGACATCCCCGTAGCCGGCCACCACCGCGACCTTGCCGCCGATGAGCACGTCGGTGGCCCGGTTGATGCCGTCGACCAGCGAGTGCCGGCACCCGTACTTGTTGTCGAACTTCGACTTGGTCACCGAGTCGTTGACGTTGATCGCCGGGAACAACAACTCCCCGGCCCTGGCCAGCTCATAGAGCCGGTGCACACCGGTCGTGGTCTCCTCGGTCACACCCTTGATCCCCGCGGCGATCTTGGTGAACCGGCCCGGGTTTTTCGCCAGGCTTTCCCGCAGGGTGGCCAGAACGACCTGGTACTCCTCCGGATCCTCCTCCGACGCCTGGGGCACCGCGCCGGCGGCTTCGAACTCCACACCCTTGTGCACCAGCAGCGTCGCGTCCCCACCATCATCGAGGATCATGTTCGGAGCCTGGTCCCCGAACTGGAACAGCTGATCAGTGCACCACCAGTACTCCTCGAGCGTTTCGCCCTTCCACGCAAACACCGGCACCCCCGCCGGCGCCTCCGGCGTCCCGCCCGGACCGACCACCACCGCGGCGGCGGCCTCGTCCTGGGTGGAGAAAATGTTGCACGAGACCCACCGGACCTCGGCACCCAACTCCACCAGCGTCTCGATCAGCACCGCCGTCTGCACCGTCATGTGCAGCGAACCCGCAATCCGCGCACCCCGAAGCGGCTTCGACGCCGAGTACTCCCGCCGGATCGACATCAAACCCGGCATCTCATGCTCAGCCAACCGGATCTGGTGCCGACCGGCCTCGGCCAGCTTCAGGTCGGCCACCGCGAACTCGATGCCATTGACCTGCTGCAGCTTCGCGCTCATGATTTCCTTTCTCGTTTCCCTGCACTCTCGTGGAGGTTTGGGCCGTTCGGGTTCGATCAGGTGCTGAAGTACTTGGCTTCCGGGTGGTGGCAGACGATCGCGTCGGTCGACTGCTCGGGGTGCAGCTGGAACTCCTCGGACAGCACCACCCCGATGCGCTCGCTCTCCAGCAGCTCGACGATCTTGGCACGGTCCTCGATCTCGGGGCACGCGCCGTAGCCGAAGGAGAAGCGGGCACCCCGGTAACCCAGCTTGAAGTACTCCAGCACATCGGTCGGGTCCTCATCGGCCGCCGACCCTCCACCGGAGAACTGGAGCTCCTTGCGGATCCTCCGGTGCCAGTACTCGGCGAGCGCCTCGGTGAGCTGCACGCCCATCCCGTGGATCTCCAAGTAGTCCCGATAGGCGTTCTTGGCGAACAACTCGTTGGCGTAATCAGCGATCGGCTGGCCCATGGTCACGAGCTGCATCGGCAGCACGTCCACCTGACCGGTCCGCTCCGCCCGCTCCCGCGAGCTGAAGAAGTCCGCCAGGCAGAGCCTGCGGTCCCGCTGCTGGCGCGGGAAGGTGAACCGGGTCCGCTCGGGCGCGTCCGGCTCCTCCTTGTCCAGCACGATCAGCGAGTTGCCTTCCGACACCACCGGGAAGTAGCCGTAGACGACCGCGGCGTGCTGCAGGATCCCGGCCGTGGCCAGCTCGTCGATCCAGTACCGCAGCCGCGGCCTGCCCTCGGACTCCACCAGCTCCTCGTAGGACGGACCCTCGCCCTTCTTCGCGCCGCGCAGACCCCACTGGCCGAAGAACGTCGCGCGCTCGTCCAGCAGAGCCAGGTAGTCGGCCACCGGAACGCCCTTGATGACCTTCGAGCCCCAGAACGGCGGTGTCGGCACCGGGCCTTCAGCGTCCACATCGGAGCGGGTCGTGTCGTCGTAGAGGTCCGGGATCTCGCCCTCGGCGGCCTTGCGCTTCTCGGCGATCCGCAGCGACCGCTCCCGGCGCGCCTTGCGCTCGGCCTTCTTCGCCTCCTCGGCCGCGTCCTCCTCCGGGTTCTCCCCGCGCTTGATGGACATCAGCCGGTCCATCAGGTGCAGACCCTCAAACGCGTCCTTCGCGTAGCGGACATCGCCCTGGTAGATCTCGTCCAGGTCGTTCTCCACATAGGACCTGGTGAGCGCGGCGCCGCCCAGCATCACCGGGTACTTGTCGGCGATCCCCCTGGAGTTCATCTCCTCCAGGTTCTCCTTCATGATCACCGTGGACTTCACCAGCAGGCCGGACATGCCGATCACGTCGACCTTGTGCTCCTCGGCCGCGTCCAGGATCGCGTTGATCGGCTGCTTGATCCCGATGTTCACCACGTCGTAGCCGTTGTTGGACACGATGATGTCGACCAGGTTCTTGCCGATGTCGTGGACATCGCCCTTGACCGTGGCCATCAGCAGCCTGCCCTTGCCGCCGGAGTCGTCCTTCTCCATGTGCGGCTCCAGGTGCGCCACCGCGGTCTTCATCACCTCGGCGGACTGGAGGACGAACGGCAGCTGCATCTGGCCCGAGCCGAACAGGTCACCCACGACCTTCATGCCCGCCAGCAGGTTCTCGTTGATGATCTGCAGCGGCGGCTTCTCGGCCATCGCCGCGTCGAGGTCGTCCTCCAGGCCGTTGCGCTCGCCGTCGACGATCCGCTTCTCCAGCCGCTCGAACAGCGGGAGCTTGGCCAGTTCCTCGGCGCGCGAGGCACTGCTGGACTTGGCGGTCTGACCCTCGAAGAGCTCCATGAGCTTCTGCAGCGGGTCGTAGTCCTCGGTCCGCCGGTTGTAGACCAGGTCCAGCGCGACCTTGCGGTGCTCCTCCTCGATCTTGTTCATCGGCAGGATCTTGGAGGCGTGCAGGATCGCGGTGTCCAGCCCGGCCTCCCGGCACTCGTGCAGGAAGACCGAGTTGAGGACCTGCCGCGCGGCAGGGTTCAGGCCGAACGACACGTTGGACAGGCCCAGCGTCGTCTTGACGTCGGGGTGCCGCTTCTTGAGCTCGCGGATGGCCTCGATGGTCTCGATGCCGTCCCGCCGGACCTCCTCCTGGCCGGTGGTGATCGGGAAGACCAGCGGGTCGATGATGATCGACGACTTGTCCAGGCCCCAGTCGCGGGTGATGTCGGCGATCAGCCGCTCGGCGACGTCGAGCTTCCAGTCCTTGGTCCGGGCCTGGCCCTCCTCGTCGATGCAGGTGACCACGACGGTCGCGCCGTGCTCGCGCACCATCTCCATCACCTGGGCGAACCGCGAGCCCGGGCCGCTGCCGTCCTCGTAGTTCACCGAGTTCACCGCGCACCGGCCGCCCAGCGCCTCCAGTCCGGCCTCGACCACCGCGGGCTCGGTGGAGTCCACCATGATCGGCAGCGTGGACGCGGTGGCCAGCCTGGTGGCCAGCTCGCGCATGTCGATCGTGCCGTCGCGGCCGACGTAGTCCACGCACAGGTCGAGCATGTGCGCGCCCTCGCGGGTCTGCGCCTTGGCGATCTCGACGCAGTCCTCGTAGCGGCCTTCGAGCATCGCGGTGCGGAACGCCTTCGAGCCGTTGGCGTTGGTCCGCTCGCCCACGTTGAGGATCGAGGCGTCCTGGTCGAACGGAACCGTCTGGTACATCGACGAGATCGCCGGGACGTGCTCGGGCGTGCGCTCGACCGGCGTCAGGCCGGAGACCGCCTCCGCCACGGCGCTGATGTGCCCGGTCGTCGTGCCGCAGCAACCGCCGACCAGCCGGGCGCCGAAGTTGTTGACGAAACCGACCAGAGCCTCGGCCAGTTCGTCGGCCTTGAGGGGGTACACGGCGCCGTTCGGGCCGAGTTCGGGCAGGCCGGCGTTGGGCATGACCGAGATCGGGATCCGGGAGTGCTGGGCCAGCACCCGCAGGTGCTCGCTCATCTCGGCCGGACCGGTCGCGCAGTTCATACCGATCATGTCGATGCCCAACGGCTCCAACGCCGTCAGCGCCGCACCGATCTCGGAACCCACCAGCATCGTGCCGGTCTGCTCCACCGTCACCTGCGCGATGATCGGCAACCACCGACCCGCCTGCTCCATCGCCCGCTTCGCCGCCACGATCGCGGACTTCGTCTGGAGCAGGTCCTGGGAGGTCTCCACGAGGATCACGTCGACGCCGCCGTCGAGCATGCCCAGGACCTGTTCCACGTACGCGTCGCGGAGGTCGGCGTAAGGGGCGTGGCCGAGGGTTGGGAGCTTCGTGCCCGGGCCCATCGAGCCGAGCACGAACCGCGGCCGGTCCGGCGTCGAGAACTCGTCGGCGACCTCCCGCGCCAGCCTGGTGCCCTTCTCGGCGAGGTCGCGGATCCGCTCGGGAATCCCGTACTCGCCGAGGTTGGCCAGGTTCGTGCCGAAGGTGTTGGTCTCGATCGCGTCCGAGCCCGCCTCCAGGAAGCCCCGGTACACCCCGGAGACCACGTCGGGCCGGGTCTCGTTGAGGATCTCGTTGCAGCCCTCGAGGTTCGCGAAGTCGTCCAGCGACAGGTCGTAGCCCTGCAACGCCGTACCCATGCCGCCGTCGGCGACGAGCACCCGCTCGCCCAGGGCCTTGAGGAACCCGCTGGGATCGTTCTGCCGGTCTGCCATGACGCCTCTTCTATCCTCGCCCTCTCTCCGCCAACTCTTCCGTCGCCGTCAGCTCAGCAGCGACCGGACCTCCGCCGCGGCCTCCTCGCCGTAGGCGCCGGCGAACCGCTCGACGAACCCGGAGCGCTCGACGGTGTACTCCTGCGGCCCGTCGGTCTCCAGCGAGACCGTGGCGAGCGTGCAGCCCAGCTGCACCGACCGCTCCAGGCTCAGCTCACCGGCCAGCCCGGCCAGGAAGCCCGCGCGCAGCGCGTCGCCGACGCCGGTCGGGTCGCCCTTGCGGGTCTCCTGCGGCGGGGCGACCTCGATGGTCGGCGCCGACTTCGACTCGATCTTGACACCCTTCGGGCCGAGTGAGGTCAGCCACAGGCCGACGCGGTCCAGCACCTCGTCGTGGCTCCAGCCGGTGTTCTGCAGCAGGAGGCTGTGCTCGTACTCGTTGGTGAACAGGTACTCGGCCCCCTCGACCAGCTTACGGATGCCCGCGCTGTCCCCGGTCATCCGAGCCAGCTGCTGGCCGGGGTCGGCGACGAACTTGTAGCCCCGCTCGCGGCACTCCTCGGAGTGGTTGATCATCGCCGCCGGGTCGTTCGGCGAGATGACCACGATGTCGAGTCCGCCGAGCCGGTCGGCGATCGGCTTGAGCTCGATCTCGCCTGCCTCGGCCATCGCACCCGCGTAGAACGACGCGATCTGGTTGAGGTCCTGGTCGGTCGTGCACAGGAACCGGGCGGTGTGCTTGGTGTCCGAGACCCGTACCGAGGCGGTGTCGACGCCGTGGCGCTCCAGCCAGGCGCGGTACTCGTCGAAGTCCTGGCCCACCGAGCCGACCAGCGTCGAGGTGACGCCCAGCTGTCCCAGGCCGAAGGTGATGTTGGCCGCGATGCCGCCGCGGCGCACCTGGAGGTCGTCCACCAGGAACGACAGCGAGACCTGCTCCAGCTGGTCGGCGATCAGCTGCTCGGCGAACCTACCGGGGTAGGCCATCAGGTGGTCAGTGGCGATCGAACCGGTGACCGCAATCCGCACTGCTTTACTCCTTCAGGTGTTGGTGGACGCCGCCCGCGCGGGCCGTCCTCGTCCGCTGCCCACCGTGGTCACCCCCTCCGCAAGGTGGGGTGCTCACCTCGTACCGGCAGTACTCGGCGAGCACCCCACACGTGCTCGGTCGCGGGGTCTTGCCCGTCCGCATCCGGACAGAGCAGTCAACCACTGTCGCGGGCCGTCGTGTCCAGCCTCCCGGACTGCGGGACGCGCCCGCGGACCGGGTCAGAGACCGGCTGCGCTCTTGAGAGCCTCGGCGCGGTCGGTGCGCTCCCACGGCAGGTCGACGTCGCTGCGGCCGAAGTGGCCGTAGGCGGCGGTCGGCGCGTAGATCGGCCGGAGCAGGTCCAGGTCGCGGATGATCGCGGCCGGGCGGAGGTCGAAGACCTCGTTGATCGCGGCCTGGATCTTGACCGGGTCGACGTTCTCGGTGCCGAAGGTCTCGACGAACAGGCCGACCGGGGCGGCCTTGCCGATCGCGTAGGCGACCTGCACCTCGATGCGGCTCGCCAGGCCCGCGGCCACGGCGTTCTTGGCGACCCAGCGGGTCGCGTAGGCCGCGGAGCGGTCCACCTTCGACGGGTCCTTGCCGGAGAACGCGCCACCACCGTGGCGGGCCATGCCGCCGTAGGTGTCGACGATGATCTTCCGGCCGGTCAGACCGGCGTCGCCCATCGGGCCACCGACGACGAAGCGGCCGGTCGGGTTGACCAGCAGCCGCAGGTCGGAGGTGTCCAGGCCGACTCGGCCGATCTCGGGGTCGATGACGTGCTGGCGGACGTCCTTGGCCAGCGTGTCGAGGTCGACGTCCTCGGCGTGCTGGCTGGACAGCACCACGGTGTCGAGCTTGACGGCCTGGTCGCCCGCGTACTCGATGGTCACCTGGGTCTTGCCGTCGGCCCGCAGGTACGGCAGCGTGCCGTTCTTGCGCACCTCGGTCAGCCGGCGCGACAACCGGTGCGCCAGCGTGATCGGCAACGGCGCCAGCTCGTCGGTGTCCGTGCACGCGTAGCCGAACATCAGACCCTGGTCACCAGCACCCTGCTTGGCGATCTCGTCGATGACACCCTCGACCCGGCTCTCGTGCGCCGTGTCCACGCCCTGGCCGATGTCGGGGGACTGCGCGCCGATGGCGATGTTCACGCCGCAGGACGAGCCGTCGAAGCCCTTGACCGAGGAGTCGTAGCCGATCTCCAGGATCTTCTCCCGGACGATCGTGGGGATGTCGGCGTAGGCGTCGGTGGTCACCTCGCCGGCCACGTGCACCTGGCCGGTCGTCACCATCGTCTCCACCGCGACGCGGCTGCGCGGGTCCTGCCGCAGCAGCTCGTCCAGGATGGAGTCGCTGATCGCGTCGCACATCTTGTCCGGGTGACCTTCGGTCACCGACTCACTCGTGAACAACCTGCGGTTGATCTCACTCACGGCTGAACCTCACCTCACTGCGGTATCGGGCTTCAATCCTTGCGTACGGACGGTCACTGTCAAGACTGCGCGTGGAAGATCCCCCACGCCAGGTTCCCGGCATTTCCGGCCTCGACCCAGCTGCGCAGGCCGGCCTTCATCCGGGTCCGGTAGGCCTCGCCGATGCGGTCCGCCAGCTCGTGCTCGCGGCTCTCCAGGACCTCCAGCACCCGGCCGTAGTGCACCGGCAGGTACTCGCTGAGGTCCTCGAACTGGACGGACTGGAGCCCGAGCCGGGCCAGCTCGCGGCGGTAGAAGCCGGGCGAGCCCATGGTGTCGAGGTGCAACCGGTCGAGGATCGGGCCGAGCGCGGACGGCGCGGCGCCGTCGGCGGCCATCGGGTCGGTGAAGACGAACGAACCCCCGCCCTTCAGCACGCGGGTCACCTCTTCCAGGACCCGCTCCCGGTCGCCGCTGTGCAGGATCGCATCCTGCGACCACACGACGTCGAACGCATTGTCCTGGTACGGGATGTCCTCGAACGAGCCGTCCTTGACCTCGATCAGCTCGTCGAGGCCGGCGGCGCGGTTGAACTCGACGTTGCGGGCGTTCTCCACCTCGCTGAGGTTCAGGCAGCAGACCTTGCAGCCGTAGGTCCTGGCCAGGTAGCGGGCCGCGCCGCCGTAGCCGGCGCCGATGTCGAGGATCCGGGTCTCCGGGGTGATCTCGATCTTGCCCGCCATCCGCTCGACGGTCCGCCGGGACGCGCTGTCGATGTCCTCGTCGGGCGTCTGGTAAAGGCCGACGTGAATGTCGTTGCCGCCCCAGACGTGGTAGTAGAAGTTGTCCGCGTCCTCGGAGTTGTAGTAATCCCGAGCGGTGGTCACCGCATTCGAGTACCCGGAGGCGAGCTGTTCTTCGGTGCGGTAGTTCTTCTCCGCGACGTGGATGAAGAAATCGGGCTCGGATTCCTTGTAGGTCTCCTGGAAATCGCCGTAGGTGTCGATTCGCTGGAATCCGACCTCGCGCATCAGACGACGCATGTAGTTCTTCCGCAGCGGATACATGTTGAGGAAGAACTCGGATTTGTCCGGGAACGTGTACTTGAACCGGGCGAGACCGTCGTCGATGTAGTCGGGCTCGGCCGAAACGTCCTCACCGGCGTAGTAGTACGTGTGCTTGCTGGAGAACCCGTTGTCCAGGATCGAGTCGTAGTTGCGCTGATCGATGATCAGCACGCCGTCGTGCTTGAGCATCGCGTAGAACTCGGCCAGCGCCTTGCGCCGGTCCCGTTCGGAGAACAGGTGGGTGAACGAGTTGCCGAGGCAGATGATCGCGTCGTACTCGCCGTGCACGTCGCGGTTCAGCCAGCGCCAGTCGGCGTGCACCACGCGCAGGATGTGGCCACCGTAGGTCAGCCCGTTGCTGAACGCCTTGGCCAGCATCTGGGGGCTGCCATCAGCGCTGACGGTCTCGAAGCCCTCTTCGAGCAGCCGCACCGAGTGGAATCCGGTCCCGGTGGCCACGTCCAGCACGGAGCGGACGCCGCGGGCCTTGAGCTGGTCGATGAAGAAGCTGCCCTCGCTTTCGTAGCGCTTCTTCCAGTCGATCAGTTCGTCCCACTTGTCGACGAATCCACCGACGTATTCGTGCGTGTAGTGATCGGATTCGCGCACTTCCAACGGATTGTCGCCGAACACCTGCTCTTCGCGTGCGACCAGATCGGCCGTGTCTTCGCCCGCTCCGGCGCCTTCACTTCGGGCAAGGTCGTCCACGCTCTTGGCCATACTTCACTCCCACCGTTCGCGTTGGTCATGCGCCGTGCACCGCCCGGGACCGCGCGAAATCCAGCCCCGAGCTCGTGTCGCGGTCGTGCCGGGACGCCCCCGGAATAGCGGCGTCCACCGCCGGTGTGGGCAGCCGAGAAACGCTCAGGCCGCGCGCAAACACCAGCTATCCGATCGGTCGGCACCTTTGTCGACCGGCTCCGACGCGTAATCCGTGCGTCGAGTAACCAAACTAGGCGAAGGAGATCGCAAAGCAAGCGTACGAACGTGTGACACTAATCACCGCAATGCGATGTTAGCGTGATTCCACCGATCACCCTGGGTGAATAAATGCGCTGTCACCAGCACTGATTCTCAACCATTTTGCCCGCGATAACGATCAGGCAAGTGCACGAAGTCACCGGATTGTGTATACTACGCGTACGCACTACTTACCACAAGAACTGCAAATTGCGCAACCGCGTTCGTCCACAAAAAATTTCTGCCCGGGCATCGCGGCGATCTCCGTTTTCTCTTTTTCGCCGGTTCAATCGGAACCGGGATGCCGGATGTTACGATGACCGCTCTCCGGCAGGGCCCACCGCACCCGGCGGTTCAGGGAGGCGAACCGTCCTCGCTGGTCAGCGCCTTGCGATCGGCGACGTGCGGGCCTCGGCGCACTCGTTCTGAACCGATTCGCCGCTGCCGGACCCGTTGGCCCGTTGGCACCGCACAATTCATCTCCTTCACGCCCACCGTTTACCCCGGCGGCCGGACGGTGAAACTCAGCACCCGTTCGGCCCGATCACCACGGGCCCCCGAACACGCACCCACGGCCACCACCGCGCTCACCCGGACCGGGCGCCGAGCCTCCTGGCCGGGTTGCCCGGCTCACTCCTTGAGCGACGGGAAGTCCTCTTCGCGGAACTCCGCCCCGTTCGTGGTCCCGTCCCGGCGAACCTCGCGGTGGCGCAGTTCGACCCGCCGGATCTTTCCGGAAATCGTCTTCGGCAGCTCCGCGAATTCAAGCCGCCGGACGCGCTTGTACGGCGCCAGGTGTTCCCGGGCGAACCGCAGGATCGACAGCGCCGTCTCCTCGGTGGGCGCGTGCTGCGCGGTCAGCACGACGTAGGCCTTCGGGACCGCGAGCCGGATCGGGTCCGGCGCGGGCACCACGGCCGCCTCCGCGACCGCCTCGTGTTCGAGCAGCACGCTCTCCAGCTCGAAGGGCGAGATCCGGTAGTCCGATGCCTTGAACACGTCGTCGGTGCGGCCGATGTAGGTGATGTAGCCGTCGTCGTCGCGGCTGCCGACGTCTCCGGTGTGGTAGTAGCCACCGCGCATCACCTCGGCGTTGCGCTCGGCGTCGTCGGCGTAGCCGGTCATCAGCCCGACCGGGCGGGGCAGCAGCGCCAGGCAGATCTCGCCCTCCCGGCTCGGCTCGCCGGTGACCGGGTCGAGCAGTTCGACCTCGAAGCCCGGCAGCGCGCGGCCCATCGAGCCGGGTTTGAGCGGCTGCCCCGGGGTGTTGGCCACCTGCACGCTGGTCTCGGTCTGGCCGAAGCCGTCGCGGATGGTCACCGACCACGCCCGGCGCACCTGCTCGATGATCTCCGGGTTGAGCGGCTCCCCCGCGCCGACCACCTTCGCTGGCGGGTTGCGCAGCACGGTCAGATCGGCCTGGATGAGCATCCGCCACACCGTCGGCGGCGCGCAGAAGCTGGTGATCCCGCTGCGCTGCATCTGCTCCAGCATCCGGGTCGCGTCGAAGCGCGCGTAGTTGTGGATGAACACCGTGGCCTCGGCGTTCCACGGGGCGAAGACGTTGCTCCACGCGTGCTTCGCCCATCCCGGCGAGGAGATGTTGAGGTGCACGTCGCCCGGTTCCAGCCCGATCCAGTACATCGTGGACAGATGCCCGACCGGGTAGGAGGCGTGGGTGTGCTCGACCAGCTTCGGCTGCGCGGTGGTCCCGGAGGTGAAGTACAGCAGCAGCGGATCGTCCGCCCTGGTCGGACCGTCCGGTTCGAAGTCCTCCGCCGCACCAGTGCTGTCCGAAAAGGACTCCCACCCCGGCACCGGGTCGCCGACCGCGACGCGCGTGTAGTCGCCCGCGACCTCGGCGAACTTCGCCGAGTCGGCCGAAGTGGTCACGACGTGGCGGGCGCGGCCCCGGTCGACGCGGTCGCGCAGGTCGGCGGGCGCCAGCAACGGGGTGGCCGGGATGACGACCGCGCCCAGCTTCATCGCCGCCAGGATCGTCTCCCACAGCTCGACCTGGTTGCCCAGCATCAGCACCAGCCGGTCGCCGCGCGCGACGCCGAGCCCGCGCAGCCAGTTGGCGACCTGGTTGGAGCGCCGGGTCAGGGCGCTGAACGACATCCGGGTCTCGCTGCCGTCCTCGCCGACGATCCACAGCGCGGTGCGGTCGCGGCGCTGCCCGATGGTGTCGAACCAGTCCAGGGCCCAGTTGAACCGGTCGAGGCGCGGCCACCGGAAGTCGCGGCGGGCGGTGTCGTAGTCCTCGCGGTGAGACAGCAGGAAGTCGCGGGCCTGCTGGAACGCGGCCGTGGACTCTGATGCGCTCAAGGCGGACCTCCGCGCCGAGGTGGACGTGGTGGAACAGACTCTACTTTGCGCGATGCGCGATTGCGACGCACTAGGCGCAACAGATCCGGATTCCCGTCCCGCACTGCCGGGTTGCGCCGAATGTGGGCGATGGCTTTACGTGTGAGCATGGTCACGAGTAAGCAAGTATGGATCGGTTCGCCGGCGCGGGGCGGGGTGTCCCGGCGCCGGCACGACGTCCGGTGGGAGGCCATCGCATGCGTCCGCACCCGTCCGTTCCCAGCCGGCTGACCGTCCTGCTCACCTCCTGCCTCGCGCTCGTGGCGCTGGGCCTGCCCGCCCACGCCGGGCCCGCGTGGGAACCGAAGGAGCCACCGTTGACCACGCCCTGGACCGCCGAGGTCGGCCCGGACAACGCACTTCCGGAGTACCCGCGCCCGCAGCTGGTCCGGCCGCGCTGGCAGAACCTCAACGGGCTCTGGGAGTACGCGGGCGCGGCCGAACCGCCGCAGGCCCCCACCGAGCAGATTCTCGTGCCCTACCCGCCGGAGTCCGGGCTGTCCGGGGTCCAGCGGCACGACGACCACATGCTGTACCGCCGGGAGTTCGCGGTTCCGCCGGATTGGGCCGGACAGCGGTTGCTGCTGCACTTCGGCGCCGTGGACCAGCGCGCGGAGGTCGTCGTCAACGGCGTGACCGTCGCGGTCCACGAAGGCGGCTACACCGCGTTCAGCGCGGACATCACCACCGCGCTCAAGCCCGGCGCCAGGCAGGAGCTGGTGGTGCGGGCCGAGGACCGCAACGACGCCGCCCCCTACCCCGTCGGCAAGCAGCGCAACGCACCCGGCGGGATCCTCTACACCGGCGCCTCCGGCATCTGGCAGACGGTGTGGATGGAGCCCGTTCCGGAGGAACACCTCTCGGCGCTGGACATCACCCCGGACGCCGCGACCGGGACCTTCGCGATCACGCCGCGCACCGGCAACTCCGACAAGCAGGTCGAGGTCGTCGTCAGCGACCGCGACGGCGCGGAGGTCGCCCGGCAGACCGGACCGGCCGGGCAGCAGATGCGGGTCGCCGTCCCGCAGCCGCGGTTGTGGTCCCCGTCCGATCCGCACCTCTACGACCTGCGCGTGCGGCTGCTCGACGCGGCGGGCGCGACCGTCGACGAGGTCACCAGCTACGCCGGAATGCGTTCGGTGGCGCTGGTCGGCGACGACCAGGGCAGGCCGCGCATCGCGCTCAACGGGCGGATCCTGTTCCAGCACGGCCCGCTCGACCAGGGCTACTGGCCGGACGGCATCTACACCGCACCGACCGACGAGGCGCTGCGCTTCGACATCGAGGCCGCCCAGCGGCTCGGCTTCAACATGATCCGCAAGCACGTCAAGGTCGAACCGGCCCGCTGGTACTACTGGGCCGACCGGCTCGGCCTGCTGGTGTGGCAGGACATGCCGTCGCTGCCGATCGACCTGGCCGACCCGCCCGGCTCCAACCCGCCGCCGTCGGAGGAGGCCAGGGCGCACTTCCGCACCGAGCTGACCGAGATGGTCGACCAGCTCCGCAGCGTCACCTCGATCGTGGCGTGGGTGCCGTTCAACGAGGGCTGGGGCGAGTTCGACACCGCCGAGATCGCCGCGCAGGTCCGCCGCGCGGACCCGTCCCGGCTGGTCGACGCCAACAGCGGGGTCAACTGCTGCTACTCGCTGCCCGACAGCGGCGCCGGTGACATCTACGACGACCACACCTACGTCGGTCCGGGCAAGCCCGCCGTCACCGCGCCGCGGGCGTCGGTCGACGGCGAGTACGGCGGCCTCGGGCTGGTCGAGCAGGGGCACCTGTGGCCCGGGCAGCCGCAGGCGTACGAGATGACCGACAGCCGCGAGCACCTGACCCGCCGCTACACCGAGGTCAGCCGGGAGCTGGCCGACGTGGTGCGGGCCAGCGGGCTCTCGGCGGCGATCTACACCCAGACCACCGATGTCGAGAACGAGGTCAACGGGTTCTTCACCTACGACCGCCAGATCCTCAAGCCCGACCTGGCGGCGGTGCGCGAGCACAACCTCGCCGTGATCGACGCCGGATCCCCCTGATCCGTCGTCCACAGCTCTGCCGTCCACAGCGGACGGAACACGGCCCCTGGAGGTACGCGATGGCGAAGTGGAGCAGGCGGACCGCGCTGGCGGCGGCGGCCGGTGCGACGGCGATCCCCGCGCTGCCCGCGGTCGCCGCTGCCCGGCCGGCGCGCGGCGGCGGCATCTACGAGATCTCCTCCGGACGGCACCGGGTGGTCGTCGACGGGATCGCCGCGACGCTGCTGTCCTGGCAGGTCGACGGCGCCGAGGTGCTGCTGACGCATCAGCCGGGCGAACTCGGCGAGGGCTACCAGGGCAAGACGATCCTGCCCTGGCCCAACCGCATCGAGAACGGGCAGTACACCTTCGGCGGAGAGGAGCTCCAGGTCCCGATCAACGAGCCGTCGCGCAGCGCCGCGCTGCACGGGCTGATGAGCTTCGTGGAGTGGTCACCGGTGCGGCACCGGCAGGACGGGGTGGCGCTGGAGTACCGGCTTCCGCCGCAGTACGGGTACCCGTTCTCGCTGGCCTTCCACATCGAGTACACAGTGGACAGGAACGGTGTGAGCAGCAGGCTCACCGCCCGGAACACCGGTGACACCGACGCGCCCTTCGGCACCGCCAACCACTCCTACGTCGCCGCCGCCCGGGGCACGATCGACTCGATCGGCTTCGAGCTGCCCGCCGACACCTACTACGTCACCGACGACAACCTGATCCCCACCGGAACCGAGCCGGTCGACGGGACCGACTACGACTTCCGCACCGCCCGCGAGCTCGGTTCGACCACGATGGACACGGCGTTCACCGGGCTGTCGCGCGGTTCCGACGGCAACGCGGTGGTCCGCTTCGAACGGCCCGGCGGTGCCGACGTGGAGCTCTGGGTCGACCGCACCCACGGATATCTCCAGGTCTACACCGACGACTCGCCGTCCACCGACCGACCGCCCAGAGCCGGCATCACCGTCGAGCCGATGACCTGCGCTCCCAACGCCTTCGTCACCGGTGACGGCCTGATCAGGCTGCGCCCCGGGCAGGTCCACGAGGGCGCCTGGGGCTACCGCGTCGCGAGCTGATCGGCCAGGTCGGCGACCACGGCCGCGTGGTCGGAGGGCCAGACGCCGTCGACCGGGCGGTCTCCCGCGAGCCGGACGTCCCGGACGTGGCCGAGGCCGCCGGGTCCGGGCAGGCCGACGTGGACGTAGTCGCACCGGCCGCGCGGCTCGAAGGTCTGCGCCGCGTAGGGGTTCGCCGGGTTCCAGGTCGCCCAGGGCAGCGCCGGGTCGGCGTACTCCCACGCGTCGACCAGCACCTGGCCGTGCGCGGCGGGAGCCGTCCGGTACCCGCCGAGCAGCCGCATCTCGTCGGAGTCGGGAAGCGCGTTGTAGTCGCCGGTGAGCACCGGCGGGAACGGCGTTCCGCCGGAGTGCGCGGCGACGAACCCGGCCAGCGCGCGGACCTGCTCGCACCGCACCGCGGACTCGTGCGGCACCGATGTCAGATGCGTGGTGAACAGGGGAATCCGGTGCCCGGGCGCGTCCACCGCGGCGTAGAGCGCCGTTCGCCCGTCGTCCTGGTCCCCCGGTTCCGGCAGCGGCAGGACCTCCCGGTCGGCGATCGGCCACCGGGACAGCACGGCCACCCCGACGTCGGCGTCCGGTTCGCCGCCGCGCCACCGCCACCTGTCCGGCGAGCCGAACGGCGCCCAGGTCCAGTGCATGCCGAGCCGTTCGGCGAACCATCCCGCGAGGTTCTGCCCGCCGCGGGCCCACACCTCCTGCAACCCCACCAGATCCGGGCGGAGCTCGGCCAGCACCGCCAGCATCGCGTCCCGCCGCTGCTCCCACGGACCGAACCGCCACCACGCGTTCCACGTCAGCACTCGCATCGCCGCCCCTTCCCGCCGACGCAATCGATCTTGCCAGCCGGGTGCGGGTGCTGACTTCGGCGTCGAGGGGTCATAGGGTTGCCCGGTGGCCGACTACATCCAGATCCCCACACCCGCCGGCAAGTTCGACGCGCTGACCGCCGGTCCCGAGGGCGGGCGGCCGGTGCTGCTGCTGCACGGTTTTCCGGAGGCCGGTGTCGAGTGGAGCGAGCAGCTGCCGGTGCTCGCGGGCGGCGGCTGCCACGCCGTCGCACCCGACCAGCGGGGGTACTCGCCGGGCGTGCGGCCGGAGCAGGTCGCCGACTACCGGATGGAGGAGCTGGTCGGCGACGTGCTGGCGATCGCCGAGCACTTCGGCTGGCAGCGGTTCGACCTGGTCGGCCACGACTGGGGTTCGGCGGTCGCCTGGGCGACGGCGGCGGCGCACCCCGACCGGGTCCGCACGCTGACCGCGGTGTCGGTTCCGCACCTGGACGCCTTCGGCAAGGCGCTGCGCGAGGACGAGGACCAAGCGCAGCGATCGGCCTACATGCAGGTCTTCCGCGGTTCCGGCGCGGAGAAGGCGCTGCTGGCCGACAACGCGCGCGGCCTGCGCCGGATCTACGAGCACAAGGTGCCCGACCACCACGTCGACGACTACGTGCAGCGGCTGACCGAGCCAGGCGCGCTGACCGCGGCGCTGAACTGGTACCGCGCCTCCCACCTCGGCGGGCGGATCGGTCCGGTCTCGGTGCCCACGCTCTACGTCTGGAGCACCGAGGACGTCGCGGTCGGCTCCACCGCCGCGTTCGCCACCGCCGAGCACGTCACCGGCGACTACCGGTTCGAGATGCTGGAGGACGTCTCGCACTGGATTCCCGAGGAGGCGCCGGAGATCATGAGCCGGCTCATCCTCGAACACCTGCTGGCGCACCAGGACTGAGGTAACGGATCCGCGGCGGGCGGCGAACACCACTTCGTCAAGCCCTCAACCGCCCATCCCACAACAGAATCAGCGAGGACCGGTCCCCGTGCGCCAACCACTTCCCGGGTCGCCGCGGCGCGGTCGTGCCGACGACAGCTCCTGGGTCGCGATCGACTTCGAACTGGCCAACGAGCACCACGCCAGCGCCTGTTCGGCGGGCCTCGTGGCCGTCGAGGGCGGAGTGGTGGTCGACCGCCGCTACACGACCATCCGGCCGCCGGAGGGATTGGACCACTTCAGCCCCTACGCGACGGCCAAGCACGGCATGACCTTCGCCGACGTCGCGAACGCACCGTCGCTGGCGGCAGTTCTTCCCGGGATCCTGGAGTTCATCGCCGGGAGGCCGTTGGTGGCGCACAACGCATCGGTCGAGCGCGCGGTTCTCGACAAGGGCTGCGCAGCCGTCGGGATCACCGTTCCCGATCTCGTGCTCTGCTGCACGCTCCGGATCGCCAAGCAGACCTGGCAACTTCCCGGCTACACGCTCGGCAGGGTCGCCGCGGCGGCGGGTTTAAAGCTCAAGGCCCACCACCACGCGTTGAACGATGCCGAGGCAGCCGCGCAGATCGCGTTGGCAGCGATGGAAAGCCACGGCCACAACAGCCTCGGCGAACTGGTCGCCGCGCTCGGCATCAAGTGGGACCGGACCGGCTCGCACCGGTCGGCGACCCTGCCGCGGGAGAAACCGCAGCCGCGGGCACCGCATCCGGCTGCGCGGTTCTTCCGCAAGACTCCGCGATCGGTTCCCGAACCGGACCGCACCTCCGACGCCTCGCATCCGCTTCACGGCCGGACCGTCTGCTTCACCGGACAGCTGACCGCGTTGTCCCGGGACGAGGCGTGGCGCGCGGTGGCGGCCTGCGGCGGTCAGGTCAAGGCGAATCTGACCAAGGCAACGGATTTCCTGGTGGTGGGAACGCAGGATCCGGACGTCCTGCGCGCTGGGGAGACCAAAAGCTCGACCCACCTCAGGGCCGAGCGGTACGGGACGCCGATCCTCGACGAGGCGGAGTTCCTCGCCCTCCTGCGACCGGCCACCGCTCCCGCCGAACAGCCTGGCAGCAGGCCAGCTTCCGCAACGGATCACCAACGCTGAAAAGGAGTCCCCAATGCTCGGTCATGCCGTGTTCGGGTCCGGCACCGGCAACGACGGCCGCGACAGCATCGCCGTGTGGCACGTCAGCATCGACTGCCGCAACGTCGGTGCGTGGATCTTCGCCTGCGAGGACGCGTTGCACGACAGCGCGACGGCGGCGCGGATCGTGGCCATCACCTCCGGGCGGGTCGTCGCAGGCTGGGACAACGAGGCCGCGCTCAGCAGGTTGGAGGAGATCCACCGGGTCGCCGGTGCCGCGGCCGGCACGCACGCGATCACCGTCCAGGAGCTGCTCGACGAGATCGCCGGGACCCGGGCCGAGTACCAGGCGCGGGTGCGGGAGGAGCAGGAGCGGAGCAGGACCGTGGCCGATCTCGCCTGGGCGGTGGAGCTGCCGGAAACCGCAGGCAGCGCCGGGGAACTCGCCCGGGCAGCGGGTTTGGCCGCACCGCCGGGAAGCTGCCCCGCGGCCGAGGACGCGCTGCTGACGTCGATGCTGCTGAACTGGTGCCTCCAGGCGTGGCAGGACACCACCGCCGCGCTCGGCCGCAAGTACCTCAGGGAGACCTTCGGAGAACCCCGCGAGCTGCCGGGGAAGTGGGAGGACGCCCTGCGCGCGGCGTACGCGGCCGGGCGGACGGCGCGGATGGCCGCGGTGTCCCGCTGACGGTCAGTCCAGGGCAGGGAGGTTGTCGGCGAGGAAGCCGACCATCTCCGCGCCGACGGCGTCGAACACCGACGGGTCGTGCCCACCGGGCAGGACGGTCACGACCGGGGTGTTCGAGTAGTCCTCGGCGAGCCGCATCGCGCCCTCCAGGAACGGGTCGACGTCACCGATCCACACCCCGACCGGGACGTTCCCGAGCAGGTCCAGGTGCCGCAGCGGGTCGGCGTCGTGCCAGTCCTCCTCGGTGGAGAACACGCCCTTCTCCCGCATGTGCTCCCAGTTCGCCGGGAGCGCGGGAGCCAGTTCGGCGACCGCCGCCAGCGGCTGCCCGGCCTGCTCGCGGCCGATCGCGTAGTTCAGCGCGCCGAAGCCGCCGGTCGATATCCCGGCGACGGCGAACGGGCGGCCCTCCTCGTCACCGAGACCGCGTTCCCGCAACCAGCCCGGGAGCTCGTCGGTGAGCATGCTCGACAGGTCGCCGTTGGCCGATCCGTCGTTCCAGTACGGGTTGTAACCACCGTCGACCGAGACCAGTCCGAACGGGGGAAGCACGCCGTCGCGGTGCCCGCGTTCGAGGGCGGCGAGGGTGTCGAACGGGATCGGGGTCGGTTCCACGCCGTCGCGGCCGTGCAGGTACAGCACCATCGGCAGCCGCTCGGCGGGGTCCGCGCCCGAGGGCCGGTAGGTCATCAGCCGGACGTCGGTCCCCCGGTGCTCGGAGTGCACGACCTCGTCCTGGACCACCGGCATCGCGTCGTCCACGACGGGAGCGGGCGGCGGCGGGACGGCCTCCGGAACCGCGCACCCCGCAAGCCCCAGCGCAGCCGCGGTCAGGCCGGCCGGAATCACGGTGCGCAACAGATTTCCCCAGAAAGCCACCCGGACAAGGTACCGAAAGGTCTGACCTATGCGGGCAACCTGGTTGCACAACGCACATCCGCTTCTGGAAGCGTATCCGCCCCGGGACCGCCCCACCGTGCTGGACGCGATCCCGGTACCCCAAACAACCCCTAGCCGAAGCGGGCGACGAAGCGGCGTTGCCAGGGCGTCTCGACGGCGTGCGCGGAGTAGTGCGCGCGGACGTACGCGACGGCCTCGTGCCCGGGCACGCCGTCGAGCACCGCCAGGCAGGCGAGCGCGGTGCCGGTGCGTCCGCGTCCGCCGGCGCAGGCCACCTCGACGCGCTCGTCCCCGGCCCGCTCCCACGCCTCGCGCAGCGCGGCGGCGAACGCCGGGCGGTCCTTCGGCAGCCAGAAGTCCGGCCACCGGACCCACCTGCTCTCCCACTCCACCTCCGGCGGGCGGCGGCCCAGCAGGTGGAGCGCGAACTCCGGACGTGCTCCCTCCGGGAGCGGATGCCGCAGCCCGCGCCCGCGCACGAGCCGCCCCGATGGCAGCGCCAGCACACCGGCCGCGGCCGGTTCCCAGGTCGTCACGATCCGCAACGTAGTGGATCACCTTCAGCGGACTGCCGACCGGTCCTCCGGGACCTCGATGAGGCTGTGGCGCAGCGCGAAGGACGCCGCCTCCAACCGCGAGTGCACGCCGAGCTTGGTCAGGATCGACTGCACGTGGCTGCGCACGGTCGCCGAGGACACGCCGAGGCACTTGGCCATCGAACGGGTCTGCGCTCCCTCGACGAGCAGTTCGAGGCACTGGCGCTCCCGCGCGGTCAGGTGCGATGCCAGCCTCCTGGCGTCGGTCGTGCCGCGCAGCTTCGGCGCGCGGGGGGCGGCCAGTTCGACCACCACCTCCCCGTTGAGCACCGCCCGGATCGCGGTGGCCAGCACGGTCAGCCCGCACATCTTGTTCACGTACCCGGCCGCGCCGCGGCCGAGCGCCTCGCGGATCCCGCGCACGTCGCCGTCGGCGGTCAGCACCACGACCTTGGTGCGGCAGGCGGTGAGATCACCGATCACCGACAGGCCGTCGCCGTCGGCGAAGTAGCGGTCCAGCAGGCACACGTCCGGCCGGTGGCGCCGCACGCAGTCGACCGTGCCCGCCGCGCTGGCCGCGGTGCCGACCACGTGGAAGTCGCGCTCCGGGAGCGCGCTGACCAGCGCGTCCACGAATATCTCGTGATCGTCCCCGAGCACCAGGTCGACCATCTTTCCTCCCCCTCGTCCGTGCCTCCGGTCCGGAGGCGTGTGCTAGCCGTCCGGCGCGAAGGTCAGCTCGACCCTCGTGCCTCCCCCGCGCGCCGTGCCGATGTGCAGCCGCGCACCGCACGCCCCGGCCAGGCCGCCGACGATGTCGAGCCCCAGCGAGGTCCGGCCGCGCGGACCCCGGCCGAAGCCGGGCCCGTCGTCGGTCACCGCGATGGTCACCGACTCGGTCCGCCGCACCGAGACCTCGACCGTTCCGCCGGGCCCGGCCGCCCGCGCGGCGTTGTCGACCAGGTTGGCCAGCATCCGCCACAGCGCGGTGCGGTCCGTGCGCATGGTGAACTCCTCCCCCGGCAGGAGCCGCACCCGCGCCGGTGCCGACAGGTCGGCCACCGACACCAGGTCGCCGACCAGGGCGCGCACCTCGAACACCTCCGGCAGTCCCGGCCGGACCTCGACCAGCTCGGTCAGCCGCGCCAGCTCGCGCTCCATCAGGTGCAGCCGGTCGCGGGCCGGTCCGGACAGCGGCACGTCGGCGTCCATCCCCTCCGCCAGGTAGGACAGCGTCGCCAGGCCGTGCCCGAGGTCGTGCAGCAGGCCCCGCACGTCCTGCCGTTCGAGACCGCCAGGTCTCCACACCAGTCCCCGTCGCACCCCAGCCCCCTTCCCGGACAACCCCTGTCATCCGGGATGTCGGGATGACGTTGAGTCTCGTTGCGACTCATGCACGGTGGGGATTTCGACTACTCCACGTGCATCACAGCGGCCAGCAACTTCCAGGCTCCTCGTCACGGTATGCGGCACGAAGCGTCTCCGCGAGCGCAGCCGCGTCGTGGTGGTGCTCGACCTTCGCGCGCGCCGCGGCGGCCATGCGCACGGCGTCGCCCGGCGCGTCCAGCAGGTGCCGGAGGGCGTCGGCCAGCAGTTCGGGACGCGCAGGCGGCGCGAGCAGTCCGGTCTCACCAGGAACGACGACGTCGCCCACCGCGTTGACCGCGGTCGCCACGACCGGGATGCCGCAGCGCATCGCCTCCACGACCGCCATCGGCAGTCCCTCGTAGCGGCTTGACATCGCGAAGACGTCGAAAGCTGGCAGCAGGGCGAGGGCGTCGGCCCGGTCGCCGGGGAAGACTAGGGGAACACCGGACCGCGCGGCGAATTCCCTTGCGCGGTCAGCGATCTCGCCGTCACCGATCCACACCCCGACGACGTCCGGGCGATCGACTTCCCGTAACGCCGCGACGAAGTCCTCCGGCGCCTTCTGGTACACGAGCCTGCCCACGGTGCCGATCACGGTCGCGTCCGGCGGCAGCCCCAGCGCGCGGCGGGCCGAATGCCGCGTCTGCGGGGTCAGCACCGGCGCGTCCTGCTCGACCGCGACGCCGATGGTGCGGATTCGCCGTGGTGGAAGCAGACCTCGGCGCAACGCTTCGACGGCGACGCCGGTTCCCACGCACAGCCCGACATCCGTGATGCGCCCGAGCCCGCGCTCGATGCCCACGTACGCGGCACGGCGCGGGGCGCGCTGGAACTCGTGGAACGGAAACCCGTGGTAGGTGTGGACGATCCGGGGCACCCGCGTGCGGTGCGCGGCGATTCGGCCCACCGCACCGGCTTTCGCGCAGTGCGTGTGCACGACATCGAAATTCCGTTGCGCGAAAAGGCGAATCAGGCGCCCCAGCGCCGCGAGGTCGTGGTGCGGCGCGATCGGCGCCCGCAGCCCGGGCACGACGACCGTCTCCAGCCCGGCGTCCTCGGCCTCGGCGAGCAGGCGGCCACCGCCGCCGGTGACGACGGTCGCCTCGTACCGGTCCGGATCCAGCGCGAGCGCCCCGCGCAGGGCCAGCGCCCCCGCACCGCCTTCCAGGCGGGTCACCACCGTGGCCACGCGCAGCGGCGTCACCGGCCCGACCTCGGATCCCGGACCCGCATCCCGGCGGCGGTGGCCACGCTGACCGCTTCGAGCTGGCTGTGCACGTGCAGCTTGGCCAGGATGCTGCGGGTGTGCGTGCGCACCGTTTCGGTGGAGATCTTGAGGTCCTCGGCGATCTGGCTGCCCCTGCGGCCGGACACCATGCCTTGCAGCACGTCGCGTTCGCGGTCGCTGAGCACGTCCAGCGGGCCCGAACGCTCGGTGGCCCGCACCGCGTCCTCACGAAGTTCGCCCAGGACCGCGCCGAGCAGTTCGGGCGGGAACCACGCGTGCCCCTCCCGCACCCCGCGCAACACCTCGGTGAGCTCGTCGACGCCGGACTCCTTCGACACCCACGCCGAGGCGCCCGCCCTGGCGGCCTCCACGGCCTGGTCCGGGTCGTGCTTGCCGGTCAGCACGACCACCCGCACGTCGGGGCGTTCCCGCTGGAGCCCGCGGATGAGCTCACCGGCGGCGGTGCCCGCGGGTTCCACGTCGATCGTGATGACGTCCGGCCGCAGCCTGCGCACCATCTCCGGCAGCCGCGGATCGGTGAGCTCGCAGCGCCCCACCACCCACAGATCGGGCACAGTGGACAACCGCACGCTCAGCGCTTCGGTGAGCATGAGGTGGTCGTCCACCATGAGCAGCCGCACGACGTTCACCCGTCCAACGATCCCGCCACCGATCCATCAAGTCCTCGTGCAAACGCAGGAGTTCGGCGTTCCTGCCGCCGGGGAGTTCCCGCCGCCGCGCGGGCTCAGCCCGCCCTGAGGTCGGGCCCCGGCCGCTCCAGCGCCTGCGGCG
This sequence comes from Saccharopolyspora taberi, assembly GCF_039534165.1. Taxonomy (NCBI): domain Bacteria; kingdom Bacillati; phylum Actinomycetota; class Actinomycetes; order Pseudonocardiales; family Pseudonocardiaceae; genus Saccharopolyspora; species Saccharopolyspora taberi. The sequence continues at coordinate 201,329 of NZ_BAAAUX010000002.1, read as the reverse complement.
TCGCATCGACCTGCCTTCGGTCGGGGCTGCTCCACCGCCCGGTCCAGCCCCGCAGCCACGCCTGCGGCAGCGCGTAGAGCGCGATCACGGCGTCAACCACCCGCAGGAACAGGAACAGCGGAGCGAACAACAGGAATCTCGGCTGCCGCTGCATCACCGCGACCAGCACGGTGACCAGCAGGTCCGGCAGCACGATGCCGAAGCCGATCGATCCCAGCGTCAGGTACGCCGCGACCACGTCGTGGACCTCGGCCACGACCGGGAGGTCCTGCATGAACCCGAAGATCCTGGGCAGCACCAGCAGCAGCACCAGGAACGGCAGCAGCACCAGCATGATGCTGCTGGTCAGCAGTTCCAGCAGGATCAGCGCGAGCATCGCGGTGAACAGGTTCGCCCGCGGCGGGTGCAGGCGGACGGTCTGCCACAGCCCCAGCGACCAGCGCTTGCACTGCTTGACGTAGTCGCCGAAGGTGCCCGGCTCCTGGGTCTCGGCGATCGCCGACGGCGTGAACCCGACCTTGCCGAGCCGCTTCTGGTAGACCTCGAAGGTCATGTTGAAGTCCTCGATGACCAGCCCCGGCGGGTTCACCTCGATCGCGGGCAGCACCGCGGTCCGGTACAGGCTGGCGAAGCCGGGCACGATGTGGGTGGCGTTGAGCCGCCGCCAGGTCTGGCCGAACTTCAGCAGGTACTGGGTCATCGTGTAGATCCGCTGCCGGTGGAAGGCGACCGTGCGCCCCACCGGGGACTGCGCCCGCCCGCGGGTGGTCGACCGCACGCAGCCCGCGACCGCGACCACGCCGGGGTCGGCGAAAAGCGGCAGCGCCGCGCGGAAGTAACCGGGTTCGACGTGGGTGTCGGCGTCGAGCAGCATCACGACCTCGAACCGCTCCACCAGGCGGAACCGGCGGATCGCCTGCTGCAGCGCCCCGGCCTTGCCGATGTTGGTGGGCGTGGTGATCACGTGCACGCCGCACCTGCGGGCGAGCTCCACCGTCCGGTCGGTCGAACCGTCGGAGACCACGTGCACGTTCCGCCTCGGCACCAGCGAGGTGATCGCGTTGAGGCTGTCGACGATCACCTTCTCCTCGTTGTGCGCCGGGATGAGCACCGCGACGTCGTCGACGCCCAGGTGCACCGGCGCCGGTGCCGCCCGCCGCGCCCACCAGCGGCGGGTGGTGCTGTCGAGCAGCCTCAGCAGTCCTATCAGGCCCCACAGCGTGAAGTTCGCGCCGAAGACCACGATCGCCAGCACCCACCACGGAATCATCAGGCCCTCCCCCGGGATCTGCTCGCAGGCAGGCTGTTGCGCAGTTCGGGCCAGGTCCCGGCGTCCTCGTAGCCGTACATCCACAGGTAGACCCCGCGGATCCCGCTCCCGCGCGCCGCCTCGAACTTCGCCTTGGAACTCACCGAGTTCTCGAACCACACCTCGTGCGGGCGTCCCTGCGCGTCGGTGTAGCGGAACCACGGCGACTGGGTCGCCGGGTCGTAGGCGGTCTGCGCCCGGTGCTCGGTGGCCAGCCGGAACGCCTGCAACCACGTCACCGACGTCGCGTTGCCGCCGGACCAGTCGTAGCCGTAGAGCGGGATCCCGAGCACGATGCGGTCGCGGGGGATCGCGGTCGTGGCGTAGCGCAGCACGTCGCGGACCCAGCCGACCGGCGCGACCGGTCCCGGCGGCGAGGTCGCCCAGTGGTAGTCGTAGGCCATCAGCCGGACCTGGTCGGCGACCCGGCCGATCGCGACGTAGTCCTGGGCGACGTTGCGCTCGTCGTAGCCCGCGTCGGTGGTCTTGGCGAAAACCGCCACGGAGAGCCGTTTCCCGGACCCGTGCAGGGCGGTTCCCAGCTCGGTCACGAAGCGGGTGAACACCTCGCGGTCGCCCGCCTTGAGGTTCTCGTAGTCGATGTCGATGCCGTCGTAGTTCTCCCGCTTGACCAGCTCGACGATCTCGATGACGTGCCGCCGCATCTTCTCCGGGTCGTGCAGCATCCGCGCGACCGGCTCGTAGGACCACTCGCCGTTGGTGATGTTGGCCAGCGAGGGCACGATCGGGATCTTGGCCTCGCGCAGCCGTTGCAGGTGGCCCGCGACCTCGGTGGCCTGCACCGGCGAGTACTGGATGGTCAGCCTGCTGTCCTCGCCGAGCCCGTACATCCACGGCGAGACCTCGTTGACCGCCTCGTCGTTGCGCACCACGGTCGACGTGCCGTTGGCGAGGTTCCAGAACGGCAGCGACGCCACCACCAGCGGGCCCGGCGGTTCCGGGCCGCTCTGCCTGGGGATCGCCATCACCACGACCAGCAGCAGCGCCGAGGCGATCAGCACCAGGAACCAGATCGAGCCGCCCGTCCTGCCGAGCACGCCACCGGTGCGGCGCTTGCCGCGGCGGGATTCCCCCTCAGCTCTCTTCCACATCTGCCGGCCTCACTCCGCGACGGTCGCCGAGACCTGTCTGGCCCGGGTCTGCTCGATCACGACGGCACGGATGATGTCGTCGAGGGTGTGCACCGGCTCGAACCCGATCAGCTCCCGGGCCCGCGCGCAGTCCGGAACCCGGCGCTGCATGTCCTCGTAGCCCGGCCCGTAGGCGCGTTCGTAGGGCACCCGGACGATGCCGCTCGACGATCCGGTCATCGCGATGATCCGGGTGGCCAGCTCCTCGATCGACACCTGCTCGGAGCTGCCCAGGTTCACCGCCCGCCCCCGCGCCCGGTCCAGGCCGACCAGCCGGACCAGCGCGGGGACCACGTCGGCGACGTGGCAGAAGCAGCGCACCTGCCCGCCGGTGCCGAACACGGTCAGCGGCCTGCCCTGCAACGCCTGGTTGACCAGCCGCGGGATGACCATGCCGTAGCGGCCGGTCTGGCGCGGCCCCACGGTGTTGAACAGCCGCACGATCACCGCCCGCAGCCCGGACTCCCGCGCGTAGGCGTGGGTCAGGCTCTCGTCGATCGCCTTGGCCTCCGAGTAGGTCCAGCGCGACATCAGCGGCGAGCCGACCAGCCGGTCGTCGCTCTCGGTGAGCCCGACCTTCGGGTTCTTGCCGTAGATCTCGCTGGTGGAGGCGACCAGCAGCCGCGCGTCGTGCCGCACGGCCGCGGCCAGCACGTTCTCGGTGCCGTGGATGTTGGTCAGCAGGCTGTCCAGCGTCCGCTCCTGGATCACGAACGCGCCGACCGCGGCGGCCATGTGGAACACGGTGTCCACATCGGACACCAGCTCGTCCACCAGGTCGCGGTCCAGGATGGTGCCGCGCACCAGCCGGAAGCCGTCCGCGGGCAGGTTCTCCGGGCTGCCGGTGCTCAGGTCGTCGACGCCGACGACGGTGTGCCCGCCCGCCAGCAGGTGTTCGACCAGGTGCGAGCCGATGAACCCGGCCGCACCGGTGACCAGCGCTCTCATCGCCGTGCCTCCTGGAGTCGCGGGTACAGGTCGTCGATCCGCCCGGTCACCGCCTCGATCCCGTAGCGGTCCCGGACCTCGGGCACGTCGGCGCGCCCGCGGCCCTCGGCCACCTCGCGGGCGATCTCCGCGCGCAGCGCCTCGGCGTCACCCGCGACCTGGCGGGCTCGCGGGGTGCTGATCCCGTCCATCGCCGGGCAGGTCGTGTAGAGCGCGGGAATCCCGTTGGCCAGCGCCTCCAGCACCGAGAGCCCGAAGGTCTCCTGCTCGGAGGACGCCACGAACAGGTCCATCGCCGACAGCATCGCGGCCACGTCGTGGCGTTCCCCGGCGAAGACCACGTGGTCGGCCACGCCGTGCGCCTCGGCCAGCGCCTCCAGCCGCTCGCGCTCGGCGCCACCGCCGACGACCAGCAGCTTGGTCCGCTGGTCCAGCAGCGGTGCGATCGCGTCGATCACGAGGTGGAAGCGCTTGTTGGCGTCAAGCCTGCCGAGCACGCCGGCGACGAAGGCGTTGGACGGGATTCCGTGCTCGCCCCGCACCCGCAGCCGCGCGGCCGGGTCGAAGCGGACCCGGCCGAAGTCCACGCCGTTGGGGATCACGGTGATCTTGCGCGGCCGCACGCCCCAGTCCACCAGCCGCCGCGCCACGGTGTCCGACACCGCGATGGTGGCGTCCGAGCACAGGTCGGTGCCCAGGTACAGGGCGCGCACGCCCAGCGTCATGCGGCGCCGCTCCAGGTGCGTCTCGCCGATGGAGTGTTCGGTCGCCACAACGGTTTTCGTGCCCGCGAGGCGGGCGGCGAGCCGGCCGTAGACGCACGCCCGGTACAGGTGCGTGTGCACCACGTCGTAGCGGTCGTCGCGGATCAGGTCCCGCAGCCGGAGCACGGCACCGACCTGGGTGTTGCTGGTCATGCCGAGGTCGCGGACGCGGACGCCGTCATCGCGGATCATGGCCGCGACGTCGCCCGGGTTGTAGAGCGAGACCACGTCGGCGTCGTGGCGGGTGTGCTGGAGTATCGATCGCAGCTGGAGTTCGGCGCCGCCGACGCCGAGCCCGGTGATCACGTGCAGAACCTTCACCGTCGGCCTCCCATCGCCTCGGGATCTGTTTCACCAGCGGCGCCCGCCGCCCGGCGGGCGGGCCCCGGCCTGCGCCGCCGCGGGTTCCCGGGCCGCGCCCGGCCCGCTCGGACGCACTCCCCGGTCACGATCGCGGCCGTGCGGGCCACGATCACCAGGTCCATCCACAGCGACCAGTACTCGACGTACTGGTTGTCGAACCGCGCCCGGTCCGGGATCGAGGTGTCGCCGTGCAGCCCGTGCACCTGCGCCCAGCCCGTCATGCCCCCGGTCATGCGGTGCCTGTCGGCGTAGTGCGGTATCTCCTCGGCGAACCGGGCGGCGTAGCAGGGGCGTTCCGGCCGCGGGCCCACCAGCGACATCTCCCCGCGCAGCACGTTGAGCAGCTGCGGGAGCTCGTCGAGGTGGGTGGCGCGCAGCCACCGCGCCAGGGCGGTGCACTCCCCCGGCGCGACCGCCCACCGCTGCCCCGGATCGACCAGCGTGCGCAGCTTGATCACCCGCGCCCGCCGGTCGGTGCGGGTCACCCGCCACTGCCGGAACAGCGCTCCGCCGCGCGACAGACCGCCGAACACCAGCACCAGCGGGACGGCGACCAGGCCCAGCAGCAGGCACGCCGCCAGGTCGAACACCCGCTTTCCCAGTGCTGCCAGCGGATTCGCCCGCCGGAGCGGGAGCAGCGGGATCCCCCACAGGTCGTCCAGGCACCCACGCGGCAGCGCCAGCCCGAGCTCGGGCAGGTTCGGCACCACCCACACGTCGGCGCGCAGCGCCCGGACGGCGGTCACCAGCTCCGCGCTTCCGGGCGAGCAGATCAGCACCCGGTCCACCCGGTGCTCCGAGATCACCTCGGGCAGCTCGGCGACACCTCCGAGCGGCGCGGGCCCGGTCGCCGCGTCGTCGACGAAGCCCACCACCCGCAGCCCGAACTCCGGGTGTTCGCGGGTGATCCTCGCCAGCTGGTCCGCGGTTTCGCCGCCGCCGACGATCAGCGCCCGCTCGCACAGCCTGCCGCGCCGGTGCGCGATCCGCAGCAACGCGAACGCCGAACCGCGCACCACCACCAGCGCGCCGCTGGTGAGCACGCCCAGCAGCACAGCCCGCCCCGGAGGCGTCCACGGAAGCACGACCACGACCGCCGCCATCGCGGTCAGCGTCATCCGCGGCGCCTGGTCCCACACCCGCAGCGACACCCGCATCCGGTGCAGGCCCTGGCCGGACAGCAGGCACAGGACCACCGCTGCGCAGCCCAGCGCCGGGAGCAGCGCGTCCCCGGCCAGCACCGCGGCCACGACCAGCGCGACCGCGTCAGCCGCGGGCATCAGGACAGTCCGGACAGCACCACGGGGCGCCGGCACTGCGGCGGACCCGCGGTGCCCGGAAGGCAGGCTGGCCACGCTCATCTGCGCGCGCCTCCCACCGCTGCCAGCGGGCGGCGGGGCCGCGATGCGGCGATCCGCGCCGCCGCCGAGCGCACCGCGTAGTCGGCGCCGTAGACGAAGCGCATGACCGGCCCGTGCTCGGGCGCGACCACCGCTCCCATGAAGAACAGCCCCGGGACCGAGGACTGGAAGTCCCGGCCCACCCGCGGTGTTCCGGCCAGCGTCGCCACCTCCGACCGCAGCCGCGAACCCAGGAACGGCAGCCGCGCCAGGCTCGGCGGGTACCCGGTCGCGCCGATGACGTGGTCGGCGGTGAACTCGCGCGGGCCGTGCCCGTTGGCGCGCACCCCGAGCCGCGCCCGGCCGCCGTCCGGCTCGGCCCAGTCGATGCCGTGCTCCAGGTGCACCGGGAACCTGCCCTCGACCCGCTCGCGCAGCCACCACGCGCCCGCCGGGCCCAGCGCGGTGCGGGCGCGGTACACCCGGGTCTGCTCGGGCAGGTGCCGGAACCACTTCGGGTGCTCGGAGTAGAACCAGGTCGACAACCCGGACCCGAGTCCCGCTTCCGGTTCCCGCATCCGGCGCAGCAACGGCCGGTCGGGCGTCAGCGGTCGCCCGTTCCAGGCCAGTGCGGACGAACGGACCAGCAGCCGGGGCCGCGCACCCTGCTCGTGCAGCAGCGCGGCCGTTTCCAGCGCCGACTGGCCCCTGCCGACCACCAGCACGTCGCGGCCGGCGAACACCCCGAGATCGCCGTACTGCGAGCTGTGCGTGCACAGTTCCGGAGGGAGCTCGGAGAGCACGCGCGGCAGGTGCGCGAAGTGCTCCACCCCGGCCGCGACCACGACGCTGGCTGCCTCGACCAGGGACCCGTCCTCGAGGGTCACCTCGAAGTTCTCGCCGTTGCGGCGGACGTCGGACACCAGCCGCTCGTCGACCTCCAGGCCGAGGTCCTGCCGGAACCAGTCGCCGTAGGCGATGAAGTCCGCCAGCGACACCGGCACTCCGTAGTCGGCGTAGTCGCGGCCGGTGTCCCGGCAGAAGTTGCGCAGCGTGTGCGTGCGCTTCGGGTCCGACAGGTTCGACGCGAAGCCCTGCGACTTCAGGTACATGCCCTTCGGCATCGCGTTGCGCCACAGGCCCATCGGCACCCCGAACTGCCGGTAGGACACCCCGGCCGCCCGCAGGTGGGCGGCCAGCGAAAGCCCGTACGGCCCGGCGCCGACCACGGCTACCTGAACCACGTCGTGCTCGGTCATCATCGACTCTCCTTCCCCGCCCGCAGCGGCAGTTTCCGCAACGGGCGGCCCGCCGCCCGTGCGCCCATCCACAAACACATCAACGCGAACGGCACGAGGTCGTCCGCGGCGAACCAGGCGGTCTCGCCGACCGCGCGCATCGACCTCGCCCACGTCAGCGGATCGAGTTCGCCGTCACGCCAGTAGCGCAGGGCGGCGATCGGGTCGTAGTTCTCGACCAGGAAGCGCCGGCCGGGCACCGCCTCGCCCGGCGGCACCGGCTGGCCGGTCAGGTCCAGGTACGCCGCCAGCGCGACGTCCACCCCCGCCGTGTCGGTGAAAAGCCGGAACTGCGCCCCCAGACGCGGGTTGAAGTCCAGCAGCTTGTACTGGGAATCCCTTGCGTCCCAACGGAAATCCAGGTCCACGATGCCACGGAAGCCGATCCGGTGCAGCAGCTGCTCCGCCTGGCCCCGCAGCTGCGCGTTCTCCGCCCAGCGGCCGAGGCTGGTCAGCCCGGCGTGCGCCGGGTAGGAACGCTCCTTGAGCCCGACGAACGCGGCCCGGCACCGGGAGTCCCGGTCGCAGTAACCGTGGAAGAACCAGTCGTGGTCGCGCCCGCCCGGCAGGTACTCCTGGAGCAGCAGGCTCGCACCGGCGCCGAGCCGGTACACCTCGGCGAGGTCCTGTCCGTTGTGGACGATGGTGGTGCTGCGCAGCTCGCCGCCCTTGCGCCACGGCGTCGCGAGCTTGGCGACGAGCGGAAATCCCGTCCCCGCCGCGAACTCCTCGGCCTGCGCGAGGGTGTCCACCATCGCCGCCTCGGCGCACGGCACCCCGAGCTCGCGGCACATCCGGTGCATCGAGTACTTGCCCGCCACGGTTCTGGGCAGGTGCCGCGGCGGATCGGGGAAGTGGAACCACTCCCGCAGCGCCGCGCCGTGCTCGGCCAGGAAGATCGCCCCGGCGTCGTCGGTCGGGAACAGCACCGAGACCCGGCCGATCCGCTCCGCGACGCGCCGCAGCCCGCGCAGGACCTCGTCCACGTCGTCCGGGTCGGGCCGCCACACCCAGTGCCCGCGCAGGTAGCGCGAATGCGCCGCCGGCGCGTACGCGTGCTCCTGCACCGCGTAGACCGGAACGCCCACCCGGCCGAGCCCGCGGATCACCCCGAGGCCGCCGTGGTGCATGACGTTGGGGTCCAGCTTGAACACCACCGCCGGAACCGACGTGTCGAACCCGTTGCCGCCCATCGGGCACCTCCCCGTCACACGAACTTCCGGTGCGGGGCCTGGTCGAACTGGTAGGTGGCGTCGAGGACCAGCGGGCACAGGGACGCCCAGCCGTAGTCGAACCCGGGGTGCAGGGTGTGCATCAGGACGAGGTCCCAGTCCGGTCCGCCGGGCTTGCTGCGCAACGAGCTGCCGTCGGCCAGCCGGACCTCCGGGACCAGCGGGTCGTGGTAGTCCACGTCGACCCCGGCTCGCCGGAGACCGGTGATGATCGGCAGCGCCGGGGACTCCCGCAGGTCCCGCACCCCGGCCTTGTAGCTGACACCGACGACCGCGACCCGCGCGTCCCCCGGCGCGAGCCCGGCGTCGGCGAGCTCTTCGAGCACGCGGTCGACGACCCGTTCCGGGCGCTGCTCGATCGAGGTCATCGCCTGCTCGATCATCGGTGCCCGGACCTGGTGCCCGCGCAGCTGCCAGAGCAGGTAGTGCGGGTCGCACGGGATGCAGTGCCCGCCCACGCCGGGGCCGGGGAAGCTGCCGAGGAAGCCGTAGGGCTTGGTCCCGGCCGCGACGGTGACCTCGATCGGATCGAGGTCCAGGTCGTGGCACACGTCGGCGATCTCGTTGGCCAGCGCCAGGTTCACCGCGCGGAAGATGTTCTCGTAGAGCTTGGTCAGCTCGGCCGCCTCCGGCGAGCTGACCAGGTACACCGAGTCCGTCGAGCGCCGGATCACCCGGGCCGCCCGCTGCGCGCACCGGCTGGTCACCCCGCCGACCACGCGCGGGGTTTCGCGCTGGGTGTGGTCGAGGTTGCCCGGGTCGATGCGTTCCGGGCTGAAGGCCACGTGCACGTCGGTGCCGATGCGCATCCCCCGCCGCCGCAGCGGTTCGGCCAGCAGCAGCCGGGTGGTGCCGACGAACGTCGTGGACGTGAGGATGATCGTCTGTCCGGTGCGGGCCTGCTCCGCGACCGTCTCGCACGCCGCGCGCAGCGCCGAGAGGTCCGGCGTGTGGTCCTCGTCGACCGGGGTGGGCACGCAGACGATGACCGACTCCGCCGCGCCCAGCGCCGCGGGGTCGTCGGACAGCCGCAGCCGACCGGACTCCAGGACCCCGGCCAGGCCCAGGCGTTGGTCGTCGGGCAGGTCGACGTCACCGGCCCGGATCTCGCCGAGCCGCCCCCTGCTGATGTCGAAGCCGGTGACCGCGGCACCTCGCGCCGCCAGCGCGTAGGCGGTCGGCAGGCCGACGTAGCCCAGTCCGACCACGGCGATGGCCTCGCCGGTGCGCCCGTTGTGCTCGGTGAACGGCACCAGTCGTTCGAAAAGCTGGTACTCCCGTCCGTTGACGGCCAGCGCGAGTGGGTTCGCGGTCACTGTTGCCTCCCCGTTCCGGTGTGGGGCCACGGGAGCAACCGTCCCATCGCGACACCGCACGCCCCTCCTCCAGCTGGGTTAGCGCACCTACCGAAAACGCGTTACCCCGCAACGGATCTCCTCCCGCGGAGCGCAGACTTCCGCCCGCTGCCGCCGATTCGGCGGCAGCGGGCGGGTCGTTTCCGGCTCAGCGCATGGCGTGCCGCAGCCGCTTGGCGGTCAGCCGGACGTTGCCGTCGCGGTCGCCCACGTAGGTGCGCGGGAGCGCGTGGCGTCCGCTCAGCGCAGAAGGCCAGATCGCGCAGCCGTAGTCGTACCCGCTGTCGCGCACCACCTGCCGCACCCGGCGGTCCAGCCTGCCGTAGGGGTAGCAGAAACCGCTGACCTCCTGACCGGAGACCGCGCGCAGCACGTGGCGGCTGCCCGCCACCTCGTCCAGCAGCTCGCCGTCGTCCACTTCGGACAGGTGCTGGTGCAGCCTGCCGTGCGAGCCGATCTCCATGCCGAAGTCGGCCGCCAGCCGCACCTGGTCGGCGGTCATGAGCTGCTTGACCGGGCCGTCCGGGTCCCAGCGGTTGGTGCCGCCCATCCGGCCGGAGATGACGAACACGGTCGCGGTGAAACCGTGCCGCACCAGCGCGGGCAGCACCGACAGCAGGAAGTCCTCGTAGCCGTCGTCGAACGTCAGCCCGACCAGCCGCCGCCGGTCACCGGCGGCCATCAGCTCCCGCATCGCCACGCCCCGCAGACCGCGGCGCTCCAGCCAGCACAACTGCTGTTCGAACCGGGCCGGGTCCACCGTCACCTGGTACGGATCGGACGAGTACTCGGTGACCGAGTGGTACATCAGCACGTACGGGAACGCCCGCCCCGTGGTGGGCGCAACGTGCTCGTGCAAGGTCCACGCCATGATTTCCGCCGCCCCCCTCGGCCGCACATCCCCACGCAGCACGGTACGGAGCGGGCACTCCGGCCGGATCCGATTGCCGGGGTAACCCGGCTACCCCATCGGCACGAGCTTCACGGCACCCCGTTCTCACAGCGCCCCGTACTCACCGACCGGGCGCCCCGCCACCCAGGTCTGGAGGACGCCGGTGCGCCAGGCGGGTCCGTCCCGCAGCGGATCCCGGTCGAGCAGGGCCGCACCACGACTGCCCAGCGCGCCGTCGACGTAGAGCTTCACGGTCCGCACGCGGAGCATGTGCCCGTGCGCGTCGTTCAGGCCGTGGACGAGCACGCGGCCGCGGCCGTCCACGCGCCGGGCGCCGCCCGCGTTGGCCACGTCCAGCCCGGCGATCCGGTCGTCCGGGCCGATGAGCAGGTTGGCGAACTCGCGAGGGCCGGAGCCGGTGAGCGTGATCAATCAACCGCCGGGAGGCATCGCCCCCGCCCAGCCCGGCTCCTGCTTGAGCCCAGCGCCGCTTCTCCTTGAGCCCCGCGCTCCTGCTTCCTCCCAGCCCCGGCGGCCACCGAGCCACCCCGGCTTGACATGCAGCCGAAAGGCTGCCTATTTTTCATGCAGCCGATCGGCTGCCTTTTCGAGGAGGGGCATGGACGAGGTGTTCAAGGCGCTGGCCGATCCCAGCAGGCGCAGGCTGCTGGACAGCCTCAACGAGCGCAACGGCCAGAGCCTGCGCGAGCTGTGCGCGGGCCTGGACATGGCGCGGCAGTCGGTGAGCAAGCACCTGGCGGTGCTGGAGGCCGCCGGGCTGGTGACCACCGCGCGGCGCGGGCGGGAGAAGCTGCACCACCTCAACGCCGCTCCGATCACCGCCATCGCCGACCGCTGGATCGGCCGCTACCACCGCGAGCGGGCGCACGCGCTCGCCGACCTCAGGACGGCATTGGAGGCCGGACCCATGAGCAATCCCGTGTTCACCTACACGACCTACATCAACACCACCCCGGAGCGGCTCTGGCAGGCGCTGACCGACCCGGCCTTCACCCGCCGCTACTGGGGCGGCACCGAGCTGGTCTCGGACTGGGAGCCCGGTTCGCCGCTGCTGTGGAAGGACGGACCCGACGGCGAGGCCAAGGACCTCGGCCAGGTGGTCCTGGAATCCGAGCCCCACCGGCGGCTCTCCTACACCTGGCACGCCTTCCAGCCCGAGCACGCCGAGCACTTCGGCTGGACCGAGGAGGAGTTCCGCCGCCACCGGGAGGAGAAGCGCTCCAGGGTGACCTTCGAGATCGAGCCCGCCCGCTCCGGCGTGCGGCTCACCGTCACCCACGACGACTTCGAGCCCGGCAGCGTGATGCACCAGGCGATCAGCGGCGGGCTGGAGGGCAGCGGCGGCTGGCCGGAACTGCTCTCCGACCTCAAGACGCTCCTGGAGACCGGCGACCCCATGCCCGCCTGAACCCCGGTGCCGCGCGAAGGGCCCCGGCTGCCGCGGAAGCCGGGGCCCTTCGACGAGGTCACGCCGTCAGATCGTCCAGGTGTCGCGACCGGTGAGCAGGGCCTGCAGGTCCGGCGGGCTGCTCTGCTGCGCCTCGGCCACCTGCGCGCGGGCCAGGTCGTCGTAGGTCGGCCGCCTGGTCGCCCGGAAGATGCCCGTGACGGTCGGGTTCAGGTCCTGACCGCCGAGCCTCGACAGCGCGAACGCCAGCGACGGGTCCTCCCGCTCGGCGTCGTGCACCACGACGTCGCGCTCGTCGACCTCGGACAGCTTGGCGACCCGCAGGTCCCCGTCGCTGTCGCGGACCACGCCGCAGCGCTCGTCCTCCGGGCCGAACACGACCGGCTCGCCGTGGCGCAGCGGGATGATCCGGCGCTGCTTCTCGTCGTTGTCCTTGAGCACGTCGAACGCGCCGTCGTTGTAGATCGGGCAGTTCTGGTAGATCTCCACCAGGGCGCTGCCGCGGTGCTCGGCCGCCGCCCGCAGCGTCTCGGTCACGTGCTTGCGGTCGGAGTCGATGGTGCGCGCGACGAAGCTCGCCTCCGCGCCCAGCGCCAGCGACACCGGGTTGAACGGGTGGTCGAGCGAGCCCACCGGGGTGGACTTGGTGACCTTGCCGACCTCGCTGGTCGGCGAGTACTGGCCCTTGGTCAGCCCGTAGATCCGGTTGTTGAACAGCAGGATCTTGAGGTTGACGTTGCGGCGCAGCGCGTGGATCAGGTGGTTGCCGCCGATCGACAGCGCGTCCCCGTCACCGGTGACCACCCAGACCGACAGGTCGGGCCGCGAGGTCGCCAGCCCGGTGGCGATCGACGGGGCCCGGCCGTGGATCGAGTGCATGCCGTAGGTGTTCATGTAGTACGGGAACCGGCTGGAGCAGCCGATGCCCGAGATGAACACGATGTTCTCCCGCCGGAGCCCCAGCGTCGGCACGAAGCTCTGCACCGCGTTGAGCACGATGTAGTCTCCGCAGCCCGGACACCACCGGACCTCCTGGTCGGACTTGTACTCCTTGGCCGACTGCTTGCCTTCGGCGGTCGGCACCCCGGCCAGCCCGCCCAGTGCGGGAAGACCCAGATCGGTGGTCGTCACGCGGACACCCCCTGCACGACATCGGTGAGCACGTTCTGCAGCTCCTCGGCTCGGAACGGAAGACCCGCCACCTTGGTGTGGCTGACCACGTCGACCAGGTAGCGCGCCCGCAGCAGCATGGCCAGCTGCCCGAGGTTCATCTCCGGCACGATCACCCTGTCGTAACGCCGCAGGACCTCGCCGAGATTCCCGGGCATCGGATTGAGGTGGCGCAGGTGCGCCTGGGCCACCGGCATGCCGTTGTTGCGCACGCGGCGGCACGCCGCGCCGATCGGCCCGTAGGACGAGCCCCAGCCGAGCACCAGCACCCGCGCCTCGCCCGACGGGTCGTCGACCTCGACGTCCGGCACGGTGATGCCGTCGATCTTGGCCTGCCGCAGGCGGACCATCCGGTCGTGGTTGTCCGGGTCGTAGGAGATGTGCCCCGGCCCGTCGGCCTTCTCCAGGCCGCCGATGCGGTGCTCGGCGCCCGGCGTGCCCGGCACCGCCCACTCGCGGGCCAGCGTCTCCGGGTCGCGCAGGTAGGGCCAGAACTCGCCGGAGCCGTCCGGCGCGTTGGGGCCGGTGGCGAACTCGACGCCGAGGTCGGGCAGCTCGTCGACCGCCGGGATCAGCCACGGCTCCGAGCCGTTGGCGATCGCCCCGTCCGACAGCAGCAGCACCGGCGTGCGGTAGGTCAGCGCGATCCGCGCCGCCTCCAGCGCCATGTCGAAGCAGTCCGCGGGCGAGCGGGGCGCGACGACCGGCACCGGCGACTCGCCGTTGCGGCCGTAGAGCGCCTGCAGCAGGTCTGCCTGCTCGGTCTTGGTCGGCAGCCCGGTCGACGGGCCGCCGCGCTGGATGTCGCAGACCAGCAGCGGCAGCTCCAGCGTCACCGCCAGCCCCACGGTCTCCGACTTCAGCGCGAGTCCGGGGCCGGAGGTGGTGGTCACGCCCAGCGCGCCGCCGAAGGAGGCGCCCAGCGCGGCACCGATGCCGGCGATCTCGTCCTCGGCCTGGAACGAGGTGACCCCGAAGTTCTTGTGCTTGGCCAGCTCGTGCAGCACGTCGGAGGCAGGCGTGATCGGGTAGCTGCCCAGGAACAGCGGCAGCCCGCTGCGCTGCCCGGCGGCGACCAGGCCGTAGGCGAGCGCGAGGTTGCCGGTGATCTGGCGGTAGGTCCCGCCGGGCAGCGTCGCGGGCGCGACCTCGTAGGTCACCGCGAACGACTCGGTGGTCTCGCCGTAGTTCCAGCCCGCCCGGAACGCCAGCACGTTGGCCTCGGCGATCTGCGGCTTCTTGGCGAACTTCTCCCGCAGGAACCGCTCGGTGCCCTCGGTCGGCCGGTGGTACATCCACGACAGCAGGCCCAGGGCGAACATGTTCTTGGCCCGCTCGGCGTCCTTGCGGGACAGCCCGGTCGACTCCACCGCGCCCAGCGTCAGCTCCGCCATCGGCACCTCGTGCACCGTGTAGGGCTCCAGCTCCGGGCTGTCGAGCGGGCTGGACTCGTAGCCGACCTTGGTCAGGTTCCGCTTGGTGAACTCGTCGGTGTTGACGATGAGGATGCCGCCGCGCGGCAGGTCGGCGATGTTGGCCTTGAGCGCCGCCGGGTTCATCGCCACCAGCACGTCCGGCCGGTCGCCGGGGGTGAGGATGTCGTAGTCGGCGAAGTGCAGCTGGAAGCTGGAGACGCCGGGCAGCGTCCCGGCGGGGGCTCTGATCTCGGCCGGGAAGTTCGGCAGCGTCGCCAGGTCGTTGCCGAAGGCCGCCGCCTCCGAGGTGAACCGGTCGCCGGTGAGCTGCATGCCGTCGCCGGAGTCACCGGCGAATCGGATCACCACCCGGTTCACCTTGCGCGTTTCGCTGCCCTGGCCCCCAGCGGGATCCGGCCCCGTCTCGTCCGGGGGCCGGTGCCCGTTCGTCGTCACCAATTGACCTGATTCCCCTTCAGCGCGCGTGCACGACGTCCGCCAGTGTGAGCGGACACACCCTCCGGCAAAACGATACCGCCCGTCCGGGAGTTCCTACCCCCAGTAGTGGGCAGGTTCAAGCAGGGCGGCGCGCGGTGACCTTGCGGGTGTAGCGGACCCGGCAGGGGCTCTCCGGCCACTTGGTGTGGGCACCCGGAACCGGTCTCGGATTCCGGTCGAGGAGTTCCAGATCGAATTCGCGGAACAGGTGGGCGAGGGCGATGGTCATCTCCAGGTAGGCGAAATGCACTCCGAGGCAGCGGTGCACGCCTCCTCCGAATCCGACGAGGTACCTGGTGTCCTTCGGATTCTCGGCGAACCGCTCCGGCCGGAATTCGTGCGGATCGGGGTAGAGTTCGCCGAGCCGGTGGGTGACCGCGGGCGAGATCATCAGCATCGCGCCGCGCGGAATCGTGTAACCCTGGTATTCGAAGGTTTCGGCGGCGGTCCGCGCCATCGTGAAGGCGACGGGGTGCAGCCGTTCGGTTTCGTGCAGCGCGTGGTCGAGGTACTTGAGCCGCCCGACGTCGGACAGGGTCAGCTCCTCGGCGGGTTTGCCGTCGAGCACGGCGTGCGCCTCCGCCACCACCCTGGCCAGCTTGTCCGGGTGCTGGAGCAGGTCGATGACCGCCCAGCTGATGTGGCCGGTGGTGGTCTCGTGTCCCGCCCAGCTGAACAACAGGATGAGGTTGATCAGCACCTGGTCGGGCACCTCGTCGCCGTCGTCGTAGCGGGCTTCGATGAGCGTCTGCAGGAAGTCGCCCGGTTCCACCGGGTCGCGGCGGCGCTGCTCGATCAGCTCGCCCATCAGCCGGTGCAGCCGCCGCTTGGCGCGTCTGCTGCGCAGCAGGTGCGGCAGTGGCAGCCAGCCGGGCATGATCGGGTCCATGCCGGCCGAGAACCGGCGGAAGGTCTCGAAGAACCCGTTCTCCAGCCGCGCGGAGAAGTCGTGGCCGAGGAACGCGCGGGCCGCGATCCGCATGACCAGCGGGCCCATGGTGCGCACCAGGTCGAATTCCCCGGCATCGCCGAGCGCACGGTCGAGATCGACGACTTCGTCGACCATCGTGCGGACGTAGTTCTGGAGTTGCTTTCCCTGGAACCGCGGCAGCACCAGGGCGCGCTGCCTTTTGTACTCGTCGGCTCCGGCGAAGAAGTAGAAAGCCGGGTCGAACATCCGCACGAAGAACGGATAAGCGGTCCGGATCGACAGCCGCTTGTCGGTCTCGGAGAAGAAGAACCGATTGTGCTCGGGGCCGATGAACATGTACGCGGTGCGCCCCGGAATGCGGACGGAGAACGCCCTTCCGCATTCCGCGTGGCCGCGTTCGGCGATTCCGACCGGATGCCGGATGAACTCGGCCGCGTGCCCGATCACCGGCCGCGCCCCGGACAGCATCGGAGGCGAATCCGGCGGTGTGATGTCGGTCATACCGGGAGAGTAACGGGTGTTTACCGGGGGCTGTAGACGCTGACCGAGTGACCGGGCGACGGCCGCGCGTCCCGCCGCAGGAGATCGACTCCTGCTGCATCCGGGTGACGGTCGCTTCCAGGGCCGGGACGCCTCCGGTTACATCGGCCCGAGTCGCCACCACAACCCCTCAGGAGGTCCCGATGCCGCTACATCCCGACGCCGAACGCCTCCTCTCGGCCATGCGGGAGCGGATTCCCGATCTCGGCGGAGCGGTCGTCGACGCCGCGCAGGCGCGGGCGTTGTTCGCCGAACTCGCGCCCGAGCACCAGCCGGTGCCGGTGCACCGGGTCGAGGAGCGCGGGATCCCGGGGCCGGGCGGCGCGCTCCCGGTCCGCGTCTACTGGCCCGCGGTGAGCGAGGCGGAACCGCCGGTGGTCGTCTACTTCCACGGCGGCGGCTGGGTGCTCGGCGGACTCGACAGCCACGACCTGCACGCGCGCAACCTCACGAACGGAGCCCGGGCGATCGTGGTGTCGGTCGACTACCGGCTGGCGCCCGAGCACCCCTTCCCCGCTCCCGTCGAGGACGCCTGCGCCGCGCTGGCCTGGGCCGCCGAGCACGCGGCGGAGCTGGGCGGAGATCCGGCGCGGATCGCCGTCGCCGGCGACAGCGCGGGCGGCAACCTCGCCACCGCCGCCGCGCTGATCGCAGCCCGGCAGGGCGCGCCGCGGCCGGTGTTCCAGCTGCTCGTCTACCCGGTCACCGACCACGACTTCACCACGGAGTCCTATGTGGACGATGACGGCCGCGGGATGCTCGCCCCGGCGCACATGCGGTGGTTCTGGGACCTGTACGCGCCCGACGCCGCCGACCGGGACGACCCGCGGGCCTCGCCGCTGCGCGCGCCCGACCTCGCCGGCCTGCCGCCGGCGCACGTGGTGGTGGCCGAGTGCGATCCGCTCCGCACCGAGGGCGAGCGCTACGCCGAGCGCCTCCGGCTGGCTGGCGTGCGCACCAGCCTCCAGCACTGCGCGGGTGCGTTCCACGGCTTCGCCGGGTTCACCGACGTGCTGCCGTTCGCCGCGGAGGCGATGGCGGAGGCGTATTCCGCGACGGCGCGAGCGCTGGACGTCCCCGAGCCGGAGGCGAGCTGAAGCCGGGTCCGGTTTTGGTCGGTGCTTTTGACTCCTTTTACTTTCCCGGAGCTGAATCGTCTTTTCCGGTTAAATGTTATTGAGCGGTGACCCGCGACGCCCGGGAGCGGGTTCTACGCTGAAAGAATGTATGTGGTCATGCTGCATTACACCGCGCCAGCAGAAGAAGTCAACCTCGTGCTTCCCGACCACTCGAACTGGATCAACCGGCATTACCAGTCCGGGGATTTCATCATCGAAGGCCGCCGGTCACCCCGGCCCGGCTCGGTCATCATCGCCTGCGACATGGCCCGGGGCAGGCTGGACGCGATCCTGGCCACCGACCCGCTGGTCCGGGAACACCTGGTCCGGCCGGAGGTGATCACGTTCGAAGCACTGCGCACGGTACCGGAACTCGCCCGGTACGCCGACCGCCTCGCGGGCGGCTGAACCAGCAACCACATGAATCCACCCGCACTTTCCGGCCGACCGATCGCCCGCTCCGGATCCGCCATTCCGGCGACCCCCGGGGCGGGCCTGATCAACAATCCGCATCGCGAATTTGGTCCGATTTCGACCACGCATTCGCGAAAATGAGGAAAAGCACGATTCGGTCATCCCCGTTCCCCGCGGCTCGTTGTCCGGTTCGTCGTTTCCGCCCCACGGCGGCGGCTCCGTCGGGCAACATCAACTTCATGCGGGACGACGAATCCGGGGTGCTCAGCGCCAGACCATCGTCAACCTGATCTGCGGCTACCTCCGCCTGCCCTGCACCAGGCTGCGCGATCAGCGCGAGCTTCGAGGGCACCGCCAGGTTCACCGGAGCTCGGTTCGACGCCGGTGCCTCCTTCCAGGAGGCCCGCTTCGGGGCATCCTCTTGCGCCACGGATTCCGTTGCGCGACAGGCGAAATCGGTCTTGTGCGCCAACCGTCTTCCGGATCATGCTGGCCGGTGCCGTCCAGGAAGGAGAAGGTCATGGCCATGCCCCGCCCCCACTCCCACCCGTTCGTGCCGTACCGGCCGCCACGGGTTCCGGCGGAGGAAGGACTGCGACGTGGGCAGCGCCTGCACGACCTGCTCGACCAGCGGCGCAGCGTCCGGTTCTTCAGCTCCGACCCCGTTCCGCGGGAGGCGATCGAGCTGGCCGTGCGCACCGCCAACACCGCGCCCAGCGGTGCCCACCAGCAGCCCTGGACGTTCGTCGCGGTGCGCGACGCCGAGGTCAAGCACCGCATCCGGCTGGCCGCCGAGGCCGAGGAGCGGGCGTTCTACGGCCGGGACGACATCCCGGAGTGGCACGGCGCGCTGGCCCGGCTGGAAACCGGCGCGGACAAGGACTACCTCGACGTGGTGCCGTGGATCGTCGTGGTGTTCGCGCAGAAGTACTCGGTCACCGGCGCGGGCAGGCAGAAGCACTACTACGTCAACGAGAGCGTCGGCATCGCGTGCGGGATGTTCATCAGCTCCCTGCACGCGATGGGCCTGGCCACGCTGACCCACACGCCGAACCCGATGGGCTTCCTGACCAAGATCCTTGAGCGTCCGTCCAGCGAACGTCCCTACATCGTGTTCCCGATCGGCTATCCGGCGCCCGACTGCGAGGTCCCCGACCTGGCCCGCAAGCCGCTCGACCAGGCGCTCGTGCACTATCCGTGACGGGGTGGACGCACCGCGTGCTCGGTACGCTCTGCCCGAGGAGCAGGCGGGGCTGCCGGAGGAGTGCGCGTTGCCGGTCACGGACGAGGCGATCGACAGGATCAAGGCGATGATCGTCGGCGGGCAGCTGCGGCCCGGCGACCGGTTGCCGAGCGAGGCCGACCTCGCCGAGCGGCTGGGGTTGTCGCGCAACTCGCTGCGCGAGGCGGTGCGGGCGCTGTCGCTGATCCACGTGCTCGACGTCCGGCAGGGCGACGGCACCTACGTCGCCACCCTGGAACCCGCCCGGCTGCTGGACGCGCTGGCGTTCCTGGTCGACTTCCACCAGGACGACAGCCTGCTCCAGTTCTTCGAGGTGCGCCGGATCCTGGAACCGGCGGCCACCGCGATGGCCGCGACCGCGATGAGCGACCAGCGGATCGCGGAGCTGCGCGCGGTCGTCGACTCGCTCGGTTCGGACCCGCCGGTGGACGAGCTCGTCGCCAACGACGTCGAGTTCCACCGGCGGATCGCGGCCGGCGCGGGCAACACCGTGCTGTGCTCGCTGATCCAGGGGCTGTCCGGGTCGGCCACCCGCGCCCGCGTGTGGAGCGGGCTGGCGCGGGAGGGCGCGGTCGGCCGCTTCCGCGAGCAGCACGACGCGATCTGCGCGGCGATCGAGGCGCGCAGGCCCGAGGTCGCCCACGCCTGGGCGACGGTGCACGTCGCCGGTGTGGAGGACTGGCTCCGCGGCGCGCTGGGCGGACCCGGCTGATCAGGGGCGCCGCCCGTGGTGCGCAGCAGGCGCTGCCGACGGCTCTCCGGCTCGGACACCGCGGGCGGGGCGCGAGTGTCCGGGTCCAGCGGCCCTCCGCGATCCCCTTATAGAGCAGCTCGAAGTTGGCGGCCGAGCGGGTAGTCGAGCGCGCCCGGTTTCCCGAAGGCGGCGAGGCATTCCGCCGCTGCGGCGGCGAAGTCCTCGTCAGGCCGGTCGCCGAGCTGGTTCTGCTCGCGGACATCGGGAACTGCTCGCCATCACCGCCGCACAGCGGCATCCGGTAGATCACGTTGGCCCGCGCCAGGTGGCACCGCCCCTGTCTGGCGGCAATCGGCCGCCGTTGCCCGCGGGTTGATCCATTGGGGTGCATTGCCGCCCGAAATCGCCGGTCGCGGTGGGAAAACCGCACAATGATCCGGCTCAGCGGAGTCCGGCCGGGGGGAGGCGAAGTGGCCACTGACGACGCCCGGTCGCGGATCGACGAACGGGTGGTCGCGGCGGGCACGACCGTGCGGTTCGGGCTGCTGGTCGTGCTGCTGCTGGTGACCAGCGGCGTGATGGTGCTCTACGTCGCCATCGCGCTGTCCAGCTACGACGGCTACGGCTGCTCGCTCGCCGCCGGGGTGGCGCCCGGCGATCCGCCGTCGAGCGTCATCGCCCGGCGCTGGCTCCAGTGGGAGGCCTACTACGCCTGCACGGTCCGGTACGCGGCACCGCCTCCGTGGTGGGTGCTCGGCGCCTGGTTCGTCCTGCTGTCCGCCGCGGTCGGCGCGCTGTTCTGGGCGCTGCCCGCGTGGAAGGCCCGCCGCGGCCGGGTCGTCGCGCTGGAAGCCGTCGACCGGGACGGCGGGATCCGCCGCCTGATGGACGATCTGGCCGCGACCGCCGGTCTTTCCCGCACCCCGCGCATCGTCGTCGACCCGGTCCCGGCCTCCACCGGCGCCGTGGTGTTCGGCCGCAACCGCAAGCCGGTCGTGCGCTTGCACGGCGGTCTCCTCGCGCGCAGGAACACCGATCCCGACGGGTTCCGCGCGGTCCTCCTGCACGAGTTCGCCCACATCCGCAACGGCGACATCACGATCACCTACCTCACCGTCGCCCTCTGGCGAGTGTTCCTCTTCGGCGCTCTCCCGCCGTTCCTGGTGTGGTGCGCGGCCAGTTTCGCCCTCAAGTCGGGGTCCGAGGAGTGGTTCGTCGAGGCGCCGATCGTCACGCGAGGTCTGCTGCTGACCGCCGTCCTGGCCGTGCTGGTCTACCTCGCGCGTTCGGACGTGCTGCGCAGCCGCGAGATCTACGCCGACCTCGCCGCGGTGCGCTGGGGCGCGGACCCGCACGGCTGGGCGGTCGCGGCACCGCCGGTCCGGGGCCGGCTGCGGCGGGCGCTGGGCTCGTTCGCCGAGCTGTGGCAGACCCATCCGCGCTGGGACCTGCGCCGGGACGCCCTGAACGATCCGGCCGTGCTGTTCGGGGTGCCCGCGGTCCCGATGTTCCTGACCGGGGTCGCCGCGTCGGTGATCAACAGCAACGTCTGGTTCTCGCTGACGCAGTACGTCCTGCTCAGCGGGTGGACGCAGCAGGGGGCGGCGCTGGTCGTCGCCGCTCTGGTCGCCGCAGTGGTCGGGATCGCGCAGTGGCGAGCGGTGACCCACGCCGTGCTCACCTCGCGCCGGGTGCCGTCCGGCGTGCGGGTGGGGCTGTGGCTGGGTGCCGGGATGGTGACCGGCGGTCTGGTCACCGGGCAGGGCACGATCAACGAGTGGCTGCCGAGCAGGCCCGAGGTCCTGCTGCTCGTCGTCCTCGCAGCCGTCGTCTTCACCTGGTGGATCACGCAGTGCGCGCTGCTGTGGAGCAGCGTCTGGAAGCGGCGGACGTTCGGCCCGGTGCTGCTGCCGACCCTGGCAGCGGCCTGCGCGGCGCTGGCGGTGTGGTTCCTGTGGTGGCAGACCCAGGGAGTCGGGCTCGCGGCGGGCTGGTCGCCCACCGGTTTGTCGCCCGGCATCGCCGAAGCCCGCGACGCGCTCGTGTCGAGGCTCGCGGGAGACGATCTGGGGCACTCGGACGAGCTGTCGGTGCTCGACGCCGTCTACACCCTGACGATCCTGGCGCTGGCCAACGTGACCGCCACCCCGCTCAACCTGGTGGCGGTCGCCGGGCTGTGGGCGGTGCCGTTGCTGGCGTGGGCGATCCGCCCGTCCGGCACCGCTCCCCGCTGGGCCGGCGATGCCGTGCCCGGTCAACCGTTCGGCGCGGCGTTGCCTCCGCTGCGCCGGGTGCTGCTTCCCGGGCTGCTGGGCGGAGTTCTGTGCTGGGTGGGCACCGGCGGCGTGCTGGCGCACCTGCACTCGCTTTACGGGCCGGACGCGGACCTCGTCGAGTACATGTCGATCTACTTCGCCGGACCGCTGGCCGCTCTGGTCGCCGGATCCACCGTCGCGGCCGCCGTCGCCGCCGCGACGGCGAGCCGCTACCGGCTGCTCGTCGCGCTCATCTCCGGTGAGACCGCCGTGCTGGTGGGTTTCGCCGGGACCTACGTGCTCCGCGCGGCAGAAGGGTGCATCGAGCCCTTGAGCGCCACCAGTGCTTCCTGCCGATGGCAACCCGGTGTGCTGCCTCGGCTTTCCGGCCTGTTCCTCACTCCCGCCCTGCTGATCACCGTGCTGACCTCGATCGCGGTCGCAGCGCTCGTCGCCCTGATCCGCAGGTCACCGCGACCGCGCTCCTCCGCGCCAGTACGCGGTGGCGTGATCAGCCGCCGTCTCTGCACCGGGTTGCTGTGCGTCGTGGCGTTGGGGATCGGCGCGAACAGCCTCATGGTGCTGACACCTCAGAACTCCAGGGTTCTTGACCCGGCCGACGTGCAGCGGGCAGTGGCGCAGTCGGGGGTCGGTGTCGCCGATCGCCCGGTGCCGGACCGCAGCAGGGCGCTCCAGGTGCAGGCGTGGCTGCTTCGCGGGGGCGACGACCTGATGGACCAGTTCTTCCACGACCGGCGGGAGCTGTTCGACGACGTGCAGCGGCAGGTCGACTCCGGGCGGAGCGCCATCACCGAGATGCGGCACCTCCGCCCGCTCTGCGTGTCCATCTCGGGTCTCCCGGAGGCGGCGAACCACTACTTCCGCGTCCCCGACCAGCAGGTCCAGGCGGTGTGGGAAACGTTCGTCACCCAGGCCCGGGACGGCGGCCGGGGCTGCCTGGACGGTCTCGACCAGCAGAACGCGGACCTGTTCAACTCCTCGATGCAGGTGCTCGCCACGGCACAGGAAACCAGTGATTTCGTCGACACCTGGATCGACGCGATCGCCACGACCGGCGGTCTGTGAGGTCCGGGGTCAGCGCGGCAGGCCGGGACGCAGGAGACCGGCGTCGGCGAGGTCGGTCCACAACGCGTCCGGCACCGGACGTTCGAACAGCTCGGCGTTGCGGCGCACCTCGTCGGCCGACCGCATGCCCAGCACGACGCTCGCGACCGCCGGATGTCCCCCGGCGAAGGCGATGGCGGCCTGCGGCAGGCGCACCCCGCGCGCGGCGCAGACCTCGGCAATCCTGCCCGCGCGGGACCGGATCTCCGCCGACGCGGGCTCGTAGTCGTACATCGCCGCCGGGTCCGGGTCGTCGGTGGCCAGCAGCCCGCCGTTGAAGACCCCGGCCGCCAGGACCGAAACCCGCAGCCGCAGGCAGGCCGGGAGGAAGGTGTCCACAGCGGACTGTTCGAGCAGCGTCCAGCGCCCGGCCAGCATGACCACGTCGACGTCGGTCTCGGTGACGAACCGTTCGAGCAGCCGCCACTGGTTCATGCCCACGCCGATCGCGCCGACCACGCCCTGGTCCCGGAGCTCGTGCAGCGCCGGGTACGCCTCGGACACCGCCTGCTCCCAGTGGTCGTCGGGATCGTGCAGCAGCAGGACGTCCACCCGGTCCACGCCGAGCCGGTCCAGGCTCGACTCCAGCGACCGCCGCACCCCGTCGGCGCTGAAGTCCCACTGCCGGACGTGGTCGGCGGGGACCTCGAACCCGGCGTCGTCGGGCCCGGTCGTCTCGCAGGGCACCAGGATCCGGCCGACCTTGGTCGACAGCGCGTACTCGTCGCGCGGACGGCAGGCCAGCGCCCGGCCGAGCCTGCGTTCGGCCAGGCCGAGCCCGTAGTGCGGAGCGGTGTCGAAGTAGCGGATTCCCGCGTCCCACGCGGCGTCGACCGCGCCGGCCGCGGTGTCGTCGTCGACCGCCCGGTACAGGTTGCCGATCACCGCACCGCCGAACCCGAGCGCGCTGACCGGCACCCGGGACCGTCCTAACCGGACAGACCGCACGCCGGTCAGGACGGGCCGCGGGTGCGGCCGCGCGGGCGCAGCTCGACCCCGGGCAGCGCCGGGGCGCCCAGCGGCGGGCCGTCGTAGCCCCGCACCACGCCGTAGCGGCTGCCGGGATCGCCCGCGGTCCGCGCCGCCTCCCAGTCGGCGCGGGCGCGGGCGATCTCGTCGTGGTCCCGGCCCACGAAGTTCCACCACATCACGATCCGCTCCTCGAAGGGAAGCCCTCCGAGCAGCAACCCCGAACCGGGACCGCCGATCTCGGCCGCGCTCCTGCCGCGACCGAGGTAGAGCATCGTGCCGGTGGCGACCGGGCGGCCGTCGACGGTCAGCCCGTCGCGCAGCGCGAGCACCGCGTGCTCGAAGTCGGGTTCCAGCGGGAGCCGGAGCACCCGGCCGTCCGCGGCGGACACCTCGGCGCCGACGATCGGGGTGTAGGCGGCGGCCGGGGACTCGTCGTCGCCCACCCGGCCCATGAGCACCGTGACCGTTCCGTCCGCGGTGGACGAGCGCGGAAGGTCCCGGTGCTGTTCGAAGTGGGGCGCGACGGCGCGGTGGTCGCCGGGCAGCGCGACCCAGAGCTGCGCGCCGTGCAGCCAGCGCGGGTGCTCGGGCGGGGACTCCTCGGAGTGCGCGATCCCGCGGCCCGCGGTCATCAGGTTCAGCTCGCCCGGCCGCACCAGCGCGCGGCTGCCGAGGCTGTCGCGGTGCAGCACCTCGCCGTCGAGCAGCCAGCTCACGGTCTGCAGGCCGGTGTGCGGGTGCGGCGGCACCTGCATGCCCGGCTGCCCGGCGATGTCGGCGGGACCGTAGAAGTCGGCGAAGCACCAGGCCCCGACCATCCGGCGATCCCGGTTGGGCAACGTGCGGCCGACCAGCATCGCCCGCGGCCCGCCCAGCGGCACCTCGCGCGGCTCCAGCAGTTCGTACTCCGGTTCGGCGATGGTGGCCGCACCACCGCACACCGTCTCCGCCGGATCGCGCTCCACGTTGCTCATCGCGCCAAGGATAGAAGACCCGCGAGCCGCCCGGGGATCCGAACGATCCGGGCGGCTCGCGGGCCCGCGGCTACCGGGCGGGCTCGATGCGGCCGGTGACCTCGCCGAACCCGATCCGCACGCCGTCGGCGCCGGGTGCTGTCGCGGTGATGGTGACCTCGTCGCCGTCTTCCAGGAACGACCGGGTGCCGCCGCCGGGCAGTTCGAGCGGTTCCTTGCCGCCCCAGCTCAGCTCCATGAACGAGCCGCGCTGACCGGGTTCCGGGCCGCTGACCGTGCCGGAGGCGTAGAGGTCACCGGTGCGCAGGGACGCGCCGTTGACCGTCATGTGCGCCAGCTGCTGCGCCGCCGTCCAGTACATCGTGGCGAACGGCGGTTCCGACACCTGGTGGCCGTTGAGCCGGACCCGCATGGTCAGGTCCAGGCCCCAGTCCGCGCGGTCGCGCAGGTAGCCGAGCAGCTCGTGGTCCCGTTCCGGGGGCGCCACCCGAGCCGCCTCCAGCGCGTCGAGCGGGACGATCCACGGCGACACCGAGGTGGCGAAGGACTTGCCGAGGAACGGGCCCAGCGGCACGTACTCCCACGCCTGGATGTCGCGGGCCGACCAGTCGTTGACCAGGCACACCCCGAACACGTGCTCGGCGAAGTCGGCCAGCGCGACCGGTTCGCCCAGTTCGGAGCCGGTGCCGACGACGAACCCGACCTCGGCCTCGATGTCGAGCCGCTGCGACGGGCCGAAGCCGGGCGCGGTGGCCTGCGGGGGCTTGCGCTGGCCGTTGGGCCGGACGATCGGGGTGCCCGACGGGACCACCGTTCCGGCGCGGCCGTGGTAGCCGACCGGCAGGTGCTTCCAGTTCGGCATCAGCGGTTCGGAGTCCGGGCGGAACATCCGCCCGATGTTGGCCGCGTGGTGCTCCGACGAGTAGAAGTCGACGTAGTCGGCGACCTCGAACGGCATCAGCAGCCGCACGTCGGCGAGCCGGTGCAGCGCCGGTTCCGCCGACGGCCGGTGCCGCTCGTCGGTGAGCAGCTCGGTGATCCGGGCCCGCACCTCCTGCCAGCGCCGCCTGCCCTGCGCCATGAACGCGTTCAGGCTCGGCCGCGCGAACACCTCGTCGCCCAGAGCCGCCGCGAGGTCGAGGACGTGCTCACCGATGGCCACGCCGACCCGGGCCGCTCCTCCGGCGGGCTCGAAGACGCCGTAGGGCAGGTTCTGGACCGGGAAGTCCGACTCCGCGGGCACCGGAACCCAGCTTGTGAGGGTCACTGATCATCCTTCCTTTCCGGCCGATACCAGGGCTTGCGCCTCGCGGACCGGCGTGCTGGTGCTGCACGAGCCGTAGCTGACCATCGCCTCGCGCGTTCTGGTCACCGCTTCCGCGCCGAGGCCCGCGATCCGGTCGCCCAGCTCCGCGGCGTCCTCGATCTCCAGCGCCTGCCGCACCTCGTCCTCCGAACCGCCCGCGGCGGCGACCGCGGTGGCCAGCAGCAGGTTGAGGTAGCCGTGGTGGACGAACCCGGTCTCCTCGGCGCGGTGGCGCACCGCGTGGTGCAGTCCGGCCGTGGCCTTGAACGGGACCCCGCCGGTGGTGCAGGAAACGAGGAAGTGCGCGACCTCGGCCGGGGACGGGAACAGCTCCGCGCGCACACCGCCGCAGCGCAGCTTCGCACCGAGGGTGCGGCCGGTGTCGTCGCGGCGCACCGCTTCGACGACCTCGTCCACCTCGGTCGGGCTCGCCGGTTCCAGGAACGCGGGCGCCGGGTCCGGGAGCGCGTGCAGGGCCTTCAGCACCTCGTCGACCGACCTGGCCCTGGCGACCGGGATTTCCAGCAGTGCCAGCGAAGTCCGCTCGTCGTCGGCGATGGCGCCGCAGGTTTCGGCCAGCGACCCGACGCCCTGGTCGGCGATCAGGCCGATGTCGATCCGGTCGATGTCCGTAAGCTCCTCGCGCAGCTCGCCGATCCTGCTCGCTGGGCAGAGGAACCGGTGCGTGAGCATCGGTTCGCCCGCCGCGCGGTCGGCCCGGTGTCGGGTGACCGCGGCGGCCATGTCCAGCGCCGTCGGGGGGAACAGCCCCGCGTCGTCGACCAGGCCGGCCAGCAGCGGCGGGGTCACGCGGGCCCCCTTCCCGCCCAGGTCCAGGCGTACTTGCCGTCGTCGGCGGCGCGCCCGCCCTCGCCGAGCTCCAGCGGGCGGAAGGTGTCGACCATGACGGCGAGCTCGTCGAAGAACTCGACCCCGATGCTGCGCTCGTAGGCGCCGGGCTGCGGGCCGTGCGAGTGGCCGCCTGGGTGCACCGAGATCGAGCCCTGGCCGATCCCGGAACCCTTGCGGGCCTCGTAGTTCCCGCCGCAGTAGAACATGATCTCGTCGCTGTCCACGTTGGAGTGGTAGTAGGGCACCGGGATGGACAGCGGGTGGTAGTCGACCTTGCGCGGCACGAAGTTGCAGATCACGAAGTTGTTGCCCTCGAAGACCTGGTGCACCGGCGGCGGCTGGTGCACGCGGCCGGTGATCGGCTCGAAGTCGGAGATGTTGAAGGTGTGCGGGTACAGGCAGCCGTCCCAGCCCACGACGTCGAACGGGTGCTTGGGGTAGACGTAGCGGGTGCCCACGATCGTCCCGCCCGAACCGCGGTGCTTGACCAGCACCTCGACGTCGGTGCCCTCGGCCAGCAGCGGTTCGCCCGGCCCGTGCAGGTCGCGCTCGCAGTACGGCGCGTGCTCCAGCAGCTGCCCGAACTTCGACAGGTAGCGCCGGGCCGGCGTGATGTGGCTGTTGGCCTCGATGCAGTAGGTGCGCAGCGGCTCGTCGCCCCGCGGAACCCACCGGTGCGTGGTCGCGCGCGGCAGCAGCACGTAGTCGCCCTGCCTGACCTCCAGCGCCCCGAACACGGTCTCCACGACACCTTCGCCGGACTCGACGTAGACGCATTCGTCGCCGACCGCGTTGCGGTACAGCGGCGAGGTCTGCCCGGCCGCGGCGTAGGAGATGCGCACGTCGGCGTTGCCGAGCACGAGCCTGCGACCGGTCACCACGTCGGCGGACTTCCAGGTCTCGCCCGGGAACAGGTCGTGCAGCTTCAGGTGCCGGGGCTTGAGCGGGTGGTTCGGCTCGGTGGCCAGGTCCGGCAGTTCCCAGTCCGAGGCGTCGACGATCGCCGACGGGATCTCGCGGTGGTACAGCAGCGAGGAGTCCGCCGAGAAGCCCTCCTCCCCCATCAGCTCCTCGAAGTACAACCCCCCTTCGGGTGTGCGGTGCTGGGTGTGCCGCTTCGGCGGCACGTCGCCCACACTGCGGTAGTACGCCATGTCGTTCCCCTTCCTCCGGATCGGACTTCGACTACACGCTTTCCAGATCCCGCAGCGCCCGCGTGCTGGTCTCGCCCGCCAGCAGGAAGGCGACCAGCGTGCACAGCTCGGCGACCGCCAGGAACACCCCCACCGGCAGGGTCGAACCGAATCGGTGCATCAGGCCCACTCCGATGATGGGCGCGAGCGACCCGCCAAGCACGGTGGCCAGCTGGTAGCCCAGCGAGGCGCCGGTGTAGCGGACCTCGCTGGGGAACAGTTCGGCGAAGAACGCCACCTGCGCCCCGGTCATCAGGCCGTGCAGGGTGAGGCCGACGATCACCACCAGCGTGATCGTCGCGGTGTCCCCGCCGTCGACCAGCGGGAGCCCGGCGAATCCCCAGACCGCGATGAGCAGCGCGAGCCCGATGTTGAGGCCGCGGCGGCCGAAGCGGTCCGACAGCGCCCCGCCGACGAGCATCGCCGCCACCTGGAACACCGAACCGATGGCGATGGCGGTCAGGCCCACGCCCTTGGGCAGGTGCAGCTGCTCGGCGAGGTAGGACAGCAGGAAGATGCTGAACACGTAGTAGGTGGTCTTCTCGCCGACGTTGGCCAGCGTGGCCAGCGCCACCTCCCGGCGGTGGTGGCGCAGCACCACGCTGATCGGCGCCTTGCCCTCGTCGGCCCTGCCCGCCGCCTGCAACTCGGCGAACAGCGGCGACTCCTGCACCGCACGCCGCAGCCACAGCCCGACCAGCACCAGGATCGCCGAGATCACGAACGGCAGCCGCCAGCCCCACTCCACGAACGCGGCGTCGGTGATCGCCAGGCCCATCAGCGCCAGCACCCCGGTCGCGAGCAGGTTGCCCAGCGGGCCGCCGGTCTGCGGCCAGCTCGCCCAGAAGCCGCGGCGGCGGCTGTCGGCGTGCTCGGTGACGAGCAGGATCGCGCCGCCCCACTCCCCGCCAAGCGCCACGCCCTGCACCAGCCGCAGCAGCGTGAGCAGGATCGGCGCCAGCACGCCGATGGTCTGGTACGACGGGATCAGGCCGATGGCCACCGTCGCCCCGCCCATCATCAGCAGGCTCAGCGCCAGCGTCCGGCGGCGGCCCATCCGGTCGCCGAGGTGTCCGAACAGGACTCCGCCGACGGGACGGGCCAGGAAGCCGACCGCGTAGGTCACCAGCGCCAGCAGCACCCCGGTGACCGGGTCGCCCGCCGGGAAGAACACCTTGTTGAACACCAGCGCGGCGGCCGAGCCGTAGAGGAAGAAGTCGTAGAACTCGATCGTCGTGCCCGCGAGGCTGGCGGCCACGATCTTGCCGAACTCGCGGCGCGGGGCCGGGGTCCGCGGGTCCGGGGTGATCGGGTCCGGAGTCATCGGTTCTGGGCTCATGGTGCGCACGACTCCTTCGTCGTCAGGCCCGGGCTTCGGCGATGAGGCCGGTGAGCTGGTCGGTGGTGAGGTGGTCGAGCGCGGTGAGCACGACCAGCCGCACCAGGAACGCCTCCCGGTCGTCGGTGTCGTCGAGCGCGTCGCTGACCGCGCGCCACACGGCTTCGGCGTGCTCGCTCATCGAACGCCTCCTCGCAGGATGTGATCGGCCACGTCGCCGGGTGCGCTGAAGTCCGGGAAACGGCCCAGCAGCAGGCCGTCCGGGCGGACCACGAGCACGTCGTCGCTGCCCGGCTCCGGATCGAGCGCGGTGACGGCGGCGCCCAGGCGCCCGGCCATCGCCGACGCGGCCTCCGGGGTGCCGCCCAGCAGCGCGAACCCGTTGCCGCGCTTGGCGTTCAGGCTCGACGCGCCGAGCGCGCGGTCGGGCACCGGGTCACCGGGCAGGAGTCCGCCGGTGCCGGACGGCAGGGTCAGCGGCGAGTTGCGGGCGTGGGTCGCGCTGGACTGCCGGGGGTTGATCAGCTCGCGCAGGACCGGGCGGCGGTTGGCCAGCGCCAGCACCGCGTCGCGGGTCAGCTCGTAGCCGCGGGTGCCGGGGGTCATGAACAACGTGCTCTTCTCGGCCTGCTCGATGTTCTGCCGCCACGCGTCGCACCGCTCGGCGGAGTAGGCGTCCAGCAGCGCTTCGCCGGCTTCGCCGCGCAGCACCAGCGGCAGCATCCAGGCGAGCGTGTCGGCGTCTTCCAGACCGGAGTTCAGGCCGCGGACGCCGAAGATCGGCACCAGGTGCGCGGCGTCGCCCGCGAACAGCACCCGGCCGTGCCGGTAGGAGTCCAGCGACCGCGAGTGCGCCCGGTAGATGCTGGCCCACTCCAGGGTCCAGGGGCGGTCGTTGCCCAGCCAGTCCAGGTGGCGGGAGATCCGGTCCCGGATGCGGTCGTGGTCGGTCTCTGCCTCCGGGTCGTCGCCGGGCCGGAGCTGGTAGTCCACGCGCCAGATGTCGTCGGGCTGGCGGTGCAGGATGATCGTGGAGCCCGGGTTGCTCGGCGGGTCGAACCACACCCGGCGCTCGGTGGGCAGCGCCGCCCGCCAGTGGATGTCGGCGATGACGTAGCGGCCCTCGTAGCTGGTGCCGTTGAGCCGCAGCCCCAGCGCCTCCCGCACGGCACTGCGCGCGCCGTCCGCCGCCAGCACCCAGTCGGCACGGATTTCCCTTGCACCGTCCGGAGTTCCGACGCTGACCACGACGTGGTCGGCGTGCGGGGTGCAGTCCTCTACGCGGCAGTGCCAGTGCACGTCGCAGCCGTCGGTCCGCGCGACCTCGTCGACGAGGACCTGCTCGGCCACCGACTGCGAGATGTTGACCATCGGCGGCCGGACGTCCGCGGCGGAGTGCGGCATGTCGAACGCCAGCACCTCGGTGTCGCGGTAGTAGCTGCGCCCGGAGGTCCACGGCAGCGACAGCTCGGCGAACCGCTCGCCGACGCCGAGGCGTTCGAGCACTTCCAGGGAGTGCCGGGACAGGCAGATCGCGCGGCTGCCGTGGGAGACGGAGTCACCCGCCTCCAGCACGGTCACCCGGACCCCGCGCCGGGCCAGGCCCAGTGCCAGCGCGAGCCCCACCGGCCCGGCACCGACCACCACGACGGACGCGGCGGCCGGCGGCGGCTCGAAGGGATACCGGCGCGGCGCGAAGTACACACCCACCTCCGATGTTGCAAATAACGAACACAGGTGTTACACAGATTGCATCACTATCTTTCCGGGGTCTGGGACTGTCAAGGCCTCGGACGCCAACCGGGGTGGGTATGTCCGCTGAACGGAAAAGCACCGAACGGAAAACCGACGGGTCGCAGACGCTGGAACGCGGTCTGCTGGTGCTGCGGATGCTCGCCGAGGCGCCGGAAGGGCTCGGCGCGAGCGAGGTCGCGACCCGGCTCGGAGTGCACCGCTCGGTCGCCTACCGGCTGCTGATGGCGTTGACCCGGCAGAACTTCGCGTCCCGGGATCCCGAGGGCAGGTACCGGATCGGCCTGGAGTTCTTCACCCTCGCCGAACGCGTCCGCCCCCGGCTGCTCGACGTGGCCGACCCGGTGCTGCGGGAGCTGACGGCGGAGCTGGACGCGACCGCGTGCCTGGTGGTGGCAGAGAACGGCTCGGCGGTCGCGATCGCCGTCATCGAGCCGCCAGGGCCGGGGCCGCGCTTCTCCTACGGCATCGGCAACCGCGACCCGCTGGAACGCGGCGCGGCGGGGATCGCGCTGCTCGCGGCGGGGTCACCGGAGGACGACGAGCCGGAGCGGGTCACCACCACCCGCCGGACCGGGCACATAGTGACCCACGAGGAGGTCGTCGCGGGCTCCATCGGCATCGCCGCGCCCATCCGCCCGCCGCGCGGCGGGCAGGCCGCGGCCGTCAACGTCATCACCCACCGCCGGGACATCGCCGACCGGGCCATCCCGTTCGTCGTGGCCGCCGCGCAGCGGATCACCGAGGTCCTGAACGGACCGGGTACCGGGGGCAGCCGAGGGAGTTGAACCCTGCGCGGCTTGTGAAGGCGGCGCCCATAACCGGCCCAGTCTTCGACGGGCGGCGGCTGCCCACCTTTTCAACGTGCCGCCACGGCCGGGAATTCCCTCAACGCACGTCCGTGCCCAGGACGCTCGCGACGAAATCCCCCTTGCCTTCCGTGTACGCCTCGCGGTCGTGGCCGCTCTGCTCGGACAGCCGGCGTTTCAGGTCCTCGTACCGGCGCGCGAGCTCGCCGTCCCGGCGCAGCGCGTCGCGGAACCTGATCTGCTCGGACCACCGCGGATGACCGGCCCCGACCAGGTGCAGGTGCGCCTCGCGCCGCTGCCCCGACGGGTCCGGCTTGACGAAGAACCGCCGCCAGGGGCGGTGATCCAGCTCCGGCGGCACGTAGCACCAGCCGTCCGCACGCAGCCGTTCCAGCGCCCGGTCGACCACCGTGTCCAGGTCGGTCACGGAGGCCATCACGTCGACGATCGGCTTGGCGGCAAGCCCGGGGACGGCCGTCGACCCGACGTGCTCCACCCCGTCGACCAGCCACGGCGCGAGCGAATCGGCCAGCGCCGCGCACTCCGCGTCCGCCCGGAGGATCCAGCGCGGGTCGTGCGGCCGGAGCTCCGCCCGCTCGTACGCCCAAGCAGGGACTTCCTCGCTCATCCGGCCGCCCTGACCGCGATCACAACGGCCGGGAAGGCAGTTCGTCCAGCACCAGTACGGTGTGGCTGGACACCACGTCCGGGATCGTCTGCAACCGGTTGAGCACCAGCTCCCGCAGGCACTGGGCATCGCGGGTGCGCACCAGCAGCACCAGATCGTTCTCCCCGGAAACCAGCGCGCCGTGTGCGACCTCGGGGATCTCCAGCACCCGCTGGCGGACCGCCTTCCAGGAGTGCTGGCTGACCTTGAGGTAGACGTACGCCGAGACCCCGTAGCCGAACCGCTCAGGGTTGATCACCGCGCTGTAGCCGGTGATCACGCCCTCCCGGTGCAGCCGCTCGACCCGGGTGTAGGCGCTCGCGCGGGAGATGTGCAGCCGCTCGGCCAGCGCGCGCATCGAGATCCGGCCGTCGGCGCGCAGCTCCTCGACGATCCGCCGGTCGAGCTCGTCCAACGCGGCGGAACGTCCAGCGGGAGCGGCGCTGCCGGGGCGTTCTGCGGACATCTGGCACACGGTAGCCGACCACGACGGCCAGATGTCCGGAAATCCGTTCCCGATCTGGAGGATCGGCCGCCTCGGTTGAACAATCCCTCTCACCACCAGGCTGCCGGTTCACTGGAGGACCCCATGACCACGGCCAGACAACGCACTCTGCTCCCCTCGGAAACCCCGAGGTCGCTGCTGGACGCCGACGGCCGCGCCACGGGCGGCGAGCTGCCCGCCGACGACGTGCTGCTCGAACTGCACCGGCGGATGGTCGTCGGCCGCCGGTTCGACACCCAGGCCACCGCGCTGACCCGGCAGGGCAGGCTCGCGGTCTACCCGTCCTCGCGCGGCCAGGAGGCGTGCCAGGTCGGATCGGTGCTCGCCCTTTCCGAGCAGGACTGGCTGTTCCCGACCTACCGCGACTCGGTCGCCCTGGTGACCCGCGGCGTCGACCCGGTGCAGACCCTCACCCTGCTCCAGGGCGGCTGGCACCTGGGCTACGACCCCCACGAGTACCGGATCGGGCCGCAGTGCACGCCGCTGGCGACCAACACCCTGCACGCCGTGGGCATGGCGCACGCCGCGCGCCTCAAGGGCGAGGACGCCGTCACCCTGGTGCTGCTCGGCGACGGCGCGACCAGCGAGGGCGACACCCACGAGGCGCTGAACTTCGCCGGTGTCTGGCGGGCGCCGGTGGTCTTCCTGGTGCAGAACAACGGCTACGCGATCAGCGTTCCGATGAGCAAGCAGAACGCCGCGCCTTCCTTGGCGCACAAGGGAATCGGCTACGGCATCGCCTCCGAGCTGATCGACGGCAACGACGTCGCGGCGGTGCACGCGACGGTGTCCGAGGCGGTCGCGGCGGCGCGCTCCGGTGCGGGCCCGGCGCTGATCGAGGCGCGGACCTACCGGATCGAGTCGCACACCAACGCCGACGACGCCACCCGCTACCGGGAGACCGACGAGGTCGCGGCCTGGCTGGCGCGCGACCCGATCGACCGGACCGAGCGGTACCTGCGCTCGCGCGGCCTGCTCGACGACGCGCGCGAAGCGGCGATCACCGAGGAGGCCGAGGCGTTCGCCGCGTCCCTGCGGGAGCGGATGAACACCGACGTCGAGGTGGATCCGCGGGAGCTGTTCGCCCACGTCTACGCCGAACCGACGGCCGCCCTCCGGGAGCAGGCCGAACTGCTGGACGAGGAGTTGCGGTCGTGACACAGCTGTCGATGGCGGCGGCGCTGAACCAGGCGCTGGCCGACGCGCTGGAAGCCGACGAGCGGGTGCTGGTCTTCGGCGAGGACGTCGGGCCGCTCGGCGGCGTCTTCCGGGTCACCGACGGGCTGACCCGCAGGTTCGGCGAGGACCGGGTGTTCGACACGCCGCTGGCCGAGTCCGGGATCGTGGGCACCGCGATCGGGATGGCGATGAACGGCCTGCGGCCGGTGGTGGAGATGCAGTTCGACGCCTTCGCCTACCCCGCGTTCGAGCAGATCACCAGCCACCTGGCCAAGTTGCGCAACCGCACCCGCGGCCGGGTCGAGCTGCCGGTGGTCATCCGCATCCCCTACGGCGGCGGCATCGGCGGCGTGGAGCACCACTGCGACTCGTCCGAGGTCTACTACACCCACACCGCCGGACTGCGGGTCGTCTCCCCCGGTACGCCCGACGACGCCTACGGGCTGCTGCGCGCGGCGATCGAGTCGCCGGATCCGGTGGTGTTCCTGGAGCCCAAGCGCCGGTACTGGTCCAAGGGCGAGGTGTCCCGCGCCGTCGCGCCGATCGACCGCGCGGTGGTCCGCAGGCCGGGCGGGGACGTCACCCTCATCGCCTACGGGCCCATGGTCGCGACCGCGCTGGAGACAGCCGAGGCCGCGACCGCCGAGGGCTGGGACGTCGAGGTCGTCGACCTGCGCAGCCTCGCGCCGTTCGACGACCGGACCGTGACCGAGTCGGTCCGGCGGACCGGCCGCGCGGTCGTGGTGCACGAGGCCGCCGGTTTCTGCGGGTACGGCGCGGAAGTCGCCGCGCGGGTGACCGAGCGCTGCTTCCACCACCTGCACGCGCCGGTGCTGCGGGTGACCGGGTTCGACATCCCCTACCCGCCGCCCAAGGTCGAGGAGCACCACCTGCCCAGCGTCGACCGCATCCTCGACGCGATCGACCGGCTGCAGTGGAACGACGAGGTCGTGGAGGCCCGCCATGGCTGACTTCGCACTGCCCGACCTCGGCGAGGGCCTGACCGAGGCCGAGATCGTCAACTGGCTGGTCGCGGTCGGCGACGAGGTCGCCGTCGACCAGCCGGTGGCCGAGGTCGAGACCGCCAAGGCGGTCGTCGAGGTCCCCTGCCCCTACGCCGGCGTCGTGCGCGCGCTGCACGGCAAGCAGGGCGACACGATCGCGGTCGGCGCGCCGCTGATCAGCGTGGAGGAGCCGGGCGGATTCGCCGAACCCGGCGTGGTCGTCGCGCCGCCGCGGGAGGAGAGCAGCGGCAACGTGCTCATCGGCTACGGCACCGGAAACGCGCCGCCGCGCAGGAACCGGCGCAGGCGCTCGGCGGCACCCGAGCAGATACCGGCGCCGACGCCGAGCCCGGAACCCGCCGCGGCGCCGACGAACGCGGTCGCCGTCATCTCCCCGCTGGTCCGCCAGCTGGCCAGGCAGAACGGCATCGATCTCGGCGGGATCCGGGGCAGCGGTCCCGGCGGCGTGATCCGCCGGTGCGACGTGGAAGCGGCGATCAGCG
This sequence comes from Saccharopolyspora taberi, assembly GCF_039534165.1. Classification (NCBI taxonomy): domain Bacteria; kingdom Bacillati; phylum Actinomycetota; class Actinomycetes; order Pseudonocardiales; family Pseudonocardiaceae; genus Saccharopolyspora; species Saccharopolyspora taberi. Next base: position 164,790 of record NZ_BAAAUX010000002.1, on the reverse strand, counting down.
CGACCGAGCCCCCTTCCAGCGGTGGCAAGCGGATCCCGCTCACCGGGCTGCGGCGCGCGGTCGCGGACAAGCTGACCCGGTCGCGCCGGGAGATCCCCGAGGCCACGGTGTGGGTCGACGTCGACGCCACCGACCTGCTCGCCGCCCGCGCCGCGCTCAACGCCCGGGAACCGGAGCACCCGGTCAGCTTGCTGGCGCTGATCGCGCGGTTCGCGGTGCTGGGGCTGCGCAGGTTTCCGGAGCTGAACTCCCGCGTCGAGGCGGACGAGATCGTGCTGCTCGACGAGATCCACCTCGGGTTCGCCGCCCAGACCGACCGCGGCCTGATGGTCCCGGTGGTCCGCGACGCCCACGCGCTCAACACCCGCGCGCTCTCCGACGCCCTCCGCACGCACACCGCGGCGGGCCGGGCGGGCACGCTGTCGCCGTCGGACCTGACCGGCGGCACGTTCACCGTGAACAACTACGGGGTGTTCGGGGTGGACGGTTCGGCGGCGATCATCAACCACCCGGAGGCCGCGATCCTCGGGATCGGGCGGATCATCGACCGGCCGTGGGCGGTCGACGGGGAACTCGCCCTGCGCAAGGTCTGCGAGCTGACCCTGGCCTTCGACCACCGGGTCTGCGACGGCGGCACCGCGGGCGGATTCCTCCGGTTCGTGGCCGACTGCGTGGAGTCCCCGATCACCGCGCTCGGCGAGCTGTAGCGGTGAGGCCCCGCACCTGGGGGTGCGGGGCCTCATCGCCAGGACCTGACTACCTGCCCCGGACCGGCTGAGTGGAGAGGTTGTAGTAAGCGGGCCTGAACAGCTCACCCTGGGTGTGGTGCTGGGTGGTCTTGGTCGAGGAAATGGTCTCCGTCGAGGAGTTGTGGACCAAAACCCAGTCCTCCGCGTACGCGGTGGCACCTCCTGCCAGGGCGAGCCCGGTAGCAGCGAGCATCGCGACCGCCAGCGATCGAACGCGCATTGCGTTGCCTCCTTTTCTTGGTGTGGATCAAGGCGGGCTTGATCCTCACCGCGGCCGGGCGCGTGGGCTTGCGGTGTCATCGGATTGATCGATGTCCGGCGGGTGGGTGGGTGATGCCCGCGCTCAGCCGGATTCCGGCCGCCGCTAGAGGTCGAGGTGGATCGGCCCGCCTGCGGAACGCAGCATGGCCGCGAGCGCGGCTTCCAGGTCCGGCGGATTGCCGTGCACCTCGGCGTGGGCCAGGCGCAGGTTCGCCGCGTGCCGCTCCTGGTCGAGCCAGCCCGGCCAGCGCTGCCGCCCCTGCCGCTCCAGCGCGGCGAAGTCCGGGCGGTCGGCCGCGGCCGAGTCGAGCAGCCAGCGCAGGTACTCCGACACCGCCGCGATCGCCTCCGCCGGGGCGGTCAGCTCGCCGTGTCCGGGAACGAGGTGCCGGGCGTCGAACCCGGACAGCGCGGTCAGCGCCTCCAGCCAGCCGCTGATCCGGCCGTGCAGGGCCAGCGGGGTCACGCCGTTGAAGATCAGGTCGCCGCTGAACAGCACGCCGTCCTCGGGCACCCACACCACGAGATCACCGTCGGTGTGGGCGGTTCCGGCCACCGGGACGATCTCGGCGGTCCGGCCGCCGAGGTCGAGCCGGGTCGGTTCGCCGACGGTCCCGGTGATCCGGGGCGGACCGATCTCGCCCCACCCGGAGTAGACGAAGACCTCCGGGAACAGGTGCGGCCCGGTGCCGATCGTGCGCGCGGCCTCGGCCGAGGCCAGCACGTCCCCGCCTGCCTCGGCGACCAGCCGGGCGCCGTTGCTGTGATCGCCGTGGGCGTGGGTCAGCACCGCCGAGAGGGCAGCGCTCGACGATCCCCGCGCGGTTTCCAGCAACCGGCGCGAACGCGCCTCGGTCGCGCAGGTGTCGACCAGCAGCATCCGCTCGCGGCCGGTGATCCACCCCGCGTTGTTGCGGAACCAGCCACCGGGCGGTTGCAGGTACGCGCTGGTCGCCGGGCTCAGTTCGGTCACGTGGAAGTCGGCCGGCATGCGCCGATCCTCCCACCCGGGACGTCAGGCGCCGCCGCCCCCGCCTCCGCCGCCGGAGTCCCCGCCGCCGCTGAACCCGCCGCCGCCGTCACCTCCGCCGAAACCGCCGCCGCCGTCGCCACCCCAGCCGCCGGAGTCGCCGCCTCCCGAATCGCCGCCGCCGGAATCACCACCACCGATGAAACCGCCGCCCGAACCGCGCCCGCCGCGGTTGCCGCTCCCGCTCGCGGCCGCGATGGCGGTGATCACGATCAGGAGGAAGCCGCCAACCACGACCAGAAGGGGGATATTCGCGTCCACGCGTGACTCCCGTATGTTCGTGCGCGCCGCCCGGCACGCCGCCGTCCCGCTATGAGGCCGCGCACAACGAAAGAACGATCTTGAAATCGGCCCGGCCGAACGCGACACTCTCTCGGGTTGGCAAGATACTTCTTTCGGGTGAAGCTTGGGGCTCGCTTGATGCAAACGAAGGAAGGACTCCGGTGAACGCGCCTACCGCACAGGTCGACGACCTTCGGCTCATTGCCCTGCCCAGCGCCGTGAACTGCACGAACCTGTTCGTCCGGTTCGCCCTCACCGAGTGGTCGCTGCGCCCCCTGGTCGACGAGGCGACCGCGGTCGCCAACCGGATGGTCAGCGCCGCCATCGACGCAGCGGACCAGAACAATCCCGGGTTCATCACGATCCGGTTGCGGCTCACCGGCGACAGCCTGGTGATCGAGGCCGAGGCCGACGCCCGCGGCGAAGCCCCCGAACTGGGCTACCAGCGCAGCGGCGTGGAGTACCTCGCCGACGGGCGGCGGATGTCCTGGTGCCAGCTCAGCCTGCCCACCGGCGTCTCCGCCAACGAGGTCCCGCTGCCCCGCCGCGAGAAGAAGCGCTCCTACGTCAGCGAGGACGAGACCGCCGAGGTCGACCCCGAGGTGATCTCGCGCCTGCTGACCGGGCTCAACCGCTCGTCGGAGTACTAGGCACAGGTCCCGATCGGACGAATTCGCCCGATCGGACAGATACACCCCTTTCGCCCGGATTTCCCTGTTTCTCCGGGTAAATGCGCGGTTCCTCCGGGTAGGCGCACGCGATCGCCGGCTACTCCCGCGCGACCGCCGCGTACTCCCGCGCGATCGGCAGTGCGCGCCGCCGGTCGTCCTCGGCGAGCCCGATCCGCGTCCTGCGGTCCAGCAGGTCCGATTCGTCCAGCGCGCCTTCGTGCCGCACCGCGAACCGCAGCTCCGCGCCCGTGGTCTCGATCCCCTCCGCGATCGGCGCCAGCTCGTCGCCACCGGCTCCGGCCAGGACCGCTGCCGCTTCCGTTCCGTAGCGCCCGAGCAGCCGCTGCGGTGCCCGCACCGCCGCCAGCTCCGCCGGGCTCCCGGCGCCGACCAGCGGCAGCCGCCGCGTCCGGCAGACTCCCGCGGTCAGCGCGGTGCGCGCCAGCGCGGCGTCGAGCGCGTCCTGGGCCATCCGCCGGTAGGTGGTGAGCTTCCCGCCGACGACGGTGACCAGCCCGTCCGGCGCGGTGATCACCGCGTGCTTGCGGGAGACGTCGGCCGTGCGGCCGGTCCCGGAGTCCAGCAGCGGCCGCAGCCCGGAGTAGGTCCCGAGCACGTCGGCCCGCGACAGCGGTTCCCGCAGCGCGGTCCCGACCGTCTCCAGCAGGAAGTCGACCTCCTGCTCCGACGCCCGCGGCACGTCCGGGATCTCCCCCTCCGCCTCCTCGTCGGTCAGTCCTATGTAGACGCGACCCTCCGGCGAGGGCAGCGCGAAGACGAACCTGTTGCGCTCCCCCGGAACCGGCACCATCAGCCCGGCGCCGAGCCCGCCGAACGACTCCCGCGACAGCACCAGGTGGGTGCCCCGGCTGGGCCGCAGGGCGATGCCGGGCGCGACCTGCCCGGCCCACACCCCGGTCGCGTTGATCACGATCCGGGCGTCGACGTCGTGGCCGCGGCCGGTCAGTCCGTCCCGCAGGACCGCGCCCCTGCCGGTCACCTGCTCGCCCGCGCAGCGGGTGAGCACGCGCGCCCCGTGCGCGGCTGCGGTGCGCGCGAGCGCGACCACCAGCCGGGCGTCGTCCTGGAGCTGGCCGTCCCAGGCCAGCAGGCCGCCGCGCAGGCCGTCGGTGCGGACCGTCGGCGCGTAGCGCCGCACCTCGGCGCGGGTGATCCGCCGGGACGGCGGGAGCCGGTGCGCGGAGGTCCCGGCCGCGGCGCGCAGCGCGTCGCCCGCCAGGAACCCGGCGCGGACCACCGCCGCGCCCGCCCTGCCGGTCTCCGGCAGCAGCGGCACCACCTGCGGCAGCGGGCGGACCAGGTGCGGCGCGGTGCGGTCGATCAGGATCCCGCGTTCGACCGCGCTCTCGTGCGCGATGCCGACGCTGCCCGATGCCAGGTAGCGCAGACCGCCGTGCACCAGCTTGGAGCTCCAGCGGCTGGTGCCGAAGGCGAGGTCGTGCTTCTCGGCCAGCACCACCGACAGCCCCCGCGACGCGGCGTCGAGCGCGACCCCGGCACCGGTGACCCCGCCGCCGATCACCAGCACGTCGACCGGCCCCCGGCCGTCGAGTTCGTCGAGTTCGCGGGCCCGGCGACCGGCGTTGAGCGAGGCGTTCACGGCTTGAGGTACCGGTCGAGGAGCTCGCGCAGCTGCTCGTCGAGCCCGTCGGCTTCGTCCGGGCCGACCAGCACCGGCCCGGTCAGCACGAACGACCAGGCGGTCAGCAGCAGCGATTTCGCCTGCATGGCGACGTCTCCGGGCCGGATCGAGCCGTCCTCGGCGCCGGCCAGCAGCGCCTGCTCGATCAGCGCGAGCTGCTGGTCGGTGCTGGTGCCCCGGCGTTCCAGCAGGTACGGCAGCAGGAAGTCCGGGTCCAGTTCGATGATCTTGCGCAGCATCGGGTGGGTGCGGACGGTGCCCGCGATCCGCACGATCCCGTCCACCAGCCGCTCCCGCGCGGAGTCGGCGGGCGCCCGGAACGCGGCGTTGCCCAGTTCGGTCCACTCCCTGGTCATCAGGCTCGCGACCACCGAGCGGACGTTGGGCCACCGCCGGTACAGCGTCGCCCGGGACACCTCGGCGTGGCGGGCGATGTCGGCCATCGTCATCCGCCGCAGTCCGACCGCGAGCAGCAGTTCGTAGGCCGCGTCCAGGATCCGGTGCTCCGGGATCGCGTTCGCGGCGCGGATCAGATCGGGATCGTTGCGATGCTGCGACACCATGTGTCAATGTGTATCACAACCGAGCCAGGCCCCGACACCGTGAGGCAGCGTTGACCGAGTCCGATCTCCCCGTCGTTGACATGCACCCGTACTTGTGGGGCGACCCGGCGCAGGCGGTCGCGCTGCCCGAGGCCGCGACGTCCGCGCTCGCGCACCTGGGCGCCACCGCGGGAGCGGAACCCGTTGCGGTGTCCGACATCGCGCTGCCCGAACCGGCGCTCCCGGGCCCGGCCCGGGCCGCGATCACCGATGCCGTCGGCGCTGATCACGTCAGTTCCGACCACGACGCCCGGATCGCGCACACGCGCGGCTGGTCCACTCCGGACCTGCTCCGGCTGCGCGCCGGGGACGCCACCGACGCGCCGGACGCCGTCGTGTGCCCCGGCACGCACGAGGAAGTGCTTGCCGTGCTCAGCGCGTGCTCGCGGCACCGGATCGCGGTCGTGCCGTTCTGCGGCGGCACCTCGGTGGTCGGCGGTCTCAACCCGGCCCGCGACGGCTTCGCCGGGGTGATCGCGCTGGACCTGCGGCGCATGGACGGACTGCTCGCCGTCGACCCGGTTTCCCGCACCGCGACCCTGCAAGCCGGTGTCCGGGGGCCGCACGCCGAGCGACTGCTCTCCGAGCACGGCCTGACGCTCGGCCACTTCCCGCAGTCCTACGAAGGCGCCAGCATCGGCGGTTACGCGGCGGCGCGGTCGGCCGGCCAGTCCTCGGCCGGTTACGGGCGGTTCGACGAGATGGTCGTCGGGATCGTGCTGGCAACCCCGAGCGGGACCGTCGAACTCGGCAGCGCCCCGATGTCGGCGGCGGGCCCCGACCTGCGCCAGCTGGTGCTGGGATCGGAAGGCGCACTCGGGGTGATCACCTCGGTCACGGTGCGAGTTCGCCCGGCTCCCGAGCAGCGGGTCTACGAAGGCTGGCGGTTCCCGTCGTTCGAGGCCGGGGCGGCGGCGCTGCGCAGGCTCGCGCAGGACGGGCCGTTGCCGACCGTGCTGCGGCTTTCCGACGAGGCCGAGACCGCGGTCAACCTCGCCGATCCCGGCGGAGCCCTGGGCGGCGGCCCCGGCGGCTGCCTGGCGATCGTCGGCCACGAGGGATCAGCGGTCTCCGGCCGCCAAGCCGCGGTGCGCGAGATCCTGCTGGACCTGGGCGGAGAACCGCTGGGCCCCGAGCCGGGCGAGGCATGGCGGGAGGGCCGCTTCCGCGCGCCGTACCTGCGCGATCCGCTGCTGTCCGCAGGAGCGCTGGTCGAAACCCTGGAAACAGCCACGTTCTGGTCGAACCTGCCTGCCCTGCGCACCGCCGTCACCGACGCCCTGACCGGAGCACTGGCGGCGCAGGGAACACCTGCGCTGGTGCTCTGCCACATCTCGCACGTCTACGAGACCGGCGCTTCGCTGTACTTCACCGTGGTGTGCGCGCAGAAGCCGGACGCCGTCGCGCAGTGGCGGGAGGCCAAGGCCGCCGCGAACGCGGCGATCCGCGGCGCGGGAGCGACGATCACGCACCACCACGGCGTCGGCACCGACCACCGCGCGACCTACGCCGAGGAGATCGGGCCGCTGGCGGTCGACGTGCTGCGGTCGGTCAAGCGCACGGTCGACCCGGCCGGAGTCCTCAACCCCGGCGTGCTCCTCTCCTGAGGTCCCGGACTCGTCCCGCGCGGCTGGTCACCCGGCGCAGGCGCCGCTTCGAAGCTCAAAGACAGGTTCCGACATGGCCGACTACACCGCCCTGCTCAACCCCATCTCCGGCGGCGGGCGCGCCGCCGCGAGCTGGGCGCCCGTCGCCCGGCGACTGCGCGAAGCCGGCGCGGCGGTCCGCGTCGAGCGGACCCGCAGCCGCGAGCACGCCGTCGAGCTCGCCGCCGCTGCGGCTGCGGACGGCTCGACCGTCGTCGCCGTCGGCGGCGACGGCCTGGTGCGCGACGCCGCCTGCGGAGTGGTCGCCGCGGGCGGCGCGCTCGCGGTCGTGCCCGCCGGGCGAGGCAACGATCTCGCCCGCACGCTGGGAATTCCTGACGATCCAGGCGCGCTGGCCGAGCTGCTGCTGACCACTCCGCCGCGAGCGATCGACGTGCTGGAGGTCAACGGCGTGATCGTGCCCGGCAACGTCTACGCGGGCATCGACGCGGTTGCCACCGCGATGATCAACAGCAGCCGCTGGATCCCCGGCCCGCTGCTCTACCGGCTGGCGCCGGTGCGAGCGGTGCTCAGCTGGCGCCCGGTCCGGTACACCCTGACCGTCGATGGCCGAACCCGGACCATGCGGGGCCAGACCGTGGTGGTCGGCAACTCCGGCGCCTACGGCCACGGGCTGCGCATCGTGCCGCCGGCCAGGCTCGACGACGGCCTGCTCGACGTGCTCGTGGTCGGCGACGGTCCGCTGCGCAAGATCGTGTCGTTCATGCGCGAGGCGAAAGCGGGCACGCACCTGCGCCGACCGGAGGTAGGCCACGAGACCGGACGGGAGATCACTCTTTCCGCCGACCGGCCGGTTCCGCTGTGCGCCGACGGCGACCAGATCGGCACACTGCCCGCCACGGTGCGGCTGCTGCCTGCGGCGTTGCGGGTGATCGCACCCGAACCACCTGCACAACCGTCCACATAAGACATTCGTCCCACGCACTGGAAAACCGCGGCATCCGCGGGAACCCTCCGCGCGCGCCGGACGACCTGTGGTCGGACGACGTGGACGAGCAGGAGGGTGAGGCCGTTGCGCTGGTACGCCGACGACGGGCTCTGGTCGGATTTCTTCGAGACGATGTTCTCCCGGCGCAGGGCCGAACAGGCAGGCGAGCTGACGGCGGGCTCCCCGCTGCTGGACTTCCCCGCCGGTTCCGCGGTGCTCGACCTGTGCTGCGGCCCCGGTCTGTACCTGGTGCCGCTGGCCCGGCAGGGCCACAAGGTCACCGGCGTTGACCTCAGCCCGGCCATGCTGGAGCGGGCGCGCGAGCGGTGCGCGGAGGCCGGTGCCGAGGTCGAGCTGGTCCGGGCCGACATGCTCGACTACGTCGCGCCCGGCCGGTTCGACGTCGTGCTGAACCTGTTCACCTCGTTCGGCTACTTCGACGATCCCGCCGACAACCTCAGGGTCCTGCGCAACGCCCACGACTCGCTGGCACCGGGCGGAACCCTGCTGGTCGACGTCCTCGGCAAGGAGGTCCTGGCGGGCTGGGTCGGCCGCCCGCAGGTCGTGCACCACGAGGACGCGGTGGTCTTCCAGCGCGACACGATCCTCGACGACTGGACCCGGCTGCGCACCGACTGGACGCTGGTGCGCGGGGACAGCGCACGCACCGCGACCATCACCTCGTTCGTCTACAGTGGAGCGGAGCTGCGCTCGCTGTTCGAGTCCGCCGGGTTCACCGGCGTCGAGTGCTTCGGCGACTTCGACGGCTCCCCCTACGACAACCACGCCCGCAGGCTCATCGTGCGCGGGAGGCGCGGATGACCCGGGCGCGCACGGCCACGGTCGTCCTGGTGCTGTCCGGATTCCTGGTGCTGTCGATCCTGGCCGGGATCGCGCTCGGGCCGACCGTGGTGCCGCTCGGCGACGTCGCGCGGTTCCTGTGGGCGGCGCTGACCGGCGGCACGATCAGCGCCGACGACGTCACCGGCTACTCGGTGGTGTGGAACGTGCGCACTCCCCGGGTGCTGCTGGCGGTCGTCGTCGGCGCCGGGCTCAGCGTCGTCGGTGTCGCGATCCAGGCCCTGGTGCGCAACGCGCTCGCCGACCCGTTCGTCCTGGGCATCTCGTCCGGGGCGTCGGTGGGTGCGACCGCCGTGGTGGTGTTCGGGGTGTTCGCCGGGCTCGGGGTTTTCGCGCTGTCGGCGGCGGCCTTCCTCGGCGCGCTGGGCGCGACGGTGCTCGTCTACGCCGCCGCCAGCAGCCGTCTCGGCCTGACTCCGCTGCGGCTCGTGCTCACCGGTGTCGCCCTGGCCTACGGCTTCCAGGCGGTGATGAGCGTGCTCGTGTTCATGTCGCCCAACGGCGAAGCCGCGCGCACGGTCCTGTTCTGGCTGCTGGGAAGCCTCGGTGCGGCGGGGTGGCATTCGCTGCCCGCCGCGTCGGTGGTCGTCGTGGTGGCGATCGCCGTGCTGCTCCGGCTGAGCAGGCCGCTGGACGTGCTGTCGATGGGTGACGAGTCCGCCGCGAGCCTGGGCGTCGACGCCGCCGCGCTGCGGCGCGGGCTGTTCGTGCTGACCGCCGCCGTCACCGGGCTGCTGGTCGCGGTCAGCGGCGCGATCGGGTTCGTCGGGCTGGTGCTGCCGCACGTCGTGCGCATCCTCGTCGGCTCCGGCCACCGGCGGGTGCTGATGGTGGCGCCGCTGGCGGGCGCCTGCTTCCTGCTCTGGGCCGACCTGCTCTCCCGGACGCTGTTCGCGCCCGAGGAGCTGCCGGTCGGTGTGCTGACCGCGCTGGTCGGCGTTCCGGTGTTCATCGCCCTCATGCGGCGCCGCGGATACCTGTTCGGAGGCGGTCGATGATGCTGTCCCTGCGCGGAGTTTCGGTCGAGGTCGCCGGTCGCGCGCTGGTCGAGGAGCTGCACCTCGACGTCGGCGGCGGTGAGGTCGTCGGCCTGGTCGGGCCGAACGGCAGCGGCAAGTCCACCGCGCTGCGCTGCGTCTACCGCGCGCTTCGCCCGACTTCCGGCGCGGTGCTGCTCGACGGCGTCGACATCGCCGGGCTCAAGCTGCGCGACAGCGCGCGCTCGATCGCCGCGCTGACCCAGGAGAACCACGCCGATCTCGACTTCACCGTCGAAGAGGTGGTGGCACTGGGCCGGACCCCGCACGCCAGCGGCAACCGCCCGCTCGACGAGCGCGAACGGGAGTTGTGCCGCCGCTGCATGGAAGAACTCGACGTGCTGCACCTGGCCGACCGGGGCGTGCTGACGCTCTCCGGTGGCGAACGCCAGCGCGTGCAGCTGGCCAGGGCCCTGGTGCAGGAACCGCGGGTGCTGGTCCTGGACGAACCGACCAACCACCTCGACGTGCGGCACCAGGTCGGACTGCTGTCCTTCCTGCGCGCCACCGAGCTGACCGTCCTGGTCGCGCTTCACGACCTCAACCTCGCCGCCGCGGTCTGCGACCGGATCGCGGTGCTGCACGACGGAGTTCTGGTCACCTCCGGCACTCCAGCCGAAGTGCTGGTGCCGGAGGTCATCCGGGACGTGTTCGGGGTCGACGCCACCATCGTGACCCACCCGCGCACCGGAGTCCCGCAACTGCTGTTCGACATCGCCGCCGACCGTCTGGAAGGAACCTCCCGTTGAGCAGATCCTCCTCGCTGGCCGCAATCCTGACCGCCGTTGTCCTGGCCACCGGCTGCGGCGCCAAGGTCGAACCGTCCGGCCAGGCCGCGCCACCGGTCACGCTGTCCAACTGCGGTCACGACATCACCTACCCGACCCCGCAGCGCCCGGTCTCCTACGACGTCAGCGGCACCGAGAAGATGTTCGCGCTCGGCCTGGCCGACCGGATGCGCGGGTACGTGATGAACTCGCTGGGCGACCCGTCGATCGCCGGTTCCCCGTGGCGGGACGACTACGGCCGGGTGCCGCGGCTGGGAACCGGCCGAATCACCAAGGAAATCCTCATCGACGCGCAGGCGGACTGGGTGCTGGCCGGGTGGAACTCCGGGTTCAGCGAGGAACGCGGCATCACCCCGGCGCTGCTCTCCCAGGTCGGCATCAACAGCTACCTGCACACCGAAACGTGCTGGGGTTACGGGGAGAACGGCACCGACGTCCCACCGCTTGAAGCCCTCTACACCGACCTGCGCAACCTCGGCACGCTGTTCGGCGTGCGCGACCGGGCCGACGAGCTCGTGGGCGAACTCCAGGGCCGGATCGCCGCGCTGCGCACGACCTGGCCCGCGGGCCAGGACCCGGCGCGGGTTTTCGTCTACGACTCCGGCGTCGACCAGCCCTTCACCGCCGGCAAGCACGCCGCGCCCAACGACGTCATCGCCGCCGCGGGCGGTCGCAACGTCTTCGGGGACCTGGACGCGGGCTGGGGTTCGGTCGGCTGGGAACCGGTGGTGCAGGCGCAGCCGGAGGTCATCGTCATCGTCGACTACGCCGACCAGCCCGCCGCCGACAAGATCGCGTTCCTGGAGTCCCTGCCGCAGCTGCGGTCCGCGCCCGCCGTCGTGCACGACCGCTACTTCGTGATGTCCTACGGCGACGCCGTGAGCGGTCCGCGCAACGTGCAGGCGGCCGAACAGCTCGGCGGCTACCTGCGTTCGGTGGGGCGATGACGATGACCGAAACCCTGGCTCCCACCGCCGTGGTGCACCAGCACATCACCGACGCGGTCAAGGCCCCGGACCTGATCCGGCTGGACGGCAATCTCGTGCTGGCCCGGTTCGAGACGATGAAGGTCTACGCCGCGCTCGGCGCGGTGCGCGAGCTGCTCCGGCGCGGCACCGTGCGACCGGGCCAGACGCTGGTCGACAGCTCCAGCGGGATCTACGCGCTGGCGCTGGCGATGGCCTGCCACCGCTACGGGCTGCGCTGCCACATCATCGCCTCCACCACCGTCGACGCCACGATGCGCGCCCAGCTGGAGATCCTCGGCGCGACCGTGGACCGGATGCCGCCGTCCCAGGACCTGCGGCTGGACCAGGAACGCCGGGTCCAGCGGGTCCGGGAGCTGCTGGCCGAGCGGTCCGACCTGCACTGGATGCGCCAGTACCACGACGACATCCACTACCTCGGTTACCGGGAGCTCGCGGAGCTGGTGAGCACGGCGCTGCCTTCCGCACCGCTGACGGTCGTGGGCTCGGTCGGCACGGGTTCGTCCACCGGCGGCCTGATCGAGCCGCTGCGGCAGCGGGATCCGTCGGTGCGGCTGGTGGGCGTGCAACCGTTCGGCAGCATCACCTTCGGCAGCGAGGGGTTCAGCGATCCGGAGGCGATCATCGCCGGGATCGGCAGCTCGATCCACTTCGGCAACGTCCGCCACGAGCTCTACGACGCGATGCACTGGGTGGACTTCCGGCACGCGATGGCGGGCGCGGTCGGCCTGATGCGCGACCACGCCGTGTTCGCTGGGCTGTCGACCGGCGCCACCTACCTGGTCGCGGGCCGGGAGGCCGCCGCGAACCCGCACCGCACCCACCTGCTCATCGGCGCCGACACCGGACATCGTTATGCGGAGCGGGTTTTCGCCCGCCACCACGAGGCGCTGCGGCCGGACGGGCTGCGGCCGAAGGAGATCACCTCGCTGCACGACCTCGCGCCGCCGTGGTCGGCGATGGAATGGCAGCGGCAACCCTATTCGACTGCTGGGAAAGACGGCCAGGCGTGGAAAGGCGGCCAGTCGTGACGATCGCGGCGTTGGAGTTCCAGATCTTCGGCCTGAGCCGCCTGGTCGAGGCCGCCGCCGACGCCGGTGAACGGCTGTGCCTGCTCACCGGGGACCGGGCGATCTACCGGCACGAACTGGCGAACCTGCCACCGGACGCACTGGAGGTCGTCGACGTCGACACCCAGGACCGCGAAGCCGCGCACCGGGCGCTCGGCTCGATCGGCGACCTGCGGGGCCTGATCAACTCGACGGACACGTGGTGCCTGCCGGGAGCCGATCTGGCCCACCGCCTCGGGCTTCCGGGGCCGGACCCGGACGCGGTCCGGGTGCTGCGGGACAAGCGCCGCGTGCGCGCGCTGCTCCACGACCACGGCCTGTCGCGCGGGCGCGCGATCGAAGCGTCCACTGTGGAGGAAATCCGGCGTGAAGTCGGATTTCCGGTCATCCTCAAGGATTCCGCGGGCACCTCGTCGCGCAACGTCTGGCTGGCCCGCGACGAGGACCAGCTCGGTTCGGCCCTGGAAGCCGCGCGAGCGGCGGACCTGCGGGGAAGCCTGCTCGCCGAACCGTTCCTGGCGGGCCCGGTCTACAGCGCCGAAACCGTGAGCTGGGAGGGCAAGACCCGGCTGCTGGGCGTGCTGAGCAGGCAGGTTTCGCCGGAACCGGACTTCCGGGAGCTGGCGGCGTCCTTCCCGGTCGCGCTGGACGAGTCCCGGATCGAGGACTGGGCGGGCCGGGTGCTGGCGGCGGCCGGGCACGATGGCGGGTTCGCCCACGTCGAGTTCGTGCTGACCGCCGAAGGCCCGGAGCTGGTCGAGATCAACCCCCGGATCGGCGGGGCGCTCGTCGGCGAGGCGCTTTGCCGGTCGCTCGGCACCAACGTCTACCGCGCGCTGGTCGAGATGGCCCTGGGCTCGCGCCCGGCACTGCTGGACGCGCCTGCCCCGGCCGGCCCCGCCGTCGCGTTCGCCCTGGTGTACGCCGACCGGACCGGAACCCTCACCGGCTGGACCGGGCTGGACGGGCTGGCCGACCACCCCGGCTCCCCCGAGTGGTACCCGACTTCGGCCACCGGCAGCGCGATCGCCCACCTGCACGACCAGCGCGGGTGCACCGGCATCGTGCTCGCCGAGGGCGCGACGGCCGAACTCGCGTCGCACCGCGCGCTGGCGGCGGCGGGCAGCGTGCGCCCGGTCATCGGGTGAGGCGGTTCAGCGGGCCGCAGCTGTTCCTGCTCGCCGGTTCCTTCCTCATCCCGCTGGGCAGTTTCGCGGTTCTGCCGTTCATGTCGGTCCTGCTGCACGAGCGGTTCGAGATGGGCCTCGGGGCGGTCGGCTTCGTGCTCGCCGTCGCCTCGCTGGTCCAGTTCTCCGGCGGGGTCGTGGGCGCGGTGGTGGCCGAGCGGATCGGCCTGCGCAACACCATGGTGCTCGCGCTGGCGGTGCGCAGCGCCGGGTTCGCGCTGTTCGTCCCCGGGCTGCGCTGGCCGTGGCTGGCGGTCGTCGCGCTGGTCCTGACCTGTTGCGGGGCGGCGCTGTACCTGCCTGCGAACAAGGCGTACCTGGTGGACGGGATCGACGAACAGCGGCGACCGCTGCTGCTGTCGACCGGGAACGCCGCGATCAACGCCGGTGTCGCGCTCGGTCCGCTGGCCGCCGGGCCGTTAGTCCTGGACGCCTCCGCCGCCCTGTTCACGGCCGTGACCGGCCTGTTCGCGGCGCTGACCATCGGGCACGCCCTGCTGCCGCCCGAGACCGGGCGGCCGGAGCCGCACCCCAGGCACGTCCTGTCCGGCCTGCCGGTCCTGCCGTTCGCGGTGACCGCGCTGAGCGTGTACCTGTTCATGTTCTTCCAGCACTTCCTGGCCGTTTTCGCACTGGCGCGGATGCCCGCGGTGCTCTACGGCGCCGTGCTCGCGGGCTACTCGCTGTCGGTCGTCGTCTTCCAGCCGCTGCTGTCGGCGCGGATCGCCCGGATCTCCTACCGGCGCGCGATGGTGCTCGGGTTCGCCGCGATGGCGGCGGGCATGTGCACCATCGCCATCGGGGACCCGTTCGCGATCCCGGCCGGTGCGTTGCTGATCAGCCTGGGCGAAGTCGTGCTGTTCCTCAAGAACGACCTGGAAGCGCTCGCCCGGTCTCCGCGCAGCCCGGCCGTCGTGTTCGGGCAGCAACGGCTGGCTTCCGGGATCGGCGCGTTCGCCAGCGCCGCGATCGGCGGCCAGCTCTACGGCATCGCCTCCGGACTCGGCCACAGTGGACTCTTCTGGCTCGCGGTGGCGGCGCAGTGCGCGCTGCTCCCACCGCTGGCGGTGCTCCTGCTCCGGAAGCGGACGACTCCCTCGGGCTCGACCACCTGAACAGCGGTACCCACCGCACGTTCGAAGTGGGATTGGGCGTTTCGGGGAGGTCGATGCGTCCGTCCCGGTGATTGTGCGCTGCGCCACGACCCTTGCCGAACGCGATCAGGTTAGCCTAGCCTCACTGCTCGGCCGAGGGAGCGCATCCGAGCGACTCCCGCCGCACGAACGAGGGATGTCCTGGTGACCACTGCCAAGACCGTCGTCGAGTCCGTGCACTCCTCGATCTTCGACTGCATCGGCAACACCCCGATGGTCGCGCTCAACCGGTTGTTCCCCGAACCCGGCGTCGAGGTGATCGCGAAGCTGGAGCTGATGAACCCGGGCGGCAGCATGAAGGACCGCCCCGCTCGCTACGTGATCGAGCAGGGACTGGCCGACGGAAGCATCACCACCGGAGCGCACCTGATCGAGAGCAGTTCCGGCAACTTCGGCATCGCGCTGGCGACCGCCGCGCGGCTGCACGGCCTGGAGTTCACCTGCGTGGTGGACCCGAAGGCGACCTCTGCCAACCTGCGGATCCTGGAGCGGCTCGGTGCGAACGTCGACGTCGTCTCCGAGCCCGACGAGGGCGGCGGCTACCTGCACACCCGGATCCGGCGGGTGCGGGAACTGCGGGACAGCCTGCCCGGCAGCATCTGGATCAACCAGTACGCCAACGAGCGCAACTGGCAGTCCTACTACCACGGCACCGGAGCCGAGATCGCCGACGGGCTCGACCGCGCGCCGGACTACTTCGTGGCCGCGGTGAGCACCAGCGGCAGCATCCTCGGCTGCTCCCGGCGGATGCGCGAGCGCTTTCCCCAGATGCGGGTGATCGCCGTCGACGCGGTCGGCTCGGTGATCTTCGGCACGCCGCCGGGGCCGCGCGACATCCCCGGGATCGGTTCCAGCCGGGTGCCCGAACTGCTCAACCGCGACGAGATCGACGAGGTCGTGCACGTCGACGACCTGGAGTCGGCCACCGGCTGCCGCGCGCTGCTGAGCGCCGAGGGCATCTTCGGCGGCGGCTCGACCGGCTCGGTGATCGCGGCGATCCGGAAGACGCTGCCCCGGCTGGACCGCCCGGTCCGGATCGTGACGCTGTTCCCCGACCGCGGAGACCGCTACCTCGACCTCGTCTACGACGAGGACTGGTACGCCGGGCGCCGGCGCTGATCGGAGCCGACATGCGGAACACCGGCACGGCACCGGCCGAACTCGTCATGCGCGACCTCGTCGACTCCCTGGTGCAGGAGAACCCCGACGCGGTCGCCGAACTCACCACTCCAGCCGGGCCGCTGGCCCCCGGCGAGCGCTGGCTCCGGCTCGGGCTCCGGTCCGGGTGGGCGTGCTTCCGGGGACGCCCGGCCGTCCTCCAGCCCTACCGGCTCTCCCGGGGACCGGTCTGGCACCGCTGGGACGACCAGTGGCGCGAGCTGGCCCCGCACGAGCTGCTGGCGCTGCTGGAACCGGACGCCTCGCACGTCGTCGCGGACCTGCGCAGCGCGGTCGAGCACACCGCGGTCACCCTGGATGCCCGCGGCCACCGGGACCTCCGACCGCGTCCCGGCGGAATCCTCGCTGGGGAACTGCTTTCCGCCACTCGCGGGCGGCCGTTCCACCCGACCGCGCGAGCAGCGGCGGGCTGGACCGCGGCCGAGCTGGACGTCTACGGGCCGATGCGGCGGGAACCGGTCGCGCTGGACTGGGTCGCGGTCCGGCGGGACCACCTCCGGCTCGGCGCCGCCGAAACCTCCGGCTCGCTGCACGAACTCCTGCTCGGACCGGCTGAACGGGAACA
This sequence comes from Saccharopolyspora taberi, assembly GCF_039534165.1. NCBI lineage: Bacteria > Bacillati > Actinomycetota > Actinomycetes > Pseudonocardiales > Pseudonocardiaceae > Saccharopolyspora > Saccharopolyspora taberi. The sequence goes on along the minus strand of NZ_BAAAUX010000002.1, from coordinate 148,110 downwards.
ACTCGCGCGGGCGATGCGCGCCGCCGGTGCCGGCGAGGATTTCCAGCCGTTGCCGGTGCATCCGTGGCAGTTCGAACGGGTGCTGCCGGAGGCGTACGCCGACGAGTTCGCGTCCGGAGCCGTCGTCGCGGTCGCGCGCGGCATCGGCCGCTTTCACCCGACTGCGTCGTTGCGGACGCTGACGACCTCGCCGGAGAGCGCTCGGCACGTCAAGCTCCCGCTTGGAGTGTCCACATTGGGCGCGATGCGCCTGTTGCCACCGCGCTACCTGGACAACGGGCAGCGCGCGGAGGCCACGATGCGCGCCCTCGCCGAACGCGATCCGGTGCTGGGCAGGCGGGTGCTCGTCTGCGACGAGACCGCCTGGTCCGGGTGGCGGCACCCGTCCGGTGCCGACGAGTTCGACGACCGCCCCGGCCAGCTCACCGCGCAGGTGCGGACCTATCCGCCCGGGCTGCTCGACGATCCCGAAGCCGTGGTGCTCCCGATGGCCGCTCTCGCGGCGGACTGCTGGGACCTGCTCCCTTGGGCGGATGTGGACTTCTTCGGAGCGCTGGCCGACGCCTTCTGCGAGATGGGCCTGAGCTTCCTGCGCCACGGGGTGCTGCCGGAACTGCACGGCCAGAACGTGCTGGTGGTGCTGCGCGGGCGGCGGATCGAGCGGTTCGTCCTGCGCGACCACGACACGCTCCGCGTGCATCCGGAGTGGATGGAAGCGGCCGGGGTGCCCGAGCCCGGCTACCGGATCAAACCCGGCGCACGGCAGTCACTCCGGCTCGACAAGCCCGAAGACCTGTTGTCCTACCTGCAAACCCTGGGTTTCCAGGTCAACCTGTTCGGCATCGCCGATGCGCTCGGACGCCACCTCGGGTTCGGGGAGCACGTCTTCTGGCAACGGCTCCGCGGGGCCGTCATCGGCGCGCTCGAACGGCTCGACCTGCCGGAACACGTCACCGACCTGGTCCAGCGCGAGGTGCTGCGGTCGCCGACCTGGCCGTGCCGCCTGGTCCTCGGCCCGCTGCTGCGCGGCACGCGCGGGGCCGGGGTGAGTATGCCCGCCGGAACCGGGCGCGTGCCCAACCCGCTGGGGCGCGTGTGAGTTCCCGGCGCGCGTTCGGCGTGCTGTGGATGGGTCAGTTCGCCACCACCGGCGGGCTCACCGTGTTCGTGCCGCTGCTTCCCTTCTACCTGGCCGAGCTGGGCACCCCGAAGATGCAGGTCCCGACCTGGACCGCGGTCACGCTGGCCGCCCCGGCGGTGGCCCAGATGCTGACCGGACCGCTGTGGGGCTGGATCGGTGACCGCTACGGGCGCAAGGCGATGGTGGTGCGCGCGCAGGCCGGGCTGGCGGTGGCGCTGGCCCTGATGTGCCTGGCCGAAACGCCCGAGCAGTTCCTGCTCTGCCGGGTGTTCCAGGGCGCCTGCGGCGGGGTGGTGTCGGCGACGGCCGCGTTCGCCAGCGCGACGGCCGAACCCGGTCGCCGGGGCAGCGCGCTGGGCACCCTGCACGGAGCGACCGCCGCCGGATCGCTGGCGGGCCCGCTGCTGGGCAGCCTGCTCGCCGACAGCTTCGGCTTCACCGCGCTGCTGGCCGTCGTGTCCGCGCTGACCGCGACCGCCGCCGTGCTCGCGATGGCGCTGCTGCGCGAACCGCCCCGCTGCGCGTCGGCGGGCGAACCCGCGCCGCTGACCGGAGTTCTCCCGTTCCTGCTGCGCGGCCGGAGCGCGTACTACCTGTTCGCCGGACTCGCTGCCCAGACCGGGGTGTACGCGCTTGTCGTCGGCTTCGCCCCGCAGGTCGCGCGGACCGCGGGCTCGGTCGCCGACGGCACGCTGTGGGTCGGCATCCTCCAGTCGGCGACCTGGGCCGCCGCGCTGTTCGGCGGGCCGTGGTGGGGCCGCCGCAACGACCTCGGGCCGCCCCGGCGGAGCCTGGTCGCGGCGGTCACCGGGTGCGCGGTGGCGGTGGCGTTGCAGGGAGTTCCGGCCGATCCGGAGCTGTTGCTGCCACTGCGGCTGGTCCAGGGGTTCTGCTGCGCCGCGGTCCTGCCCTCCGTGTTGCAGGTGGTGTGCCTTGCCGTGCCCGAGAACATGCGCGGCGCGTGCATCGGAGTGGCCACCAGCGCGCTGGAACTGGGCCAGGTGGTCGGTCCCCCGCTGGGTGCCGCCGCGGTCCTGCTGTTCCCGCCCGCCGGAACGTTCGCCGCGATCGGCGGGCTGTTCGTGCTGTCGGCCGCGGCCGTGGCGCTGAGCCCGGTCCGGCATCCCGTCCCCGTCCCCGACTTGCCCAAGGCTGGTGCGACACGTTGAAGGAAGTCCTCGCCCCATCCCCCGGATCGACAGCTCCGGGATCGACAGCTCCCCGGTCAGCCGCCACCGGATCAGCGGCCACCGGATCAGGGGCCCCGAAACCGGCCGCCGAACGCGTCGCGGACCGGCGGCTGCTCAACGCCTACCTCCGCGAGACCGGCGTCGGTGATCCCAGGGTCGAAGGGGACCGGTTCCGCATCGACCTGCCCGCGACCGGCCGCGCGCTGACCGGCGAGCTGACCTACTGGTCGGTGACCGGGCACCACGACTACTGCGACGAGCTCTGGCTCTGCGAAGGCGGAACGGCCACCCCGTGCGGGCATCGGGAACTCGTCGCCGCCCTGCTCGCGGAACTCGACTCCACCGACGAGGCGTCACCGCGGCGGCAGCGGCTCGCCGAGCAGATCGACAACAGCGTCCGGCGCACCACGCGCTACCTGGAGCACGTGCCCGAGCCCTGCCCGTCCGCACCTCGGGACCTGACCCGGTACGCCGAGCACTCGCTGCTCACCGGGCATCCGTTCCACCCCACGCCCAAGAGCGCCGAGGGTTTCAGCGATGACGACCTCACCGCCTACGCGCCGGAGCTCGGGGCGTCGTTCGTGCTGCACCACCTCGCGGTCGCGCCCGATCTGCTCGTCGAACAGCGGGTCGCGCCGGGCGAGTGGACTCCGGACGACGTGCCCGGCCACGACGGGTTCGCGGTCCTGCCGGTGCATCCGTGGCAGGCGTCGTACCTGTCGCGGCAGCCGGCGGTCCAGGAGCTGATCGAGGCGGGCTCCCTGGTCCCGCTCGGGCCGGGCGGGCGGACGGTCTACCCGACGTCGTCGGTGCGCACGGTCTGCGACCCCGGCTTCGAGACCGCGTGGAAGCTCCCGCTGCACGTGCGGATCACCAACTTCGTCCGCAACAACCCCGTCGAACACCTCCGCCGCGCGGCCGACGCCTCCCGGCTCGTGGCCGAACTGCGCCGGAACTGGATCCACGAAGGCTTCGAAGTCCTGCTGGAGACCGGTTTCCGCACCATCGACCACCCGGAGCTGGCGGCCGACATCGCGGTGCTGTACCGGGAGAACCCGTTCCACACCGGGCAGGCCGCGCCCCAGGTCGTGGCCGGTCTGCTGGAGGACCGGCCGGGAGCCGGGCCCGGCCTGGTCGGCCACGTCCGGACCGCGGTGGGGCGCCTGACCGCCGCCGGCGTCGCGGAATGGCTGCGCCGCTACCTGTCGGTCTCCCTGCTCCCCGTGCTCGCGCTGTGGCGGCAGGACGGGCTGAGCCTGGAAGCGCACGTGCAGAACTCGTTGGTGCACCTGGAGAACGGCTGGCCCACCAGGTTCTACGTCCGCGACATGGAAGGCACCGTCGCGAGCCGCGAACGGCTGTGCCGCAACGGGATGGTCGACCTGGTCGGCGCGGCCAGCCCCGCGCTGTACGACGACGCCGAAGCCTGGATGCGCTTCAAGTACTACGTCGTGACCAACCACCTGGGCCACCTCGTCCACGTCCTCGGCAGGCATGGCGAGGCCGACGAGAGCGCGCTGTGGGGCGTGGTCGCCGCCGTCCTCCGGGACGCGCTGCCCGACCGCTACGTGTGCGACCTGCTGGCCGCACCGGACCTCCCGGCCAAGGCCAACCTGATCAGCCGGTTCGCCGAACGCGGCGAAACACCGGTGTACCTGACGATCCCGAACCCGATGCGCGAGGAGACCCCGTGACCACGGTCCAGGATGCGCTGCGGCACCCCAGGTTCGCGCTGGTGCGCCGCCGCGTGTTCCGCCAGCTGCTGGAATCCCTGCTCTACGAGGAAGTCCTCGAACCGCGGGTGTCCGGAGACCACCACGTGCTCACCGGCACCGACGCGCATGGCCGGGCGGTGACCTACGAGTTCACGGCCGCCCGGCGCTACGGGTTCGAGCGCGTCCGCCTCGGCCCCGAACCGGTGTCCCGCACGGTCGGTGGTGTCACCGCCGAAGCCGACTCGCTGCGCCACTTCGTCTTCGACCTGCGGGAGCAACTCGGCGCCGACGACCGGCTGACCGGGTTCGCGCGGGAACTGGAAGCCACTCTGATCAAGGACGCGATGGCCCAGCACGCGCGGTTCCAGCGGGCGGACGTGCTGGCCGGGGCCGACTTCGACGCGCTGGAGTGCCTGATCACCGACGGCCATCCCTACCACCCGGCCTACAAGTCGCGGCTGGGCTTCGACTTCGAGGACAACCTGCGCTGGGGCCCGGAGTTCGCGCGTCCGCTGCGCGTTCTGTGGCTCGCCGCGCACCACGGCATCGCGACGGTCTCCACGTCGGAGTCGCTGCCCGCCTCGTTCGTCGCCGACCAGCTCGGGCCGGGGCCGGTGGAGGCGTTCCAGCAGGTGATCCGGCAGCACGGACACGCGCCCGAGGACTACGCGCTGGTGCCGGTGCATCCCTGGCAATGGCGGGAAGTCCTGTCCGAGGTGATGGCCGACGAACTCAGGTCGGGTGAGCTCATCGTCCTCGGCGAGGACGCGGCGCCGCTGCGACCGCAGCAGTCCATCCGCACCCTGTCCTACGTGGACTCCGACCGCGCGTACCTGAAGCTGTCGCTGTCGATCGTCAACACCTCGACCAGCCGGGTCCTCGCACCGCACACCGTCGCCAACGCGCCGCGGATCTCGGACTGGCTCAAGCGGATCGTCGCAGGCGACCCGTACCTGAACGACACGCACCGGCTCGTGGTGCTCGGCGAGGTCGCGGCGACGTCGGTGGAGCCGCGCGAGGAGTCCGGGCCCGAGTCCTACGGCGCGCTGGCCTGCATCTGGCGCGACAACCTCAAACCCCGCCTGTCGGCCGAGGAGCGGGCGGTTCCCTTCAACGGGCTGATCTCGCGGGAGCTCGACGGCACTCCCCTGATCGATCCCTGGGTTCGTGCCCACGGGGTCGAGCAGTGGGTGCGGGACCTGCTCTCGGTGACCCTGCCGCCGCTGGTCCACCTGTTGCAGGGACATGGGGTGGCGCTGGAGTCGCACGCGCAGAACATGGCGCTGATCCACGTCGGCGGCAGGCCGGCCCGCCTGGCGCTCAGGGACTTCCACGACGGCGTCCGGTTCAGCCGCGCGCGGCTGGCCCGGCCGGAGCTGTGCCCGGAGTTGGCCGGAACCCCGGCGCACCACGTCAACCGCAACTCCTTCGTCGAGACCGACGACCTGGACCTGGTGGTCGACTACCTGCTCGACGCGCTGCTGTTCATCAACCTCGGCGAGCTGTCGCTGTTCCTGGCCGACTCCTACGGCTTCGACGAGCGCGAGTTCTGGTCGATCGCCCGCCGGACCGTCCACGACTACCAGCGGCGCTTCCCCGAGCTGGAGCAGCGCTTCGCGGAGTTCGACGTGTTCAAGCCGGGCATCGGCATCGAGAAGCTGACCACCCGGCGGCTGCTGCCCGACACCGAACTGCGGTTGCACGTCAAGCCGAACCCGCTGGCCGACGCGAAGGAGGACTGAGTGCTGCGCCCCAACGCCGTGCGCGCCGAGCTGCGCGCCGGGAACGAGGTCTACGGCCTGTTCTGCTCGATCCCGGCTCCCGCCCTGGTCGAGATGATCGGTTGCGCCGGCTACGACTTCACCATCCTCGACACCGAACACACCCTGGTCAGCCCGCAGGAGCTCGAAAACCTGATCCGCGCGGCCGAGGCGGTCGACCTCACGCCGTTCGTCCGCGTGCCCGAAGGCGATCCCGGTGCGATCCTGCGCGCGCTGGACGCGGGCGCGATGGGCGTCGTCGTCCCGCACGTCCGCTCCCGGGCGGACGTCGACGCGGCGCTTGCGGCCGCGCGGTACGCGCCGGAGGGCATGCGCAGCCTCAACGGCGGGCGGGTGCCGGGGTTCGGCCGGATCGAGCTGCGCGAGTACCTGGCGATGGCCAACGCCGAGATCATGGTCATCCCGATGATCGAGGACGCCGAAGGAGTCGAGGCGCTGCCGGACATCCTCGCAGGCGGCGGGGTGGACCTGGTCGTCGAAGGCGCGGCCGATCTGTCGCAGTCCTACGGCGTCGCCTGGCAGACCCGGCATCCGCTGGTCCGCGACGCGTTGCACAAGGTGCAGCGCACGTGCGCCGAACACGACGTCCCCTACTGCGCGCTGCCCCGGACTCCCGAGGACCACGAGGAATGGCGGGCGGCCGGGGTGCGCGCGTTCGTCCTCGGCGAGGAACGCGGGCTGGCCGCACGCGCCCTGCGCAGCCACCTCGAAAACCACGCCCGTTGAGCGGAGGAAGCATGTCCGGCGACACCGTCACCAAACTGGTCCTCGACCGCGCGGGCGACGAGCCCGTGTGCCTGTTCGCCTACGATCTCGACGCGCTCACCGAGCACGTCCGCCGAGTGGTGGCTTCGCTGCCCGAGCGCTGCCGGATGTTCTACGCGATGAAGGCCAACAGCGCGGCTCCCGTGCTGCGCGCGCTTGCGCCGGTCGTCGCGGGATTCGACGCCGCGTCCGGCGGTGAGGTCGACAAGGTCCGCGCGGTCGCGCCGGACGCCGTGATCGCGCTGGGCGGCCCCGCCAAGTCTCCGCAGGCGATCAGCGGCGCGCTGGCGCAGGGCGTGACCCGGTTCCACGCCGAGAGCGAGCTGGACCTGGCCCGGATCTCCGAGGCCGCCCGGCGCTCGGGGCGGACCGCGGAGGTGCTGCTGCGGGTGAACCTGGAGGGCCCGTTCCCGACCGCGACGCTGGCGATGGCGGGACGCCCGACGCAGTTCGGCATCTCCGAGGCCGGCCTGCCCGCGGCCGTCGCGCTCGCCCGCGAGCTGCCCGCGATCCGGCTGACCGGGTTCCACCTGCACTCGCTGTCGAACAACCTGTCCGCCCAAGCGCACCTCGACCTGCTGGACCTGTACCGGCGGAAGGTGACCGGGTGGGAGCACGAGTTCGGCCTGTCCTGCGAGGTGCTCAACGTCGGCGGCGGTGTCGGGGTCAACTACGCCGACCTCGACGCCCAGTTCGACTGGCCTGGATTCGCCGACGGACTCGCCGCCCTGGTGGAGTCGTTCCCCGCGCACTGGCGGGAGATCGCCTTCGAGTGCGGCCGGTACCTGACCGCGTTCTGCGGCTACTACGCGGCCGAGGTCCTCGACGTGAAGACCAACCACGGCGAGCACTACGCGATCTTGCGCGGGGGGACGCACCACTTCCGGCTTCCCTCGTCATGGCAGCACAACCACCCCTTCACCGTCGTCGAAGTCGACGGCTGGCCGCTGCCCCACGCACGACCGGAGCACGCGGGCCGACCGGTGACCGTGACCGGGGAGTTGTGCACTCCCAAGGACGTGCTGGCCCGCAACGTGCCGGTCGAGCGGGTGCGCGCGGGTGACGTGCTGCTGTTCAGCCACGCCGGCGCCTACGGCTGGGACATCTCGCACCACGACTTCCTCAGCCACCCGCACCCCGAACGCGTCTTCGTCAGCGCGGGCGGTGAGCTGGCGGACCCCTGACGGATCAGGCCCGGCCGTAGTCGATCGCCACGTGGTCGGCGCCGTCGAACCGGTACCCCACACCGCGGATCGTGGTGATGAAGTCCAGTTCCGGGCCGAACTTGTTGCGCAGCCTGCGCACGTGGACGTCGACGGTCCGGGTGCTCACCGCCGCGTCGATGCCCCACACCTCACGCAGCAGCGGCTGGCGCCGGTGCACCCATCCCGGGTTCTCGCACAGGAACAGGAACAGGTCGAACTCCAGCCGGGTCAGCTGGACGGGGTTGCCGTCGAGGAGCACGACCCGGGGCGCGACGAGGATGCGCAGCCGCGCGTTCTCGGCCGGGCGCGGCAGCTGCCGGACGTTGTCGGGTTCGGGGGCGGTGTCGCCGTCCCACTGGATCCGCACCCGCGGGTTGCTCGGCTGCTCGGCCAGCGCTCGCAGTTCGCGCGCCACGTAGGCGCCGACCTGGTCGAGCGAGTCGCGGTGCACCACGACCCTGGCCACGACTTCGAGCACCGCGGTGTCCTGCGTAGGTGCGGGGCCGATGTCCCACGAATCGGCCGCGGAATCCGCGCTCATGACGGGTTCTCCGTTCTCCGCGCCGCCACCGGCGCGGGTTTCACGTCTGTTTTCCGGAATTTCACGCTGAATCGGGGGTGCGGCCGACGTCCTCCCCCGCATGGCGGGTGGCTGCGCCGGCCGACGGCGTGATGGGAGCTCCCGCGACCGGGAACTCACCGGCGGGACGTCTGGAACTGGGGAGTGGACAGCTCGGACCGGCAGGTCAACAAGCGGCCGACGCGACCCGCAACAGGTCGACGTGCGCGCGCTGCACAAGCCTCACTCCCGTGGTCATGATCCCGATGCAACCAGGAGGACACAGAACCGTCAAAGCCGCCCACCCTGTGGGAACCACGACACTCCACTGTGGACGCGATCACTGGGTGGGAGTCGTTGACACCTCCACCTGGCGTTGCAAACATGCTGGTCATGAGCGCGCGGAACACGTTCTTCCAGCGCAGGCACGTCGACCTGCACCGCCAGGCCAGCGCCCTCTGCCGCTGACCCGGCACCTGTCCCCGCCGCACCTGCCGTCCTCGCGCACCGCCGCGCGGCAGGCCCTCGCGCACTGGAGGTCCCCATGACCGCGTCCACCGCGCCACCCGAGATCTCCGCCCGGGCGGCACCGGAAACCGAATCCCCGCCGCGGCGAAGACGCCGCCCGAACCTGCGCCGGTGGATCAGCCCGGTGGCTCTTCTGGTGGTGTGGCAGATCGCCAGCGGAACAGGGCTGCTGCCGCCCGACAAGCTCGCCGCTCCGGACGTGATCCTGCGCTCCGGCTGGGAACTGGCGGTCACCGGGGAGCTCGGGCCGAACCTGCTGGTGTCGCTGAGCCGGGTCGCGGCCGGCCTGGTCATCGGCGTCTCGCTGGGCGTCGCGGCCGGTCTCGTCGCCGGACTGCTGCGCTGGGGCGACGCCCTGCTCGACCCGCCGGTGCAGATGCTGCGGACGCTGCCGCACCTCGGCCTGGTACCGCTGTTCATCCTCTGGTTCGGCATCGGCGAGGCGCCCAAGATCGCCCTCGTCGCGCTCGGCGTGACGTTCCCGCTCTACCTCAACGTGCACGGCGCGATCCGCGGGGTCGACCCCAAGCTGCTGGAGGCCGCTTCGGTGCTGGGCTTCACCCGCACGCAGCGGGTCCGGCACGTGGTGCTGCCCGCGACGCTGCCCGGCCTGCTCATCGGCCTGCGGCAGGGGCTCGGGATCGCGTGGCTGTCGCTGATCATCGGCGAGCAGGTCAACGCCGACGCCGGGATCGGATACATGATCAACAACGCCAGGGAGTTCCTGCGCACGGACATCATCGTGGTGGGCCTGGTCATCTACGCCGCGCTGGGGCTGATCACCGACGCCCTGGTCCGGCTGGCGGAGAGGAGGGCCCTGCGATGGCGGGTCGGCACGGCAGTGCGGTGACCGTGCGCGGGCTGGTCCGCGGCTTCGGCGGACGCCGGGTGCTCGACGGGCTGGACCTGCGCTTCGGGCCGGGCGAGTTCGTCGCCCTGCTCGGCCGCAGCGGTTCCGGGAAGTCGACGCTGCTGCGCATCCTCGCAGGCCTGGACCGCGAGGCCACCGGCGAGCTCGACGTCCCCGACGGCGTTTCGGTGGCGTTCCAGGAGCCCCGGCTGCTGCCGTGGCGGACCGTCGGCGAGAACGTCTGGCTCGGGCTGCGCGGCGCGGACCGGCGCGAGACCGCCCGGCGGGCGCTGGCCGAGGTCGGGCTCGGCGACCGCGAGGACGCCTGGCCGCTGACCCTGTCCGGCGGTGAGGCGCAGCGGGTGTCGCTGGCCCGCGCCCTGGTGCGGGAACCGGCCCTGCTGCTGCTCGACGAGCCCTTCGGCGCGCTGGACGCGCTGACCCGGGTGTCCATGCACGGGCTGGTCGGACGCCTGTGGCGGCAGCACCGCCCGACCGTGCTGCTGGTGACCCACGACATCGACGAGGCGCTGGCGCTGGCGGACCGGGTGCTGGTGCTCTCGGACGGCCGGATCACCGGCGAACACGTCCCGGCGGGCGAACGCCCGCGGGACCACGGTCAGCTGGCCGCGCTGCGCGGCCGGATCCTGCGCGATCTGGGAGTGGTGGACGATGGCGCGGCGTGACGTGCTGCGGACGATCTCGGCCCTGCTGGTCCTGGCCCTGGCGACGGCGTGCGGCAGCGCCACGACCGCGCCGCGGCGGGCACCGGTCCCGCCGCCGGTGGGCCCGGCCGAGCTGTCCGCGGTGGTGCTGAAGGTCGGAGACCAGAAGGGCGGGGCGAAGTCCCTGCTCACGGCGGCAGGTCTGCTCGGCGACGTGCCTTACCGGATCGAGTGGTCGACGTTCACGTCCGGGCCGCCGATGCTGGAGGCGGTGTCGGCCGGGGCGGTCGACGTGGGCAGCGTCGGCAACACCCCGCCGCTGTTCGCGGCGGCGGCCGGCGCGCAGATCTCCATCGTCTCGGCCAGCAAGGCCGACCCGGCGGGCGAGGCGATCCTGGTGCCACCGGACTCTCCGCTGCGCACCCTGTCCGACCTGCGGGGCAGGACGATCGGTGTCGCCAAGGGAAGTTCGGCGCACGGCCAGGTGCTCTACACCCTGCGCCGCGCGGGTCTGTCGCTGCAGGACGTGCGCCTGTCCTACCTGCAACCGTCGGAGGCGTACTCGGCGTTCACCCAGAAGCAGATCGACGCGTGGGCGGTGTGGGACCCCTACACGGCACAGGCCGAGCTGGAGGCAGGCGCCCGCGTCCTGGCCACCGGCGAGGGGACTGCCAACGGCTACGGATTCCAGGTGGCGAGCCGGAAATCGCTGGCCGACCCGGGCCGCAACGCCGCGATCGCCGACTTCGTGACCAGGCTGGCCCGGGCGCAGGTCTTCAACGACCAGCACCCCGACCGGCGAGCGGAGTTCTGGACGGCCGAGACCGGCCTGCCGCCGGAGGTCACCCGCAGGGCGGCCGACCGCAAGAACCAGCTGCCGGTGGCGTTGTCGCCCGAACTGGTCGACTCCGAGCAGAAGCTGGCCGATGCGTTGCGCGAGGCCGGCGTGCTGCCGGGCCGGTTCCGGTTCGAGGACTTCGTCGATCGCAGATACGACGCGCAGGTAGCCGCAGTCCGCTGAGCGGGCTTGCCGGACTCGCCTCGGGCGTCTTCGCGGAGACGCCCGAGGGCCGCGTTGCTTTTCAGAACTCCCCGAGCTGCACCAGGATCCGGCGGGCGACGGCGTCGTTCTCCCGGAAGGCCGGGGCATTCGTCTTCGGCCGGGCGAAGGCTGCCAACGCCCGCCCGCTCGTGAAAGCTCCGAGGGCGTACCGGCGCGGATGTTCCTCGCCGCCACCGTCGATGATCCGCCCCGACTCCGGAGCGACCAGCACCCGGCCGGTGGCGTGCCGGAAATCCCCTTCCGCGAGGACTTCCTCCGCCACCGCGCCCCTCTCGTGCAGCCCGCGCAGCAGCCGGTTCCGGCTCCCGCGCACGCTGGGCCCCGGCAGCTTCGCCTCGATCAGCGCCCGCGCGGAGACGACCCGCGGTGTGCTCGCGCTCCCGGCCCTGAACTCACCGCCGTCGGCCTCCACCCACATGTCCGCCCCGAGGAACGACACCACCCCGGCACGGGACAACGCCAGCAGTTCTTCCAGCCGAGGCCCCGGGGGCCCGCTGGCGAAGTAGTTGAAGAACCCGTAGAACCAGCCGTCGAGATCGGCGACGTGAGAGCGGGCGTCGAGCCGGGCGAACGCCCGGGGCAGCTGCCCGTAGACCGACAGCAGGGCGAGGAAGACCCCGAGATCCGCGCTGTGGTCGGCATTTCCGCGACGGGCCAGGTCGTCGGTGACGTGCTCCCGGATCGCCTCCTGGAACCGGTCCGGATCGTCGAAGCCGATCCCCCGCAGCGGGCGGTCCAGCCGCTCGATGTCCAGCCGGTCCGCCTGCTTCGGCACCGCCTCCGCGACCAGCGGCCCCACCTCGTGCCACCCGAGCTCCGCGTACCGGGCGGCGAACTCCGCCCAGTCCATGGCGACCCGGTCCGGGTGCGCGGTGAACAGCTCGTGGTAGTGGCCCCAGCCCAGCTCCTTGGCGATCAGCGGCCAGACGTCGCGCCGGAAGTCCGCTCCGCTCGGCAGCCGGTCGATCTGCTCGGGGCCGAAGAACACCGGATACCGCGGGCGTTGCCCGATCAGGCCGTACCCGATCTTCGACCGGTAGGGCACACCCCGGCGGGATCCGACGTGGATCCGCGGCTCGGCCCCGGACGGCTCGTAGCGCAGCGCACCCTCCCGGTCGCGGTGGTAGCGGCCTCCCCGGCCTTCGGTGAGCAGGACCATCAGGTCGACGAACGCGAGGCCGAACCCGCGCACGATCACGTCCTGCTCAGGCGCCACCGCAGTGAGGTCGGCGTCGGCCGAGTACTCCGGCGGGAGGTAGAACAGCCCGTGCCGCCGGGCGAAGTCCCGCAGCCGCGCGTGCTCTCCGGCCGGTTCTGCGTCCAGGTGTCCCAGCGCGAGGACGACGACGTCGGCGACGAGGTCCGATCCGTCGTCCAGCCGGACGCACTGCCTGCCGTCGGGGAGGTCCTCGACGCAGGTCGCCTCCGCCCGGTGGACGTGGACCGCGATCCGGTCCGGCAGCGAGGCCACCGCCCGGTCGAAAACCCAGGACAGGTAAGCGCTTTGCACCTGCCGGTCGGCGAACGCGCGGCCCTCCAGCTTCCGGACCCGCCCGGCGACGGCCTCCGGCAGCGCGTCGGCGTCGGCCTCCCGCGCCCACTCCGCCAGCGACGGACCCGACCGGACCGGACCGGTGCACTCCACCGACGAGTCGAGGAACATCGTGACGTCCTCGGCCATCGAGTTCATCCACAGCAGCGGCGACTGGTCCGGCCGCCACACCCGCCCGGCACCGGGCGGATGCGGATCGACCAGGTGCACCGCCAACTCGCCCGGCAGCAGTTCCGGGGCGTTGGCCCCGAGCCGCTCCAGCAGTCCGGTCGCGCGCGGGCCCGCACCCACCACGACCAGCTGCGCGCTCACAGGACCCGTTCCAGGAACTCCCGGGTCCGCGGTTCGCGCGGGGCACCGAGCACCGCGGACGGAGTACCGCGCTCGACCACCTGCCCCTCGTCGAGGAACACGACGCTGTCGGCGGCCTCGCGGGCGAATCCCATCTCGTGGGTCACCACGACCATGGTCAGCCCGCGCGCGGCCAGGTCCTTCATCACCGTCAGCACCTCGCCCACCAGCTCCGGGTCCAGGGCGCTGGTCGGCTCGTCGAACAGCACCAGCTTCGGCCGCATGGCCAGCGCCCGCGCGATCGCGATCCGCTGCTGCTGGCCGCCGGAGAGCTGCCGCGGGTAGGAGTCCTCCCGCCCCTGCAGGCCGACCAGCTCCAGCATCTCCCTGGCCCGCCCGGTAGCGTCCGATTTGGACAGACCGCGCACCCCGACCGGCGCCTCCACCAGGTTCTCCAGCACCGTCATGTGGCCGAACAGGTTGAAGTTCTGGAACACCATGCCGATCTCGGCCCGCTGCCGGGCGATCGCCCGGTCCGGGAGCTCGTGCAGCTTGCCCGCCGACTCCCGGTAGCCGACCAGCTCGCCGTCGAGCTCCACCACCCCGGCGTCGATCTTCTCCAGGTGGTTGACGCAGCGCAGCAACGTGCTCTTGCCGGAGCCGGACGGGCCGATCACGCACGTCACCTCCCCGGCTGCGACCTCCAGCGAGACACCCTTCAGCACCGGTGTCGGGCCGAAGCTCTTGTGCACGTCGCGCACTCGCAGCATCGTCATCGTGACTGCTCCCCCGGTCGCGCCGGCCGGGTGTTCGCCAGCCGGGTGTTCACGGCACGCCATCCGGTGCGGAGGCGTTGCAGCGGTGTCGGCGGCAGCTGCCGCTGCGAGCCGCGCGCGTAGTACCGCTCGACGTAGTACTGGCAGATGGTCAGCAGGCTGGTCACCACGAGGTACCAGACGCACGCCACCAGCAGCAGCGGAATGACCAGGTAGTTGCGGTTGTAGATGATCTGCACCGAGTAAAGCAGGTCGTGCACCGCGATGACGCTCACGATCGAGGTCCCCTTCAGGGTGCCGATCAGCGCGTTGCCAGCGGGCGGGATGATCGCCCGCATCGCCTGCGGCAGCACGATCCGGCGCAGGATCCGCAGCCGTCCCATGCCCAGCGCCTGGGCGGCCTCGGTCTGCCCCGCGTCGATCGACAGGATCCCGCCGCGCACGATCTCGGCGGCGAAGGCCGCCTCGTGCAGCACCAGGCCGATGACCGCCGTGGTGGTGCCGCCGATCAGGTCGACCGTGGAGATGCTGAACGAGCCCACGCCCAGCGTCGGGTAGAGCGCGCCGATGTTGAACCAGAACAGCAGCTGCACCAGCAGCGGGATCGAGCGGAACAGCCAGACGTAGCCCCAGCTCAGCGCCACCAGCACCGGGTTGCCGGACAGCCGCATGACCGCCAGCACGGTGCCGAGCAGGAAGCCGAGCACCATCGTCACCGCGGTCAGCCACAGCGTGAGGACGAGGCCGTGCAGCACCGCCGGCGTGCCGAAGTACGCGCCGACGACGCTCCACTGGAAGTTCGGGTTGGTCACCACCGACCACAGCACCAGCGCGAAGACCGCCAGCACCACCGCGGCGGCGGCCCAGCGCCCGCTGTGGCGCAGCGGAACGACTTTCGGGGGCGGTACCGCGGCCTGGCCGGCCGCGGGGTCGGAGACCGCCCGCAGATGAGAACGGGTCATGGATTCCTACTCGCGCAGGGGAAAATGGATACGAGCACCCGCCGCCGGCCGAAGCCTTCGGACCCCGGGTCCGTCAAACACCGCGTCCCTCAACGCGCGTCGGACCACCACCGGTCCTGATCGCCACCATAACCCCCGGGCGGGTCCGGTCAAGGCGGATCACCTGCCCCGTCCCAGAACGTGGCATCCGTTGACTTCGCTCCCGCGGCGGGCAATCCTCGATCTCGTGACCTACCAGTTGCGTTTGGTGACGCGGGCCCACATCGATCTGGGGTTCGTGTGGTCCGCCTCCTGTAGCAGCTGAAACAGGCGCCGGCCCGGCATCCCTCGGTCGCTGCGGCGACCGCCCGGCCGCGCGCTTTTCCCGCCGCACCACCGCGTTCCGCCCGCAAACCACTTCTTCCCGGGAACCAACGCTGCCCCGAGCAGTCCGACCGTTCACTGTGGACTTCGCGGCCCGGAAGGGCCAAGTACAACCGAGGACAGCACAATGTCGCTCCGCAAACCTCTGGCCATCGCGGTCGCGCTGACCGCGATGGCCCTCAGCGCCTGCGGCCAGGCGCCCGTCACCGAAACGACGCTGGACGTCAACACCGACGTGGTCTCGACGATCCCGAAGGACGACTCGATCGCCGGCCTGCTCCCCGAGGAAGTCCGCTCCTCCGGGGTGCTGCGCTTCGGCTCGGCGATCGGCACCCCGCCCGGCGGGTTCTTCGTCGAGGGCAGGCCGCAGCCCGTCGGCCTGGACGTCGACATCGCCGACGCCGTCGCGCGCGTGCTCGGCGTGCGGGTCGAGCGGGAGGACGCCGCGTTCGAGACGATCCTGCCCGCGCTGGGCAGCGGCAAGTACCAGGTCGGCACCGGCAACTTCGGGGTGACCGAGGAACGCAAGAAGACCATCGACTTCGTCACCTACGTCAACGACGGCCAGGGGTTCGCGGTCCGCAAGGACAGCGATCTCCCCGAGGTCACCGACATCACGCAGCTGTGCGGTCGGACCATCGGGACCGGGGCGGGCACCACCTTCGAGTCCACGCTGAACTCGCAGCGCCACCGCTGCGCCGAAACCGGCCGCCCGGAGTACCAGGTGCAGGTGTTCTCCGAGCAGAGCGCCCTGTTCTCCGCGCTCAACCAGGGCAAGGTGGACGTGCTCATGTCCACCATCAACGGGCTGCGCTACGGCGTGTCCCAGCAGCCGAACCTGAAGTTCCTCAACGAGTTCCGCAGGCTCGACGTCGGTTTCGCGCTGAAGAAGGAATCGCCGCTGGCGCCCGCGCTGCAGGCGGCGGTGAACAAGCTCATCCAGGACGGCAGCTACCAGCGCATCCTGCAGAAGTGGGGCACCGGGTCGTCGGCCATCGCGCAGTCCCAGCTCAGCCCACCCGAAATCCGCTGACGCGGCAGGGCACGAAGAAGGGGCGGCACCTCGTGGGTGCCGCCCCTTTTCGGCGCCGGTCAGGCCGAGCGACCGAGAACGGTGTCGTGCGGGACGCCGTCGAGCGCCTTGCGGAACTGGGCGAGCACGTCGTCCAGCGGTCCGGCGCTGTCGGGGTGCACGCCGAAGTCGTCCCCCGACACCAGGAGGTGCTTGCTCAGCAGGAAGAGGCTCTGCACCACGTGGCGCGGGCCGAGCGACTGCACGACCGGGCGCAACCCGTAGTCCAGCGCCAGCACGTGCGCGACCGTTCCGCCGGTGGCCAGCGGCAGGACCGCCTTGCCCGCGAAACCGAACTGCGGCAGCAGGTCGAGGAAGACCTTGAGCAGACCGGAGTAGGCGGCCTTGTAGGTCGGGGTCGCCAGCACGATCCCGTCGGCGTCGATGACCGCCTTGACCGCGGCGGCGATGTCCGGGTGCGAGGTGTCGGCGGTCAGCAGCGGTTCGGCCGGAAGGCCGCGCAGCCGCAGGTGTTCGGCGGCGGTGCCGTCGGCGACCAGCCGCCGGGTGACGTGGTCGGCGAACCGTTCGGTCTTCGACGTGGAGGAAGGACTCCCGGAGATGACGAGGGCGGTGGACACAGCGTGCTCCTGATGATGGCTGATGTTGGCGGCGGGCGGTTTTCCCCGTCGCACTGCGGCTTTCGATCGATCAGTACCGACACGCCTGGCCGGACACGCGGAGGAGGTCCGGATGCCTGCGCCTGGTGCGGAGAACCGAGTGCATCACGGTCCAATCGTCACCACCGCGGTGAAACCATGTCAACCAACGGCGAATCCGTCCCACGAGCCGGACGTCCCCGGTTTTTTCGTTGGCGTTAAGCGGACTTTCCGGGAGCGACCAGCAACCGGACGTCGATCGCGCCCTCGCGGACCGCCTTCGCCGCCTGGTACTCGTCCGAGTCGTACCACTCCCGCAGCGCGGCCAGGTCCGGGAACTCCACGACGGTGGTGACCCGCGAGGGGTTGGGCCAGGCCCCCTCGACCGCCTCCGGCACGGTGCCCTGGATCAGGTACCGGCCGCCGTGGCGGCGGATCGACTCCTCGGCCAGCACCCGGTACTCGTCGGCGCGGTCGTAGTCGTGGACCTCGGCTTCAACCAGCACGTACGCAGTCATGTGCACTCCTGTCGCTCAAGAAGTACACGGCGAATCTTTTTGACACGGCGTGTACTTTTGCCACGACGAAGACTAATGCAACGGTGTACGGTGTCAAGGTGCCAGCGATCACCAGCCGACGAGAACGGCTCCGCGCGGAGACGACCCGCGAGATCATGACGATCGCGCTCCGGCAGATGGCCGAAGCGGGCCCGGGCGGGATCTCGCTGCGCGGCATCGCCCGCGAGATGGGGATGACCGCGCGCGCCATCTACAGCTACTTCCCCACCCGTGACGATCTGGTCACCGCTCTGATCGGCGACCTCGGTGCCGCGCTCGCCGACGCGCTGGAGAGCGCGCGCGACGCGGCGCCCGACGATCCCGGTGAGCGACTCCTCGCCTGGGGCGACGCCCTGCGGGACTGGTCGTTGAGCAATCCGCAGGGATTCCGGCTCATCTACGGCGATCCGGTTCCCGGGTACCGGGCGCCCGACGACGGCCCGGCCGCGCAGGCCGCGCGCCGCATCTGCGGCGGGCTCAACCGGCTCGTGGCCGCCGCGTGCACGGCGGAACCGGACGACGGCTTCGCCTGGTCGGACTTCCCGGCCGGCTACCGGTCCAAGATCGAGACCGAAGCCGGCGACCTCTCGCCCGCCGTCGTCGCGCTCGCGCTGCGCGTCTGGGGGCGCATGCACGGCCTGGTGAGCCTGGAGATCCACGGCCACCTGAGCGCCGTGGCCAACGACCCCGGCGCGATCTACCGGGCCGAGCTGCGCAACCTCGTCGCCTCGCTGGGCTGATCAGGCGAGCCGGTGGTGCGCGGTGATCTCGTGCGCTGAGGACCTTGCGGGATGTGCGTGCACGATCGCCGCCCGCAGCCGGGGAAGCGCGTGCATCATGCGGTGCTCGGCGTCGTGGGCGATCCGGTGCGCCTCGGCCAGCGACAGCGCCGGATCGACGTCCAGCTCTGTCTCGGCGCGCAGCTGGTGGCCGACCCAGCGCATCCGCAGCCCGCTGACCGCGCGGACCCCGGGCGTCTCCGCCAGCGCCCGCTCGGCGCGGCCCAGGTCTTCCGGGTCGACCGCGTCGAGCACGCGGCCCAGCACCTCCTTGGCCGCCGACCACAGCACCGAGCCGATCGCGGCGGTGATGGCCAGGCCGACCACCGGATCCGCCCAGGTCCAGCCGAGCGCCGCGCCGCCTGCGGCGAGCAGGACCGCCAGGCTGGTGAAGCCGTCCGCCCGCGCGTGCAGGCCGTCGGCGACCAACGCGGCCGAACCGATCCGCCGCCCGACGACGATGCGGTAGCGGGCGACCAGCTCGTTCCCGGCGAAGCCGAGCAGCCCCGCTGCCGCGACCCAGCCGAGGTGGTCGATCTGCTGCGGCTGGGCCAGCCTGCGGACCGCCTCCCACCCGGCCAGCACCGCCGAGGTCGCGATGACGGCGAGGATCAGCAGCCCGGCCAGGTCCTCGGCGCGGCCGAGACCGTAGGTGAACCGCCTGCTCGCGGACCTGCGGGCGAGCAGGAACGCGATGGCCAGCGGGACCGCGGTCAGCGCGTCGGCGAAGTTGTGCAGGGTGTCGCCGAGCAGCGCGACCGAGCCGGTGAACCCGACCAGGACGGCCTGCCCGGTCGCGGTCAGCGTCAACGCGCCGAACGACAGCCACAGCGCCCGCATTCCCCGGCGGCTCGCCTGAAGGGAACCGTCGACAGCGCCTGCCGGGTCGTGGCTGTGCGGGGTGAGCGCGTGGCGCAGCCGCGCCCGCCAGCCCGAACCGCTGCGGTGTCCGTGTCCGTGCCCGTGTTTCCCAAGTCCGTGCCCGTGCCCGTTGGCCACCGGATACCTCCCGCGTCGTCACGACAACGGTAGTTCTCCGCTCAACCGTGCGACAACGGCGCAACTGCCAGGACCTCGCAACAACCGTCCACACTGGATCAGCGCGTCAGCGGGCGATTCGCCGTCCCGCCGCACTCGCTCCTAGCAGGACCAGGAGCATCGCCAAGCCCCAACGCCGCTTCTCCTCGGTGGTGTGCCCGCTTGCTTCGGCGTCCTCTTCTTCCTCCGGTTTCTCGCGTGCGCGGATGGTCGGAGGCGGTGGTGGAGGCGGCAGCGGCGGGCGCGCCTCAGGCGGCACCGGGCTCGGGCTCGGCGGACGCGGTACCGGGAAGGGCGGCGCCGGTGGCATGTCCGGCGGCGGTGCCTGTGGCGGTACCGGTGGATCCGGCGGTACCGGTGGATCCGGTGCTGGCGACTCTGGCGGCGTTGGCGGCTCCGGCGGTGCCGACCGCGTCAGGCATCCGGCTCCGTCGGTGCTCGCCGCGGGTGACCCGGTGGCCAGCCGCCGCGACGACCCGTCCCGCTCGACCCGGTAGAGCACGCTCGCCCCCGCCGTGGCGTTCGCGGTGACGTACAGCGCGCCGTCCGGCCCGAGCACGGTCGAGCCGAACTCCGCACCGTGCGGCAGGTCCGCACGGGCGACCGCCGACACGTGCCCGCTGTCCGGATCGACGCGGACCACGACGGGCTCGCCGTGCCACGCGGCGGCCACGCCGTAGAGCATTCCGCTGTCCGGGTCCACGTCGAAGTCGCCCATCCCGGAACTCCAGGGCCACAACGGGACCGATCGGACGATGCGCAGATAATCCGGACTTTCCGGATCCACCCGCAGCACGTGCAGAAAGAATTGATCCCGGACGTACCACCGATTTCCGGAAATGGCACCACCGGTGGCGTTCACCACAAGCGGAAATCCCCGGACCGGCCCCCGATCCGCGGTGTTGCCGCCGCGGTCGATCGTGATGACCCGGCCGCCCGGAAACACCTGCCCGCCCCGTCCCCTGTGGACGATGCCGTAGACGAGGTTCTGGTCCTGGGAGTATCCGATCGCGTTGACCCGGTAATCCAGTTCGCCGAGCGGGGTTTCGGCACCGGAGGGCAACTCGAACCGGGAAAGGTCCGACACCCCGCCCGCGAAACCGTTGTGCACGCGGAAAAACGCGCAGTCCGGCTCCGCGACCGGGGTCGGAGCCTGGGCAGGCGCCGGGCCGAGCGCGAGCGCGAGGACCATCCCGACGGCGACGACCGCCGCCACGTCAGCCGAGCCTGGCCAGCGCCCAGCGGAACGCGTCCGGCTCGATCCACGATCCGCCGCCGAACGGGTTCTGCAGCTGGTAGATCGCGAACAGCAGCAGGCTCAGCGCTCCGGCCAGGGTGGACACCACGATGATGTGGGTGGCCATCCGGGTGCCGCCGAACAGGTTCGGCAGCAGCACGCAGATGACGCTGCCCGCGATCAGCACGAACCACACCACCGCCACCACGCTGCGGTCGAAGGCGGTGTTGAGCCGTTCCTGCCGCTTCTCGTAGACCTCGTCCAGCCTGGCCGCGGCCTCGCTCTTGCGCTCCTCCTGCCACTCGCCGTCCGCCTCGGCCGCCAGCACCGCCGCGCGCAGCCGGTCCAGCTGCTCCCAGCCCGGCCCGGTGACGTCCTGCCCGCCGCGCATCTGCGGCCACTCCGCGTCGACGACGGTGCCCGCGTAGTCGCGGCCGAGCCCGCGGACCTCGCTGCCGGCCTCCCCGGGCAGCGCGTCCACCGCCCACGCCACCGCCACCAGGCTCTCGGCCTCGTCGTAGGTTCCCGCCCGCGCCGAGCTGACCGTGTCGAACAGGGTGATCAGAACGAACGCGACGACCACCGCGTGCAGGCCGCTGACGATGGTGAAGACCTGGCCCGCCGCGTCGTTGTTGCCGGGTCTGCCCTCGTCCTGGCCGATCCGCCGCACCAGGTACGCGACCAGGGCGGCGGCCAGCACGGACGAGAGCACCCATAAGGAGCCGGCCAGGTAGGTGTTCACTCGCCGCCCCCGGCGACCCGTGCCGGGCACGCGGTCCGCTCCGGGATCAGCAGGTCGCCGACCTCGCACCCGAGCGCGGAGCACATCAGGTCGAGGTCGTGGAGCTTCAGGCTGCTCGGCGTGCCCGACCACAGGTGCGACATCTTGCCCGCCGAGACCACCAGGCCCTCCTCCGCGAACCGGCGCTGCAGTTCGCTCGACTTCCAGATCCCCCGCTGGGCCGCGACCAGCCGCAGGTTCCACTTCACGACAGCATTCCTCCCGGAGCACCGGTGACGATGTTCGGCTTCGCCGACAGAATTTCACCCATCCTGAACAACGGCCGATTGCCGTTGCTCTTCATCAGTTCCCGGAGACCCTATACCCGATGGAATAGATACGGTGATCCCCGAATCGTGCAGTCCGAAAACGACTCCGTTGACACGAGTGGAGCAGCGCGCCCACGTACCGTGGCCCGCCAATTGGTACAAGCGGGTGCGCGAAAGGCAGTAGCGGACGCGTACTAATGGCCTTACCGACAGCCGCGCAAGCGGCGGATCGGGTGATGGTCGCGGATTTCGAATTCCGGGCCCGGGAGCCAAGGCCGTTCGGACAACCAAGAACCCAAGATGTTCGAGTAGTCAAGACCGTTCGGGTGACTGTACGGTCTGTTTCCACGATGCTAACGTCGCCGTTGTCGGCCCGAGACCGATCCGGAACCACCGGTCGACCGGAGCTGATCCCCTGAACCACCAAGCGGCCGCCGCCGACAATTCCCTTTCTCCTTTACCGGAATCATCCCGCACCCCGTCACGACCAGGAGAGTGGTATTCCCCGTGTCCACGACGAATCCGGCCGAGCTCGCAGGGCCGCGCAGCGCGAGAACAACGCGGACGCACCGGTAGCGACGGCCGTTGCGCCCGCGAGTGAGGAGGTGACGCAGGAGGACGACCAACAGCAAGTCCACTGAGGACAACCAGGAGCGCGCCGACCGGGAAACACCCCTTCCCAGTCCCGGTCGGCGCGACTCTGCCAGATCTGTCCACTCAGGACGATTCAGGCACGGATCTGGCCGTCGGACATTTGACCCCGGCGAGAATCTCCGGTCACGGAGGGAAGATCCCGCCCGCGGCGGAAAGATCCAGCCGCACAGCAACGAATCAGCCGCGGCAGGAACACTCAGCCGCAGTAGGAACCCAGCCCCGAACCGAGCAGCTCGAAAGCCCGGTTCGCATCCTTGACCGCCGCCGGATACCGCTTCCGCGCGCTCTCCCCCGCCGCCAGCCGCTCGTAGTTCTCCAGCGCCAGCAGCCGCTGCACGGCGACGATCTGCCCGGCCGCGAGCCGCGCCACGAGATCACCGGAGCCGACGGCGTCGCGCAACGCCTCCGCCAGCAGTTCCGTCGAGCGGTCGGTGAACCGGGACAGCCGCGCGACCAGACCCGGCGTTCCGTAGAGAAGCCGGTTGTACGCCAGGACTTCTTCCTCGTCGCTGAGCCCCGTGATCGGGTCGCGCTCCTTCAGGCCGCGCAGGTGGTGCTCGCGCAGCGCGTCCAGCGGCGCCTGGCCGCCCGGGCGTTCCCGCACGACCCGGGCGGCTTCGTCGACGTGGTCGGCGAAGCGGTGCAGGACCAGGTCCTCCTTGGTCGGGAAGTAGCTGAACAGCGTCGGCTTGGAGACCTCGGCCGCCGCCGCGACCTCGGCGACCGGGACCCGGTCGAACCCCGACTCCAGGAACAGCCGGATCGCGGCGTCCGAGATCGCCCGGCGCGTTCGCTCCTTCTTGCGGGCCCGCAACCCCTGCTCGCTCATCCCGCCAGGCTACCCGGGAACCAGACCAGGGCAATCATCTGCCTTGGATAATTTTTTGACTCGGTTAAGTTATTGCTGGCATGCTGCTGCGCACCGACCGAGCGAGGGAGACATCGACCGATGACCACGACAGCCCCCACCGCGGGGACCGCCCACCGGCCGTGGTGGGGTTTCACGCTGATCAGCGCGGCGCAGCTGATGGTGTTGCTGGACACGACGATCGTGAACATCGCCCTGCCCTGGGCGCAGCGCGATCTGGGGCTTACCGACGGCGACCGGCAGTGGGTCGTGACGGCCTACATGCTCGCCTTCGGCTCGCTGCTGCTGCTCGGCGGGCGCATCGCCGACGCGCTCGGGCGCAGGCGCAGCCTGCTGATCGGGGTGATCGGCTTCGGCCTCGCCTCGGCCGCCGGTGGCGCCGCGAACGGCGCCGTCATGCTGATCGCCGCCCGCGCCGCGCAGGGCGCGTTCGCCGCACTGCTCGCGCCGTCGACCATGGCGTTGCTCGCCGCGCTGTTCACCGGCCAGCGCGAGCGCGCCCGCGCGCTCGGCCGCTTCAGCGCGGTCGCCGGAGCCGGCGGGGCGCTCGGCCTGGTCCTGGGCGGTGTGCTCGTCGGCTATCTGGACTGGCGCTGGTGCCTCTACGTCAACGTGCCGATCGCGGCGCTGGTCGCGGTGCTGACCCCGGTGCTGCTGCCGGACCTGCCTGGACATCGCGGAGTCCGCCCCGACCTGATCGGGGCGGTGCTGGGAATCGCCGGGATGGCCGCGCTGATCTACGGTCTCGACGGCGGGGGCTCGGCCGGGCTGCTGGTCGCCGCGGTGGTGCTGCTCGCCGCGTTCGGCGTCCGCCAGGCCCGGGCGCAGCAGCCGCTGCTACCACCGCGCGTGGTCGCCGACCGCCGCCGGGCGGGAGCGCTGTCGGCCGTCGCGCTCGTCATGGCGGCGATGTTCGGGACGATGCTGGTGATGACCTACCAGTTGCAGGGCGTCATGGGTTTTTCACCGCTGGCGACCGGAATCGCGATCCTGCCGGGTTCCGCGCTGACGATGCTCACCGCGTCGCAGGTCTCCGGCAGGCTGCTGCCGCGCACGGGCGCGCGCCCGCTGGTGGTGCCGGGAATGCTGCTCACCGCGTGCGGGCTGGTGTGGCTGGCGCAGCTGACGCCGGACAGCACCTACCTGTCGGCGATCCTGCCCGCACAGGTGCTGTTCGGGATCGGCGCGGGCCTGGTCATGACCCCGAGCATCGGCACCGCGCTGACCGGGGTCGCGCCGGAGGACTCCGGCGTCGCCTCCGCGCTGCTGAGCACCGCGCAGCAGATCGGCGGTTCGGCGGGCATCACGCTGATGAACGCCGTCGCGGCAGCGGCGGCGACCCAGGTGCACGGCCACTCCATGGCGGCGTACTGGGGCGCGGGACTCGCGCTGGCCGGGGCCGTCCTCGCCGCACTGCTGCTCGGCAGGCGGGCTGACTAGCCGCTGCGGCGGAGCCGTTATCCTGCTTGGCCCGAGGTGAGGAGGACGCGTGGTACAGCTACGGGACTGGCCGATCAACGTCATCCCGCGCAACAGCGGGGACGTGGCGCAGGCCGTCGAGCTGCTGTGCTCGCGCGTGCACTGGAACGACGCCAACCGCCGTGTCCTGGAGCGGCTGCTCGAACCGTGGTTCGCCGAGGGCTGGCACGTGCAGGCCGTGCTGCACGCGCTCGACCACCGCCCGGACGGCAGTCCGCAGGCGCGGCGCGGCAAGAACGAGACCGCCGACGAGTTCACCCGCAACCGCCTGCGGCACTGGTACGACGAGTCGCCGCAGGCGGAGACGGCCCATTCCAAGCTGCCGCCGCCCAGACCCGGGCTGGAGTTCGGCCGGTACCTGGTCCTGCAGCAGGAACGGCAGCGGCGCGAGGCGCCCCGATCCGCTCCGCGGCTGACCGAACGCGGCGAGCAGGCGCGCGATCGCGCCCGGCGCGCCGCCCGCACCCGGGTCGATCCGGTGCAGCGCGGCCGGGACCAGGACGAGCGGGTCCGGGCCGCGATGGACAGCCTGCTCCCGCCCGGAGCGACCGAGCCGGTCCGGCTGCCCGCCGACGCACCACGCGCCCGGCTGCGCGATTCCACCCGCGACATCGCCGACTTCGCGGCGCGGCGCTCGCTCGTCCGCAGCGACCCCCGCGTCCGGCGCTGCGTGCAGGAGATCGCCGACGGCGGCGGGAAACCGACCCGCGAGCAACTCCAGGTGCTGCGCGGCGCGGTGTTGCAGGCGCGGCAGAACGCGCGCCTGGCGTCGCTGGACGCCGCGACGCCGGGTCCCGAGCTGACCCCGGAAGCCCAGCGGATCCTGGATTTCCTGGACAACGTCATCGACGTCGGCAACACGGTCGATGCCACCCTCGCCGCGCTGGAGCGGTGACCCGGCCGCCGACGTCCACCCGAGGAAGTCCGGCCCTACCCGAGGAAGTCCAGCACCCGCCGCCAGGTCAGCTCGGCGGCTGCCGGGTCGTGGTCCGGCAGCTCGGGGTCGATGTAGAAGTGCCCGGCGCCCGGATACCGGAAGATCTCCAACGCGACTCCGGATTCCCGGGCCGCCCGGCGGAGGCCGGCGACGCGTTCGGGTGGCGCGAACTCGTCCGGCTCCGCGGCGTGCAGCTGCATCCTGAGACCGGCGGGAACCCGGGCCGGAAGCTCGACAGCGGCGTGCAGCAGGACAACCGGCCCGGCCGCAGGGCGTTCGGACAGCAGATTGGCGACGACACCGGATCCCATGGACACCCCGACGAACGCGGTCCCTTCCGGCATGTCCTCGACTGCCTGGCGGGCGCGTCGCACCACGACGTCCCAGCCCGTCCGGTCCAGCAGCCGGAACCCCTCGTCGAGGGTCGCCGCGGTCTGGCCGTCGAAGAGGTCGGGCGTGACGACCTCGTGTCCGGCTTTGCTCAAGCGTTCGGCGGCGAGACGTTCGGCAGAACGCAGACCGAGAACCGAGTGGAACAGCGCAACGTGGGCCATGCCGACATCATGCCCTCACCCGCCGACCTAGCCCACAGCAGCGCCGAATGCCAGGCCGAGCAAGTAAGTGGCCGCTGCGGCACCCAAGCCGATGGCGAGCTGCCGCATGGCGCGTGAAAGCGGTGCTGCGCCGGAAAGAACCCCAGCGGTCGCACCGGTGAGCATCAGCGCGCAGCCAACGAGCACGACAGCCACCACGACGGCTGCCGACCCGTGGAGACCAAACAGGAACGGCAGAACCGGAATCGCCGCGCCCGAGGCGAAGAAGCAGAAGCTCGACAGCGCCGCGTGCACCCCGCTGCCGACCACTTCGTGACCGTCCTCTTCGGACTCCGCAGTCCGGGGTTCGGTGCCACCGCTGCGCAACATCGCGTCGGCGCGACGCTTGGCTTCCTCAGCCGACATGCCACGGGCTCGGTAGACCAGGGCGAGTTCGTTCGCGTCGACATCCAGGTGCGGCACGACCGCCCGAGCCGCGCGGTCCGGCCGGGACGCGGCGAGCAGTTCCCGCTGCGAGCGCACCGAGATGTATTCCCCGGCGCCCATCGACAACGCGCCGGAGAGCAGCCCGGCCAGGCCGGTGAGCAGCACGGCACTGGTGGTGACACCGCCGCCGGTGACGCCGAGGACCAGGGCGAGGTTGCTGACCAGACCGTCGTTCGCGCCGAACACGGCCGCCCGGAACGACCCGGACACCCGCGCCCGGCCGCGCGCGGCGAGCCCCCGCACGACCTCGGCGTGGATGCGCTCGTCGGCCGCCATCGCACGGGTCGCATCGGCGTCGATGTCGTAGACCGACCGGCTTTCCGCCCGCTGCGCGAGCGCGAGGACGAACACCGAACCGAACCGCCGGGCCAGCAGCACCAGCAGCCGCATCCGGAGATCGCCCCGCCGCTCCGGCCCGATCCGGTCCCCGAGCAGGTTCTTCCAGTGCGCGGCGTGCCGTTCCTCGGCCTCGGCGAGCCCGAGCAGGATCTCCCGCTCCTCCCCGGTGCGGCGATCGGCCAGGGACCGGTAGACCTCGGCCTCCTCGCGCTCGTCGGCCA
The DNA here is from genome assembly GCF_039534165.1 of Saccharopolyspora taberi. Taxonomy (NCBI): domain Bacteria; kingdom Bacillati; phylum Actinomycetota; class Actinomycetes; order Pseudonocardiales; family Pseudonocardiaceae; genus Saccharopolyspora; species Saccharopolyspora taberi. The sequence goes on along the minus strand of NZ_BAAAUX010000002.1, from coordinate 120,834 downwards.
GCCTGCGCTGCCAGCGGCGCACGTCCCTGCGGTGTGGTGCGTGGTCGGTCACCCGCACAGGCTCTCAGGGCCTCGTGGCAGCCACCACTCAGGCGTGCCGCTTTAGGGCACGTTCTGCGCACCCCGGACGTTGGTCGGGCTCCCCGGCGGTTCCGCGCAGTACGCGTACTGGTTAGCCGGTGCGGGACTGAGATCGTCCCCCGGCCGCTGGACGGTACTGCCGTACCCCCGAGTGCACACCAGCGGATTGAAGACGTTGAGCACGAGTCCGAAGTGGGCGCGCCCGTCGCCGGGCAGCACGCTGTCGGCCGCGGCCATCGCCGGAGGCATCGTGACCAGCGCCTGCTCCAGCCCGTCGAGCCGCGTCTCGACGATGTGCGAAGTGCTGAGCAGGTTCGCCAGGACGATCCCGAGGTCCGGGCCCGACTCGCGCACGACCTCGGCGGTCAGCCGGGCGGCGTCCGGCGCGGCCGCGATCGCCGCGCGCAGGGCCGGGTCCGACTCGCGGACCGTGGCCGCCAGCGCCCGCAGGTCGCGGCCGAAGGTCAGCAGGTGCTCGGACTCCGAGCGCTGCGTGTCGAGCGCGGTGCGGCCCGCGGCCAGCAGATCAGTGGTCTGCGGCAGGTGGTCGGTGGCGGCGGTGGTGAACGAGTGCGCGCTGTCGAGCAGCGTGCGCAGCTGAGGGCCGGCTCCGGTGAACGCGGTGTCGAGTTCGTCGACGACCGTGCGCAGCGAGTCCTGCGGGACGCTCGCGGCCAGGGAGTCGAGGTGCGCCACCAGCATCTCCGGCGGCAGCGGGACCGACGTGTCGGCGCTGCGGATCACCGAACCGTCGGCGAGGAACGGGCCCTCGGCAGTGCGCGGGCGCAGGTCGACGTACTGCTCCCCCACCGCCGACCGGTTCGCCACCACGGCTTCGGTGTCGGCGGGGACCGGCGGCGCGTCGGGGTCGATGTCGAGCTGGGCCTCCACCCCGTCCGCGGTCAGCCGCAGCTCCCCGACCCGCCCGACCGGCACCCCCCGGTAGGTGACCTCGGCGTGCGTCGAGAGGCCACCCGACTCGGCGAGCTGGGCGACGACCACGTGCCCGCGCGGTCCGGCCAGCCGGTCCAGGCCCGCGTACCGCCCGCCGACGTGGACCACGCCGACGAACGCGACGAGCAGGAAGATCCCGATCTGCACCTTGATCTTCTTCGGCAGCATCACAGCCCTCCGAGCAGATCGTCGAGCAGCGGCAGGGGCCGGGGCTCGGCCGGTGGCAGCGGCAGGGGCGGCAGCGGCAGGGGCAACGGCGGGGGTTCGATCGGCGGGCGCAGGACGTCAGGCGGCTCGTGGACCGGAGTCCGGGACTCGGCGAGGTTGCCCAGCACGCTCCCCAGTTCCAGGTCGAGTTCGATGTCGGCGTTCATGTAGTCGCCGCGGACCGCCTCGGTCGAGTAGTCGGTGAAGGGCGGGGTGAGCAGCACTTCCAGGCTCTTCGGCAGGCTCTCCCCCGCCCTGCCGAGCTCCCGCAGCGTGGGCACCAGCGCGTGCAGGTCCGCGACGATGTCGTCTCGGCTGCGGTGGACGGTGTCGACCGCGACATCGGACAACCTGTCGACCGACTGCAGCATCGCGACCAGTTGACCCCGTTGCTCGTCGAGCACCTCGATCCCGGGGCCGATTCCGTCCAGTGTGGTCACGATGTCGTCGCGCTGCCCCGCCAGCGAAGCCGAAAGCCGGTTCAGCTCGTCGATGGCGCGCGTGATGTCGTTCTTCTGCGCGTCCAGCGATCCGACGAAGGTGTCCACATTGGATAGCAGTGCGCGCAGGTCCTCCTCGTTGCCCGACAACGCCGCGTTGACCTCCCCGACGATGTCGTGCACCCGGCCGATACCGCCGTTGAGCAGCATCGACAGCGCGCCCAGCACCTCCTCCACCTGCGGGTTCCTGCCGGTGCGCTCCAGCGGGATGACCGCGCCGTCGCCCAGTTCGCCGGCCTCCGGGCGCTCGGGCCGCACCAGCTGGACGTACTTCTCCCCGAGCAGGCTGGACTGCCTCAGCTGCGCTCCCGCGTTGCTCGCCAGCCGCACGTCACCGTGCACCAGCATGCTCACCTCGGCGGTCCAGCCGTCCGGCGCCAGCCGCACCGACTCGACCCGCCCGACCGCGACGTCGTTGACCTTCACGCTCGCCTGCGGCACCAGGTCGAGCACGTCGGCGAACCGCGCGGTGACCCTGCGCGGATCGGTTCCCACGTCTGCCCCACCGGGCAGCGGCAGGTCCGCGACACCGCAGGAGGCAACCCCGCAGGATGTCGCCAGCAGGACCGCCGCGAGCGGTACCCGCCACCGCATCACCGCCCACCTCCCAGCGGGAGCGGCGGGAGGTCGCCCCGGAACACCTCGTCGAGCAGCTCCGCCGGAGGCGGCACCCCGTCGAGCACCGGGGCGAGCCGGTCGCAGGTCGCGGCCAGCTCCGGCGGCAGCTGCCCCGGTGCCGCCCGGCGCAGCGCCTTGCACAGGATCACCACCGGCGGGTGGTTGAGCTCGTTGGGGTTGACCCGCACGCCGAGCGTCCCGGAAGCCGGGTCGTAGGCGTTGTTGAGGTTGGAGAGCCCGGCGGGGATGACGTCGAGCAGTTCGGCCAGCGCGGACCGCTGCCGCCCCAGCACCGAGGTGATCTCGGCGAGGTCGTCCACATCGGTCCGGATGCTCTCGCGGTTGTCCTCGACGAACCCGCGGACCTCGGTCAGCGCCGGGCCGAGCTGGGCCAGCGCTGCGGCCAGCTCCTCGCGCTCCCCGGCCAGGAAGCCCGTCGCGTCGGCGAGCTGCGCGCCGAGCCCGCGCACCAGCTCGTCGCTGTCGGCCAGCGTGCGGGTGAAGGTCCGCAGCTGGTCCACCGAAGCGAACAGGTCCTCCTGCGAGCCGGACAGCGTCGACGCCGCCGCACCGAGCTCCCGGATCGTCTCCCCCAGCCGCTGCCCGTTGCCGTCGAGGTTGCGGGCGGCGGTGTCCAGCGCGGCCGACAGGTCGCCCTCGCGGTTGGCGCCGTCCGGGCCGAGCGCGACGGCGAGCTCGTCGAGGCTGCGCGCCAGCTCGTCGACCTCCACCGGCGTCGCGGTCCGCTCGCGCGGGATCACCGCGCCGTCGCCGATCTCCGGCCCCTCCCGGTACACCGGGGTCAGCTGCACGTACCGGTCGCTGACCAGACCGGACGCGGTGGCGACCGCCCGCGCGTCAGCGGGGATCGCGATGTCCGGTTCGACCAGCATGTCCACCCGGACCTGCGTGCCTTCCGGCAGCACGTGCGTCACGCTGCCGACCTTCATGCCGAGCACCCGCACGTCCGATCCCGGATACATCCCGACAGCGGCGCCGAAGTACGCGGTGATCCGAGTGCCCCGCTGCTCCTCCTGGCTCCACCAGAGCACGCCTCCGAGCAGGAGGACCAGCGCGCAGGCCAGGGCGGTGAGCTTGCTCAGCGGGGTCATCCCGGCGCTCCGATCTGCCCGGCGACGGGCGGCTCGCAGCCCTGCGGGTTCATCGATCCGAACCCGGTCTCGACGGTCGGCGGGAGCAGCCCGCACACGTAGGCGTCGAACCAGCGGCCGTTGCCGAGCATGTTGGTGAACAGCCGCGCGAAGGGGGCGAGCCGTTGGAGCCCCCGGTCCAGGTTCTCCTGGTTCTGCCGGAGGATCGCGGTGATCCGGCCGAGGCTGTCCAGCGCGGGGCGGAGCTGGGCGCTGTTGTCGGCCACCACGCCGCGCACTTCCTCCGACAGCCGCGAGACCCCGGCCAGCAGTGCGCTGATGGCGTCCTTGCGGAACCGGATCTCCTCCAGCAGGGCGTTCCCGTCGGCCAGCAGGCGGCGCAGCTCGCCGTCCCTGGCCGCGAGCGTCCCGCTGATCTGCCGGGCGTTGCCGAGCAGCCGGCCCAGGCTCTCGTCGCGGGACGCGATCGTCCGCGACAGCGCCGAAAGACCGCGCAACGCCTCGCCCACGTGGCGCGGGCTGCCCGCGAAGGTCTGCGACATCACCTCGAAGCTCTGCGCGAGCCGCGCGGTGTCGATCTGCTCGACCGCGCCGGCGAGCCCGGAGAACGCGTCGTTGATGTCGTAGGGCGACCGCGTCCGGCTCGCCGGGATCGGTCCGTCCAGTTCGGACTCGCCGAGCGGGTCCAGCGCCAGGTACTTCTGGCCCAGCAGCGTCTTGATCTCGATGGAGGCCGTGGTGCGGTCGCCGAGCCACGCGTCCGGCACCCGGAAGTCGACCCGCACGTGGTCGCCCTCCAGCTCCATCGCCGTGACCGAGCCCGCCTTCACCCCGGCGATGCGGACCTCGTCGCCGGGGCTCAGCCCGGCCGCCTCGGTGAAGTGCGCGGTGTGGTTCCGGCCGCCGATCAGCGGGATGTCCTCAAGGAAGAACACGGCCACCAGCAGGGTCGTCAGGACCGCGAGTCCGACGGCCCCGGTCCGGGCGGGGCGGGCGGTGGTCATCGGCACCTCTCCGGGGTATCGGTGGCGGGCAGCGGCAGGATCGGCAGCTCCACGCCCGCATCGGCGATCCCGGCGCGGCCGGAGGCGCGGCAGAGGTAGAAGTTGAACCAGGACCCGTAGGTCGCGGGCCGCATGACGGTGTTGAGCTTGTCCGGCAGGTTCTCGGCGAACCGGCGCACCAGCTCCTCGTGGTCGCCGAGGTTGCGGGACAGCACGCCGAGCCCGGCGATGTCGTCGCGCAGCGGTCCCCTGCCCTCGGCCAGCAGGCCCGCGGTCGCGCCGGTCAGCTCGGCGATGCCTGCCATCGCCTCCCCGATCGGACGCCGGTCCCCGGCCAGGCCGGTGACCAGCTGCTGGGTCTGCGCGAGCACGCCCGAGAGCTGCTCGCCGCGCGAGTTCACCGCGCCCAGCACGGTGTTGAGGTTGGCGACGACCTCTCCGATCACCCGGTCGCGCTCGGCGATCGTGGAGGTCAGCGACGCGATCCGGCCGAGCAGCCCCTCGACGGTGCCGCCCTCGCCCTGCAACACCTCGATGATCGCCTGGGAGAGCTCGTTGACGTCCTTCGGCGACAGCGCCTGGAACAGCGGCTTGAACCCGTTGAACAGCACGGTCAGGTTCAGCGCCGGCCTCGTCCGCTCCACCGGGATCGTGCTGCCCTCCGGCAGCATCTCGCCCGGCGGGCCGGACCCGCGGTCGAGCGCGAGGTAGCGCTGGCCGATCAGGTTGCGGTACTTGACGGTCCCGGTCACCGAGGCGGGCAGCAGCCTGCGGTCGTGGAGGGCGAACTCGACCTCGGCCAGCCTGCGGTCCACGATGCGGATCGAGCGCACCTGCCCGGCCGGCACCCCGGCGATCCGCACGTCGTCACCCTCGTTCAGACCGGTGACGTCGGTGAACCTGGCCAGGTAGTGCGAGTCCGGACCCAGCCGCGTGCCTGCCATCGTCACCCCGAGGAAGGTCGTCGCGGTCACCGCGACCAGCACGAACGCGGTCAGCTTCAGCACGGTCGGCAGCAGCTTCGTCACCGCAGCACCACCTCCGCCCCGCGCAGCGCCGGACCGGCCAGCAGCCCGCTCCACTGCGGAACGGGCCCGGGAGCCATCGCCGGGGCGAGCACGGCGTCCAGCGGCAGCGGTCCCGGTGGTGGTGCCGAACCGTCCTCGGTCGGGTGCTCCGGAGAATCGCCCGGGGTGTCGGCGATGCAGCGCGGTCCGCGCCTGTCCTCCCACCGGAAGGCATCGCGGCCGGGGACGTACTTGCCGCGGTTCGTGGTGATCTCCACCGTGAACCGGGCGGAGCGCGGCGTGTCGGTGCCCTTGCCGAAAGCCTCGTCCAGGCGCGGGACCATCCCGGCGATCGACTCCAGCACGCACTCGTACTCCGGGGCGTACGCGGCGAGCAGTTCGAGCGCGGGACGTGACGAGGACGCGAGGTCGACCATGATTTCCCCGTTGTCGCGCAGGAATCCGCTGGTCTCGTCGGCTGCCGCGGTCGTCGCGGTGAGCAGCTTGTCGACGTTTCCCCGCTGTTCGGCCAGGGTCCTGCTCGTGGTGGTCAGATCGCGCAACGCGGCAAGCAGATCCGGAGCCGCGTTGGAGTAGGTGCGGGAGACGTCGGCGATCCCCCTGAGATCGGCGGCCAGGTCCGGCAGCGCCGGGTTGACGCCCGCCAGCAGGTGGTTCAGCTCGACCAGGGTGGCACCCAGCCTTTCCCCGTTTCCTTCCAACGCCATCGCGACCGAGTTGATCGCGGAGGTGAGCTTGTCCGGCTGGACCGCCCGCAGGACCGGGAGCAGATCGCTCATCAGCTTCTCCAGCTCGACCGCGGATTCGGTGCGGTCCTGCGCGATCACGTCGCCGTCGGCCAGCGCGGGCTGTCGGGTACCGGCCGGCAGCAGGAGGTTGACGTACCGCTCGCCGAACAGCGTCTTGGGCAGCAGCCGCGCCGAGACGTCGCGGGGGATCATCGCGGCCTGATCCGGGTCCAGCGCGAGGTCGAGTTCGGCCCCGGCGGCCGACGCGCGGATGTCGCGGACCTCGCCGACGATGACCCCGCGCACCTTCACGTCGGCCGCTTTCCCCAGCTGGTTGCCGACGTGGTCGGTGCGCAGCGTGACGCGCACGGCCGGGGTGAACGCCTTCTGGTAGACCGCCACCATCATCGCCAGGAACAGCACCACCACGGTCAGGAACCCGACCCCGGCCACCTGCCTGCGAACCCGGTAGGAGTTCATCCGGAGATCCGGACGGTCGTGGTCGAGCCCCAGATCGCCAGGCTCAGGAAGAAGTCCAGCAGCGTCAGCGTGGTGATCGCGGTGCGCACCGCCCGGCCCACCGCGGCGCCGACCCCGGCCGGGCCGCCGGTCGCGCGGTAGCCGAAGTAGCAGTGCACGAGGACGATCACCACCGCGAACAGCAGCACCTTCGCGAACGACCACAGGACGTCCTGCGGCGGCAGGAACAGCGTGAAGTAGTGGTCGTAGGTGCCCGCCGACTGGCCGTAGAAGGAGACCGTGATGAGCCTGGACGCGAGGTAGGACGACAGCAGGCCCAGGACGTAGAGCGGGATCACCGCGAGGAACCCGGCCAGCACCCTGGTGGTCACCAGGAAGGGCAGGCTCGGCACCGCCATCACCTCCAGCGCGTCGACCTCCTCGGAGATCCGCATCGCCCCCAGCTGGGCGGTGAACCCGCAGCCGACCGTGGCCGACAGCGCGAGCCCCGCCGCCAGTGGCGCCACCTCGCGGGTGTTGAAGTAGGCGGACATGAACCCGGTCAGGGTGTCGGTGCCGAGCTGTTCGAGCGCGGCGTAGCCCTGCATCCCGACGACGGTGCCGGTGAACAGGGTCAGCCCGACCATCACGCCGAGCGTGCCGCCGATCACCGCCAGCGCGCCGCTGCCGAAGGTGACCTCGGCCAGCAGCCGGACGATCTCGCGGCCGTACCGCACGACCGCGCGCGGCGCCCAGGCCAGCGCGCGCAGGTGGAAGATCGCCTGGTCGCCCAGCGACTCCAGGCGGCGCAGCGGGCCGTCGACCGGGGTCATGGCCTCACATCCCCCTGGGTGGCACGAGTTGCAGGTACGCGGCCGTCAGCACGACGTTGACCAGGAACAGCAGCAGGAACGTGATGACCACCGCCTGGTTCACCGCGTCGCCCACGCCCTTCGGCCCGGGCGCGGGCCGCAGGCCGCGGTGCGCCGCCACCACTCCGGCGACGAAGCCGAAGACCACCGCCTTGATCTCCCCGATCCACAGGTCCGACAGCTGCGCGAGGGACGCGAAGCTCGACAGGTAGGCGCCCGGAGTGCCGTCCTGCATGATCACGTTGAAGAAGTAGCCGCCCGCCACGCCGACCACGCTGACCACGCCGTTGAGCAGCACGGCCACGAACATCGCGGCCAGCACACGCGGCACCACCAGCCGCTGGACCGGCGAAATGCCCAGCACCTCCAGCGCGGAGATCTCCTCGCGGATGGCCCGCGCGCCCAGGTCGGCGCACATCGCCGAGCCGCCCGCACCCGCGATCAGCAGCGCGGTCACCAGTGGACTGGCCTGCTGGACGGTCGCGAGCACGCTGGCCGCGCCGGTGAACGACTGCGCCCCGATCTGCTTGGTCAGCGATCCGATCTGGAGCGCGACCACCGCACCGAAGGGGATCGCCACCAGCGCGGTGGGCACGATGGTCACGCTGGCGACGAACCAGGACTGCTGCACGAACTCGCGCACCTGGAACGGCCGGGCGGGCATGGCCCGCAGCACCGCCCAGGTCAGGGCGAACAGCTCCCCGCTCTCGCGGAGCACTCCACCGTGAGTCCCGGTCCTGGCCGTCGTTCCCATGCCACCTCCGCAGTGCGGTCAACGCGTTGCGGCGTGTTCCCGGTCACGGTAACGATCAGTCGGCGCACCTGCGAAGACGCGACGGCGAAGTTCGCCGGGACAGCCCAATTGCGCCGTTCGGGCCACCGGTTCGGATCCTGGCCAGCGGTGTCGGCTGGCTGATGAAGCACGTGGGTCCGGTGTCGAGCACTTGGACGGCGACGACTACCGCCTTCCCGCAGAGCTCAGGTCCGGACCGAGAAGACCTGGACGTCGTCGGGAACTCCCTTGGCGCGGAAGAAGATCCTGCGCCGCAGCCGCAGGTCCGCGTCGCCCAGCCGGTCCCGGACCGCATTGGAGATCAGCACTTCGCCCGGTCCCGCCGCGGCGGCGACCCGCGCGGCGATGTTGACGTCGCGGCCGAAGTAGTCCTCCCCCAGCTCCCGCGGACGGCCCACGTGCACCCCGGCCCGCAGTCGCAGCCGGTGCCCGTCCACCACGACGCCCTCGACCGCATCGGCCGCGGCGAGCCCGGCGGCCACCGCGTCAGCGGCGTACGGGAAGACCGCCATCAGCCCGTCGCCGAGCCGTTTGACCACCCGGCCGCGCCGCTGGACCAGCGGCTCGACCGCGATGCCGACCTTGCGCAGCATCTCCACCGCGACGTCGTCGCCGACCTGGAGGGTCCAGTCCGAGAACCCGGCGAGGTCGGTGAACAGCACCGCCATCTCCTGGTCGGCGGCGTCCGCGGGCTGGCTGCCCGCGTGCGCCTGGAGGACCTGGAGCGCGCCGAACCCGACCTCCCGCAGGACGCTGGGCTGCCGGGCGGCCAGCGCGGTGAGCCGCCGCGACAGCGGGGTTCCGGGCGCCCCGACCGACAGCGGATCGCCGTAGCCGGCGTCGCCGGGGAGGCGCAGCCGCACCCATTCCGCCAGCGCGACCAGCCACGGATCGCCGTCGACCCGCCGCGCGAAGGTGCGCAGCCGGGCACCGAGCCGCTTGCGGTCCTCCCCCACCGGCCCCACCGCCGCCTACTGGACGAGCCTGCGGCTGACCGCCGCCACCAACCGCTGGTAGCCGGACCCGAGCACGCGCGGCAGCGCGTCGATCACGTGGGCGTCCGGGCCGACCAGGATCCGCGCCCGGCGGCGGCTGATCCCGTCGACGATGATCTCGGCGGCGCGCTGCGGCGTCGTCCTGGCGATGGAGTCGAAGGACTTCGCGACCTTCTCCCGCTCGCCGTCGGCCACCCCGCGGGCACTGCGCGCGATGTTGGTGCGCACACCGCCCGGGTGGATGCAGGAGACGTACACCGGTGCGCGCTCGGCCAGCATCTCCTGCCGCAACGCCTCGGTGAACCCTCGCACCGCGAACTTCGAGGCGTTGTAGGCGCTCTGCGTCGGCACGCCGATGAAGCCGAAGACGCTGGAGACGTTGGCGAGGTGACCGCGCCCGGAGGCGATCAGGTGCGGCAGGAACGCCTGGCTGCCGTGCACGACGCCCCAGAAGTTGACGTCCATCACCGCGCGCAGCTGCGCCTCGCTCATCTCCCGGACCTGCGCCTTCAGCGCGATTCCGGCGTTGTTGAGCACCAGGTCCACGCCGCCGAAGTCCTCGGCCACCTGCGCGGCGTGGCCGTGCACGGCGTCCCGGTCGGTGACGTCCAGCGCGTACGCGCGGGCCCGCGCCCCGATCCGCTCACAACCGCGGACCGTTTCCTCCACAGTGGACTCGTCAACGTCGGAGGCGGCCACCGCGGCCCCCGCCCGCGCGAGCCGCAGGGCGACCGCTCGCCCGATGCCCGATCCGGCTCCGGTCACCACCGCGACCCGGCCCGTCCACGTCTCCAGCCTGGCCAACTCTGCCGCCCATCTTTGGTGGTACATGTCGTACCGGGTAATTTTGCCGTTATCGTAGCCGGGTGATGGCCCGAGTCAAGAGCGGCGGGCCGGCCGCGGTGGACGGCCGGTCGACCAGGTGGACCCAGCACCGGCAGCGCCGCCGCGCGGAGTTCGTCGACGCCGCGATAGCGGCGGTGGAACGGCACGGGCCGGACGTGCTCATCGAGCAGGTCGCCGCGGCGGCCGGGGTGCCGCGGCCGAAGCTCTACCGGTACTTCGACGGCAAGGCCGACCTCCAGCGGGCGGTCGCCGAGCGCGCGATCGAGCTGTTCGACGCCGAGATCGAGCCGCTGTGGCGGGCCGGGCTGGCGCCGGAGGAGCTGGTCCGCGGCCTGGTCACGGCCGCGCTGGACTGGATCACCGGTCATCCGCACCTCTACCGGTACCTCCAGCACGACATCGGCGGAACCGGCGCCTACGCGCAGGGGCGCAGCGCGCTGCGCGCGCAGGTGACCAGCGTGGTCAACGCCCACCCGGACGCCGCGGGTCATCCCGCCGCCGAGGCGCTGGCGGCGGGCCTGGTCGGCATGGTCGAGGCGGCCGTGGACCAGTGGCTCACCAACCCGGCGGGCATGAGCCGGGCGGAACTGGACGACGAGCTGGTGCGGTGGATCTGGGCCGTGCTGAGCGATCTGGCCCGCCGGCACGGCGAGGGGCCGATCGCGTAGTTCCGCCCGGAGCCGGGCAAATAGGTGGTACACGGATTCCCACATATCCTGCTACGGTTCCCGCGGGAGGCTGGCATGAGCAGGTACTTCGTCACCGGCGCGACGGGTTTCCTCGGCCGAAGGCTGGTCCACCGGCTGGTGGAGCGGCCCGACTGCGAGGTCGTGCACGTCCTGGTCCGCGCCCAGTCCCGGCACCGCGTCGCCGAGCTCTTCGACTCGCCGCGCGTGGTCGCCGTCGTCGGCGACCTCACCGCGGACGGGCTCGGCATCCACCCGCTCCCGGACCCGCCCGACCACGTGCTGCACCTCGGCGCGATCTACGACTTCACCGCCGACGACGCCGAGGTCCGCGCGGTCAACGTCACCGGCACCCGCAACGTGGTCGCCTTCGCCGCGGCCACCGGTGCGCGCTGGCTGCACCACGTCTCGTCCATCGCGGTCGCCGGTGACCACAGTGGATGGTTCGCCGAATCCGACTTCCAACTCGGGCAGAACCTCACTTCCCCTTACCACGAAACGAAGTTCGCCGCCGAGCGCATCGTGCGGGAGGAGTCCGCCGTCGCCTACCGCGTCTACCGCCCGGCGGTCGTCGTCGGGGACTCCGGGACCGGCGAGATGGACAAGGCCGACGGGCCGTACTACTTCCTGCCCGCGATCTCGCGCCTGGCGCGGCTGCCCTCGCGGATCCGGTTGCCGGGCGTGGTTTCCGGCCGGACCAACATCGTCCCCGTCGACTACGTCGTCGCCGCGATGGACCACCTGATCCACGCCGACGCCGCGCCGGGCTCGACCTACCACCTGGCCGCACCGCGTTCCCAGCCGCTCCACGAGGTTTACAACGCGTTCGCCAGGGCAGCGGGGGCGCCGAAGATGCTCCCGACACCTGTGCCGGACAGCGTGCGCGGACTCGGACGGCGCACCACCAACGCGATCGACCGGCTCCCTCGCGGACGCGCGGCCCGTCACGCCGTGCTGAGCGAGCTGGGCGTTCCGCCTCAGGTCCTCCCGCACCTGCACCAGCAAGCCGACTTCGACACCACCGCGACGCGCGAGGCGCTGCGCGGGACCGGGCTCGAAGTACCCCGCTTCGCCGACTACGCCGGAAAGCTCTACGACTACTGGCACCACCACCTCGACCCGGACCGCGCCCGCTGCGACCACCCGCGCGGGCGGTTGCACGGGCGTCGCGTGCTGATCACCGGGGCGTCCTCCGGCATCGGGCGCGCGACCGCGCTGGAAGTGGCTCGGCGAGGCGGAATCCCGCTGCTGGTCGCCCGGCGCGCCGACCGGCTCGACGAGGTCGCGGCGGAGGTCGCCGGGCTTGGGGCGCGGGCCGCGACCTACCCGTGCGACCTCAGCGACCCCGGTGCCACCGACGCGCTGGTCAAGCAGGTGCTAGCCGAACACGACGGCGTCGACATGCTGGTGAACAACGCGGGCCGGTCGATCCGGCGCTCGGTGCAGCTGGCCACGGACCGCATGCACGACTACGAGCGGACCATGGCGCTGAACTACTTCGCCGCGGTCCGCCTGACGCTGGGGCTGCTCGACCACATGCGGCAGCGCCGGTTCGGCCACGTCGTCAACGTCACGACGCAGGGCCTGCAGGCCCACACGCCGCGGTTCTCCGCCTATCTCGCCTCGAAGGCGGCGCTGGAGGAGTTCGGCCGTTCGGCCGGCCGGGACACCCTCGCGGACGGCATCACGTTCAGCTCCGTCCGGCTCCCGCTGGTCCGCACCGAGATGGCGGGGGAAACCGACGCGTGGCGGGGTTTTCCGCACATGAGCGCGAAAACCGCGGCCAGGTACGTCGTGCGGGCGCTGGAGGAGCGGCCGGAGATCGTCAACGTCGGGATGCCGCCGGGAACCGCCGCCGAGATCGCCGCGCGGATCGCGCCGAGGACGATCCGCGCGGTGGCGCACCTGGCCGGTTACCAGGCGATGCGCGAAAGCGCGCCCGAAGCCCGCGACACCGCGCATCCCGGCGCGCTCCCCGCGGTCGCCGGTGCGGTCACCCGCCTGTTCTGGCGGCGGTTGCGAAGCCGCGGCTGAACCCGGCGGGGCGGTCCTGCCTGGGAGGGCGCCGAACCGCGCGTCGGGCCCAGTCCTGGCTGCGAGGCCGCTGCCGAACCGGCTGGCTCCAGTTCCGCCTGGCAGGTCGGCGCCGAACAGCTGCCCCGAGATGTCCCGGCGGAGCCGCTGCAGGACCGGGCGGTTTTGTCGCGCCTGGCGAAGCCGCAGCCGAACCGGGCAAGGCAGGCCCAGCCCCGCCCGACGGAGCCACCGCCGAACCAACCGGCTCAGCCGCGCCCCGCGAAACCACGGCCGAACCGGTGAGGCAGCTCAGTCCCGTCCGACGGAGCCGGTGCCGAACCAGCCGGTTCAGTCGTGCCTGGCGAAGCCACCGCCGAACCGGCGAGGCGGCCCAGTCCCGCTCGGCGAAGCCGCCGCCGAACCGGGCAAAGCAGGCCCAGCCCCGCCCGACGGAGCCACCACCGAACCAACCGGCCCAGCCCCGCCCCGCGAAACCACCGCCGAACCGGGCAAAGCAGGCCCAGCCCCGCCCGACGGAGCCACCACCGAACCAACCGGCCCAGCCCCGCCCCGCGAAACCACCGCCGAACCGGGCAAAGCGGGCTCAGTCCCGCCTAGTACCGCGGCTGAAAGCCGAGGTGTCACCGAACAGCGCCTGCACCTGCTCCGGGCTCGGGCTCACGAAGACCCCGGTCGCCTCGACCAGCGGCTCCTCCGGCTCGGCCTCGGTCGCGATGGTCGCGCGGCATCCGCCCGGCGCGACCTGGCGGTCGGGCCAGCCGGTCAGCCGCAGCGGCGTCTGCAACGGCACCGGGCGCCGGTAGCGCAGCGACAGCTTGATCGTCATGCCCGGCCGTCCCCTGGCGGCGTGGACGTGCCCGAGCAGCTGGTCCAGCAGCAGCGCGCTGATCCCGCCGTGGCCGTAGCTCGGCGGACCCTCGAACGCCAGCCCCAGGGTGCAGCTGCCGACCACGGTCCCGTCGTCGCCGACCTCCACCCGCATCGGCGGCGCGATCGGACTTCCGGGCCCGACAGCGGGGTTGTACATCCGCCGCCTGCCCTGGCCCAGGACGTCCACTGTGGGCAGCTCGTGCCGGGTCCGCTGGGCCGCCTCCAGCGGCGCGACCAGCTTCCTGGCCTCCTCGGCCACCCGCACCAGGGTCTCGGTGTCGACCTCGGTGGACACCGCCGCCTCGTTCAGCTCCCGCAGAACGGCGCCGAGTTCCCGGATCGCGCGCAGCCGCACGGCGGTGTCGGCCGTGGCATCGACGCTCATTCGCCCTGCCAAACCGGACGGCGCTTCTCGGCGAACGCCCGAGCACCCTCCTGCGCGTCGGCGGAGGCGAACACCGGCGCGGCGATCTCGGCCTGAGCGGCGAACGCCTCCGCGTCGGTCCAGCCCACCGCGCCGGACACGATCCGCTTGGTGGCGCGGATCGCCAGCGGTCCGTTCTCCGCGATGCGCGCGGCCAGCTCGCGCGCGCCGTCGAGCGCCTGGCCCGGTTCGGTCAGGACGTTGACCAGCCCGTGCGCGTGGGCCCGCTCTGCCGACAGCGGATCGCCGGTCAGCGCGAGCTCCATCGCCAGCTGGTACGGCAGCGCCTTGGGCAGCCGAAGCAACCCGCCCGCCGCCGCGACCAGCCCGCGCTTGACCTCGGGCAGGCCGAACTTCGCGTCCCTGGCGGCGACGACCAGATCGGAGCTGAGCGCGAGCTCGCAGCCACCGGCCAGCGCCCAGCCCTCCACCGCGGCGATCAGCGGCTTCGACGGCGGGCTTTCGGTCAGGCCGCCGAAACCGCGCCCGGGAATCCCCGGCCGCTCGCCGCGGGTGAACGCCTTGAGGTCCATCCCGGCGCAGAAGGTGCCTTCGGCTCCGGTGAGGATGCCGAGCACGAGGTCGGGCCGCGCTTCGAGCTCGTCGACCGCCGCCGCCAGCCCCTCGGCGACCGAGCGGTCCACCGCGTTGCGGGCGTGCGGCCGGTTGATCGTGATCACGGCGACCCCGTCACCGAACTCGGTCAGGACACTCCCACCCACACCGTCTCCTCTGCATCAGGGGGAAACCGCCAACCAGTCTGACCGCAGCCGCAAAAACAGTCCAGCGTGATTGTTATTGCAGTTGTCGTCGTCACTGCTCCGTGGTCGTCACCGCGCGGGCCACCACAGCGGTACCGCCTCGCCGCCACGCCGGACCCGGCCTCCGGACTCCAGCACCAGCAGGTGCGCCAGCGACTCCCCGACGGCCAGCCGCATCTGGAACTCCCGCATCTCCTCGAAAGGCCGGGACCAGCCCAGCCGGGTCGTCAGCTCCCAGCAGGTGCTGCCCGGCCGGTCGAACACGGCTTTCTCGATCTCGGCCAGCCGTTCGCCGTGGTGCGTCAGGAGGTCGTCCACGCGGTCGCGCAGCCCGCGGAAGCGGTACTCGTGCGCCGGGAGGACCTCACCGGCGTCGATGTCGGCGACCGCCCGCAGCGACCGCAGGTAGGTGCCCAGCGGATCGGGGAGCTGGCGCGGCTGCACCGAGATGTTCGGGCTGATCCGGGGCAGCACGTGGTCGCCGGACAGCAGCACGCCCAGCTCCGCTTCGTGGAAGCACAGGTGCCCGGGCGTGTGCCCGGGAGTCCACACGGCGCGCAGGTTCCAGCCGGGCAGGTCCACCCGCTCCCCGTCCTCCAGGAAGCGGTCCGGGCCGGACTTCATGAGGTTGCGGGCTCCGGGCGAGCCGATGCCGAATCCGGCCACCACGGCGTCCGGTGCTCCCGTGGCGGCCAGGTGCGCGCGGGATTCCGCCAGCAGCTCACCCACCACCGACTCGTCGCGGCCGACCAGCGCCGCGTCCGCGGAGTGCATGCCGACCCACGCACCGGACTCGGCGCGCACCCGCCCGGCGAGTCCGAAGTGGTCCGGGTGCATGTGCGTCACCAGCACCGCGCGGACGTCCCCGATCCAGTGGCCGGCCTCGGCCAGCCCGGCGACCAGCGCCTGCCAGGAATCCTCGCTGTCCCAACCGGCGTCCACAATGGCCACTCCACCGGGCAGTTCGAAGGCGTGCACGAGCACGTAGCGCAGCGGGCTGTCCGGGATGGGGACCGGGATCGACCACAGCCCGTCGCGAACCCGCTCCACCGGCGGCAGCACCTTCTCCCGCCACGCCGCGTGCTGCCGAACACCGGAAATCTCCATCGCCGTCCCCTCCGCGCTCCTCCGGCCTTTCAATCCACCAGGCGTGATCCCGACGCGCAAGGGCCGGCAGGAGAGGTCCAGATCACCGGCTCGCTTCCGGGGGAGGCGGAACGGAGGTGACGGAGCGCTCTGCCCGGTGACCGACCGTGGTGAAAGCCGGTTGCGTCAGCAGCAGCACCGGTCGGGCTGGAACTCCCTGCGATGCCACCAGAACCGGTCCCGGGCGGGCCCCTGCGGAACCTCGCCGCGCACCGCGTGGACCGGCACCGGCTCAGATGGCCCGGCAGTCCGAGGTGTGGGCGGTGAAACGAGGTCCGCGACGGTGTGCAGCGCACCGCCGAGCATCACCTGCCGGACGTCGGCCGCGGTGCCGATGTCGGTCAGCGGATCTCCCCGCACGAACGCGAGATCCGCCAGTTTGCCCGGCTCCACGGTCCCGATCCGGTCGCTCATCCCGAGCGCCCTCGCCCCTTCCACCGTCGCCGCGCGAAGCGCCTCGTACGGCGTGATCCCGTTGCGGACCATGCACTGCACGTTGAGGTGGTAGTGGACGCCGGAGGCCGCGATCGGTGAGTCGGTGCCCACCGCGACGTGCCCGCCACCGTCGAGCACCCGGCGCATGGTCGTCACCTCGCGCTGGACGAACGTTAGGGCGTTCTCGGGCCGGTGCTCCATCGCCTCCCGCACCTGCTTCCGGAACTTCTCGTAGGTCTGCGGCGGAAGCAGCGCGGCCAGCCGCCGGTCGTCCAGCGCCCAGCCCGCGTGGTGGTACAGCGCGGGGCGCGTGCTAGCGGACAAGCCCAGCGTCGGGGTGAGCGTCATTCCGGACCACACCAGCGGTTTCACCACGTCGTCGTAGGCGCGTCCGGTCGAGGTCCCCTTCTGGTTCCGCCCGTAGCGGCTGGTGGCGCTGAGGTGTTCCACCCCGTCCGCACCGAGGTTCGCCGGGCCGAACAGGTAGTGCGACGCCGCGGGCACGCCGAGCGCGTGCCCGGCCTCGATCGCCTCCCGCTGGAGCGCGTACGGCAACCGCACGTAGGTCTTGACCAGGTCGTGGCCGAGCTCGGCGACCCGTTCCAGTTCCCGGTGCAGCTGCTCGTGATCCGTGATCGGGCGGGCGGTGTCGTAGTACACGCGGGAGCCGTCGATGAGCTCCCCCGCGGTGAACAGCCTCGGACCGAGCCTGCGGCCGGACTCCTGCGCTTCCTTCGCCTCCACCGCGGAGTAGTGGTGGCTGCCCGGCGACCGGAGCGAGGTCACGCCGAACGACAGCCACAGCCGCCCTTCGGTGCTGTTGCGCTGCCAGGGGAAGTGTTCGTGCGTGGCGACCAAACCGGGCAGGACCGTCAGGTCACGGGCGTCGATCACCTCACCGCCGAGGTCCTGTCCGCCGGCGGTGACTTCGACGATCCTGTTGTCCTGCACGACGATGTCGACATCGCGGCGCAGCTCCGGACGCCGGCCGTCCCAGAGCGCGCCGGCCCGGACGACCTTGCGGCCGTGCGGTTTCTCCGGTCGCCAGGTCAGGGTCATCGGCACCCTGCGCGGGGCGCCGCCACCCGCGGCGACCCGGCGCAGCCTGCCGTTGGACAGGTACAGCAGGGTGTCCCCGCTCCAGCTGGGCGCGTCGGCCGTCTCGTCGCCGATCCGCCTCGCATCCGGTCGCGGGCGTCCCAGTTCATCCACAGAGGACACCCACAGCACACCGTCGACGACGAACGCCATCCGGCTGCCATCGGGCGAGTGCACCGGACCGGCGTCGACCCGGTTGCCCAGCGACCGCCCCGGCACCGCCGGGGTGTAGTGCAGGTCGCCGGTCGCGAGATCGATCGTGAGCACCAGGTTCTCGCCCTCGCGGTAGCGCCCGGTCGCGGGCGCGAACCCGGCGAGGGCCAGCCGGGCACCGTCGGGCGAGAAGTTCGGACGGCCCGGCAGGTTCAGCTTCCCCGTGACCTTGCGCAGCTCACCGGTCCGCGCGTCGACCGTGTGCACGGCGTTGTCCGACAGGAACGCGACCGTCACGCCGTCCGGGCCGAACGCCGGGGCGCGCTCGTCCCCGGCCAGGTCGGTGAGCCTGCGCTGCCGGCCGGTTTCCAGGTCGTGCAGCCACAGGTTGAGCGTGCCGTGCCGGTCGCTGGCGTAGACGATGGTCCGGCCGTCCGGCGACCACGCCGGGTCGGTGTTGAAGCTCCCGTCGGACACGATCGCCCGCGGGTGCTCGTCCTCCTCGCCCAGCAACCACAGGTCGCCCAGCGCGTGGAAGGCGACTCTCGTACCGTCCGGAGAGAGCGACGGGCTGACGATTCCCTTGACCTGCCGGTCTTCCGCCGAGTCGAAATCCCGGTCGCTGCGCGGAAGTGACACCGTCTGGACCTCGACCTCGGCAGTGAAGTCGATGTCCCGCACCGCACCTCCGAGAACGCGGCACCGGATTCGGCCATCGGCCGCGTACAGCAGCTCCCCGGAGGAAATCCACCTTGCGGCGAAAGGAAAAACGTCCTCCTCTTCGGCGGACACCGCCTTGCCGTCGACCACCAGCGAGGTCCCGGCCTCGGTCCGGTGGACGTAACCGAGCTTGCCGTCGGGAGACCAGGTCGGCGCCACGACATCGCCGTCGTCGACAGTCACCAGGGTTCGCCGCCCACCCCGTGCATCGACGACTTCGATCGCGTGCGGGGTGCTCTCCTCGGCGACGGTGAAGGCGATGGCCGAGCCGTCCGGCGTCCACACCGGCTGGCCCTCCTCCAGCTCACCGCGCGTCCACTCGGCGACCTCACCGGTGGCCAGGGACAGCACGTGGATGCCGTAGTGCCCGCCGGACTCGGCGGCGAACGCGATTCTCCCGCCGTCCGGCGAGAACCGCGGCTCGCGGTGGTCCGACCGGCCGCGGGTGAGGCGGGTCAGGCCGGTTCCGTCCGCGCCGATCAGGAAGAGGTGGAAGTTGCCGTCCTGATAGGACTGGAAGACGATGGTCCTTCCGTCCGGCGAGAAGTCCGGCTCGGTGGCCTCCTGCACCACGTCGGTGAGCCGGACCGCTTCTCCCCCGGTGACCGGAACGGTCCACAGCATGTTGAGCAGGTCGAACACGACGGCCCGCCCGTCCGGCGACACCGCCGCCGACGCGTTGGTGATCTGCCGCAGGGTGATCCGCTCGGCCTCCGCCGACAGCGGCCCGGCCGGAGCGACCGGACGTCCGAGCGGATCGAGGAGCCACGTCGCGCCCAGCCCGGCCGCCGCCTGCCCGCCCCGGCGCAGCAGCGCCCGCCGCGAAAGATCCATCACGCACCTCCGTCAACGACCCCGGTCGATCACGGAGAGTGTGCCACGCATGACGGACGGTGGATCAGCGGGAACGAGCGTGGGAATGCCCGTTCCCGCCGGTCATCAGCCTTCGTCGCCCTCGAAGAAGTCGCCGACCTCGTCCACGACCTCGCCGAGCACCATGCCGCCGACGACGCCCGCCACGGCACCGGCCGCCGCACCGGCGATCACGCCGCCCATGCCGGGACCGGAATGGTGCTCGCCGTTGTCGTGGTAGCCGTGGTGGTGGTTGCCGTGCCCGCGCTGCGCGACCTGCTCCGTCCAGTCGCGGATCCGGGCGACCCAGTCGGCCGATTCCCCGTGCTCGGCCCGGAAGCGGCCGAACGCGTCGTGCGACGGGGTGAAGAACCCACCGCGCTTGTCCGCCTCCAGCACGACGTCGAGTCCGTGCGGACCGGCGACGAAGGTCAGCTCGACCTCGTTGACCCGGCCCGCGTACTCGGCGGGCGGGTAGAACTCGATCTCCTGGTAGAAGGGCAGCTCCTGGTGCACGCCGTGGATGCGGCCGTGCTCCAGGTCGGCGTGCTTGAAGTGGAAACCGAGCCGGGAGAACGCGTCCAGCACGTCCTCCTGGAGCGGCAGCGGCTCGACCGAGACCGGGTCGAGGTCACCCTTGTCGACCGCCCTGGCCACCGACAGCTCGGTGCGCACGCCGAGGGTCATGCCGTGCAGGTGCTGGCCGTAGACGTCGGTGATCGGGGTTTCCCACGGGACCGGGAACTCGAACGGGATCGTCCGGTCCTCGCCCTCGCCGAGCCGGAACGGACCGCTGACTACTACGCGGTGGAACTCGGCCGTCGCGTTCCCGTCGTGGTCGCCGTGCTCGGTCTCGATCCTGGTCACCAGCCCGAGGGCGACGTGCTCGACGTCCACCTCCTGCGAGCCGCCGGTGATGCGGACCTCGCCCGCGAGGTTTCCGCCCGGGCGCACCTGCGGGTGGTGGAGCACGGTGTCGACCGACGGTCCTCCCATGCCGAGCGCCCCGAGCAACTTCTTGAAGACCATGAGCTGGCCCGTTCCCTTCCTGCGGTGTAGGCGTGACGGGTCGTCCGTCCGCTCGTACCAACGCAAGATCGGGACCGCCGGTTCCGACCGTGATCAACCCGACACCCCGGGTATCGGCGCGAAGCAGACCGGGGGTGGGACGGAATCCGCCCCACCCCCGGTCCCGCGTGCCTCACACCAGCGGGCGGTCCGTCGGTGCGATCGGGGCGGGCAGCACGTCCCGGCCCGACAGGTAGCGGTCCACCCCGGCGGCGGCCGACCGGCCCTCGGCGATCGCCCACACGATCAGCGACTGGCCGCGTCCCATGTCACCCGCGGTGAACACACCGTCCACAGTGGTCATGAAGGCGTCGTCGCGGGCGACGTTGCCGCGCTCGTCGAGCTCCACGCCGAGCTCGTCGAGCAGCCCCGCCCGCTCCGGGCCGACGAAGCCCATCGCCAGCAGCGCCAGGTCGCACGGCAGCTCCCGCTCGGAGCCCTCCACCGGCACGAACCTCCCGTCCTCGCGGCGGACCTCGACCAGCCGCAGCGACCGGACCCGGCCCTGGTCGTCGCCCAGGAACTCCTGGGTGTTGACCGAGAACAGCCGCTCGCCGCCCTCCTCGTGCGCCGAGGACACCCGGTAGATCATCGGGTAGGTCGGCCACGGCTGGGACTCGCTGCGGGTCGAGGGCGGGGTCGGCATGATCTCCAGCTGCGTCACCGACGCCGCGCCCTGCCGGTGCGCGGTGCCGACGCAGTCGGCACCGGTGTCACCGCCGCCGATGACCACGACGTGCTTGCCCTCGGCGTGGATCGGCGACCGCTGGAGGTCGCCCTCCTGCACCTTGTTGGCCAGCGGCAGGTACTCCATGGCCTGGTGCACCCCGTCCAGCTCGCGGCCGGTGATCGGCAGGTCCCGCGCCTGCGTCGAGCCGCCCGCCAGCACCACCGCGTCGAACTCCGAGCGCAGCTGCTCAACGGTGAGGTCGATGCCGACGTTGACCCCGGTGCGGAACTCGGTGCCCTCGGCCCGCATCTGGCCCAGGCGGCGGTCCAGCCGCATCTTCTCCATCTTGAACTCGGGGATCCCGTAGCGCAGCAGCCCGCCGATGCGGTCGGCCCGCTCGAAGACCACCACGTCGTGGCCCGCGCGGGTCAGCTGCTGCGCCGCGGCCAGCCCGGCGGGACCGGAACCGATGACCGCGACCTTCTTCCCGGTCCGGGTCACCGGCAGCTGCGGCTGGATCCGGCCCTCGTCCCAGGCCCGGTCGACGATGGAGATCTCGACCTGCTTGATGCTGACCGGGTCGGAGTTGATGCCGACCACGCATGCCGCCTCGCACGGGGCGGGGCACAACGTCCCGGTGAACTCCGGGAAGTTGTTGGTGGCGTGCAGCCGCTCGATCGCCTCGCTCCAGTCGTCCCGCCACACCAGATCGTTCCACTCCGGGATCAGGTTGCCCAGCGGACAGCCCTGGTGGCAGAACGGGATCCCGCAGTCCATGCAGCGGCCGGCCTGCTTCTGCAGCCTGCCCGGCTCGAAGTCCAGGTAGACCTCGCGCCAGTCGCGGATGCGGATGTCGACCGGACGGCGCTGGGGCGTCTCCCGCGGCGTGGTCAGAAAGCCCTTCGGGTCAGCCATGTGCGGCCTCCATGATCGCCTCGTTGACGTCGCGGCCGTCGCGCTCGGCGGCGGCGCTTGCGGCGAGCACCCGCTTGAAGTCCCTCGGCATCACCTTGCCGAAGCGCTCGACCGCGGTGTCCCAGCTGTCCAGCAGCTCGCGGGCCACCTGCGACTCGGTCTGCTCGAAGTGCCTGCGCAGCCGGTCGGTCAGGAACTCCCGGTCGGCGTCGTCGAGCGGGTCGATGTCGACCATCTCCGGGTTGACCCGCCGCGGGTCGAGGTCGAGCACGTAGGCGATGCCGCCGGACATGCCCGCGGCGAAGTTGCGCCCGGTGCCGCCCAGGACCACCACCCGGCCGCCGGTCATGTACTCGCAGCCGTGGTCGCCGATGCCCTCGACGACCGCGATCGCGCCGGAGTTGCGGACGCAGAACCGCTCGCCCACCACACCGCGGACGAACAGCTCACCGCTGGTCGCGCCGTAGAGCAGCACGTTGCCCGCGATGACGTTGTCCTCGGCGGTGAACTTGGCGTCCGGGTCGGGGCGCACCACGATCCGGCCGCCGGACAGGCCCTTGCCGACGTAGTCGTTGCCGTCGCCGAGCAGCCGCAGCGTGATGCCGCGCGGGACGAACGCGCCGAAGGACTGACCGGCGGACCCGGTGAAGGTCACGTCGATCGTGTCGTCCGGCAGGCCCTCGCCGCCCCACCGCCGGGTCAGCTCCGACCCGAGCATGGTGCCGACGGTCCGGTTGACGTTGCGCACCGGCAGGTCCAGCCGCACCGGCGAGCCCTCCTTGAGCGCGCCCTCGCAGAGCTGGATCAGGGTGTTGTCCAGCGCCTTCTCCAGACCGTGCTCCTGCGAGGTGGTCTGGTGGCGGGCCTCGCCCCTGTCCAGCTCCGGAACGTGGCTGATCGGCGAGAGGTCCAGGCCCTCGGTCTTCCAGTGCCGCACCGCGGCCTCGGTGTCGATCACCTCGGCGTGCCCGACGGCCTCGGCGACGGAGCGGAAACCGAGCTGCGCCAGGTACTCCCGCACCTCCTGGGCCACGAACTCGAAGAAGTTCACGACGTACTCGGCCTTGCCGTCGAACTTCGCGCGCAGCTGCGGGTTCTGGGTGGCCACGCCGACCGGGCAGGTGTCGAGGTGGCAGACCCGCATCATGATGCAGCCCGAGACCACCAGCGGCGCGGTGGCGAAGCCGAACTCCTCGGCGCCCAAAAGCGCCGCGATGACCACGTCCCGGCCGGTCTTGAGCTGGCCGTCGGTCTGCACGACGATCCGGTCCCGCAGCTTGTTGGCCAGCAGCGTCTGCTGCGTCTCGGCCAGCCCCAGCTCCCAGGGACCACCGGCGTGCTTGATCGACGACAGCGGCGACGCACCCGTTCCGCCGTCGTGACCGGAGATCAGCACCACGTCGGCGTGCGCCTTGCTGACACCCGCCGCGACCGTGCCGACACCGACCTCGGAGACCAGCTTCACGTGGATGCGGGCCCGCGGGTTGGCGTTCTTCAGGTCGTGGATCAGCTGCGCCAGGTCCTCGATCGAGTAGATGTCGTGGTGCGGCGGCGGCGAGATCAGCCCGACGCCCGGCGTCGAGTGCCTCGTCCTGGCCACCCACGGGTAGACCTTGTGACCGGGCAGCTGGCCGCCCTCGCCGGGCTTGGCGCCCTGCGCCATCTTGATCTGGATGTCGTCGGCGTTGACCAGGTACTCGCTGGTGACGCCGAAGCGGCCGGAGGCGACCTGCTTGATCGCCGAGCGCCGCGAGTCGCCGTTGGCGTCCGGGGTGAACCGGTCGGCGTCCTCACCGCCCTCACCGGTGTTGGACTTGCCGCCCAGCCGGTTCATCGCGATCGCCAGCACCTCGTGCATCTCCTGCGAGATCGAGCCGTAGGAGATGGCGCCGGTGGCGAACCGCTTGACGATCTCGGAGACCGGCTCGACCTCCTCGATCGGCACCGGCTTGCGCAGCCCCTCGCGGAACTGGAAGAGCCCGCGCAGGGTCATCAGGTCCTTCGACTGGTCGTCGACGGCCTTGGTGTACTCCTTGAAGACCTCGTAGCGCCCGCTGCGCGTGGAGTGCTGGAGCTTGAACACCGTCTTCGGGTTGAACAGGTGCGGATCGCCCTCGCGCCGCCACTGGTACTCCCCACCGACGTTGAGCGTTCGGTGCGGCGCCCGCACCCCGTCGACCGGGTACGCCTTGCGGTGCCGCTCGGCGATCTCGCCCGCCAGCACGTCGAATCCGACGCCGCCGAGCCGGGAAGTGGTGCCGGTGAAGCACTTCTCGACCACTTCCCCGCCGAGCCCGATCGCCTCGAAGATCTGCGCGCCCGTGTAGGAGGACACAGTGGACACACCGATCTTCGACATGGTCTTGCGCACGCCCTTGCCCAGGGCCTTGATGAGGTTCGCAGTGGCCTGCGCGGCGTCGACGTCCTTGATGACTCCGGTCCGGACCTGGTCCTCGACGGTGGCCATCGCCACGTACGGGTTAACGGCGGCGGCGCCGTAACCGATGAGCAGAGCGACATGGTGGACTTCGCGGACGTCGCCGGCCTCGACGACCAGCCCGACCCGGGTGCGCTTCTTCTCGCGCACCAGGTGGTGGTGCACGGCCCCGGTCAGCAGCAGCGACGGGATCGGCGCGTGCTCGGCGTCGGCCGAGCGGTCCGAGAGCACCAGCACGTGCGCGCCGTCGACGACGGCCGCCGAGACCTCGTCGCAGATCTCGTCCAGCCGGGCGCGCAGCGCCTGCCCGCCGCCCGCGACGTCGTAGGTCATCCGGATCGTCGCAGGCTTGAGGCCGGGGCGGTCGCCGTCGTCGTTGATGTGCACGATCTTGGCGAGCTGGTCGTTGTCCAGCACCGGGAACGGCAGCACCAGCTGGCGGCACGCGTCCGGGTCGTGGTCGAGCAGGTTGTGCTCCGGCCCGACGTGGGTGCTCAGCGAGGTGACCAGCTCCTCGCGGATCGCGTCCAGCGGCGGGTTGGTGACCTGCGCGAACAGCTGGGTGAAGTAGTCGAACAGCTGCCGGGGGCGCGGCGAGAACGCCGCGAACGGCACGTCGTTGCCCATCGAGCCGATCGGCTCGGCGCCGGTGGTGGCCATCGGCTTGAGCAGCACGCCCAGTTCTTCCTGGGTGTAGCCGAAGACCTGCTGCCGGTGCACCAGCGAGGCGTGCGACGGGAGTTCGCGCTCGCGGTCGGGCAGGTCCTCCAGGTGCACGACGCCGTCGTCGAGCCACTCCTGGTAGGGGAACTCCGCGGCGAGCCCGCTCTTGATCTCCTCGTCGTCGACGATGCGCCCGGCCTCGGTGTCGACCAGGAACATCCGCCCCGGCTGCAGCCGACCCTTGCGCACGATCCGCTGCGGCTCCACGTCGAGCACGCCGACCTCGCTGGCCAGCACGACCAGCCCGTCGTCGGTCACCCAGTAACGACCCGGCCGCAGACCGTTGCGGTCGAGCACCGCGCCGATCTGGGTGCCGTCGGTGAAGGCCACCAGCGCGGGACCGTCCCAGGGCTCCATCAGGTAGTTGTGGAACTCGTAGAACGCCCGGCGGGCCGGGTCCATCTCGGCGTGGTTCTCCCACGCCTCGGGGATCATCATCAGGACCGCGTGGGGCAGCGACCGGCCGCCCAGGTGGAGCAGCTCCAGCACCTCGTCGAAGGTCGCCGAGTCGCTGGCGTCCGGCGTCGCGATCGGGAAAAGCCGTTGCAGGTCACCGGGAATCAGGTCGGTGGCCAGCATGCTCTCGCGGGTGCGCATCCAGTTCCGGTTGCCGCGCATGGTGTTGATCTCACCGTTGTGCGCGATGAACCGGTACGGGTGCGCCAGCGGCCACGACGGGAACGTGTTCGTCGAGAACCGCGAGTGGACCAGGCCGATCGCGCTGGTGTAGCGCTCGTCGGTCAGGTCGGGGAAGAACAGCGGCAGCTGCGCCTCGGTCAGCATCCCCTTGTACACGATGGTGCGGGCCGACAGGCTCGGGAAGTACACGTCGGCCTCGTGCTCGGCGCGCTTGCGCACGCAGAACGCGCGCCGCTCGAACTGCAGCGCCGTCTCGTCGTGCGCGGCGTCGGCGCCGTGCCCGAGGAACAGCTGCCGGAAACCGGGCATGACCTCGCGCGCCGCCCAGCCCGCGCTGGACGGGTCGGTCGGCACCTCGCGCCAGCCGAGGACCCGCAGGCCCTCCTCGGCCACGATCCGCTCGATCACCGCGACGGCCTGTTCGGCCGCCTGCTCGTCGGCGGGCAGGAACGCGGTACCGACCGCGTACCCACCGCGTTCGGGCAGCTCGAACGGCACCGCTGAGCGGAAGAACCCGTCCGGGATCTGGGTCAGCAGGCCGACCCCGTCGCCGGTGTCGGGATCGGCGCCCTTGGCGCCCCGGTGCTCCAGGTTCCGCAGCGCGGTCAGCGCTTTGCCGACCAGGTCATGGCTTCGCCGTCCGCGCAGGTCGGCTACGAACGCGACGCCGCAGGCGTCCCGGTCGTTGGCGGGGTCGTAGAGACCCCGGGTCTCGGCGCTACGCTGCACCGCTCTCACATGGTGGGAATTAGGCATCGGACCTCCCGTCGCCAGGCCGCGGGCCGCGCGAGGGCAGAGTCACTCGACGCGTGCCCGCAAGAACCTTTCGGGCACTGACAAAAGGATGCGCCGTTGCACTCTTGGTCAGTTTGAGGCACTCTACATACCGAGCCACCGGAAAGCTACCGTTAAGTAACACGAGTTAAGCCGACGTGAACAATCCCACTCAATGGGAGTAATGTCGGACCAAACCCGGTGACCTCGGCAAACACCCGGGACATGGCCGTCCACACGCGACTCGTGCCCGCCCGGCCGTGGCGTTGTTCACGATCCCCTTGCGGCCCAGGGCGATCGTCCGGCAGCGGAACGCACCGGGGCCGCAAACCGCGCACCGGCAACGGACAGCGGACCGTAACCGTCCACAGTTGACCCGTTACCGTACCGGTTCAGCGCCGTCGCTTCGGCACCCGTCGCTTCAGCCCCGGAGGATTCGGCGCCCATGGCTTCGGCCCTGGAGGATTCGGCGCCCATGGCTTCGGCCCTGGAGGATTCGGCGCCCGAGGATTCGGCGCGCGAGGATTCAGCGCCGGAAGACTCAGCGCGACCCCGCCGCGAGCGCCACCGGCGGCTCGTCCGGATCCGCTTCCCCAGCGCGGGAAACCCGCGCGTAGCGCGCGAGCAACACCAGCAGCACCAGTCCCAGCAACAGGTACGGGTTGCCGACGACGTGCTGCACCGGCGTCCAGGTGACCCCGTTCGGCACCCACCTGAACGACGCCAGCAGCACGGTCGCCGTGGTCGCAAGCCCGGTCGCGAGCCAGCCCGCGCTGCGCAGCCGCCACGCGCAGCCGAACATCACCAGCAGCGCCGGAACGCACCACACCCAGTGGTCCGACCAGGACGTGGGCGATGCCAGCAGAGCGAGCAGCCCGTTGGCCACCACCGCCAGCGGCACCTCGACCCTCGCCATCGCGTACGCCGCAAGCGCCGCGACCGCCAGGCACAGCGCGACCCACAGCGCGGTCCGCAAGCCGTGCGGGATTTCCATCCTGGCCAGGCCGCCAATGATCGATTGGTTGGTGTGGAAGGCGGATCCGCTTACGCCGTTGGCAGGTCCGCTGCCGAACCAGTACTCCACCGCCGCCCGCCGGTCGAGCAGGAAACCGACGGCGGTGCACGCCGCCGCAGTCACCACCGCAGTGACCGCGGCCCGGAAGTCCTTGCGGACCACGAAGAAGAGCAGGAACGCGGCCGGCGTCAGCTTGATCGCCGCCGCAATGCCGACCAGCAGGCCGCGCGGCCAGCGCGGGTTGCGGGCCAGGCAGTCAACGGCGGCCAGGCCCATCAGCACGATGTTGATCTGGCCGAGCCCGAAGGACGCGTAGACCGGTTCCAGGAACAGCGCCGCCGGCAGCAGTCCGGCAGCGGCCGCGATTCCGCCGCGCCGGTCCAGTTCCGGCCACAGGTGCCGCACCACCAGGTACAGCACCGCGCCGATCGCGAGCAGATCGACGGCGTAGAGCGCAAGCAGCCCGGCGACGTGCGGCAGCAGTGCGAACGGCAGCAGGGGAAGCAGTGCGAACGGCGGATAGACCCAGGGCAGCACCCGTCCGGTGCTGGTGGTCGGCGCGGTGTGCATGATGTCGCCGCCGGAGAGCCAGGTGTGCACCGCCCACCGGTACACCTGGTAATCGATCCCGGACCCTGCGTCCAGACCCGCGCGGCGCAGGAGCAGCATCACCGCGAACGACAGCAGCACCCCGGGCACCGCCAGGGCGATCACCACGTGGGCGTGCTTGCTCAGAAACCGGATCAGGCCGGGGCGCGACACGGCGCGACCGGACTCGCCTGGCACCGTGGCCACTGGCGTCCTCTCGCTCGTGCGGCCGTCACCTGGTGTTCTGTCACCTGGTTTTTCGGCTGCCTGGTGTTCCGCAGAACCTCCGGCCGCTGGATTCAACCCGTCAAAGAACCGGGTGACCTTAACCCACCCCCGCGGCCGGACCGGAACCGGGCGAGTGCGGGACCGGCTCCGGCTAGCATGGTGCGCAGCGACGAGACGAGCGGACACAGGATGATCGAGGAGCTGCTGCCCGACGGGCCGAGCTGGGCCGAGGCGTTCGACGACCCGGCCGACGCGACGCTGTTCCCGGAGGAGGAAGCGGTGATCGCGCGCGCGGTCGACAAGCGCCGCAGGGAGTTCACCACCGCACGGCACTGCGCCCGCCGCGCGATGGCGGGCCTCGGCGTCGCACCCGCACCGCTGCTGCCCGGTGAACGCGGAGCGCCGAAGTGGCCGGACGGCGTGGTCGGCAGCATGACCCACTGCGCCGGTTACCGCGCCGCGGTCGTGGGCCAGGCAGGCAAGGTGCTCACCGTGGGCATCGACGCCGAACCGCACGGGCCGCTGCCCGACGGAGTCCTCGACGTCGTGTCCCGGCCTGCCGAGCGCGCCCAGCTGCACGATCTGTCCACAACGGACCCGGACACGCACTGGGACCGGATCCTGTTCAGCTGCAAGGAATCCGTCTACAAGGCGTGGTTCCCGCTGACCGGCGAGTGGCTGGGCTTCGACGACGCGGAGCTGAGCTTCGACGCCGGTTCCGGGGAGTTCACCGCGCGGCTGCTCAAGACCGGGCACTCGGCGGAGGGCGAGCCGTTGACCGGTTTCCACGGCCGGTGGCTGGTCGGCAACGACCTCGTGGTCAGCGCCATCGTCCGCCTCCGCCGGAACTGACGACGCGGAGGGGCGGCCCGGGCCCACCCCTCCGCGCTCGCGATCGTCAGGCGGTGAGGGCCTCGGCGACCTTGACGACGCGACGGGCCTGCACCGCGGCGGCGTTGCGGGTGGTCTCGCCCACCTTGATCTGGCCCTGGCCGTCGACGTGCGAGGTGCCGTAGGGGTTGCCGTCGGCGAACTTGGCGCTGTCGGTGTAGCCGGGAGCCACCAGGATCCCGCCGAAGTGGTGGATCATGTTGTACATCGCCAGCAGCGTGGACTCCTGGCCGCCGTGCTGCGAGGCGGACGAGGTGAACCCGCTGTAGACCTTGTCGGCCAGCGCGCCCTGCGCCCACTGGCCGCCCAGGGTGTCGATGAACTGCTTGAGCTGGGAGGCGATGTTGCCGAACCGGGTGGGCGATCCGAAGATCACCGCGTCGGCCCAGGTCACGTCATCGGCGGTGGCCTCGGGCACCGCGGCGGTCGCGTCGGCGTGGGCGCGCCAGGCCGGGTTGGCGTCGATCGCCGACGCGGGCGCCAGCTCGGCCACCTTCCGCAGCCGCACCTGCGCGCCCGCCGCCTCGGCCTCGACGGCCAGGGTGTTGGCGATCTCGGAGATCGTGCCGGTCGCCGAGTAGTAGATGACGCTCAGCTTCACGCTCATGGAACCTGACTCCTCAAACCTCACCACGCCGAGCGCTCCCGGCGCCAGAACTGACTTACGCCGAAGACGCTAATCCGCGAATATCTTCCATGCAAGCCTTTTCCTCGCAAAGCGAGCTGCGCTACACTCGGCGACGACCCGATCACGGCGGAAGGAGCACACGGTGACCAGCGACAGCACGGCTCGTCCCGGAACGGGCGTGGATCCGCGCACCGACGATGACGAGATCATCACGTGGTGGGGCCTGGTCATCGAGGGCTACCACGTGACCCAGGCCAAGGTCGACGCCGAGCTGTCGGACCGGTTCAAGCTGGCCCCGGCGTCGTTCGACATCCTGCTGCGGCTGGTCCGCTCCCCCGACTGCCGGCTGCCCATGACCCGCCTCGCCCGCGAGGCCGCGCTCAGCAGCGGCGGGTTCACCAAGGTCGCCGACCGGCTCGCCGCGGCCGACCTGATCCGCCGCGAGCCCTGCGACACCGACCGCCGCGTCACCTACGCCGCGCTCACCGACCACGGCCGCCACATCGCCGAGCAGGCCCGCGCCGCCGTCGCGGTGATCCTGCGCGAGCGGGTGCTGGACGTCCTGGGCGTCGAGCGGTCCGGCGAGCTGGCCACGGCCATGCGCACGCTGCGGTCGGCCAACGGGGACTGCAAGGAGTGACGGCTGGCGGTCAGCGCCGCACCACGACCGCGACCGCGGCCAGCACCAAGATTCCGATCGCAGCGGCCCGGAGCGTGCCGCTCGCGCCGAGGAGGGCGATCGCCGGTCCGGCCAGCGCGGTTCCGAGCGGGACCGACAGCACCCGCACCGACGAGCTGGCGGCCAGCACCTCGGCGAGCATCGCCGGTGCCGCCGAGTTCTGGACCAGCGTCGTCGACAACGACGCGTAGGGCGGCCAGAGGAGTCCGGCCAGGGCGAACCCGCCGAGCGCGACCGCCTGCGGCACGTCCATGCCCAGCGGCAGCATGGCGACGCCGAAGGCGCCGACGATGCCGACCGTGGTCGGCCACAGCGGAAGCGCGCGCAGGTGACCGGCCAGCGCGCCTCCGGCGACCGATCCGGCTCCGAACGCGGTGTAGAAGGCGGCGAGCAGTTCCGGCGAACCTCCTGGTTCCTCGGACACGTGCAGCGGCAACGCCACGTACACCGGACCAAAGAGGAAGAAGAAGCAGAAGGTCAGGCTCAGCAGCCCGAGCAGAGCGGGCGTGCGCCGCACGACTGCGAAGCCCGAGCCGCGCTGTTCGGCGGGTGGCGGAGGCGGGACCGGGGCTACGCCGATCAGGAAAGTGCCTGCCAGCACGGCGAAAGTCGCGGCGTCCAAAGCGATCACGGTCGCCGCGCCGCTCCAGGCGATGATCGGTGCCGCCAGCACGGGCCCGATGACCGTGGTGGCAGCACCGATCGTCGACAGCACAGCGTTGCCGGGCAGGCGGTGCTCCTCGGGCAGCGATCTGGCCATGAAGGTGTAAATGCCCGCCTGGCCCCAGGAATGCACGGCGGTGCAGGTAGCGGAATCTCGGACGCGGTCTTGTCGCGAGACCAGCGATTCTGCCGTTTCGGAGTCCAACATGAGCGAAAGGACTGGCCTCGCCTGGAGATCCGACTGGCCGGGGCAGAGCCAGAACCCGCAGCTGTGCCAGCTACAGGCGTGGACCAAGCGGCCGGCTCCGCTTCAAGAACCTGAAGCTCCCCGGTCTCCTGTCTTGGAACACGTGCCGCAGCACGGATGCGGCGCGCCCCACGGGACGCGCCGCCCCGATCACGGTGCGACGTCCTCGTACGACGTCCCGACCCTGGCGTCGGCAAGGTACGCCGTGGCGGGGCCGGTGATGCCGTCCGAGCGGTAGACGCCCCACTTGTCGGTCACGAAGTCCGCGCGCAGGGTCGCGGCCGGGTACTGCCCCGGCCTGCCGCCGAGCTCCTGTTCCTCGCCGTTGACCCAGAAACGCACCCAGCCCCGCGCCGGGTCGCTGGAGACCCCGATCCCGACGACGAAGCTGTTCCACTGCTCCAGCGGCAGGTCCGCCTGCCACAGCCGGGTCGTCTTCATGCCGGGATCGGCGTACTCCAGGTCGAGCTGGTCGCCCCGGGCCCGGATCGACAGCGGCGGGGTCGCCGCGCCCGATCCGTAGTCCTTGAGCTGCCACAGCGCGACCCACTCGCCTTCCGCGGTCGGCAGCGGTCCCCACATCGACCGCCAGCCGACGTAGTAGGTGCCGCCCTCGGTGAACCGGAGCGGCCTGCCGTCCGGGGTCAGGTGCCCCCTGGTCTCGACCCGGACCCGCTCGGACCCCTCCGGCTCGCCCGAGGTGTCCAGCCGGTAGACGTCACCGTGCTGCCCCTTCGGATCCGCGATCACCTCAACGTTGCCCGGCTTGGTCTCGATCCCCTCGAACACCTCGGTTCCCCGTCCCGGATCGGCTTCCCACCGCGGTGCGGGCGCGCCGGCCGCCACGAGCACGGCGACCGCGACCAGCGATCCGAGCAGCGTCGACGCTCTCCGCCGCATCACTGCACCCGCTCGCGAACCCACGCACCCGCGGGCTTGAGCGGTTCGGTGCCGGTGTACGGACCGCTGTCGCAGGTGCCCTCCTTGAACACCGCGCCGGACCGGGAGTCGTCGGAGTAGTTCCAGTTGGTCCAGCTGATGTTCTTCTCGGCCATCAGGTCGAGGTAGCGCTGGGCGCTGCCGAAGTCGTCACCGCCGTCGCCGGAGGCTTCCTGGGTGCCGAACTCGGTGACGAACATCGGAAGCTTGTCCGCCGCGCGCGACAACGTGTTCAGGTACTCCTCGCCGTGCGAGGCGGCGTAGAAGTGGAACGTGTACATGATGTTGTCGGCGTTGACCGGGTTGTCGACGACCTCCTGCTCGCTGCCGCCCTCGGACACGCCGAGCGACGACCAGGCGCGGGTGCCGACCAGCACCACCGAGTCCGGGTCCTGCTCCCGGATCACCGGGATGACCTCCTCGGCGTAGCCCTTGATCTCCGGCCACTCCACGCCGCTGGGCTCGTTGGCGATCTCGTAGAGGACGTTGGTCTTGTCCCGGTGCGTCCTGGCGACCTCGGCGAAGAACGTCCTGGCCCGCTCCAGGTTGAAGTTCGGGTCGCCCGGGTCCAGCATGTGCCAGTCGATGATCGCGTACATGCCGCGCTGCGTCGCGGCCTCGACGTACTGGTTGACCAGCGCGGTGAACCGCTCCGGGTCCTCCTCGTAGCCGCCTTCCTGCACGTACATGGAGATCCGCAGCACGTCGGCCCGCCAGTCCTGCGCGAGCGCGTCGAGCGACTCGTCGTTGACGCACTGGCTGTACCACTGCAGGCCGTGCGTGCTCATGCCGCGCAGCTGCACCGGCTCACCGCTGTCGTTGCACAACGTGTTGCCGCAGACCGAAACCTTGCCGTTGGCCGCCAACGGCGTCTCCGCCGCCGGCTGCGGGGCGGGCGCGGCGTAACCCGCCGTGCCCGCCGTTCCCAGCACCGCGGCCAGTGCCACCGCGCGAACCGGATTCTGCCATCTCATCAGCGTTCTCCTTGCCACGGCGGCGGAAGGAAACAATTAGGAAAGTAACTTTCCGATTGCGGACCGTAAGCGGCAAGCCGAGTGGACGTCAAGAAATCCGTTGGCACAGCGGGAAAACGGCCGTACGGCTACCGCCGAACGGCCGCGTTCCCGCTGGTTCAGGTGAAAGAGGGGCTCAGGGAGCGGTTCCGGTTTCCGTCAGCGGGATGCCCAGCTCAACGCGCTCGGTCAGCCACCGGCTCGGGCGGTACCGGGGGTCGCCGGTCTCGGCCTGCATGCTCCGCAGGATCCGAAGAATCCGCTCCGCGCCGACGTGTTCGCCCCACTCCAGCGGACCGCGCGGGTAGCCGAGCGCGAGCCGCACGGCGGTGTCGATGTCGGCCGGAACGCCGATGCGCTGCTCGGCGATGCCGCAGGCGGTGTTGACGATCGAGGCCAGCAGCCGCTGCGCGATCGTGGCGGGTGCGTCGGCGACCACGGTCACCGGCAGTCCGGTCGCGGCCAGCACGGCATGCGCCGAGTCCGCCAGCTCGCGGTCCGCTCCGATGTGGACAGCCATGACCATGCGGTTGCCGAAGTCGTTCAGCGGCTCGACGCCGAAGGTCCGCTCCGGCCGCAGTCCGTTGCCCAGCGCCGTGCGCGCGGCACTGCGGCCGCAGGAGGCGACGAAGGCGATCGTGTCGTCGGACGGCTTCTCGGCGATCTCCACACCCGCGTCGGCCAGCAGGGCGATCAGGCGCTCGCGGCTCTCCGGCTCGGAATCGTCGACCCAGACCGGCAACAGCGGCGCGTCCGGCACCGGAGCCTCCGGAGCTTCCTGCTTCACGCCGTCGACGTAGCGGTAGAAGCCCTCCCCCGTCTTCCGCCCGAGCAGCCCGGCCTCCAGCCGGGAGCGGGTGATGCCGGACGGCCGCAGGCGGGGATCGCCGTAGAAGCCCGACCACACGCTTTCCAGCACCGGGTGGGAAACGTCGAGACCGGTCAGGTCGAGCAGTTCGAACGGACCCATCCGCAGCCCCAGGACGTCCCGGCCGATCCTGTCCACATCGGACGGAGCGACGCCGGATTCGGCCATGATCTGCAGGGCTTCGGTGACCAGCCCGCGGCCTGCGTGGTTGACCAGGAACCCCGGGGTGTCGGCGGCGATGACCGGCTCGTGGCCGAACCGGCGCACGAGGTCCACCAGGTCGCCGGTCAGGGCGGGCCGACTGCGGGCGCCGGGGATGACCTCCACCAGCCGCATCAGCGGGACCGGGTTGAAGAAGTGCAGCCCGGCGAACCGGGACGGGTCCTCCAGCGCGGCGGCGATCGCGGTCACCGACAGCGAACTGGTGTTGGTCGCGAGCACGGTGCGCTCCGGGCAGACCTTCTCCAGCGCGGCGAACAGCTCGCGCTTGGTCTCCAGGTCCTCGCGGACCGCCTCGACGACCAGGTCGCAGTTCTCGGCCGGGGCGAGCGGGTCACCGACCGGGCGCAGCCGGGCGGTCGCGGCCTCGGCCTGCTCGGCGGTCATCCGGCCCTTGGCCGCCAGCTTGCCGAACATCTGCCCGACGTGGTCGACCGCGGCCGCGACCGCCTCCGCGCGCGCGTCGGCGAGTTCGACGGTCAGCCCCGCCGCCGCGGCGAGCTGGGCGATGCCGCGGCCCATCACCCCGGTGCCGATCACCCGAACCGTGCCGACCTGCCGTGCCCACTGGCCCATCGCCGTTCCTCTCCTCCGATCCGTCCGCGGCCCCAGCGTAGTGACCCGCACCCGGAGTCCCGGTTGATCAGCCCCTGAACCAACCACAGGACGCCCAAGAGCGTCCAATACCGAATCGAGACGTCAGTAAGATGGAAAGCCGAACAATCGAGGGAGGTGCGCCGTGGAGTTCCGCCATCTCGCCGGGTTCGTCGCCGTCGCCGAGGAACTGCACTTCGGGCGCGCCGCCGCCCGGCTCAACATCGCGCAACCCCCGCTGAGCCAGCAGATCCGGCAGCTCGAACACGAGCTCGGGGTGCAGCTGTTCGAGCGCAGCACCCGCTCGGTCCGGATGACCTCGGCCGGGCAGGCGATGCTCGACCCGGCCCGCCGGGTGCTGGCCGACCTCGACGTGGCGACCCGGGCGGCGCTGGCGGGCGGGCGCGGCGAGACCGGCCGGGTCAGCATCGGCTTCCCCGGGGCGAGCAGCCACCACGCGCTGCCCCGGCTCACCAGGGCGGTACGCGCCCGCCACCCCGGGATCGAGCTCGTCCTGCGCGGGCAGACCTATTCCGGGGAGGCGCTGACCAAGGTCGCCGAGGGCGAACTCGATCTCGGTTTCGTGCGGCTGCCGGTGCGCCGGGACGGCGTCGACGTGCGGCTGATCGAACACGAGCAGCTGGTCGCCGCGCTGCCCGCCGAGCACCGCTTGGCGGGCGAACCCGAGGTCAGCCTGCCCGACCTGGCCGACGAACCGTTCGTGACCTTCCCCGGCACGCGCGGCTCCGCCGTCCGCGACGCGCTCGTGCACGCCTGCGTCACCGCCGGGTTCAACCCGCGGATCGTGCAGGAGGCACCGGACTCCTACACGATCCTGGCCCTGGTGGGCGCGGGCGTCGGCGTGACGCTGACGGTGTCGTCGGTGCAGCACATCCAGGCCGAGGGCATGGTCTTCCGCCCGCTTGCCGGACCGGCCCGGCCGATGTCGTTCGCCCTGGCCTGGCGCCGGGACAACCCGTCACCGGCGCTTCGGAGCGTGCTCGCCGTCGCCGAGGAAGCCATGCCCACGCCGCCCTGACGACCGATTATGTCGATTGGCGTCTTGCTGCGGGCCTGATTTGGTATTGGACGCTCTCGCGGGCCTAGTGTCAGGGTGTCGATTCGAGAGAGAAGGAGCAGCAATGCGCGATGCGGTGATCTGTGAACCGCTGCGGACCCCGATCGGCCGCTTCGGCGGCGCGCTGAAGTCCGTGCCCGCCGCCGAGCTGGCGGCCACCGTGATCACCGCGCTGGTGGAGCGCACCGGGCTGCCGGGCTCCGCGATCGACGAGGTGATCCTCGGCCACTGCTACCCGAACTCCGACGCGCCCGCGATCGGCCGGGTCGCGGCGCTGGACGCCGGGCTGCCGGTCGAGGTCGGCGGGACCCAGATCGACCGCCGCTGCGGCTCGGGCCTGCAGGCCGTGCTCGACGCGGCCATGCAGGTGCAGACCGGGGTGAGCGACGTGGTGCTCGCCGGCGGCGCCGAGAGCATGAGCAACGCGCCCTTCTACACCACCGAGGCGCGCTGGGGCATCCGCGGCAGCGGCCTGGAGCTGCACGACTCGCTCGCGCGCGGGCGCGTGACCGCGGGCGGGGCCAACCACCCGGTCCCGGGCGGGATGCTGGAGACCGCCGAGAACCTGCGCCGGGAGTACGGCATTGCCCGCGAGGAGCAGGACGAGCTGTCGGTCCGCTCGCAGCAGCGCGCCGCCGAGGCGATCGCCGCGGGCCGCTTCGACGACGAGCTCGTGCCGGTGACGGTCCGCTCCCGCAAGGGCGACACCGTCATCGACGCCGACGAGCACCCGCGTCCGGACACCACACTCGAATCGCTGGCCGCACTGCGCCCGGTGCTGGGCAAGTCCGACCCGGAGGCCACGGTCACGGCGGGCAACGCCAGCGGGCAGAACGACGCCGCGGCGGTGTGCGTGGTGACGACGCCGGAGCGGGCCGCCGAACTCGGGCTGCGACCGCTGGTCCGGCTGGTGGCGTGGGCGCGGGCGGGCGTGCCGCCGCGCACGATGGGCATCGGGCCGGTCCCGGCGACGGCCACCGCGCTGGAGCGGGCCGGTCTCGGGCTCGCCGACATCGACCTGATCGAGCTCAACGAGGCGTTCGCCGCCCAGGTGCTGGCCTGCACCCGCGAATGGGAGTTCGCACCGTCGGACTTCGACCGGCTCAACGTCAACGGTTCCGGGATCTCGCTCGGGCATCCCGTGGGCGCGACCGGCGGCCGGATCCTGGCGACGCTCTCGCGCGAGATGCACCGCCGGGACGCCCGGTACGGGCTGGAGACGATGTGCATCGGCGGCGGCCAGGGTCTGGCCGCGGTGTTCGAGCGGGTGTGAGGTCGGTCGGCGCCGCCGAATCGCTTCGGCGGCTCTTCTCGCGATTCCTGTTGCAGTACAAGGATTTTCTTCTCGACAAGCACCTGGCACAAAGCAAGCAACTGTCTGAAGTGGACACAGAGATCCAGTTCGATGGCGGCCCCGCACGGCGGGCCGCCATCGTTTTCCGCTGATGCCTCAAACAGGTAATCGAGCCCGTTCGATGCAAGGCGTCATCTTCGGACAGAAACCAAAGTCCTCTTGTGATCCCTCCACGGAACACTCTGGTGAGTGACCGTTTGCCCGAGACCGGCTCCCTTGCGTGAACTCCTCACGAGCGCGTCGCCCCGGCGCCGCGAGCGTTACCGTCCCGTTCGAATGCATTTCACCCCTCCGCGCCTACCCACGGTCCACCCAGCGGACCTCCGCCTCTACCGGCCACGGCGAGCGCACCTGCCGAATCGAACTCAGCATTGGAGAAGCTGGTCGGCTCACTGGGGAGGGGCGAATGAAGCAGGAGTCACGTGCGCCTGCGAGCGGTGCGATGCCGTCGTGCGACGCGAAAATCCCCGGCTCCGACGGCAGTCTCGTGCCGCTGCTGCGGGACGCGCTCGGCGTCCGCGCCGCCGCGTCGTGGGCGGTGCGCGAGGACGAGTTCTGGTGCCGGGCGACGCCGGTGGAGTCCACGATGGCCAGGCAGGGCTGGAAGCTGCACCTGGCAGCCACCACCCCGACCGCCGGCGCCGTGCTCCAGCGCAGTCTTCCGGTGCTGCTGGACGCGCGGGTTCCGTTCAAGTTCGCCGCCACTCTCGCAGGCGTCCACGCGCTGAACTCCAGCCACGCCCCGCGGTCGAGCGCGGGCAAGTTCCTCACCGTGTACCCGGGCACCGACGAGCAGTGCGCGGAACTGGCCGAAGCACTGCACCTGGCCACCGTCGGCCTCAACGGACCGGTGATCCTCTCCGATCGGCCCTACCGCCGGGGAAGCCTGGTCCACTACCGCTACGGTTCGTTCGTCGACCAGCGGGTGCTCACCAACGACGGGCTGTACCGCAACATCATCCGAGGACCGTCCGGCGAGGCGCTGACCGACCGCCGCGAGGCGCGCTACACGCCGCCGGACTGGGCGCGGTCGCCGTTCGCCGACGCCGAGCCGTTGCCGCGGCGACGGCGACGGCGGCAGCCGATCCTGCTCGGGGACCGCTTCGCGGTGAAGGAGGCGATCCGCCACGCCAACAAGGGCGGCGTCTACCGAGCGCGGGACACCTTCACCGGTGCCGAGGTCGTGCTCAAGGAAGCGCGTCCGCACGCCGCCGCCGGTCCCGACGGCACCGATGCCAGGGACCTGCTCCGCGTCGAGGCCGACGCGCTGAGAACGCTGGCGCCGCTGGGCGTCTGCCCGCGCGTGGTGTCGCTGTTCGACCACGGCGGGCACGTGTTCCTGGCCGTCGAGCAGCTGACCGGCGCACCGCTGCGGAAGTGGGTCGTCGACGGCATCCGCGAGCACGGCTCGCGCGGACACCTGCCCGCCGGGCTGCGGATGGCCGCACGGCTCGCGGCGAAGCTGGAGGCCGTGCACGGCGCGGGGCTCGTGCTGCGCGACTTCAACCCCAACAACGTCGTGGTCGTCGACGGCGAACCGTGGCTGATCGACTTCGAGCTGTCCGTTCCGGTGCACCGGCCCGCCGAGCGGCCGGCCATCGGCACCCCAGGTTACGCCGCGCCCGAACAGCTGCGCGGCGACCCGGCGGAGCCGACCGCCGACCTCTTCGCCCTCGGGGCGACGATCCTGTTCGTCCTGACCGGGGCGCACCCGATCATCCCGGACGACAGGCCGTCCGGACGCCCGCTCCGGGATCGGCTCGCGCTGTGGCTGCCGACGGTTTCCGCCGTGGAACTCCCGGCACCGGTCACCTCGCTGATCACCGGCCTGATGGACGACGATCCCGCCGCGCGGCCCGGACCCGAGCGGGTCCGGGAGGTGCTCGCCGCACCGCCCGGGCGGGAGCCGCGTCCGGCCCGGTGCGAACCCTTCTCCGGGGTGGAGTGGCAGGAGGCCGTCGACGGCATCGTCGATCACCTGCTGGCGACCATGGACCCGCACAACGGGGAAGCGCTTTGGCCGGTGGCGCGGGACATCCACGATCCCTGCAACCTCCAGCACGGCGCGGCGGGCCCGCTCGCGGCGCTCGCGCTGTACCACCGCCTGCGCGGCGGGGACCGGGTCGCCGAGGCGATCGCGACCGCCGTGGACTGGATGCGCCTGCGGGCCGAGCGGGATCCGTTCCGGACCCCGGGCCTGTACTTCGGGCGCGCGGGCATCGCGTGGGCGCTGCACGACGCGGCCACCGCGATCGGCGACCACGAGGCCACCGACCACGCGGTGCGGCTGGCCAAGGAGCTGCCCACGACCTGGCTGAGCCCGGACATCACGCACGGAATGGCGGGCCTCGGTCTCACCGCGCTGCACTTCTGGCAGGTCACCGGTGATCCGGAGTTCGCCAAGCGGGCACGCCTGAGCGCCGACGCGTTGTCCCGGTCCGCGCGGGAGGACGCGGACGGGCCGTTCTGGCAGACCGCCGACGACGCCGACTCCGACTTCGCCGGACGGCGTTTCCACGGCTTCGCCCACGGCACCGCCGGTATCGGCTGCTTCCTGCTCGCCGCCGCCGAACTCGGCGGGCCCGCCTACCTCGACGCCGCCGAAAGCGCGCTGCGGCCACTGCAGCGGCACGCCGTGGTCGACGACAGCGGGGCGCGCTGGCGCTCCTCGCCCGACCGGAAGGGCCCGGTGCTGCCGCACTGGTGCAGCGGCTCGTCCGGCGTCGGTACCTTCCTGGTCCGGCTGGCGCGCGCCACGGGGAACCCGACCGCGCGCGACCTGGCGGTGCGGGCCGCGGCGGCGGCCGTCGACCACGCGTGGCGGGGCCCGGTCGGCCAGTGCCACGGGCTGGCCGGGAACGCGGAGTTCCTGCTCGACATGGCCGATCACCTGGAGGAACCGGCCTACCTCGCCACCGCGCACCGGATCGCGCACGCGATCTTCGCGCGGCGGGTCTACCGCGACGGGCTGACGGTGTTCCCGGACGCCGAGGGCGGGGTGTCGGTGGAGTGGGCCGACGGGCTCAGCGGTGTCCTCGGCTTCCTGCTGCGGCTGCGCTACGGCTGCCCCCGGCAGTGGACGACCGGACAGGCCGACCGGCCATGAACACGTTGCGCGGCACCGCGACCGACCTCGCCCCGGTGCGGTCGAACTTCGGCTTCGCCCCCGGCGGGCGGCGCATGGCGTGCGTGCGGACGCGGGGTCGCGACACCGCCTTCGAGGTGTGGGACTTCGACTCGGGCACGGCGCGGCTGCGCCACGAGGAACCGTCGGCGGGCCGTGCCGGGCAGGCCCAGCCGCTCGGTGACGACCGGGTGCTGCTGTTGCCGAAGTCGGGCGAACGCCGTCCGCTGACCCTGCTGGAGCGGGACGGCCGGCGCCGCGTGCTGCACGAACCGACCGCGCTCGGCGGCTACCTGCTGCCCGGTCCGGACTCGTCCTCGCTGGGCTTGCTGATCACGCACGAGAGCGCGGCGGAGTCGGTCGTCTGGCGGGTCGGCGACCGGGGCGCGGAGGCGGTGGTGCGGTTGCCGGGCGCGGCCTCCGGCGGCGTGTGGCTGGACGCCCGCAGGGAACTGCTGGCGGTCAACCTGACCAGTGCACCGGGCGTCCGCGACGGCGTGCTGGTGGACCTGCGGCAGCGGTGCTGGCGCACGTTGCTCTCGCTGTCACCGGACAGCAGCGACCGCGTGATCGCCTTCCACCCCGCCACCGGGCTGCTCGTCGTCGAGACCAACGCCGGCGGGCCCGAGCGCTTCGGATGGGCGCGGCTGGACGGTGCCAACACCGTCCGGTTCCCGGACTCGCTGCGCACCTCCGAGCACCGCCACACCGCGCTCGCCGTCGACCCGAGCGGGAACCGGATCCTCGTGCAGCGGTACTCGGGAGCGGTGTCCACGCTGCACGTCTACCGCCCGGACCACGACCGGCTGGAGCCGCTCGCGATCCCGGCCGGTGTGACCCGCGGCCCCGCGCAGTGGTCCCGCCACGGGATCCGGCTTCCGTTCACCTCGCCGACGCAGCCCACCACGCTGCTGACGATCGCGCCGCGGAGGCAGCCTTCGGTGCTGCCCGGCGATGCCGGCCCGCGGGACTGGGCCGGAGCCGAACTGGTGCCGCTCAACGCGGCAGCGGGCGAGGTCGAGGCGATCGTCTACGGCAGCGACTGGGCGCGCGCCGACCGCCTCGTGCTCGCGCTGCACGGCGGTCCGCTGTCGTCGTGGCGGATGGAGTTCGAACCGCTCTTCCAGGACCTCACCGCGGCCGGGATCTGCGTGGTGGCGCCGAACTACCGGGGCAGCACCGGCTACGGCCGCGCGCACCTGGATCCGGTGATCGGCGCCTGGGGCGGGCCCGACCTCGACGACGTCGTGGCGATCGCCGCCGACCTGGGTTCCAAGCGGGCCGGGCTGCCGCCGCCGATGGTGCTGGGGGTCAGCTACGGCGCGTTCCTCGCGCTGCTGGCCGCCAGCGCGGCCCCGCACATGTGGTCGGCGTGCGTCGCACTGGCACCGCTGCTGTCCGGAGCCCGGCTGCACAGCGCGGGGGCGCCGTGGGTGGGCCGCCGCGCGGCGAAGCTGGGTGCGCTCGAAGAGATCGACGACGATCTGGGAACCCGCGACGTCCTGCGGCTGTGCCCTTCGATCTCGGCGCCGCTGCTGCTGATGCACGGCACCGACGACGAGGTGATCCCGGTCGAGCAGTCCCGCGCGCTGCGCAACCGCCTGCTGGAGTCCGGTGCGGCCGACCGCCTGGACTACCGGGAACTCCCTGCGGGCCATCACGAGGTCGTGACCGGCAGATCCGGCGAGGTCCGCGACGCCGTCACCCGGTTCTGCGGCTCATGGGGGCGAGCATGAACGTGTGCGCGCAGCAGGACCTGAGCCCCTCGCGGGATCCGCCGCGGTCGCCGGTGACACCCGCTTGATCCGTTCACGAAAAGGCAATCCGAACTATCCGGAGGTTTGAGATGTACGAGGAATTCGAGCTTGACGTCAGCGCCCTGCAGCAGCTTCCCGAGACCGATCCGGTCGACCAGGACGGCGTGCAGTTCGGTGGTGACGGCGGTGACGGTGGTGACTGCCTGATCCTCACCAACGACTCGTGCCTCGCCGTCACCCTGTAGTGACCGCCGATCAGAGGCTGACGGGCGGAAGTGGCTGCGAGGCGGCCACTTCCGCCCGCTCGCGCGCGACCGGGCGGAAAGCCTGATGGCCGGCGGAACCTCCTGGGCGGCCCGCAGCGGCTTCGCCCGGTTCGCCGCGCCGGACCGGGCCGAGTCCGAGGACGCCGCGGCCGGGCGCGGGCTGCTGTTCGCCGGTGTCCGCGATGCTCCGCTGTGGAGCGTTGTGCTGGTCGTCTCGGTGATCGCCAAGTCCGCCGCCGCGCTGGCGCTCCCGGCGGCGGTCGCGGCGGGAATCGACGCCGCGGTCAGTGGTTCGGGGGCGACCGGTCCGGTGCTGGTCGCCGCGCTCGCCGTGCTGGTGCTCACCGTCACCGACGCGGGCGCGGAACTGGCCAACGCCTACTACGTCACCGACGTGACCGCCGGGTTGCGCAACCGGCTCGTGCGGCATGCCTTGGCTCTGGGGGTGCCAGGGCGCCGCCGGTTCGCGGCCGGGGACGTGCTCTCCCGGCTCACCGCCGACGCCGCCAGACCGGCGACCTTCCTCAGCGTGCTGATCACCATCGGGGTCTCGGTCCTGATGCTGGCAGGCTGCCTGGTCGCGCTGGCGCTCATCGACTGGACGCTGGCGCTGACCCTGCTGGTCGGCATCCCGCCCGCGGTGCTGATCGTGCGCTGGTTCGTCGCGGGTGCGGGCGGGCCGTTCCTGCGCTACCAGCAGTTGCAGGCCGAGGTCGTGACGCGGCTGCTGGACGCGCTGCGCGGCGTCCGCACCATCCGCGCGAGCGGTGTGCGCGACGCCGAGACCGCGCGGGTGCTCCGGCCCGTGCCGCGGCTCAACGAGACCGGGCGCCAGGTCTGGGCGGCGCAGGCCCAGGTCAGCTGGCAACTCCTGCTGCTGATCCCGATGTTGCAGATCGCCGTGCTGTGCGTGGGCGGGTTCGGGTTGTCCGCCGGGCGGATCAGCGCCGGTGAGCTCGTCGCCGCCGCGGGTTACGTGCTGCTGGCGGTCGGCAGCTTCGAAGCGGTCGACAGCATCGTGAAGCTGCTGACCGCGCGGATCGGTGCGACCCGGGTGGCGACCGTCCTGTCCGCTCCCGCCCCGGCCGTCGCGTCCGAGCCGCGGCGCGTCGGCGACGGCCGGGTGGAGCTGCGCGGCATCACCGTGCGTTCCGGCGAGCAGCTCGTGCTCGACCACGTCGACCTGACGATCCCCGCCGGGTTCAGCGTGGCGGCGGTCGGGCGCAGCGGCGCGGGGAAGTCGCTGCTGGCCGCCGTGATGGGCCGGCTGGTGCGCCCGGAGAGCGGAACCGCGACCATCGACGGCACGCCGCTGGACGACTTCCCCGAGGACGCGCTGCGCGAGGCCGTCGCCTGCGCCTTCGAACGCCCGGCGCTGCTGGGCGCGACGATCCACGACACCATCGCCTACGCCCGCCCCGGCGCTTCGCGCGCCGAGGTGCGGCGCGCGGCGAGGGCAGCGCAGGCCGACCACTTCATCCGCAGGCTTCCCGGCGGTTACGACACTCCGCTGAGAGAAGCCAGGTTCTCGGGCGGTGAGGTCCAGCGGCTCGGCCTGGCCAGGGTGATGCTCACCGACGCCCGGATCGTCCTGCTCGACGACGCGACCAGCAGCCTGGACACGGCCACCGAGATGGAGGTGGCGCACGCGTTGCAGAAGCTGCTCGCCGGGCGGACCACGCTGCTGGTCGCGCACCGGGCCGGGACCGCCGCCCGCGCCGATCTGGTGGCGTGGCTGGACGGCGGCCGGGTGCGGGCGCTGGCCCCGCACGACGAACTGTGGCTCGACCCCGCCTACCGGGAGGTCTTCGGTGCGTGACGGTTTCTGCCTGTTGCGGCGCCATCTCCTGCCGCACCGGCGCGCGCTCGGGCGGCTGGCGCTGTGGTCGGCGGTGGAGGCCACGCCGCCGCTGCTGTCCGGCCTGCTCGTCGCCGCCGCCATCGACCGCGGTTTCCTCGCCGGTCTTCCGTGGATCGGTGCGGGATGGCTGCTGCTGTTCGCCGCCGTGCAGGGCGTGGCGGCGGTGGCGACCCGCAGGCTCTACCCCTGGCTGGCCGACGTGGTCGAGCCGCTGCGCGATCAGCTGATCACCGGCGTGATCACCGCGACCGTGCGCCGCTCGGTCGC
Source organism: Saccharopolyspora taberi (assembly GCF_039534165.1). Taxonomy (NCBI): domain Bacteria; kingdom Bacillati; phylum Actinomycetota; class Actinomycetes; order Pseudonocardiales; family Pseudonocardiaceae; genus Saccharopolyspora; species Saccharopolyspora taberi. The sequence continues at coordinate 75,950 of NZ_BAAAUX010000002.1, read as the reverse complement.
CGCCGCCACCGCGCCCGGCGGAGCCGGTGTCGCGCACGCGACCGAGCAGGTCGACACCGTGCGCGGCATGGTCTCGTCGGTGCTTCGCAACGCCCGCCAGTTCCTCACCGCGCTCGTGGCCGTCGCCGGGCTGGCGCTGCTGTCGCCGGTGGTCGCGGCCCTGGTCGCGCCGATGGTGCTGGTCGCGGTGCTCGGCTTCGCCTGGGTCCTGCGGTCGCTGGTGGACCGCCAGCGGCGGGTGATCCTCAGCAGCGAGCGGGTCGCCGCGGCGGCGGAACCGGTTCTCGAAGGCGTCCGCGACGTGGTGGCGTGCGGAGCCCAGGACCGGGCCGCCGCGGCGGTCTCGGCCGCGGTCGCGGAGAACGCCGAGGCCGGACGCGCGTACGCGCGCGCAAGGGTGGCGCGCGTGCTCGTTCTGGTCGCCGGCGTTCACGTCCCGCTGCTCGTGCTGCTGGTCATGTCGCCTTGGCTGATCGCCCACCACTTCGCGACGGCCGGGGTCATCGGCGGCGCGGTCGTCTACCTGTCGCAGCAGCTCGATCCCGCGCTGCGGTTCCTGGTCAACGCCGGAAGCACCTGGCTGGTCACGCTCGGGGTCGTGCTGACCCGGCTGGCCGAGGTCACCGGCGGACCGCCGCCCACCGCGACGCGGGCCGGAATCCCCGCACCGGGGCGGAACCTGCGCCTGGAGGCGGTGACGTTCTCCTACTCCGCGCACGCCGCGCCGGTCATCGCCGATCTCAGCTGCGACATCCCGGCGGGCGCGCACCTCGCGGTGGTCGGCCCGAGCGGCGTCGGAAAGTCGACGCTGGCCGACCTGCTCACCGGGATCGCGCAGCCGCAGCGGGGGCGCGTGCTGTTCGGCGGCGTGCCGGTGCACGACGTCGCCGGGCTCCGCCGGGAGATCGCCCTGATCCCGCAGGAGGCCTACGTCTTCGCCGGAACCGTCCGGGAAAACCTGGCCCTGCTGCGCACCGGCGCGACCACCACCGAGATCGAGCACGCCGCGGCGGAAGTCGGTTCCGGGGAGCTGATCGACCGGCTCGGCGGGCTGGACGCCGAGATCCCGCCCGGGGCGGGAACGCTTTCGGCGGGCCAGCGCCAGCTCCTCGCGCTCACCCGGGTCTGGCTGTCACCGGCCCGCGTGGTCGTGCTGGACGAGGCCACCTGCCACCTGGATCCCGACGCGGAGGCCGGTGCGGAGACCGCCTTCCAGCGGCGCGGCGGAACCCTGGTCGTGCTCGCCCACCGGATGAGCTCGGCACTGCGAGCGGACCGGATCCTGGTGCTCGACGGCGAGACCGCCGTCCTCGGCAGCCACTCGGACCTGCTGGTCCGCAGCCCCCTCTACGCCGATCTCGTGGGGTTCTGGCAGGCCGACCGGACGTCGGAGGCCGAGCCCGCGCAGCCCCATCACGCCCTGGCGCGGTGGAAGATCAGCCGGTAGATGATGAGCAGGATGAGCGATCCGATGACCGCCCACACGAAACTCATCAGGTTGAACCCCGACACCCCCGAGCCGCTGACCGCGCTGCCCAGCCAGCCGCCGAGCAGGCCGCCCAGCACACCGATGATGATCGTGACGATGATCCCGCCGGGATCCTTGCCCGGCATGATGAACTTCGCGATCGCCCCCGCGATCAGCCCGAAGACGATCCAGCTGAGAACACCCACGGCAGCTCCCCTTCCGATCGAGGTCTGCCGCCCGGGTTCCCCCTCCGCCCGCCGATCACACCTGCCGGTGCGCGGCTACCGCCAGCCCGCGCAGTTCGACGCGAACTCGGCCACCAGGAACCGGGAGATCCTGCGCAGGCTCGCCGACTCGATCCAGGCCGGGTCGGCGAGTTCGGCCGGTTCGGCGGTGCGGTCGGCGAACGCGAGCATCTGCGCGAAGCGGGTCGCCACGGCGTGCTGGTTCGCCGATCCGGTCGTCCACTTCGTGTAGGAGCTGCGCGCGTGCAGGACGACGACCTGCGGTGTGGTCCCGTCCGGGCGGGTGCACAGGGCGGCCAGCTGGGTCAGCCCGACGTCGGTGCCGACGACCAGGTCCGCCGATGCGAACAGGTCGACGCAGTCGCCCGCGGGCGGATCGCACAGCACGTCGGCGGGCAGCCCGTCGAAGACCGGCGGGACCGCGCTGTTGCGGCCGGTGATCACGGTGAACCGCCACGGCGCGCTCGGGTTGGCTGCCATGAGCTCGCTCGCCACCTCGGCGAAGTCGTCGACCCGGAAGTCCAGGTGCCGCGGCCAGCCCGGGGTGGTCACGAACACCACGTGCCAGGGCACGCGCTTCTCCAGCGAGGGGAAGACCGGAGCCGGCGTCGCGTCCCGGGACAGGCGCTGCCCGACCCGCTGCTCGATCGCCAGGTAGTGCCGCATCGGCAGCGCCGAGTGCACCTCCATCTGCCCGGGCTCCACCTCGTCGAGCCAGGCCGGGGATTCGGCTGGATCGATTCGGAACCGGACCGGGGACCTCGTCGCCGTGCGGATCACGTGCGGACCCCAGGTGTGCTCGCTGGACTCCACCGGCAGGCCGCAGCGGCGCATCAGCTTCGCCTCCGGCCCGTCGTAGTGCAACGGCACCCCGGGCGTGAGCTCCTGCAGTGCCGCCGCGGCGGCGAGCCCGAGCAGCAGTTCGCTGGTGCCGCGCTGTCCGAGGTCAGCGATCCAGCCGCGGGACCGGACCAGTCCCGCGCAGCCCGCCCTGGGCTGCTCCCCCGCCGCGCGCCGGTACGGCAGCAACCGCCCGAAGGGCACCTGCGCCGCGGGAACCAACACCTGCCCGCCGCGATGGCAGCGGACCTCCCGGACATGCCATTGGATCAGGTCGTCCCGAGCACACACCAACTTCCACCTCCACCGATAGCGATGTTCATGAGAGTGTGCTGCGGACCTGAAGGACTCGGCGAAGACACTTCCCCGCATCCGCCGGACATTTTCCTGACATATTGCCGGAACCGGATGTTTAACTTCGTACTCTGAGCCGATGCTGAGGACGCCGGATGACCGGTCCGAGGAGGTGCGGAAGTGGTAGAGCCCCTGTCCCCGCACCGCACCCGCCTGGAGCAGCTGGTGCGGCAGAACCGCCGAACGGTGCAGGAGTTCTGCGCCGACTTCGCCGCCGCGGCCCGCGAGACCGGCGGGGCGCACGCGGTCTCGGAACGGCAGGCCGGCCGGTGGATGGCCGGCCGGGTCGGCGGTCTTCCGCACCCGGCGACCTGCCGGGTGCTGGAGCACATGTTCGGCGAGTCGGCCGAACAACTGCTCGGTCCGCCGCGCTACCAGCCGGCGACCGAACGGCACGGCGTCGCAGCGTCCAGCACAGCCGGTCCACCGCGTGCCGAAGACGTGGACCTGACGATCGAAGGGGAGGTCGCCATGGCCGCGGCCGAGTCCGCCCGGTTCGGGCAGTTCGCCGAGCAGAGCAATGTCGGTCCGCACACCCTGGAGCAGTTCCGGGCCGATGTGCGGCGGATCGTCACCACCTATCCCAACCGGCCCGTCTACCCGATGTTCGCCGAGCTGCGCGAGCTGCGGAACCGCACCTTCGACCTGCTGGAGGGCAGGCAGCGGCCGGAGCACGCGCGCGAGCTGTACCTGGTCGCAGGCGTGGTCTGCGGGGCGCTGGCCAACGCGTCGTTCGACCTGGGCTGGCTGTCGGCGGCCGAGACCCAGGCCAGGACCGCGTTCCTGTGCGCGGAGCTGGCGGGCAGCAACTCGCTGCGCGCGTGGATCCGGGGCACCCAGAGCCTGGTGGCCTACTGGGACGACCGCGCCCGCGACGCCGTCCAGCTCGCCGCCGACGGCTGGCACTACGTCCCGGAGAACGGCACCGCGCGGGTCCGGCTCGCCGCGATCGAGGCCCGCGCGCAGGGCAGGCTCCGCGACGAGCGCGCCACCGAGGACGCGCTGCGGCGCGCCGAGCGGGCGCGCGAGGAGGTCCTCGGCGAGGACTACCCCGGCGGCATGCTCGCGTTCCCGACCGCCAAGCAGACCTTCTACGGCGCCACCGCCCGGCTGTGGCTGGGCGATCCGGCCAACCTGGTCAAGGCCGAACGGCAGGCGGAGAAGGCCATCGACCTCTACCAGCAGGACCCGCCGGAGCGGCGGCGGCTCGGGGAGCTGAGCCTGGCCCGCCTGGACCTGGCCGCCGCGCGGCTGGGCCAGGAGAACCTGGAGGGCGCGGCCGACCAGGTCCAGCAGGTGCTGGCGGTGGCGCACCGCCGCCGCACCGACAGCGTCGTGCGGCGGCTCCGGCAGCTCACCGGGACGCTGCAACGGCCGCGGTTCCAGACCTCGGCGCTGGCGGTGGACCTGCACGACCAGATCGTCACCTTCTGCGACGCCCCGGCGCCGGCCGGGCTGCCGGAGTGAGCGCGCATGAGCACGGCAGGACTGCTCCACCCCGGTGAGATGGGCGCGGCGGTCGGCGCCGAGATCCGCCGCAACGGGCACGACGTCGTGTGGTGTCCCGAGGGCCGCAGTGCGCGCAGCAGCCGCCGCGCGCAGGACGCGGACCTGCGCGCGGTCGGCGACCTGGGCACCATGCTCGACCAGTGCGACGTGGTGCTGTCGATCTGCCCGCCCGCGGCGGCCGAGGACGTCGCCCGCGAGGTCGCCGAGGCCGGGTACCGCGGGATCTTCGTCGACGCCAACGCGATCAGCCCGCAGACCTTGTTGCGCGTCGCCGACGTCGTCGCGGTCGGCGGGGCCGAGGTGGTCGACGCCTCGATCATCGGCCCGCCGCCGAAACCGCGCCGCAACCGCGCGCGGTTGCACCTGTCCGGAGCGCCAGGGCACCTCGACGTCGTGGCGTCGTTGGTGTCCGGCACCGCCGTGCAGCCGGTCCGGCACGGCGACCGGCTCGGCGCCGCCAGCGCGGTCAAGATGGCGTTCGCGTCGTTCCAGAAGAGCAGCCGCGTGCTGGCCGGGCTCGCGCACGCGCTGGCCGACGAGCACGGGGTCGGCGAGGCGCTGCTGGAGGAGGCCGAGCTGATGTCGGGCCGGATCCTCGCCGAACGCGACTTCGTGCCGAACGTGGCGGCGCGGGCGTGGCGGTGGGGTCCGGAGATGGCCGAGGTCGCCGACACCCTGCGCGGGGCCGGACTTCCTCCGGACCTGGCCGAGAGCACGGCCGCGGTGCTCGCCCGCTGGCACCGCGACCGCGACCGCGGCCATCTGTCCACTGAGGACGCTCTGACGCACCTGCGGACCTAGCTCCGGCGCGGCCGGTCCTCGGCCGGCCGCACCGCGCGGGTGCGTTCGGCTGCCCGCACTCGAACGCGCGGCCGAACACGCCTGCGGAAGCACCGGACTACCGATAGCGTCGGGGGAAACATCGCCGCAGCTCGGGAGGAAACCATGGCGGCTCCTGCACGGGTGGTCATCGTCGGTTCCGGAATGGCGGGCGCCACCGCCGCCGGGGCGTTGCGAGAGCAGGGATTCGACGGTGAGGTCGTGTTGTTCGGGCAGGAAAGGCACCTGCCGTACGAGTTGCCCGCGCTGTCCAAGGACGTGCTGCTGGGCAACGCCGACGAGCCGGTGCGGGTCCACGACGAGGGCTTCTACGCCGACAAGGACATCGACCTGCGCACCGGGACCGCGGTGGAAGAGATCGACGCCGCCGAGCGGACGGTGCGCGACTCCGAGGGGCGGGAGCAGCCCTACGACCGCCTCCTGCTGGCCACCGGCTCGCGGCCCCGCTCGCTGAGCGTGCCCGGCAGCGAGCTCGCGGGGCTGCACAAGCTCCGCACGATCGACGACTCGCTCGCGCTGCGCGGCGAGTTCCGGGAGGGCCGCCGGGTCGTCATCGCGGGCGCGGGCTGGATCGGCTGCGAGGTCGCCGCCGCGGCCCGCTCGCACGGGGCGTCGGTCACCGTCGTCGACCCGGTTCCCCTTCCGCTGCTGGGAGTTCTCGGCGAGTCGATGGCCGAGGTCTTCCGCCGCCTGCACGTCGAGCACGACGTGAACTGGCGGCTGGGCGTCGGCGTCGCGGGGTTCGGCGGCAGCGACGCGGTGGAGTCGGTGCGGCTGGCCGACGGCACCGAGCTGCCCGCCGACCTCGTCGTCCTCGGGGTCGGTGCGGCGCCCCGGCTCGAACTCGCCGAGCGGGCCGGCCTCGCGCTGACCCGGGAGGTTCCGGGCGGCGGCGTGGCGGTCGACGCGACGCTGCGCACCTCGGTCCCGGAGATCTTCGCCATCGGTGACATCGCCGCACCGGAGCACCCGGTCCACGGGCGCATCCGCGTGGAGCACTGGGCGAACGCCCTCGACCAGGGCAAGCACGTGGCGGCGAACCTCCTCGGCGAGGAACAGCCGTGGCGCCGGAGCCCTTACTTCTTTACGGACCAATACGATCTCGGGATGGAGTACCGGGGCCTCGCCGACCCGCGCAGCGACGAGCTGGTGGTGCGCGGCGATCCCTCGGCACGGGAGTTCATCGCGTTCTGGCTGCGCGATGGGAGAGTCCAGGCCGCGATGAACGTCAACCTCTGGGACGACGGCGAGGCGCTGGACGCGCTGGTGGGCGGCCAGGTCCAGGTCGAGGCAGCGCAGCTGCGCTCGGCCGACGACCTCGGGGCCCTCGTCGGCTGAGCCGACGCCGGGTGCCGGGCGGTTCGGCTGGGCGAGCACCGGGTTTCGTGGCGGCTCGGCTGGGCGGACAGCCGGTTCCGTACCGCTCGGCCGAGCGAACGCCCCGTTTCGCGCGGCCCGGCAGAGCCAACGCCGAGTCCCGCACGACTCGGCGGAGCCGACACCGGGTCCCGCGCCGCCCGGCCGAGCGAACGCCGGATTCCCCACGACCCGGCAGAGCCGACACCCGGTCCCGCGCCGCCCGAACGAGCTGACACCGGATTTCGCACCGCCCAGCAGAACGGACACCGAGCCCCGCACCACCCGACCCAGCCGACACCGGGTCCCGCACCGCCCGGCCGAGCCGACGCGGAGTTCCGCACGACTCGGCCGAGCCGATCCCCGGTCCCGCGCCGCCCGGGCGAGCCGACACCGGATTTCGCACGACCCGGCAGAACAGACACCCGGTCCCGCACCGCCCGACCGAACCGACACCCGATTTCGCGCAGCCCGACCCAGCCAACACCGAGCCCCGCACGGCCCGACCAAACCGACACCCGGCCCCGCCCGGTGCCGCAGTCCCGCGCGAACCCCCGCGGCCTCAGGAATTCGAGGCCCCTTCAGCCGCGCGGAGGGCGCTGTTGATCGCGATCTCGCCCCGCATCCCGGGCGCGGCGACCATGTCCCCGGCCAGGAACACGCCGTCGCCGCGCTCGATCGCGGGCCGGTCGCGCCAGGTCCGGCCCGGCAGGTCCAGCGCGCCCGTGCGCCCCCGGGCGCTCGCGGCCCGCTTCCAGGTCGTGCGCTCGCGCCAGTCCGGCACGGCCAGGTCCGCGAACCGCTCCAGCCGGTGCCGCGCCTGCGCGCGGCTCTCCCCCGCCCGGACCGGGATGTCGAGCTGGAACAGCGACTCGCCCTCAGGGGCGACCGTCGGGTCCTGCATCGAGTAGGACTCGTGGAACGCGCCCTCGTCGAGGTCGAAGACGATGAACTGGTCCCGCCGGTCGCGGCGCACCGCGAGGTCCAGCAGCTCGCAGTGGCCGCTCTCCCAGGTCAGCGACTCGTCCCCGAGCAGGGCGCGCGCCGAGGCCAGCTCAGTCGCCACGATCACCGGCCCGGACGGGAGTTCGGTGACCCGGGACCGCAGCTCCACCCGGACGCCGAGCTCGCGCGCCCGGTCCGCCAGCCGGTCGACGGTGCGCTGCCACCCGCCGATCACCCAGCGCACGGCGGGCGGAGCGGGGGCGAACACCCGCCGGAACAGCCCCCACACGAACGCCGCCGAGAGCCTGCCGGTGTCGGCGTCGTAGGTGGCGACGCCGATCGCGCTCGCGGCGGCCCTCGCGGCCCGCTCCCCGTAGCGGCGCGACGCCCAGGTCGTGAAGTCCTCGTCCACCGGAGCCTCGCGGCGGACGTCGGCGACCATCCGCAGGAAACCGGCGGGAACCGTGCGCCGCAGCCGCCCGCCGGAGCGGACCGACGCGCGCAGCACCGCCCGCGCGGGCGGACGCCCCAGCGGCGCGACCATCCCGCGCTCCGCCAGCCACGTCCAATGTGGACCGTCGGCGTAGAAGACGTGCGCCCCCTCGTGCGCGACGTACGGCGCGGCCGTGCCGCGCGCCCGGCCGCCGAGCGAGGAGTGCGCCTCGTGCAGCGTCACCTTCGCGCCGCGCTCCGCGCACGCGATGGCTGCGACCAGCCCGCCCAGTCCGCCACCGATGATCGTGATCTTTCGCATCGCCATCCTCCTTGGTGTCGCCGGGATGACGAGACCGGCTCCCCGGGTGTGACGAGCCCCGGGGTGACCGCGGCCACACGCCCGGAATCGGCCCGATCGAGGCGGACCGGCAGCGGCAAGATCGTTGCTACGCTCGCGCCCGTGAGCGGAACCGGAAAGCTGTTCGCGGTCAGCGACCTGCACGTCGGGCACGCCGACAACCGCGCGATCGTCGAGGGCCTGCGGCCGGAATCCGACGAGGACTGGCTGATCGTCGCCGGTGACGTCGGCGAGCTCACCACCGGGATCGAATGGGCGCTGAGCCTGCTCAGCCGGCGGTTCGCGACCGTGCTGTGGGTTCCCGGCAACCACGAGCTCTGGACACCGCCCAAGGATCCGGTGTCCCTGCGCGGAGAACACCGCTACCTGCACCTGGTGGAGATGTGCCGCGGGCTGGGCGTGCTGACCCCGGAGGACCCGTACCCGGTCTGGCGGGGCGACGGCGGCCCGGTGCGGATCGCGCCGCTGTTCCTGCTCTACGACTACTCGTTCCTGCCGCCGGGCGCCGAGGACAGCACCGCGGGCCTGAAGATGGCTTACGACGCCGGGGTGGTGTGCAACGACGAGTTCCTGCTGCACCCGGACCCGCATCCGAGCAGGCAGGCGTGGTGCCACGCCCGCGTCGCCGAGACCGAGCGGCGGCTGGCCGAACTCGGCGACGACATGCCGATCGTCCTGGTCAACCACTACCCGCTCGTCCGCGAACCCACCGACGTGCTCTACTTCCCGGAGTTCGCGCAGTGGTGCGGAACCACGCTCACCGCCGACTGGCACCGGCGGTTCCCGGTCAAGGCCGTGGTCTACGGCCACCTGCACATCCCGCGCCGGACGAACTACGACGGCGTTCCGTTCGAAGAGGTGTCGATCGGCTATCCGCGCGAATGGGGCAAGCGCGGCCATCCCCACGGGCTGCTGCGCCAGATCCTCCCCGCAGCGTAGGTCGGGCCCAGCGCGGGTCGGCCACAGCGTAGATTGGTCACATGACCAAATCCGGGCGCGGTGACCGCAGGCGCGAGCAGTTCGTCGACGTCGGCGTCGAGCTGCTGACCGAGGGCGGCTGGCAGGCCGTCACCACCCGCGCGGTCGCCGAGCGGGCCGGGGCGAACCTGGGGCTGATCCACTACCACTTCGGCGGGGTCGCGAACCTGCACACCGCCATCGCCCGCCGCGCGGGCGAGCTGGTGATCAACCCCGTGCTGGCCGAGCTGTTCGAGGCCGCCGACGAGACCGCCGCGCTCGACGCCGTGCGCAGGCTCCTCCCCGCGACGACCGGCGATCCGGGGATCACCCGGCTGGCGGCGGAACTGGTCTCGGGAGCCACCCGGGACCCGGCGCTGCGCGAGGTGTTCCGGGACCAGCTGCGGCAGGCCCGCGAGGACATCGCGGAACGGCTCGGGCGGGCGCATCCGGACTGGCCGGAGCGGCGGCGCACCGGAGCGGCGACGCTCGCCGCGGCGTTGCTGGACGGGCTGATGCTGCACCGCATGATCGACCCGGACACACCGGTGGACCCGGCGCTCGACGCGCTCGCCGAGCTGGTCCGGTCATGACCCGGTCGAGCCTGGTGTTCGGCACGGACTCCACGGTGGCCGAACGGGTTCTGGTGTTCGTCGCCGCGGCGACCGGCCTCGCGATCTGGATTCCGACCGCGCTGGGCGAACCCTGGCCGTGGTGGCTGTGGCTGGTGGGCGCCGTGGTGGTCTTCGACCTCACCGGCGGGGTCGTCTCGCTCGGGCTCGACGCGGCCAAGCGGTTCCACCGGACCCCGCCGCCGGAACCGCGCACCCGGATTCAGCGGCTCCTGCACGACAAGGTCGGCTTCGCCGCCGTGCACGTGCAGCCGATCGCCGTCGGGCTGCTCTTCGGCGGTCCCTGGTGGTGGGGACTGCTCTGGTACGGCTGGGCGCTGGCCGGAGTCCTCCTGGTCGGGCGGGTTCCAGCGCACCTGGCCCGGCCGGTGGGGCTCCTCGTGCTGCTGGCCGGCCTGATGACGGCACCGGCCGTGCCCGCACCCGCCGGTTTCGGCTGGCTTCCGGCGGTGCTGCTGCTCAAGCTGGTCGTCGGGCACGCGGTCCCCGAGCAGCCCCGCTAGCGCGAGCCGCGGACCTCGATGGTCGCCAGCAGCTCCGCGGTGGCCTTCTCGACCGCGTCCACGGCCCGTGTGAACGCCTCCTCGTTGTGCGCGGCGGGCGCGCGGAAACCGGAGATCTTGCGGACGTACTGCAGGGCGGCTGCACGGATGTCGGTCTCGGTGACCTGCTCGGCGTACGGCGGTCGGAGGGTCTTGATGCTGCGGCACATGCCGCCATTATCCACCCGATGCCGCATCCACCCAGGCCGTTTGCTCAGCGTGGGACGAAGCGCAGGAACGGGATGCCGCGGCCGACCTCGCGGAAGTCCGATTCGGAACCGTCCACGGCGAACCCCATGAACCGGCACAGCTTCCGGGCCGCGGCGGGGTGGCGCCCGGCGTAGCGCGCCATCAGCTCGCCACCGTCCTCAGTGGACAACGCGACCGCCCGCACCTCCAGTTCCCGGGTGCCGATCCGGATCGTGACATCCGGCTGCGCGAGGACGTTGCGGTACCAGTCCGCCCGGGCGCCGAAGCCCGAAGCGACCACGCAGGAGTCGCCGTCGCGCTCGACGACTTCCACGACCGCCTGCCGCGGCTTCCCCGACCGCCGCCCGACGTGGTTGATCAGCACGAACCGGCCGCCGAGCAGCCATCCCAGGCGCAGCCGGTACAGCCGGATCGGCAACCGGAACAGCACCCGGGCGAGGCCGGTGGGCGGCTGCGGCCGTCCGACGATCTCCACGCGCCACCTCCAGTATTGGTCGCACGACCAGTTTGGTCGCGCGACCAATACTAGCCGGAGTCAGAACCGGTTCGCGACCTCCTCGGCCGCGCGCAGCACGCGCAGGACGTTGCGCCCGGCGAGCTTGGCGCAGTCCTGCTCGCTCCAGCCGCGGTCGAGCAGTTCGGCGAACAGCGCCGGATAGCGGGAGACGTCCTCCAGCCCCCGGGGCAGGTAGCCGACGCCGTCGTAGTCGCCGCCCAGGCCGATGTGGTCGATCCCGGCGACCTCGCGGGCGTGTTCGACGTGCGCGACGACCTCGGCCATCGTCGCCTCCGGCTTGGGGTGCTGGACCTCCCACGCCTCGGCGAACGCGGCCCGCGCGGTGAGGTCCCGCGGGTCGTCGCCCACCTTCCGCATCGCCTCGCGCAGCCCGGCGTCCCACGCCGCGAGCGAGCTGGAGACGAACGCGGGCACGAACGTGACCATGCAGACGCCGCCGTTGACCGGCAGGCGCTTCAGGACGTCGTCGGGAACGTTGCGCGGGTGGTCGGCGACCTCGCGGCAGGAGGAGTGGCTGAACACCACCGGCGCCACCGCCACGTCCAGCGCGTCGTGCATGGTCGAGGGCGCCACGTGCGAGAGGTCGACCAGCATTCCCAGCCGGTTCATCTCGCGGACCACCTCGCGGCCGAAGCCGGTGAGGCCACCGGCTCGCGGCTCGTCGGTCGCCGAGTCCGCCCACGGCACGTTCTCGTTGTGCGTCAGCGTCATGTACCGGACGCCCAGGCGGTGCAGAGCGCGCAACACCCCGAGCGACTCGGCGATGCTGTGCCCGCCCTCGGCGCCGAGCAGCGAGGCGACCTTGCCCGCCGCGAACGCCTTCTCGGCTTCGTCCGCCGTCCGCGCGATGGCCAGGTCACCGGGATACCGGGAGGCCAGTTCGTGGACGAGTTCGACCTGCTCCAGCACAGCGGTGACCGCCGCGTGCCCCCGCAGTCCGCACGGAACGTAGACCGACCAGAACTGGCCGCCGACCCGCCCGCGGCGCAGCTTCACCAGGTCGGTGTGCAGGTCGGGCTGTTCGGTGCGGAGGTCCCGCGGCCCCGGGTTCACCCGCGCGTGATCCGCGCCCGCGCTCTCGCGCAGCGCCCACGGGAGATCGTTGTGCCCGTCGATCAGCGGAGTGCGCCCCAGCAGTTCCGTCGCCCGCGTCAGGGCCTCGTCTGTCGCCACACCGGCTCCTTACTCGTCGCACAGGGTCCGGCACGACGCTATCTCGTCCCACCCACGATCGAAGTTCGATCTGCACCCGGGTGATCGATCAAGCCGGGCAGAACCACTACTGCGCGAGATCATCCCCGGTGAACGGCTCACCCGCTGCTGCGCGCCACCGCAGAAGCGATCTCCTCGACGGTCCTCGCGCAGAACGCCGGCAGGTCACCCGGTCTCCTGCTGGTCACCAGCCCGGAGTCGACCACGACCTCTTCGTCGACCCACTCCGCACCGGCGTTGCGCAGGTCGGTCGCCACGCTCGGGTAGGAGGTCAGCCTGCGGCCCCGGACCACATCGGCCTCGACCAGCAGCCACGCCGCGTGGCAGATCGCCGCGACCGGTTTGCCCCGGGCGAAGAACTCGCTCGTGAAGCGCACCGCGGCCGGGTCCTGCCGCAGGGCGTCCGGGTTGGCCACGCCGCCGGGCAGCACCAGCGCGTCGTAGTCCTCGGCGCTGACGTCGGCGACCACCCGGTCGACCTCGAACCGGTCGGCCTTGTCCAGGTGGTGGAACGCCTGGATCGAACCGGCCCGCTGGGAGACCAGCTCCGGGCTCGCGCCCGCGTCGCGCACCGCCTTCCACGGCTCGGTCAGCTCCACCTGCTCGACGCCCGCGGTCGCGACCAGGAACGCGACCTTGCGTCCGCTCAGATCCATGACGCACCTCCTCGCCAGGTCCGGACGCCCACAGGCGTGCCCGGTCCCGGGGCGCGGCAAACGTCAGCCCGAAACGCCCACAGTGGACGGTTCGGCCTCCTGCGCCCGAACCGCGGAGCGGGCGAAGGCGAAGGTCGCGGCGAAGCCGAGGACCAGGGCGACCAGCACCCCCGGGTTCGCGCTCGCCCAGTCCTCCAGCCCCAGCGGGCCGAGCAGGTAGCCCTGCCAGCCCAGCCACCCGGCGGCGGTGTTGGTCACCAGACCCCAGCCGAGCGCGGTGGCCGCGACCAGGACCGCGACGGGCAGCAGCCGCACGTCGCCGTAGCGGCCGGAACGGCTGTGCAGGTCGGCCTCGGCGTAGTCGCGGCGGCGCAGGGCGATGTCGGCCAGCACGATGCCGCACCACGCGGCGACCGGAACTCCCAGCGTGGTCAGGAAACCCTGGAACTGCGCGAGGAAGTCACCCGCGAAGAACACGACAGCGACCGTGCCCGCGACCATGATCACACCGTCGGCCAGCGCCGCGACCGGGCGCGGCACCCGCACGCCCGCGGCCAGCAGCGCGAGCCCGGACGAGTAGATGTCCAGCACCGCGCCGCCGACCAGGCCCAGCACCGCGACCGCCACGAACGGGACCAGGAACCAGGTGGGCAGCACCGCGGCCAGCGCGCCGATCGGGTCGGCCGCGACGGCGTCGTCGAGCTCGGGCGACGAGCCCGCCAGCAGCAGTCCGGAGACCAGCAGCACGACCGGCGCCAGCGAGGCCCCCAGCACCGTCCAGCCCACCACCGCCCGGCCGGACGAGGTCCTGGGCAGGTAGCGGGAGTAGTCGGCGGCGGCGTTGACCCAGCCGAGCCCGAACCCGGTCACCAGGAACACCGCGGCGCCCAGCACGTTCTGCGCCGATCCGGGCGGGATGGCCGCGACCGCCTGCCAGTCGACGCGCTGCGCGGCGAAGCCGATGTAGCAGGCGGTCAGGGCCGCCGTCACGACGGTGATGACCGCCTGCATCCGCATGATGAGGTCGAACCCCATGACTCCGCCGGTGATGACCAGCGCGGCGACCACGAACAGCGCGACGAGCTTCGTCGCGGTGCCGCCGCCGAGGCCGAGCTGGCCGAACACGGTCGCGGTGGCCAGCGTCGCCAGGATCGCCAGCACGGTTTCCCAGCCCACCGTGAGCACCCAGGACACGAGCGCGGGCAGCCGGTTGCCGCGCACGCCGAACGCCGCGCGGCTGAGCACCATCGTCGGCGCCGATCCCCGCTTGCCCGCGAGCGAGATGAACCCGCAGAGCAGGAACGATCCGACGATGCCCGCGATCCCGGCGATCAGCGCCTGCCAGAAGGAGATCCCGAAGCCCAGCGCGAACGAGCCGTAGCTGAGCCCGAGCACCGAGACGTTGGCGCCGAACCAGGGCCAGAACAGCTGGCGCGGGGTGCCCTTGCGCTCGGCGGCATCGATGACGTCAAGTCCGTTGCGCTCCACCTGCCACGAGTTCGCCGCCATCGCATCGCTCCACTGTGTACTTTTCGGGGCACTTTCCGGGATTTCGTGATCCTTCCCTGTGGATTCTACCGACCGGCTGCCCGTTGCCGTAACACATAGCGCTGGAGCTTGCCGTTGCTGGTGCGCGGCAGTTCCGCGAGGTACTCGACCTGCCGCGGGTACTTGTACGGCGCGAGGTTGCTCTTGACGAACGCCTGGAGTTCAGCGGTCTCCGCATTGTCGCCGCGCACGCCGGGCCGGAGCACGACGTACGCCTTCACCACTGTGCCGCGCCGTTCGTCCGGCGCCCCGACCACCGCGACGTCGACAACGTCGGGGTGCGCGAGCAGGACGTTCTCGACTTCCGGGCCCGCGATGTTGTAACCGGACGAAACGATCATGTCGTCATTGCGGGCCTGGTACCAGAAGTAGCCGTCGGAATCGCGGACGTAGGTGTCGCCGGTGATGTTCCAGCCGTGCTGCACGTAGACCTGCTGGCGGGGGTCGTCGAGGTAGCGGCACCCCGTCGGGCCGCGGACCGCGAGCCTGCCCGCGACGCCGTCGGCGACGGGTTCGCCGTCGTCGTCGAGCACCACGGCCTCGAATCCGGGGACCGCCTTGCCGGTCGCGCCGGGACGGATGTCGTCGTCGGCCGCGGAGATGAAGATGTGCAGCAGTTCGGTGCCGCCGATGCCGTTGATGATCTTCAGGCCAGTCTGCTCGCGGAACTCCCGCCACACCTCCACCGGAAGGTGTTCACCGGCCGAGACGCACCGCCGCAGCGTGCGCAGCGCGGGAGCTTTTCCGTTCGCCAGCAACGCTTTGTACGCGGTGGGCGCGGTGAACAGCACCGTCACGCCGTGCTCGGCGACGGCGGTCGCCAGCTCGTCCGGGCTCGCCCTCTCCAGAAGCAACGAGCTGGCGCCGAAGCGCATCGGGAACACGACCAGGCCACCGAGCCCGAAGGTGAAGCCCAGCGGCGGTGTCCCGGTGAACACATCGTCCTCGCAGGGTTTCAGCACGTACCGCGCGAACGTGTCCGCGTTGGCGAGCACGTCGCGGTGGAAGTGCATGGTGGCCTTGGGTTTCCCGGTCGTGCCCGAAGTGGGCGCGAGCAGGGCGACGTCGTCGGCCGCGGTGCGAACCGCGTCGAACTCGCCGGTTTTCGCCTCGCACATCGAGTCGAGTTCGGACAGCACCACCAGTTCCGGCGCACCGGTGGAGAGGTCGTCGGCGAACCGGTGGTCGCAGACCGCGAGTTCCGGCTTCGTGAGGTCGCAGAGCGCGCGGATTTCCTTGGGGCGCAACAACGGCATCGTGGTCACCGCGACGCATCCGGTCTTGAGCACGCCCAGCCAGGCCGCCACCAGCCACGGGTTGTTCGGCCCGCGCAACAGGACCCGGTTGCCGGGCACGAGCCCGAAGTCCTCGGTGAGCACCTGGGCGACCTGGTTGGCCCGGCGCCGGAGCTCGCCGTAGGTCCAGCGCTCGGACGGCGTGACCAGGCAGACCCGGTCCGGCCCCCAGGTGCCGATCGCGTGGTCGAGCAGGAATTCCGCGCAGTTGAGCCGTTCCGGGTAGTCCAGCTCGGGCAGGTCGAAGCGGAACCGGGGCCACTGGGCGGCGGGAGGGAGGTTGTCCCGGCAGAACGAGTCGACGTGCGCGGACGGCGAAAGCCGCATGA
Source organism: Saccharopolyspora taberi (assembly GCF_039534165.1). Taxonomy (NCBI): domain Bacteria; kingdom Bacillati; phylum Actinomycetota; class Actinomycetes; order Pseudonocardiales; family Pseudonocardiaceae; genus Saccharopolyspora; species Saccharopolyspora taberi. The sequence continues at coordinate 59,702 of NZ_BAAAUX010000002.1, read as the reverse complement.
TCGGGTCTCCCTCCTGGCCGGCTGGGATCCGTCTCAGTATTCACCAATCATGACGGCAGTCAACATCCCGCGATAGTAGATGTCGTTTCCGTGACGACAGTCAGATTTGAGTGATACCCTCGGGTCGCCTGCGGCCCGGTCGGCGGGCCGCACCATCCAGGGAGGACGCCGGCATGAGCCCGTTTCGCGGATCGGTCCCCTTCACCGAGCGGTGGGAGAACTTCCGCCTGGAGCGCGCCGACGGCGTCGCCACCGTCACCTTCGACCGGCCGGACAAGCTCAACGCGCTCACCTTCGACGCCTACGCCGACCTCCGCGACCTGCTGACCGAGCTCCCGCACCGGGGCGACACCCGGGTACTGGTGCTGCGCGGGCAGGGCCGCGCCTTCTGCTCCGGCGGTGACGTCAACGAGATCATCGGCGAAACCCTGAAGATGCGGCCCGACCAGCTGCTGGAGTTCACCAGGATGACCGGGGCCGTCGTCCAGGGGATGCGGGAGTGCCCGATCCCGATCATCGCGGCCCTGCACGGCACGGCCGCGGGGGCGGGCTCGGTGCTCGCGCTGGCCGCCGACTTCCGGATCGCCACCCGCGCGGCGAAGTTCGCCTTCCTGTTCACCAAGGTCGGCCTCTCCGGTGCCGACATGGGTGCGGCCTACCTCCTGCCCCGACTGGTCGGCCTGGGCCGGGCGACCCAGCTGCTCATGCTCGGCGACACCGTCTCCGCTGAGGAAGCCGAACGCCACGGGCTGGTCAGCGAACTGGTCGGCGACGACGAGCTGGACGCGGCGGTCGACCGGCTGGCCACCAGGCTCGCCACCGGCCCGGCCCAGGGCTACGCGCTGACCAAGGAACTGCTCACCCGCGAACAGGACATGAGCCTGTCCAGCGCGCTGGAGCTGGAAGCGGTCACCCAGGCCCTGCTGATGAAAACCTCCGACTACGCCGAGTTCCACGCCGCCTTCAACGCCAAGCGCCCGCCGGAGTGGCGGGGCCGCTGAATCCCGCCTCGGCGGGCGGCGCCGTCGCTGCTGGGGGGAGACAGCTCGCTCGGTTCAAACGAGTCGAGCCACAGCTTGGCCCCGCTTTTGAACTCGTAGATGTTGGTGCCGGCACTGACGACTTCGGCCGCACCGGCCAGCTTCTGATCCCGCAACCATCTCCAGTGGTCACCGCGGTTCTTGATCCAGGCCCCGAGCAGAGCACCCGACAAACACCGAGCCGACGCGGCCCCGGCCCCCGCATTCCGGGCTCAGCCGAAGCCGTGGCGGCGGCTCCCCGCGGCCTGCTCGCAGAGCCGCGCTTCGGACTCCGCCGAGAAGGGCGCTCGGTGCGCCCGCACGGCGAGTCGGGTGTCCTCGGCGATGAGATCCGCGTTGATCGCGCTCCCGACGGCAGCACCGGCCGCCGCCGAGACGACGACGTTCGCTGGCGGATCGGCGATGTTGCCCGCGGCCCACACGCCGTCCACCGCCGTCGCGCCTGCCTTGCCGGTGGCGATGTGCTCGCCGATACCCGCCGGGTGCACGGTCGGCTCCAGCCCGAGCGACACGGGCAACTCCCCGCGCACGCGAGCGCGCGGCGCCACGGCCAGCGCCCGCACCGGGACGACCTCACCCGAGCGGAGCCGGACCCCGGCGAGCTGGTCCTCGCTGATCTCCAGACCAACAACCTCCCCTTCCATGACCCGCACACCGCGCGCGGCCAGTTGCTCGGCCTCTTCCTCGGACAGAGCGGGCCCGGTGTGCCGGAACAGCGTCAGATCACTGGTCCACTGCCGGAAAAGCTGCGCCTGGTGCATGCCCAGCGGGCCAGTCGACAGCACACCGATCGGCTGGTCCCGGACCTCCCACCCGTGGCAGTACGGGCAGTGCAGCACGTCGCGTCCCCACCGCTCGGCGAGCCCCGGCACGTCGGGAAGCTCGTCCACAACCCCGGTCGCCAGCAGCAGCCGCCGGACACAGACCTGCCCGCTGTCGAGTCCGAGGAGGAAACCGTCCGGCGTCCGCACAGCCGACAACGCCCGGCCGTCTCGGAACTCCACCCCGTAACCGGCAACTTCCTGCCGTCCCAGCTCCCGCAGCCGCTCCGGCGGCGTGCCGTCCCTGGTGAGGAAGGCGTGCGCGTGCGCGGCGGGAGCGTTGCGCGGCTTCCCGTCATCCACCACCAGCACCGAGCGCCTGGCGCGCCCGAGCATCAGCGCAGCGCTCAGCCCGGCCGCACCGGCGCCGATGATCCCCACGTCGTAGCTTTCCCGGTCCACTTCGGTCATCGTGACCACCTCCGGGTACGACCGTGCCCGCGAGGCGGCGGTTTCGACAAACCTGGTTGCCGGAACGGCAACAACTACCGGTACAGCTCCCGCGCGATGATGGTGCGCTGCACCTCGGAAGCGCCTTCGTAGATGCGCGGCGCGCGGACTTCGCGGTAGAGGTGTTCGAGCAGGCTGCCGCGCCGCAGGGCCCGTGCGCCGTGGATCTGAACCGCCGAGTCGACCACGAACTGCGCGGTCTCGGTCGCCAGCAGCTTGGCCATCGCGGCTCGCCCGGCCAGGCGCTGCTCCCCCGCGTCGTAGGCGGCAGCGGCCGAGTAGACCAGCAGCCGCGCGGCCTCGGTCCGGGTCGCCATCTCGGCCAGGGCGTGCGAGACCGACTGGAGTTCGCGCAGCGGGCCGCCGAACGCCTCCCGCGAACCCGCGTGCTCGACCGCCGCGTCCAGCGCGGCCTGCGCCATCCCCACCGCGAACGCGCCGACGCTGGGCCGGAACAGGTCCAGCGTCCGCATCGCCACCCGGAACCCGCGGTCGGGCTCACCGAGCAGCTCGTCCCGGCGGACCGCCACCCCGTCGAAGACCAGCCTGCCGATGGGGTGCGGGCTGAGCATGTCCAGGTGCTCGCCGGAGAGCCCGGGGCGGCCGGCGGGGACGACGAACGCGCTGACTCCCCGCGCGCCCGCGCCCGCGGTGGTCCGCGCGAAGACCGCGTAGAAGTCGGCTTCCGGGGCGTTGGAGATCCAGATCTTCTCGCCGGTCAGCCGCCAGCCGTCGCCGTCGGGTTCGGCGGTCAGCTCCAGCGCCGCCGCATCCGATCCCGCCTCCGGCTCGGTGAGGGCGAAGGCCGCGACCGCGTCACCGGCCGCGACCGCCGGGATCCAGCGGTTCACCTGCTCCTCCCGGCCCGACTGGAGCACCGGGTAGCTGCCGAGCCCCTGCAACGCCAACGCCGTCTCGGCCTCGGTGCTCTCCCTGGCCAGCGACTCGCGCAGCAGGCACAGGTCGGTGGAGGCGGCCTCGCCGCCCGGGAAGAGCCGGGCGAGCAGACCGAGCGCGCCCATCTCCTTGATCAGCTCGCGGTTGACCGCGCCCGGACGCCCGGCCTCGGCCAGCGGGCGCAACCGCTCGGCCCCGATCCGCCGGACCCAGGCCGCGAACTCGCGCTGCTGCTCGTTCAGCGAAAACATCGTCTGCGCTCCCTAGCCTTCGAGGTCCGTCAGTCTTCAAGGTTGTTCTGGGCAGGTGTCCACCGCCGGTGGGCGGTGCCGCCCTCGGCACCCCGGACCAGGTCGAGCCGGGGTTTCGGGCCGTCGGTGCGGCCGGTCTGCGGTTTGCGCCGCCCGGCGCGGAACTGGTCCGGCCACACCGCGCCCGGCCCGGCGTAGTCCTGCTCGGCGGCAGCGTGCAGGGTCCAGTTCGGGTCGTAGAGGTGCGTGCGGCCCAGCGCGCACAGGTCCGCGCGGCCCGCCAGCAGCAGCGAGTTCACGTCGTCGTGCGAGGAGATCGCGCCGACCGCGATCACGGCGACGTCGTGCTCGCGGCCGACCTCGTTGCGGATGCGGTCTGCGTACGGGGTCTGGTAGCTGCGGCCGAACGCGGGTTTCTCCGCCTTGAGCACCTGGCCGGTCGACACGTCGATCCCGGCCGCGCCGTGTTCGGCGAAGGCGCGGGCGATCTCGACGGCGTCGTCGGCGTCGACACCGCCGTCGTGCCAGTCGGTCGCCGAGATCCGCACGGTCATCGGCCGGTCCGCGGGCCAGACCTCGCGGACCGCGTCGAAGACCTCCAGCGGGTAGCGCAGCCGGTTGGCCAGAGAACCGCCGTAGGAGTCCGTGCGGTGGTTGGACAACGGCGAGATGAACGACGACAGCAGATATCCGTGCGCGCAGTGCAGTTCCAGGACGTCGAAGCCCGCCCGCGCCGCGGCCTGCGCGGAGGCCACGAACTGCTGCTTGATCTCGGCCATCTCCTCGGGCGACAGCGGGTGCGGGACCTGGTTGTCCGGCGAGTACGGGATCGCCGACGGGCCGACGACCTCCCAGTTCCCGTCGGGCAGCGGCTCGTCGATGCCCTCCCACATCAGCTTCGTCGATCCCTTGCGGCCCGAATGCCCCAGCTGCACGCCGATCCTGGCCGCGCTGTGCCGGTGCACGAAGTCGACCACGCGGCGCCACCCGGCCTCCTGCTCCGGCGTGCACAGGCAGGTGCAGCCGGGCGTGATCCGCCCGCTGCCGGACACGCACACCATCTCGGTCATCACCAGCCCGGCGCCGCCCATCGCCTTGCTCCCCAGGTGCACCAGGTGGAAGTCGCTGGGCACTCCGTCGACGGCGCTGTACATGTCCATCGCCGAGACGACGATCCGGTTCGGCAGCTCCAGCGGCCCGAGCCGGGCGGGCTGGAACATCGGCGGGCGCACCTCGTCGTGGTCGCGGGCGAACCAGGAGTCCATGCCCGCGACGAACTCCGGATCGCGCAGCCGGAGGTTGTCGTAGGTGACGCGGCGGCTGCGGGTGAGCAGGTTGAACGCGAACTGGGCCGGTTCCTGGTGCACGTACTGCCCGATGTTCTCGAACCACTCCAGGCTGGCCTGCGCCGCCCGCTGGGTGGAGGCGACCACCGGCCGCCGCTCCCGCTCGTACTCGGCCAGCGCGTCATCCACAGTGGTCTGCTCGTGCAGGCACGCGGCCAGCGCGAGCGCGTCCTCCATCGCCAGCTTCGTGCCGGATCCGATCGAGAAGTGCGCGGTGTGGGCGGCGTCGCCGAGCAGGACCACGTTGCCGTGCCGCCACGACTCGCAGCGGACCGTCCGGAAGCTCAGCCACCGGGAGTTGTTGGTGAACACCGAGTGCCCACCGAGCATGTCCGCGAACAGCTCGCGGATGAGGTCGACGGATTTCTCGTCGCTGGCACCGGGTACGTCCGGCGTGCTCGCGGCGAAGTCGGCGAATCCCGCGCGCTTCCAGACTTCCTCGTGCAGTTCGATGATGAACGTGCTGGCATCCCGGCTGAAGGGGTAGCCGTGCAGCTGCATGATGCCGTGCGGGGTTTCGAGCACTTCGAACTTGAACGCGTCGAACACCCGGTCCGTGCCGAGCCAGATGTACTTGCACCGCCGGGTTTCCACGCTCGGCCGGAAGCTTGCCGCGAACCGGTCGCGGGCCGCGGAGTTCACACCGTCGCACGCCACGACGAGATCGTGGTCGGCGGCCAGCCGCTCCAGGTCCGGCGCCCGCGTGCGGAACCTGACGTCCACCCCGAGCTCGGCACAGCGCAGTTGCAGTACCGCCAGCAGCCGCTTGCGGCTCATGGCGGCGAACCCGTGCCCGCCGGAGGTGTGCGTCGTGCCGCGGTAGTGCACGTCGATGTCGTCCCAGCGGGCGAACTCCCGTTGCATGGCTTGGAAAATCCCGGTGTCGGCGTGCTCGATGCCGCCCAGTGTCTCGTCGGAGAACACCACGCCGAAGCCGAAGGTGTCGTCCGGGGCGTTGCGCTCCCACACCGTGATGTCGTGGCCGGGGCCGAGCTGCTTGCACAGCGCGGCGAAGTACAGCCCGCCCGGACCACCACCGACGACCGCGATACGCACCTGAGCGCTCCTTTCCGCCGCAGTGCGCCCGAGAGTATGTCGCCTTGCACACGGCCGTCAATTTTCCGTAATATCGTCGCCGTGAAGGCACGAACCTGCCTGGTCACCGGAGCCGGCCAGGGCATCGGGAAGGCGATCGCGGGGCGGCTGTCCGCCGCGGGCCACCGCGTCGCGCTCACCGCGCGCGACGCCGACCGGCTCGACCGGACCGCATCCGGTCTGCCGGGCCCGGCGCTCGCGCTGCCCGGCGACGTGACCACCGATGTCGACGCGGTCTTCGACGCCGTCGAACAGCGGTGGGGAACGGTCGACGTCGTCGTGCTGAACGCGGGCACGGCCTCCTCCGCCCCGCTGACCGGCACGACCGACGAGCAGTGGCAACGCGCGCTGGAAGTAAACCTCACCGCACCGTTCCGGTTCCTGCGGCGGGCCGTGCCCGGCATGACCTCAGCGGGCTGGGGTCGTGTCGTGGTGATCGCGTCCATCGCGGCCAAGCGCGGTGACCCCTACGTCACCGCCTACACCGCAAGCAAGCACGGCGTGCTCGGGCTCGTCCGCGCAGCCGCCGCCGAACTGGCGGGCACCGGTGTCACGGTCAACGCCGTGTGCCCCGGCTTCGTCGACACCGCGATGACCGAGAGCACGATCAGCAACATCACCGCCAAAACCGGCCGGAGCGCGCAGGAAGCCCGCCGGATCCTGGAGAACCGCCAGCCGATCGGCAGGCTCATCACGCCCGGCGAGGTCGCCGACGCGGTGGAGCTCTGCCTGCTCAGCGACGCGATCACCGGGCAGTCGATCAATGTGGACGGAGGCGCGGTCCAGTCCTGACCGCTGCCCCGCCCCGACGCGGATTGGAACTCTGATGACCGTCGAACGGATCAATCTCCCGGAACTCGCCCGGCCGTCGGGGTTCTCCCACGCGACCGCCGTCAGCGGTGCGCGGCTGGTGTTCCTGGCCGGGCAGACCGCGACGGACGCAGGCGGGCGGATCGTCGGGGACGGCGTCGTCGCGCAGTTCGAGCGTGCGCTGTCCAACCTGCTCGCGGCCCTGCGCGCGGCGGGCGGCGGGCCGGAGCACCTGACCGAGCTGACCGTCTACATCGTCGACATGGACGATTATCGCGCGCACGCCCGGGAAATCGGCGCGGTGTGGCAGAAGCTGGCCGGACGCGACTACCCGGCGATGGCCGGCATCGGCGTGCACCGGTTGTGGGACGCCGAAGCCCTCGTGGAGGTCAAGGGAACCGCCGCGATCAGCGCGTCTTCGTGACCTCGTCGACGTAGGCGTGCGCCTGGTCCTCCAGCGACGACTTCAGGGTGAAGAACAGATCGGCCGCGACCGCGCCGTTCCACTCCGCGGGAAGCAGCTCGGCGGGCAGGCCGGGATCGAGGTAGGGCAGCCGCCGCCAGTCGGTCAGCACCCGCACGTAGTCCAGGAACGCCTCCCGCTCGTGCCGGGACCGGCGGCGGCGCCAGCGCTTGAGCACCGGTTCGTGCAAGCCCACGAACTCCCCGTACAGGCGCTGCAACTGCTCCAGGTCCCACCACTGCCCGACCTTGGTCCGCAGCTCGCCGAAGGCCACGTGCTCGGCGTGGAACAGCTCGGCGTAGGAGTCCAGTTCGAAGCGGCGCAGCGCGTTGACCACCGCGCCGCGCAGGTGCGCGGGTGCGATCCACACCCCAGGCGCGACGGTGCCGAACCCGAGCCTGCTCAGCTGCGTGCGCAGGACGTGGCGCTTCTGCCGCTGCGACTCCGGGACCGAGAACACCGCGAGCAGCCAGCCGTCGGCCGGCGTCGCGCGCTCGCGGCTGAAGATCCGCTCGTCGCCCTCCCGCAGGATCTCCAGCGCCTGCTCGGAGAGCTCGTACCCGGCGGCCCCGCCGGACCGGCTCGCCACCAGGATCCCGCGCCGCTTGAGCCGGGAGATCGACGACCGCACCGCGGGTTCCTCGACGCCCAGGTCGCTGAGCAGCCGCACCAGCGCCGCGACCGAGAGCCAGCCGCCGGTTTCCCTGGCGTAGAGCCCGTAAACGGTCACGATCAGCTGCCGGGGCTGAGCACCGCGCCCGGTCAGCTCTCCCACCAGGGAATCGTCTGCTGCCACATCGGTCGTCACGAGAACACGATACCGCCGGAGGAGGGCTCGCTGTCCACAGGAGACGCCCACGATGCGGAATTCGCTCGCCACATCGCGGGAAATTCGGATACTAGGATGAACCTGGAAACCCAGCATCGACCACGGAGACAGTGATGACCGAATCGACCGGTTCCTCCTTGCCCCGCAGGCTCCTCGGCCGCGGCGGCCCGGAGGTCAGCGCCCTCGGCTACGGCGCCATGGGCCTGTCCGGCGTCTACGGCGAGGCCGACGACGCCGAGTCCCTGCGCGTGCTCCACCAGCTGCTGGACCTGGGCGTCAACCTCATCGACACCGCCGACGTCTACGGCGACGGGCACAACGAGCGGCTGATCTCCGGCCTGCTGCGGGAGCGGCGGGACGAGGTCGTGCTGGCCACCAAGTTCGGCGCCAGCGCCGACCGCGGCCTGGGCACGCCGGACAACGTCCGCAAGTCCGTCGACGCCAGCCTGTCCCGGCTGGGCACCGACCACGTCGACCTGTACTACCTGCACCGGCTGGACCCGGCGACGCCGATCGAGGAAACGGTCGGCGCCATGGCCGAGCTGGTCCGCGAGGGCAAGGTCGGCCACCTGGGCCTGTCCGAGATCAGCGCGCGGACGCTGCGGCGGGCGCACGCGGTGCACCCGATCGCCGCCGTGCAGCAGGAGTACTCGCTGTTCCACCGCGAGCCGGAGCAGGAGCTGCTGCCCGCGCTGCGGGAGCTCGGCGTCGCGCTGGTCGCCTACTCGCCGCTGGGTCGCGGTGTGCTCACCGGCTCGATCCGCGACCTCTCCGACGTGGAGAACCTCGCGGTGCGCCAGCAGCGCTACCCCCGGTTCGCCGAGGAGAGCCTGCGGCACAACATCGAGCTCACCGCGCCGCTGCGGGAACGCGCCGAGGCGCTGGGCCGCACGCCCGCCCAGCTCGCGCTGGGCTGGCTGCTCGCGCAGGGCGATGACGTCGTCCCGATCCCCGGCAGCAGGCGGATCAGCAACGTCGAGGCCAACATCAGCGCCGCGACGACCCCGCTGGACGAGTCCCTGGTGGCCGAGATCTCCCGGCTGTTCCCGGTGAACGCCGCCGCGGGCGAGCAGTACCACCCGGACGGGATGGCCCGCCTGGACCGCTGATCGCGCGGTCCCGCCCGGAACCGGCGGTCCCAGGCGGGACTCTTGCGTAAACATGACGGTCGTTCAATACTCGGCATGCCAAGGCCCCCGGTTCGCATGGGAGAGGTAGCCGTGGTCGATGCCAACACCCGTCCGCTCGAAGCCGGCGTCGTCCGGGACTTCCGGGACGAGCTGTCCTACGGCGGATACCTGCACCTGGACCGGCTGCTCGACGCCCAGCACCCGGTCAGCAGGCCGCAGCACCACGACGAGCTGCTGTTCATCATCCAGCACCAGACCGTCGAGCTGTGGCTCAAGCTGATCCTCCACGAGCTGCGCACCGCCCGCGCGCACCTGGCGGGCGACCGGCTCCAGCCCGCGCTCAAACAGCTGGCCAGGGTCAAGCACATCCAGCACACGCTCACCGAGCAGTGGTCCGTGCTGGCCACCCTGACGCCGTCGGAGTACGTCGAGTTCCGCGGATTCCTGGGCCGTTCCTCGGGTTTCCAGTCCTACCAGTACCGCGCGGTGGAGTTCATCCTCGGCAACAAGAACGCCGACATGATCGACGTGTTCGCCCACGACGAGCACGCCCGCGACCTGCTTTCCGAGCTGCTGGGCCAACCCAGCGTTTACGACGAGTTCATCCGGTACCTGCACCGGCAGGGCCACGAGGTCCCGGCGTCGGTGCTCGATCGCGACGTCACCAAGCCGCACACCTATGATCCCGGCCTCGTCGCGGCCTTCCGGCGCATCTACGAGTCCTCCGCCGAGAACTGGGACGCCTACGAGGCGTGCGAGGAACTTGTGGACCTGGAGGAGAACTTCCAGTTCTGGCGGTTCCGCCACCTCAAGACCGTCGAGCGAACCATCGGTTCCAAGCACGGAACCGGCGGTTCGAGCGGGGTGTCCTTCCTGCGCGCCGCGCTGGACCTGACCTTCTTCCCCGAGCTCTACGCCGTGCGCACGGAGATCTGATGCCGGACACGGTGCTGCCGGGACTGTGCGACGCGCACGTGCATTCCGGGCTCGTCGACCTCCGCGCGGTCCGGGCAGGCGGCATCTCCCGGGTCGACGACCTCGGCAGCGCGCCGGAGACGCTGCGCTCGGTGCTCGACGATCCGCTCGCCCCGCGACTGCGGTTCGCCGGCGCGTTCCTCACCGCACCCGGCGGATATCCCAGCGATCGGGCCTGGGCGCCACCCGGGAGCTTCCGCGAGGTCCGGTCCGCCGAGGACGCCCGGTCCGCCGTGGACGAGCAGGTCCGGCTCGGCGCGTCGTTCGTCAAGGTCGCGCTCAATGCCGACGCCGGTCCCGTGCTGGACGACCAGGCCCTCGCCGCCATCGTCGACGCCGCGCACACCGCGGGGCTCGACGTCGTCGCTCACACCGAGGGCGAGCGCATGTTCCGGACGGCCTGCGAACATGGCGTCGACCGGCTCGCGCACACGCCTTGGACCGAGCGGCTCGACGACCACGAACTCGCCGCCGCCGCGCAGCGGATGGTGTGGATCAGCACTCTCGACATCCACAGCGGACACGCGCGGGAGGTCGCCATCGCCAACCTGCGCGGATTCGCCGAGCACGGCGGAACCGTCCGGTACGGGACCGATCTGGGCAACGGCCCGCTGCCGCTGGGCGTCAACGCCCGCGAGATCCGCGCTTTGCAGGCGGCCGGTTTCAGCCCCGGCGACGTGCTCCGCGCCATGACCGACGACACCGCCGCGCCCTGCGTGGTCCCGGGTGGACTCGACCTGCGCGTGGAGCACTTCGCCGGCTCCCTCGCCACTGCCGTGGTCGCTCCCACGATGCGGACGGCGGAATAGCCGGTCGTTCGCGCCCGCTGGACCGGGCATGTTCACAGATCAAGTCGTGGCGATCATCGGCGGTACTTCCGGGATCGGCCTCGAAGTGGCCCGCCGCGTGGTCGAGTCCAGTGGACGGGTGGTGCTCGGCGGCCGGGACGCGGGCAAGCTGGAAGCCGCGCTGGCCGAGCTCGGGCCCGCGGCCACCGGCCGGACCGTCGACGTCACCGACAAGTCCTCGATCGCCGACTTCTTCGCGCCGATCGAGCGGCTGGACCACCTGTTCTCGCCCGGATCGTCCTACGGCCGCGGCAAGTTCACCGAGATCAGCGACGATCTCGCGGAAAGCCCGTTCCGGTCCAAGTTCTGGGGCCAGTACTACGCCGCCAAGCACGCCGTGCCCAAGCTGTCCGAGACCGGGTCGATCGTGCTGATGGGCGGGGCCTACAGCGTGCGCCCGCCCGTCGACGGCGCCGCCTACGCCGCGTGCAACGGAGCGCTGGAAAGCCTCGGCAAGGCGCTCGCCGTGGAGCTGAGCCCGATCCGGGTCAACGTGGTCGCACCGGGCCTGATCGACAGCGACCTGTGGACCCGCGTGCCCGAAGACGTGCGGGAGCACAACTACCGCACGTATTCGGAGGCCACGCTGCGCCGCCGGGCGGGAACCGTCGCCGAGGTGGCGCAGAGCGTCGTCTACCTCATGACCAACGACTACACGACCGGTTCCACGCTCTACCCCGACGGCGGTTACGCACTGCGCTAGGTGCGCCCGCGGAGGGCCGGGCGGCCCGGCCCTCCGCGAGAGGCGATCAGGTGTACCAGGTCGGCTCGGGGATCTCCCCGAGCAGCGCGTACCGCCCGACCTCGGCCCGCTTGTAGGCCACCGGGTCGTGCAAGGTGTGCGTGCGCAGGTTGCGCCAGTACAGATCCAGGCCCACCTTGCTCGCACTCGCACGCGCACCGGTCACCTCGAAGATCCTCGTCGCGATCTCCAGGCCGGTGTCGGCGATCCGCTGCTTCGCGGCGGCCACCAGCACCGCCACCCGGCCCCGCTGCTCGGGCGTCACCGACTCCCGGTCGGCGTGCAGCACTTCCTCGATGGCCGTGCCCGCCTTGTCGACCAACGCCTCCGCCGCCCACAGCTTCGACTGGAGGTCTCCGTAGGTGTCGAGGACGTGGAACTCGTCTGCCGCCCGTTCCTTGTTGTCCCCGCCGTAGGGCCACGGACGGGTCCTGTCCCTGGTGTAGGAAGTCGCGGCCTCCAGCGCACCCTGCGCGATGCCCAGGTAGAAGTTCGCGAAGACCAGCTGGATCGTCGGCACGTTCAGGGTGTTGTAGGCCAGCGGCCGGAACTTCTTGTCCACGTACCCCGCTGCCGAGGCCCACGGCACCCGGACGTCGGTGATCTCCACGCTGCCCGACTCGGTCAGCCGCTGGCCGATGTTGTCCCAGTCGTCGTTGAACACGATCCCGTCCTGTTTGGACGGGACGATGGCGAAGATGTGGTCGTTCGTGCCCTGGAGCACGCCTTCGAGCACGGTCAGGTCCGACACCTTGCTTCCGGTGGAGAACGCCTTCCGTCCGTTGTAGACGATCTCGTCGCCCTCGTCGGTGATGACCAGGTCCTCGTCGCGCGGGTTGACCGCGCCGCCGAAGAAGAAGTTGTTGGTCGTGTACAGCTCCTCCACGGCCGCGATCTGCTCGTCGGTGGCCACCAGCCGGGCCGCCCAGGCCCACAGGTAGTGGTAGCCGAGCAGCTGCCCGATCGAGCCGTCGCCCCTGGCCACCTCGCGGGTGACCCGGTACGCGGTCGACCAGGTCTGGCCCGCCCCGCCGTGCTCGACCGGCCCCAGCAGGGTCACCAGCCCGGAGTCCTTAAGCAGCTGCACCTCCGCGTGCGGGGTGCGGTTGGCGCGGTCGCGCTCCAGGACGTCGACCGCGAGCACCGCGGCGACCTCCCCGGCGCGGTCGATCCAGCCCTGCGCGGTGGTCGGCCTGGTGGTCCAGTCGGCCGTGTGCTCGGTCCTCGTCAACGCACTCACTCCCTTTCCGGTTGTGCTGTTCACCAGGTGGTCAGACACCGACCGGCTGGTCCAGGTCGGCTTCCAGCTCGCGGACGATCGGCAGCACCCGGCTGCCGAAGTACTCCACGTCCTCCAGGTAGTGCAGGAACCCGAGCAGCAGCAGGTTCGCGCCCCGCTTCTTGTACTCGACGATGCGGTGGGCGATCTGCTCCGGCGTCCCGATCAGCCCGGTGCGGAATCCGTCGTTGTACTGCACCAGGTCCGCGAACTCCGAGTCGGCCCACATGCCCTTTCCGTCCGAAGTGGACTTTCCTGCCTGCTGGACCGACTTCCGGAAGCCCTCCACGGCCTCGGTGTCGGCCTTGTCGATGATCTCCCGCAGCACCTCGCGCGCCTCCGCCTCGGTGTCGCGGGCGATCACGAAGGCGTTCAGGCCGAACTTCACGGTCCGGCCGTTGTCCGCCGCGTGCGCGTTGACGTCGGCCACCTGCTCGGAGAAACCTTCGAAGTCCTTGCCGTTGCTGAAGTACCAGTCCGACACCCGGCCCGCCAGCACGCGCGCGGCGGTGGAGTTGCCGCCCTGGAAGATCTCCGGGTGCGGGCGGCCGGGCACCTCGAACGGCTGCGGGCGCAGGCTGAAGTCGTGGATGCGGTAGAAGTCGCCGCGGAACTCGAAGTCCGGCCCGGTCCACAGCCCGCGCAGGACCCGGATGAACTCCTCGGTCCGCCGGTAGCGCTCGTCGTGCTCCAGCCACGGTTCGCCGAGGCCGGTGAACTCGTCCTTGAACCAGCCGCTGACGATGTTCACCGCGAACCTGCCCTGCGAAAGGATGTCGGCGGTGATCCCGTACTTCGCCAGGATCGCCGGGTGCCACAGGCCAGGATGCGCGGCGACGATGAGCTTCAGGCGCTCGGTCGCCAGCAGCAGGCCGAGGCTGAAGGCGGCCGGGTCGTGCTGCTGGGCCGCGCCGTAGCTGGAGGCGTAGCGGACCTGGCTCAGGGCGTATTCGAAGCCGTTCCGCTCGGCGAGCTGGGCGAGCCGCCGGTTGTAGTCGAAGTCGAAGCTGGTCCGCTGCTCGATCGTGCTGGTGACCAGACCGCCGCTGACGTTGGGCACCCAGTAGGCGAACTTGAGCGGTTCGGATGCGTCGGTGGACATGGCTGTCTCCCGTGGATGGCGTGATCAGGGCATGCCGGAACGCGAGCGGGACGTCCCGGGGAAGAAGGAGGAGACCGCCGGTTTCAGGAATCCGGCGCGGAAATCTCCGAGTTGCGGGTGATCAGGAGCGGCGACACGCCTGTGCCACCACGCGGACGAAGTCAACGTGGCGGCGCCTGGTCAGTCGGCTCCCCGGGAACACGAGCTCATCCGACCAAAGCCCGCAGTGGGGTGTCAACCGCCGGGAGCAGCCGTTTCACTCCTCGGACACCGGGTCCCTGCGCCATCCGGATGTGCGACTCTCCGGTCCGTGCACCAATCGCGTTCCTCCCGGAGCGACCGGCCCGGCAACGTCCGCACGGTCCTGGTCTCCAGCGTCATCGGCACCACTGTCGAGTGGTACGACTTCTTCCTGTACAGCACCGCGGCCGGGCTCGTCTTCGACAAGCTCTTCTTCCCCAGCGCCGACCCGTACGTCGGGACGATGCTGGCGTTTGTGACGTTCTTCGTCGGTTTCGTCGCCCGTCCGCTTGGCGGAGTCCTGTTCGGACACATCGGCGACCGGATCGGGCGGAAGCGCACGCTGGTCACGACGATGGTGGTGATGGGCCTGGCGACCGCGGCCATGGGTGCGCTGCCGACCTACCAGCAGGTGGGGATGTGGGCGCCGACGCTGCTGGTCGTGCTCCGCCTGTTCCAGGGACTGGCCATCGGCGGCGAATGGGCGGGCGCGATCCTGATGTCGGTCGAGTACGCGCCGCCGGGCCGCCGCGCCCGCTACGGCGCCTGGCCGCAGATCGGGCTCGCGCTCGGCCTCGGCCTGGGCACGGGCCTGTTCGCACTGCTGGGAAACGCTCTGGACGACCAGCAGTTCCTGGACTACGGCTGGAGAATCGCCTTCGGGCTGAGCATCGTGCTCGTGTTCGTCGGGCTCGCGATCCGGCTGAAGGTGCGGGAAACCCCGGCGTTCCGGGAGATGCAGGCCGCGCAGGGTGCGGCGCGCATCCCGTTCGCCGAGCTGTTCCGCGGAAAGGTGTTGCGGCGCAACACCTTGCTGGGCCTGCTGTCCAGGTGGGCGGAGGGCGCGGCGTTCAACACCTGGGCGGTGTTCTTCATCTCCTACGCCACCTCCACCCTCGCGCTGCCCCGCACCGACGTCCTGATCGCGATCATGGCGGCGTCGATCGTCCTGGCCGTGCTGATCCCGGTTTTCGGCCGGTACGCCGACAGCTGGACGCCGCGCCGGACCTACGCGCTCGGAGCCGGGCTCTACGCGGTCTCGGTGTA
Source organism: Saccharopolyspora taberi (assembly GCF_039534165.1). Lineage (NCBI taxonomy): Bacteria > Bacillati > Actinomycetota > Actinomycetes > Pseudonocardiales > Pseudonocardiaceae > Saccharopolyspora > Saccharopolyspora taberi. The sequence continues at coordinate 44,337 of NZ_BAAAUX010000002.1, read as the reverse complement.
CCCGGCCTTCCTGGCTTTCCAGACCCGGGATCCGCTGCTCGCCGGAGTGGTCATCGTGCTCGTGCTGGGGGTCGTGCACGCCGTGCTCTACGCACCGCAGGGAACGTTCTACGCCCAGCTCAGCCCGGTGCGGATGCGCTACAGCGGGATGTCGTTCATCTACCAGTTCTCCGGGATCTACGCCTCCGGCCTCACACCGCTGATCGTCACGTCGCTGCTGGCCGCCGGTGGCGGCGCGCCCTGGCTTGCTTGCGGATATCTCGCGTTCACCGGCGTGATCGGCGTTGTCGCCGCGCTGGCCGTGCGGGAACGCGACCTCGAACTCACCGGCACCGAAACCCCGCAGCAGGCCGAACCGTCCGCCGTCAGCCGCTAGGCACCAGCTCGACAACGCCCCAGCTCACCAACGACCACAGTGGAGAGACGACATGAACGACGTCGCGTCCTGGAACGAACCCGACGGGCTCTACCCGCGAGGAACGTTCGTCCTCGCGGTCGGCCGGGGCGAAAGCCCGGCCGTCTACGAACGGCTCGGCCTGCGGTTGTCCGCTGACGCCTACCGGGTGCGGGTCGTCAGTGACGCCACCGCCGCCCCGGACGCGGTGACGACCCGGCTCAAGGAGCTGTTCGCCGACGAGACCGACCCGGCTCCCCGCGTGCTCGCGGGATCGGACACCGGGGCCCTGCTCGCGCTGCGACTCGCCGCGCAGCGCACGATCACCCCGCACGCACTGGTCCTCGCCGGGCTTCCGGGCGACGTGCAGGCCCCGCATTTCCCTTCGTGGGAGGAAGAACTCGCGGCACGCACGTCCTGCCCGACGCACCAGCGGCGGTTGACCGAAAACGGTGGCGGGACGTTGCAGAGCGCTGTCCCACCGCAGTGGCACGACGCGCCCGACATCTCCGGGGTGACCGTTCCCGTGCTCGGCCTGCACGGGTCGGACGACGTGATCAGCCCCCGGTCCAGGATCCGCCACCAGTACGCGCGGCTGCCGCATTCCCGGCTGGTCAGCGTCGAAGGCGGCAAGCACGACGTGCTCAACGACGCGGGACATCGCAGCGTGGCCGCCGAAATCGTGCTGTTCCTGGAGGAACTGCGCCGGCGCGGGCGGGTCACCCGGAACGTCGACATCAGCGTCGAACGCGGGATCGCCCGCGGCTGAGGAGCTCGGCTTCGGCGGTGCGGCGTTCGCGGTTCCTGGCGGCGCTCGAAGAACAGCACCGCCAGGAAGCTGCCGTCAGGAGGCGACGAACGGGCTCTCGGTGATGGCTCCGCAGTACGCCCCGAGGCGCCACGGCACCGCGATCCGCTCCTGGTCTCCCGGGAGGGTCAGCCGGATCAGGTCCGGTTCGTAGCAACCGGGTCGCTGCTCGCTGTCGAAGATGCTCCATTCCAGGTACGTGCTGGCCGACCCGCCGGGCGGCAGCGAGACGGTTTCCGCCGGCACGCCGGACTTCTGCAACCTGTCGGTCGGCAGCGGCTCGCCCTGGGCGTCGACCATCACGAACTCGCTGTAGCCCTGCAGCGTGCACTCGACGCCGCCGTTGTTGGTGAACTCGACCTGGGTGGAGCTGTGCCCCGAGGCGTCGGGCGGTGGCATGTCCGCGAGAGCGCTCGGGTCCAGCGCGGCCTTGACCTGGCCTGCCCGGCACGGTTCACCTCCGCCCGGTTCCTCCCGCGAGGTGGCCGGTTCGGAGGTCTCCGCCGAGGTCGTCTCCGACGACGTTTCCACCGACGAGGTCTCCGCCGAGGACGGGGCCGGTTGCTCGGACACCCCCGCACCGGGAGCCGACGGCATCGGGGCGCCGGAGCCGGGCCCGCCTCCGGCGCAGGAGGTGAGCGCGATGGCGGCGGTCAGGCAGGCGGCGGACGCGGAGAATCGCGGAAAGCGCATAAACGGCAAAACCTAACTTCTAGTCGGCCGGAACGGTCGCGTGCGGCCGACTGCCGCACGCGACCCTGGAATGCCCGGAATGGTGCGCTTACTTCAACGTCTGCACGAGCATGCGGGCTTCATCCTCGTGCTTGGCGTAGGCGTCCGGCAGTGCGGAGCGCTGCACCGACTGCGCGGCCCGCGAGATCGGCATCCGGTCCCAGCCGGGGATCTGGAGCAGCCCGGGGTTGTTGGTGTGCGGCGCGACGCCGTAGAACGCCTCGGCCGCCAGGACCGGGTTCAGGCACTGCTCCCTGGTGCCCCAGCCCTGGGACGTGCGCTGCTGGAACAGCCCGCACGAGTCCGGCCCGGCCGCGTCGCCGTGCTCGATGTTGCGCAGCGACGACTCCTGGCGCGCGGTCGCGACCGCGATCACCAGCCCCTGCTCCGGAATCCGGTGCCGCTTCCCGGTGTCGATGATGATCTTGGCGTTGCCGACCTGCTCCGGGGTGTGCCCCGGGACCGCGGGCAGCGGGCCCGGCGCCGGCGGGTTGCCCGGCGGCGGGGGCGGGGGCTGGTTCCCGGGCGGGGGCGGCTGGTTGCCGGGCGGAGGCGGTTGGGTGCCCGGCGGAGGCGGCTGATTCCCCGGCGGGGGCGGAGGCTGGCTGCCGGGCGGTGGCTCATTCCCCGGCGGAGGCGGCGGTTGGCTACCGGGCGGCGGGGGCTGATGCCCGGGCGGAGGCGGTTGAGTGCCTGGCGGAGGCGGCGGTTGATTGCCGGACGGCGGGGCCGGACGGTCCTCCTCCTCGTCCTCCGGAACACCGGGCAGCCATTCCTCGACCACGTCGATGTAGATGTTGCTCAGGAAGCCGCCCAGGTCCGGGATGAAAGCCCAGCCGTCGTTGGTGATGCCCTCCGCCGTGATCCGCTCCCCGTGCACCTGGTACTCGACCCGCACCGGAGTCGGGCCGTCCAGCGTGCGCACCACCGACGACTTCGTCGACGGCTTGGTGTGCAGGCGGACTCCGCTGCCCCACGTGGTGAACTGCGCCAGCTGCTGCGGCGGTGCCGGTGGGGCAGGCGGCTGCTGCGGTGGAGCCGGAACCTGGTGCTGCGGTGGAGCCGGAGCCTGGTGCTGCGGCGGCACCGGCGGCTGGTTGCCGGGCGGCGGCGCCGACACCTGGGCGAGCCCCCAGGGCGCCCGGTCGTCGTAAGGTCCGGTCGACTGCCCGTCCTCGCCGGCACCGACCGACACGTGCATGTGCTGGGAGTGCGGATTTCCCTCGTACCGCTGCCAGTTCCACCCGGTGTGCGCACCGGCGATGAGCCGGTTGAAGATCACGTACTTCAGCGCCGGGTGCCGGTGGGCGATGAGGTGGTCGGAGATCCGGTCCATGTCCGCGCCGTTCGCCGGATCATGGGTCAGATCCGCCGCGCAGACCACACCGGCGGTGTTCGGGTTGTGGTCCGAACGCCGGCTCTGGTGCGCCGCATCCCCCTTCAGGCCGTCGGACGCCCGGGACCGCCGGGGCGCCAACGCGTCCAACTCCGCGATCAATGTGTTCAGGGACTCGGCCGGTCGCCAGTCCATGGATGATTCCCCCTACGCTTCGCGGTCAGATTCGCGTGCGATGAAACGAGGAAGGCCGCGAAGCCGCGAACGGTGCGCGGCGGCTCGTGCCAACACGCACGAAAAGCCGTCAGCGCAACCGCTGTTATCTCCCCTTCGACCCCAGTGCAGCGACCCCCTCGCTTGCGAGCGCAGACGCTACAACAAACCGCGCGCACGGGGCAAGGACGATTCAACTGCGCGCAGGAACGAATTCATTGGGGCGTAACAACTTTGACGATGCCCCACAAGCGCCAGCGCGGTGCTGCGCTTCCCGGAGCGTCAGGCGCCGTGCTTCCGGAACGCCGCGAGCACCGCGTCCAGCAGACCGGGGAAGAGATCGTCCAGATCGTCGCGCCGGAGCCGGACCACCCGGGTTCGTCCGTCCACAGTGGTCATCGTCAGCCCCGCCTCGCGGAGCACGCGGTAGTGGTGCGACAGCGTCGACTTGTGCACGTCGATGTCGCCCGCGACAGCGGTGCACGGTTCACCGTCGACCGCGGCGACCCGGGCCAGCAGCTCCAGCCGCACCGGGTCGGACAGCGCATGCATGACCTGCGCCAGAGCGATGTCCTGCTTCGCCGGGTGGAACAGCCCACGCATCAGCTCACCTGCGCTTTCATCGTCCCGCAGGATACCTCACTCGGATAGTTGGACAATCATCAAACCGATTGTTAGTTTGATGATCGCCCAACTTTCCTACTGCAAGGAGCAGGGTCGTGTACCTACGGCTTCTTCCGCTCGCGCTGGCCACCTTCGCCGTCGGCACCGACGGGTTCGTCATCGCCGGACTGCTGCCGGCCATCGCCACCGATCTCGACGTGACCATCCCGGCCGCCGGACAGCTGGTGTCCGCGTTCGCCCTGACCCTCGCGATCGCCGCACCGGTGCTGGGCGCGGCGACAAGCACCCTCGACCGCCGCGCGGCACTGCTGCTCGCGCTGGGCGTGTTCACCGCGGGCAACGCCCTGACCGCGCTGGCCGACAGCTACGGTCTCGCCCTGGCCTCCCGCGTCCTGACCGCGGCGGGCGCGGGCATCATCAACTCCGCCGCCGCCAGCACCGCGGCCGTGATCGCCCCGCCGGAGCGGCGCGGGCGGGCGCTGTCGTTCGTCATGGGCGGGCTGATGACGGCCACCGCGCTCGGGCTCCCCCTGGGCACGCTCATCGGTGGCGCCGACTGGCGGCTCGCGCTGTGGGCGGTGGCCGGGCTCGGGCTGGTCTCCGCCGCGGGAATCGCGCTGGGCCTGCCCGCGATCTCGCTCCCCGCCGCCGGACTGCGCGACCGGATCGCCCCGCTGCGCAGGCCGGAGGTGATCGGCATCGTCCTGGTCACGGGGTTGGCCATGGTCGGGATGTACGTGCTCTACCCCTACATCGCGCCCGCGCTGGCCGGGGTGACCGGCGGTTCACCGGTGCTGCTCACCACGATCCTGTTCGTGTGGGGGCTCGGCACGGTCGCGGGCAACCTGCTGGTCGGCAGGCTCTCCGACCGCCACGCCCCGCAACGGCTGCTGCTGGCGGGTCTTGCCGCCTCCGCCCTGCTGCTGGCGATCACGCCGCTGGTGGCGACGCACCTCGCGAGCACGCTGGTCTGGGCGGCGCTGTGGGGAATCGCGGTCGGGTTTCCCGTTGTGCCGCAACAACATCGGCTGGTCGCGCTGGCGCCGAGCGCCGGCCCTGTCCTGCTCGGCCTGAACTCGGCGTCCATCTACGCCGGTATCGCGCTGGGCGGAGCGCTGGGCGGCCTGCTCCAGAACTGGATGACCCCGGTCTGGCTGGGACTGCCCGGTGCCGTCGCGCTCCTGGTGGCCGCCGCCCTCACCGTGCCCGCCGTGCGCGGGCGGGCCGCGGTGGCCGAGCCCGTGGGCTGAGCCGGATCAGCTCTTCGCGAGCTCGGGCGGGAAACCGCCGGTCGCGATCGGACCCCAGCGCTCGATGGAGATCCGCAGCAGGCTCTTGTTCTGCCGCGCCATCGCCTCGCGGTACTCGTCCCAGTCCGGGTGCTCGCCGGAGATGCAGCGGAAGTACTCCACCAGGCCGTCCGCCGCCGCCGGCATGTCCAGCACCTCGGCCTGCCCGTCGACCTGGACGTACGGGCCGTCCCAGTCCTCGGAGAGCACGCAGATCGAGACGTTCGGGTCGCGGCGGGCGTTGCGGGCCTTGACCCGCTGCGGGTAGGTCGAGACCACGATCCGGCCGTCGGTGTCGACACCGCAGGTGACCGGGGACAGCTGCGGCCTGCCGTCGGCGCGGGTGGTGGCCAGCAGCCCGCGGTGGCGGGGCCGCAGGAACTCCAGCAGCGCGTCGCGGTCGACTCGGTCGGCGGTGGCGATCGACGGTGCCATGGGGCGTTTCCTTCGCGTGGAGAACGTGGAACGCTCTCACCGTACCCGCCGCCGACGGGCTCAGCTCCGCCGCGCCGTGGCCCGCACGGCCGCCTGGTAGCAGGCCCGGCAGGTCTCCCGCGAGGGCATCAGCACCGGCCAGCCCTCGGGGAGCCGGAGCCCCTGCTCCGGACTCCCCTGGCACCGGTCGACGTGCCCGGCCTGGTTGCACAGGCAGGTGCAGGGCCGCATCTCAGCCCTGCCCGGCCAGCGAGCTGAGCAGTTCGGCGGCCCGCTGCCGGAACTTCTCCACGCCCGCGAGCTTGATGTCCTCGTAACCCCGCACCAGGTCGGGCAGTTCGGCGATCTCGGTGACGGCGTCGACCCGGTCGGCGTCGAGGTGCCGCAGCGCCTGCCCGACCAGGTCCCGGTACTCGGCGATGAGCTGCCGCTCGGTCCGGCGGACCTTGGCGTAGCCGAAGATGTCCAGGTCGGTCCCGCGCAGCCGGCGGGCCGCCCGCAGCGCGCGGAAGGTCAGCTCGGCGGAGCGGCGCAGCCGCAGCTTGCGCTTCATGCCCAGCGCGCGCAGCACCGGCGGGTGCAGGAGCACCGAGACCGACGCGTCCGCGCCGAACTCGTCGTCCAGCCGCGCCTTCTCGACGGTGTCGAGGTGCAGGCGCGCCACCTCGTACTCGTCCTTGTACGCCATCAGCTTGTGCAGCCCGCGGGCGTAGGCGACCGCCACGCGCTCGCCTTCGGCGCCCGCCTGTTCCCGCGCCAGCCGCGCGACCCGGCGGACGTCCGTCGCGTAGCGGTCGGCGTACTTCTCGTCCTGGTAGCCGGTGAGGTCGGCGATGCGGGTTTCCAGCACCGAGCGCAGCTCGCCCTCCGTGCCGCTCGCCAGTTCCCGGGACCGCGCGTCGACCTCGACGACGGCCGTCGGCTCCGGTGCCAGGGCCCGCTCGACCGCCTCCCGGTCGAGCACCGCCGCGCGGCCCCAGCGGAACGCGGCGAGGTTGGTCTCGACCGCCGCGCCGTTGAGCCGGACCGCCTGCTCGATCGCGGCCTCCGACACCGGCAGGCAGCCGTGCTGGAACGCCGCTCCGATCAGCAGCATGTTCGCCGGCATGTGGTCGCCGAACAGCGATTCCGCCATGCCCAGGGCGTCGAGGTGGACGTTGTCGGCCGACACCGCGGCGATCCGCTCGACCGCCTCGTCCGGCGAGCCCGGACGCGGCACCCGGTTGGTCACCATCGCGGCGGTCGGCACGATCGCGGTGTTGATCACCGCCACGGTGCGGCCCTGGTCGAAGGTCGCGAGGTTCTGCTCCGCGGCGGAGCCGAGCAGGTCGAACCCGATCAGGACGTCGACCGAGGCCTTGGAGGCCCGGAGCGCGCCTGCCACCGGCTGCTTGGAGATCCGCACGTCGCTGACGACCGGGCCGCCCTTCTGCGCGACCCCGGTCTGCTCCAGCCCGGCCGCGTGCAGGCCGTCAAGGTGCGCGGCCATCTGCAGGATCTGCGAGACCGTGACCACGCCGGTGCCGCCGATGCCGGGCATCCGCACCAGCACACCGTCCTCCGGCAGCCTGCTCACCGGCGCCCGCAGCGCCACCGGCAGCTCCGGCACCTCGCGGCGCTTGCGGGTTCCCGGCTCGACGAGCAGGAACGACGGGCAGTCGCCCTTGAGGCAGGTGAAGTCGGAGTTGCAGGACGCCTGGTGGATCCGGGTCTTGCGGCCGAACTCGGTGTCCACCGGTTGCACGGACAGGCAGGTGGACTTGTCCCCGCAGTCGCCGCAGCCCTCGCAGACCCGCTCGTTGATCACGACCCGCTCCGCGGGCGTCGGCAGCGCGCCGCGCTTGCGCAGGCGGCGTTCCTCGGCCGCGCAGCGGTCGTCGTGGATCAGCACCGTGACGCCGGGTACCTCCGCCAGTTCCCGCTGCACGTCGGCGAAGTCGTCGCGGTGGCGCACGGTCGCGAGCGGGTCGAGCCGGATTCCCTTGTAGGACTTGGGTTCCGCGGTGGTGATGACCACCCGCGCGACGCCTTCGAGCGCCAGCCAGCGGGTCAGCGCCGGGATGTCGAGCCTGCCCTCCGCGCGCTGGCCGCCGGTCATCGCGACCGCGTCGTTGTAGAGCAGCTTGTAAGTCACGTTCACCCCGGCCGCGACCGCCGCGCGGATCGCCAGCGAGCCGGAGTGGTGGAAGGTGCCGTCGCCGAGGTTCTGCACGAAGTGCCGGTCGTCGGTGAACGGCGCGAGACCGTTCCACTGCGCGCCCTCGCCGCCCATCTGGGTCACGCCGACCTGGTGGCCGCGGCCCGCGCCGTCGAGCAGGACCATCACGTGGCAGCCGATGCCCGCGCCGACCAGGGTGCCGTCGTCGGCCTGGGTGGAGGTGTTGTGCGGACAGCCCGAGCAGAAGTAGGGCGTGCGGGCGGCCACCGTGGGCAGTTCGATCCGCGACCGGCGCGGGTTGGCGGTGCTGAGGTAGTCCTGGGCGGCCCGTGGCAACCGGTCGTGGCCGATCCGCGCGCCGAGCGCGCGGGCGACGTCGTCGGCGCCGAGGGTGCCGCGGGCGCTGAGCAGCGGACGGCCCCGCTCGTCGCGGCGGCCGACGATCCGCGGCGCGGTGTCGCGGCCGTAGAGCGCTTCCTTGAGCTGGCCCTCCAGGTACGGCGTCTTGTCCTCCACCACGACGACCTCGTCCAGGTCGGCCACCATCGACGCCAGGTGACCGTGGTCGAGCGGGAACGGCATGCCGATGCGGATCAGCCGCAGGCCCAGGGCGTCCATCGCGCCCTCGTCGATCCCCATGTCCTCCAGCGCGCGCAGGACGATCGAGTGCGCCAGTCCGGAGGCCAGCACGCCGGTCGTCGCCCGCTGCGCGCTGAAGGTGACCCGGTTCAGGCCGTGCTCGGTGGCGTAGGCGCGGGCCAGGTCGAGCCGCCTGGTCAGCATGTCCAGCTCGGCGTCCAGCGCGGGCTGGCCGAGCAGCTGGGCGGAGTTCCGCTCGGTGGCAGGCGGCTCGGGCACGCCGTGCCCGAAGGCGCCCAGGTCGACCGTCGCCGAGGCGTCGGCGATGTCGGCGACGATCTTGAGCCCGGCCCACAGCCCGGTGGCCCGGGACAGCGCGACCGAGTGCAGGCCGAAGCCGATGATCTCGGCGACCGAGCCGGGCGCCAGCAGCGGCACCGCCATGCTCTGGCACATCTGCTCGCTGGCGCTGGGGATCGTGGACGACTTGTTGCCCGGGTCGTCGCCGATCCAGGCCACCGCTCCGCCGCGCGCGGCGGTGCCCGCGACGTTGGCGTGCCGGATCGCGTCGGCCGCGCGGTCCAGGCCGGGGTTCTTGCCGTACCAGAACCCGGTGACCCCGTCGTGGCGGCGGCCCGGGACCTGGTTCAGCAGCTGGGTGCCCGCCACCGCGGTGGCGGCCAGCTCCTCGTTGAGCCCGGCCTGGAACACCACGCCGCGCGGTTCCAGGAACCGCTTGGCCCGGCCCATCTCCATGTCCAGCCCGCCCAGCGGCGAGCCCTGGTACCCGGAGACGAAGGCGGCGGTGTTCAGGCCCCGCGACTCGTCGAGCCGGCGCTGTTCCAGCGTCAGCCGCACGAGCGCTTGGATGCCGGAGATCAGCACTCGGCCGGAGTCGGCCGCGTACTTGTCGTCGAGCGACACGGCAGGCAGGTCGGTGCGCATGGCGGTCTCCATCGAGCTTCGCGGTGAGTTGCGCCACAGCACACCGGCGGAGGCGGATCCGGCGCAAGCACCTAGCCAGAAGACGGCTCGATCACGCAAAATCTTTTCATCGCGAGCTCGCGTTTCCGGGCCCGCCTTGCGCGGGCAAGGCCGGAGTGCGGGGTCTCACTCAAGCTGTTGGAGGAGTCCATGGACGTGGTGGACGAGATCGACCACTCCCTGCTGCGCCTGCTGCGCGAGGACGGCCGCCGGACGTTCTCGGAGATGGCCGGCGAGGTGGGCCTGTCGGTGGCGGCGGTCAAGCGCCGGGTGGACCGGCTCCGCGAGATCGGTGTGATCACCGGGTTCACCGTGCAGGTCGACCACTCCAAGCTGGGCTGGGCCATCGAGGCGTTCACCGAGCTGCGCTACCTCGGCACCACTCCCGGCGAGGAGATCGTGCAGTCGGCCTCGGCACTGCCGGAGGTGCAGGCGGTGTTCACCATCGCGGGCGACCCGGACGCGCTGATCTGGCTGCGGGTGCGCGACGTCAACCACCTCCAGCAGGCCATCGAACGGCTGCGGCGCTCGGGCAACATCACCGGCACGAAGACGCTGATGGTGCTGGGGACCTGGATGCGGAACAGCTGACGACCTCGGCGGCGACCGCGGCCACGATCACCGCCGCGCCAAGCACGACCACCGCGCGGAACGGCTCGCCGAGGACGAGCACGCCGATCAGGTAGGCGACGACCGGGACGGCGTAGGCGTAGGTGCTGACCAGCCCGATCGGCGCGGTGCGCAAAAGCCGGTTGTAGAGGGCGAAACCGGCCAGCGAGTCGACGAGCACCAGGTGCACCAGCGCGAGCCACGACCACCCGTCGACCGCTCCGGGCGGCAGATCTTCTCCGGCGAGGAAACCTCCGGCGAGCAGCACCAGTCCACCGGCGAGCAGCTGCACGACGGTCGCGGCTCTGGCGTCCGGCATGGAATCGGACCGGGCGGCCCACACCGTTCCACCCGCCCAGCCCACGGCCGCCGCGACCACCACCAAGCTCCACAACGACCAGTCCACACCGGAGTCGCCGGCGATAACCATTGCTGTTCCGGCGAATCCCGCCAGCAGCCTCAGCGATGCCGCTTTGCCCGGCCGGTCGCCGACGAGTCCCCGCAACACTGCTGTCCACAATGGAACAGAAGCGACCAGGAGGGCGGCCGTGCTCGCGTAGACGTGCCGCGCCGCCACCGCGACCGCGCCCTGCGCTCCCAGCAGGCAGACCCCGACGCCCGCAGCCGTGGCGATCCGCCCGCGGTCCAGCCCGCGCAGCGCACCGGACCTGGTCGCGGCGAGCACGGTCCCGGCCGTGAGGAAGACCGCTCCGGACGCCAGCAGCGGCGGCAGCTCCGCCACCATCACCCGGATCGCCGGGAACGACGAACCCCAGCACAGCCACAGCGCCACCATCGCGACTACCGTCGTCGACCTCTTCATACCGAACAGCACAGCCGAACCCGCGCCGATGAGTCCAACGACTGTTGCTCATGGCTGCCATTCGCTGGAATCATCTCCGGGGTGGACCTGACCGTCGGCCACCTGCGCGCCTTGCTCGCCGTCGCCGAGCAGCGCGGTTTCACCCGCGCCGGGCAGGCGCTCGGGCTGACCCAGTCCGCGGTCAGCCGGACCATCGCCGCGCTGGAACGCCACTTCGGCGAGCCGCTGGTGCACCGCGGGCCGGGCGGGGCGGAGCTGACCGCGCTCGGGCGGGAGGTCGCCGAGCACGCCAGGGCCGTCGTGGCGCACCTGCGCGAGATCGAGGAGCTGGCGGGCAGCGGATCACCACCGCGGTTGCGCGTCGGGGCGGTCGCCAGCGCGATGGTCCGGCTCGTGCCCGACGCCGTGGCCCGCCTGCGACGGGACTGGCCGAACAGCCACGTGCTGACCGTTCAGGGCGATGACGACGAGCTCACGGCCTGGCTGGCCGACGACACCATCGACCTGGCGGTGACCACCGAGCCCGGGCCCGGGCTCTGCTGTTCGTTCGCCGACGAGTTCGTGGCGGTCCTGCCCCGCCAGCACCCGCTGGCCCGCCGCGACCGGATCGGGCTCGCCGAGCTGGCCGCCGCCGGGGTCGCCGATCCCGGCGGGACCTGCGGACCGCTGCTCGCCGAGGGCTTCGCCGCCCGCGGCGTGGACTGGCGGCCCGACCACGTCGTTCGCGACGTCGGGACCGTTCTCGCCATGGCCGCGGCGGGGATCACGGCCGGGGTCGTGCCCGCGCTGGCCGCTCCCCGGCCCGTGCCGTCCGGGGTCGCGCTGGTGGCGCTCGATCCGCCGCTGCACCGGCGCGTGTACGTGCGGTGTCGCGACGGGGATTCCGACGCCGTGGCGTTCGCTCAGGTGTTGGAGGATCTGGCCTGACCGCTGCCTAGGCGTTCAGCCGCGCAACCACCGGGCGGTGGTCGGAACCCGCTTTCCCCTTGCGGTCACGGGGGTTGTCGGTCACCGACCCCGCCTTGACGTCGATGGTCGTGACCTCCCCGACGCGGCGCACCAACGCGTGGCTGACCATGATGTGGTCGATCAGCTCGGGGCGGCCGTTGTAGGTCCGGGAGTGCCTGCGGTCCTCCGGGATCAGCGTGGCCAGGTTCCACAGCCGGGCCTGGTCACCGGCGTCGGGCCGGTCGAACCCCGGGGTTCCGAGCTCCGATCCCGGCGGGCCGTGCAGCAGCGTGGTCGTCGCGGCGTGCTCGTCGTCGTTGAGGTCGCCCAGCACGACCAGCGGTCGCTTCCCGTCCAGCAGCTCGGTGGCCGCGTCGCGGACCGTGGCCGACTCGGCCGCCCGGCGGTTGAGCGCGTAGACCGCGTAGCGGGCGCGTTCGGCCTCGTCGCGGGGCTGGAACCGGCCGCCGGGGTAGGTCAGCAGCTTGGACTTGAGGTGGCAGGACAGCAGCGTCAGCTCCAGGCCGTCGGCGGTGATGTCGGCTCGCAGGGCAGGCCTGCCCATGCTGTCGACGGTGTCGCCGTCGTCGTCCACCCGCACCGGCGCGAGCTCCTTGGCGAACTCCGAGACCTGGTCGAGCCCGCGCGTCTCCGAACGCGCCAGGAACCCGACCCGGATCCCGCGCTGGTCCGGCTCCGCCAGCGCCGTGTGCCACCGGCCGTCCAGCTTCCCGACCAGGTCGTCCAACGCCTCCGGGTCGCCGACCTCCTGCACGGCCAGCACGTCCGGCGCGATCTCGCCGATGGTCCCGGCCAACGCCGCCAGCTTCGCCTCGTACTCGGCATCCGAGTCCGGTCCCGCTTCCGAGCCGGGACGGAACAGGTTTTCCAGGTTCCAGGTACCGATCGTGACCACAGCGAACCACCCCCGTGTCCACTGTCCCCGTATCGGGTGATCGATGGAAGCCCGCACACGAGTTGTTCAAGCGTTGTTCGCCGCACCGCGGCAACCGCCCGCTGGCTCAACCACCCGCGCGGCCCCAACCGCCGCCGCCAGGGGTCTCGACCCGCACCCGCTCCCCTCGGCGCAGGGACCAAGTGCCCTTGCTGGACAAGGTTTCCTCGCTGCCGTCCGAGCGGACGATGACGTTGCGGCCGGGTGTTCCGTCCGCGCCGCCGGCGATTCCCCACGGCGCGCGTTCCCGGCGCTCGGACTGCACGGTCAGCGTGCAGTCGGTCAGCGCCTCGATCTCCCGGACCAGCCCGTCCCCGCCGGGGTTGCGCCCTCGGCCGCCGGACGAGGGCCGCAGGTCGTAGCGCCAGACCCGCAGCGGGTAATCGAGTTCCACCGCCTCGGCCGGGGTGTTCTGGGTGTTGGTCATGCCCGTGTGCACCGCCGACATCCCCGGCCGCCACGGGGTGCCGCCCTCCCCGCCCGCCAGGGTTTCGTAGTAGCTGAACGGGTTGTCTCCCCCGCTGCCGATGAGCAGGTTGTTCATCGTTCCCTGGCTCGCGGCCGGAACCCGCTCCGGCATCGCCTGCGCGAACGCGCCGAGCAGGACGTCCACGATCCGCTGGCTGGTCTCGACGTTGCCCGCCGCGGTCGGCGCCGGGAACCGGGGGTTCACCACGGTTCCCTCCGGCGCCCGCACGTGCAGCGCTCGATAGCATCCGGCGTTCGGAGGCGCTCCGGGGTCGGTGAGCATTCGGAACACGAACATCGACGAGGACAGCGTCACCGCGAAAACCGCGTTGCAGTTGACCGGGATCTGCGGGTCGCTGCCGTCGAAGTCGATCGTGACCTCGTCGCCGTCGACCGTGACCGCCGCGCGGATCGCCACCCCGTCGCCGATCTCCAGCACGTCGGCGCTGTGGTAGGTCCCGTCCGGGATTTCCCCCGTGGCGGCCCGGACCCGGCGGTCCGAGTAGTCGCACACCGCCCGCATCGCCTCGCCCAGCCCGGACGCGCCGAGCCGCGAGGCCAGCTCGCGCAGCCGGACCCCGCCGACGTGGTTGGCGGCGAACTGCGCCCGCAGGTCGCCCCGGCGTTCCGCGGGCGTGCGTGAGTTCGCCGCGATGAGCCGGACGATGTCGCCGCGTTCGCCGTCCGCGTCGGCGATGAGCACCGGCGGGATGCGCACCCCCTCCATCGCGATGTCGGTCGCGTTCGCCGGCATCGAACCCGGCGCGGCACCACCGACGTCGGCGTGGTGCGCACGGTTGGCCACATAACCGAGCAGCCGCCCGTCATCATCGCCGACAGCGGCCACGATGGTGAGGTCGGGCAGGTGCGTTCCGCCGAGGTACGGGTCGTTGACGCAGACCTGCTGTCCCGGTGACAGGGCGCCGTAGGTGTCGAGCGCGGCGCGCACGCTCGCGGGCATCGCGCCCAGGTGCACCGGGATGTGTTCGGCCTGGGCGACCATGTCTCCGTCCGGGTCGAACACAGCGGCGGAGCAGTCCGCGCGCTCCTTGATGTTCGGCGAGTACGCTGCGCGCCGGAGCGCGACTCCCATCTCGTCGGCCACTCCGGCGAGGGCGTGCCGGAACACCTCAAGCTCCACTGCGGACAGTTCAGCCATCGAAACGCACCACCAGGTTTCCCGCTTCGTCGACCACTGCCGTCTCGTCCTGGTCGAGCAACGTGGTGCTGTCGGGCTGCTCGATCAGCGCCGGGCCGGTGACGCGGTCCCCGGCGGACAGCCCGGCCCGCGAGAGGACCCGCGCGGTCCCCGTCGTCCCGAGCTCCCGGCTGCTTTCCGGCGCGGGCTCTCCTTGATCCCAGTCGCGGGGTGGTTCGTCGAGGATCGGCGCGCCCTGCGCGACGACCCGCACGGTGACGATCACCGCCTGTTCGTCCCGCATCGCGTACCCGTAGGCGTTTTCGTGCGCCGCGTGCAGGAGCTCGGTCAGGTCCGGTTCGCCGCCGACGTCCAGCCGGAGTTCGTGGGACTGCCCGGCGTAGCGGGCGTCGGCCACCCGGAACAGGGAGATTTCCCCTGCCACGCCTTGCTTTTCGAGTTCCTGCCGGGCCTCCTCGGACAGCTGGTCCCACGTTTCGCCCAGGTCCGTCCCGGCCGGGACCATGACCGTGCGCGAAGCCTCGTAGCGGGCCGGGGCCAGCAGCAGGCCCAACGCGCTGAGCACGCCCGGCGCGGGCGGGATCACCACCGCGGCGCAGCCGAGTTCCCGCGCCAGCGCGGTCGCGTGCAGCGGTCCCGCTCCGCCGTAGGCGACCAGCGCGAGACCGGACGGGTCGACGCCGCGTTCCGTGCTGACCTTGCGCAGCGCACGGGCCATCGTCGCCCGCACCACCGCGAGAACTCCTTGCGCTGACTCGGAAATCGCGCCGAGAGCCCGTTCGGCGGCAGCGACGTCGAGGTGCAGCCCGCCGCCGAGTTCCCGGCCGGGATCGAGGTGCCCGAGCACGCAGTGCGCGTCGGTCACGGTCGGTTCCCGTCCGCCGAGCCCGTAGCAGGCCGGGCCGGGATCGGCTCCCGCCGAGTGCGGGCCGACGCGCAGCGCACCGCCCGCGTCGATCCAGGCGATCGAGCCGCCGCCCGCACCGACGGTGTGGATTCCGACCGCCGGGGTGCGGAACGGCAGCCCGGCGATCCGCGACGAGGTCGAGACCTCGGGATGTCCGCCCCTGATCAGGCAGACGTCGGTGGAGGTCCCGCCCATGTCGAACGCGATCGCGTCGTCGAACCCCGCCGAGCGGGCCACCGCCCCGGCGGCCACCACACCGGCGGCGGGCCCTGACAGCAGCGTGTGCACGGGCGCGGACGCGGCGAACTCGACCCCGGCGGTGCCGCCGCTGGAGGTCATGACCGTGATCACCGGTTCCGGCACCCGGTTCGTCAGCCGGGACAGGTACCGGCGCATGACGGGCTCGATCGCGGCGTTGAGCACGCACGTCGACGCCCGCTCGAACTCGCGGAACTCCGGCAGCAGCGCGCTGGAGCGGGTCACCGGGACGTCGAGGCTCCGCAACGCCTCGCACAGCCGCTGCTCATGGGAGTCGTCGGCGTAGGCGAAAAGCAGGCTCACCGCGACCGATTCCGGTTCGAGCCGCCGTACCTCCCCGACCACCCGCTCGACCTCGTCGTCGGTCAGCTCGACGATCTCGGTTCCGTCCGGCCCGGTCCGCTCGGTGACCGGGACGACCAGCTCGTGCGGCACGAGCGGGTCCGGCCGGGTCGCGAACAGGTCGTAGAGCGCGGGCCGGTCCTGCCGGGCGATGTGCAGGACGCCGGCGAACCCGGCGGTGGTGACCAGGACCGTGCGCGCGATCTTGCGCTCCAGCACGGCGTTGGTCGCGGTCGTGCTTCCGTGCGGCAGCCGGTGCAGCGCGCCTTCCGGCCAGGCCACCGCCAACCCGTCGCGCACACCTTCGGCCTGGTCGTCCGGCGTGGTGGGCACTTTGATGGCGCGGGGGCGGTGGCCGGAAGCGTGCACGACCACGTCGGTGAAGGTGCCACCGACGTCGACTCCCGCGGACGTGGCCATCGTCGCCCTCCCGTTCGACGGCCCCGCCCATTTTCCTCCCCGGAACGCGCGGCGGCAGCCCGGGCGGACCGGACTGCCGCTGGCGTCCACAGAGGACAAACCCGGGGTCACCGGGGCATGGCGGCCTCCAGCTGGTCGGCCAGCTTGGTCATGATCCGCGCGTAGCTGGCGTAGCTCATCGGCGCGACCGCGTCCCACTCGACGAAGCGGTTCGCCGCCGCGGCGGGCTGCGCGGCGAACAGCGGGTTCTGCTTCATCTGCTCGGGCTTCATCGAGGCGCGGCGGGTGTCCCACATCAGCACGTCACCGGTGTAGGCGTTCGCGTTCTCCCACGACAGCCGCTCGAAGTAGCCGCCGCCCGCGGTGTCGGGGTGGTCCGGGGTGCGGATCGGCAGGCCGAGCTCCTTGGTGTAGTAGTCCAGGTCCGGGTTGCGGCCCGGGACCACGACGAAGTACTCCTGCGGCGTGCCACCGACTGCGAGGATCGTGCGGTTCTCGGCGCGCAGGCGGGCGCCGATGTCGCGCAGGCGCTGGGCGGCTGCGTTGAACCGCTCCTCGTCGGCGCGCACCCGCTCGGAGTCGACGTCCCCGCCGAGCGCGCGGGCCAGTTCCCTGTACTTGCGGATGCTTTCCGGGAGTGCGACCCCGGACTGCTCGACGCCGACCGTGGGCACGATCTTCCGGACCGTCTCCTCCTGGTCCTGGGTCAGGTGCCACAGCCCGGCGAACTCCGCGTACTTGCCGCTGACCAGCAGGTCCGGGTGCAGTGAGGCGAGCCGCTCCATGTTCAGCTCGCCGTAGGAGGGACCGGTCACGTCGGTGACCTTCGCCGGGTCGACGCTGCCCGCCTCCGGCTCGGTGGACCCGTCGTCGGCCACCAGCGGCCCGAAGGTGCCGACGGCCTCGACGCCGAAGTCCTTCAGCGCCCCGGCAGCCGAGACCTGCGCGACGACGCGCTCCGGGCGCTTGTCGGCGTTGACCACGGTGCCGCGGTCGTCGGTGTAGGACCACGGCCCGCTCGCCGGCGCTTCGGCCCGGGAGCCGCAGCCCGCCAGAACACCGCTGATCGCGAGCACACCGGCGATGGCCTGGATCTTGCGACGCACATGTACCTCCTGATAATTAAGGTTAGGCTAAGCTAGCACGCAGAGAACGATCATCGACGGAGGTCTGCGAAGTGACGACGATGGGCACCGGGAGACGCCGCGCGGACGCTCCCGACTACCGGATGCACGTCGTCGAGGTGGCCCGCAGCGTGCGGCTCGGGCCGAACTTCGTGCGGCTGACCTTCACCGGCGAGAGCCTGCGCCGCTTCGGCGCGGGCGGCTTCGACCAGCGGATCAAGGTGGTGCTGCCGCGGCCCGGCCGGACCGTGGACGACGTCCCGGACGGCACCGACTGGTACCCGCGGTGGCTGGCCATGCCCGACGAGGTGCGCCCGACCATCCGCACCTACACCGTCCGGGAGCACCGGCCCGAGACCGCCGAGCTCGACATCGACTTCGTGCTGCACGGCACCGAGGACGGGCACGGCGGGCCGGTGTCGTCCTGGGCCGCGACGACCGGTCCGGGCGACACGATCGCCCTGCTCGGCCCCGACCGCCCCGGCACGGGCCGGATGTGGGGCGTCGAGTGGTGCCCGCCCGCCACCTCGCGCAGGCTGCTGCTCGCCGGCGACGAGACTGCGGTCCCAGCGGTCGCCGCGATCGTGGAGTCACTGCCGCCGGACGCGCGGGGCATCGTGTGCGTTGAGGTGCCCGCCTCCGGGGACGAGCAGACCTGGGACGTTCCGGACGGCGTCGAGGTGCGCTGGCTGGTCCGCTCCGGTGCGGTCCCGCACGGGCAGCTGCTGGAGGAGTCGGTGGCCCGCGCGCTGGCCGAGCTGTGCGAACCCACTGGCCCGGCGGGCGCCGAGCTGGAGGACATCGACGTCGACAACGCGAGCCTGTGGGAGATCCCCGAAGACGACCCGACCGGCGACCTCTACGGCTGGCTCGCCGGGGAGGCCGCGGTGATCAAGCGGCTGCGGCGGCTGATGGTCAACGACTACGGCGTGCCGCGCGGTTCGGTGGCGTTCATGGGTTACTGGCGCGAGGGCCGCTGCTGAACCGGACGCTCCGGCGACGGCCGCCATCGCCACCAGGATCGCCCCGGCCGCGGGCGGGCCATCCCGACCCCGCCTAACGCGCGAAGAGCTGGAAGCCCACTCCCCGCTCCACGCCGTGGCTTTCGCGCAGTGACTCGATCGCCTCGGTGATGATCGATCGCGCGTAGTCCTCGGGATCCTGATCGGTCAGCGCGGCGATGTAGGCCCGGTGCTGCGCCAGCGAGGCGATCGCGCGGTCCACCGAACGCTGCCCCACCTCCGCGACGTGGGTCAGGGCCGGGGATGCCGAGACCGCCACCCACCGGACGCCGTTCCACGGCTCCGCATCGGCCAGCTGCTCCGGGAAGATCCACCGGTTGCCCGCGTCGCCCGCGGCGTCGAGGGCCGCGCGGCCCACGGCACGGTGGTCGGGGGTGTTCCAGTCGGTGCCGCCCCAGGTGTCGTGGTGGTTCACGGTGATCAGCAGGTCCGGCCGGTGGCGCCGGATGGCCGCGGTGATGTCGCGGCGCAGTGCGACGCCTTCCTCCAGGACGCCGTCGCGGTGGCCGAGGAACTCGACGGTCGACACGCCGACGACCGCCGCGCTCGCGCGCTCCTCGCCTTCCCGGACGACTGCGGCCTTTTCCGGCTCCATGGTGTCGATTCCCGCTTCACCGCGGGTCGCGAGCAGGTAGCAGACCTCGTGCCCGGTGTCGGTCCACTCCGCGATCGCGGCGGCTGCCCCGTACTCCAGGTCGTCGGGGTGCGCGACGACGGCCATGGCGCGCTTCCAGTCCCGGGGCATCGTTTCCAGTTTCTCCACCCGGTCCAGTGTCCATGATCATCACCTCGGCCGCCACGAGTTCGATCGAACCCGCACCGGTCAAAGCGTTGACCGATCCGCCGCGGTTCAGGTCCGGCGCTTGGCCTCGGCACTGGCCGAGCCCGCGGCGAGCTTTTCCAGCAGCCCGATCAGGATCGTGCGCTCCGGGCGGCTCAGCGCCGAGACCCACGCCTGCTCGCGCTCGTTGTGCGCGGCGTAGGCGCCCAGAATCGCCTCCCGCCCGGTCCCGGTGAGCTCGAAGGAGAACACCCTGCGGTCCTGCTCGTCCTGCCGCCTGGTCACCATCCCGTCCCGCTCCAGCGTCTTGACCAGAGCCGAGACCGCCGCCCGGCTCATCCCGGCGAGCTCGGCGATCCGCTTGCCCTCCATCGGCCCGGCCAGCCACAGCACGAACAGCACCCGGAACCCCGGCCAGCTCCAGCCGCGCGGCCGGTGCACCGACGACTCCAGGTCGTAGACCAGCGCGCTGGTCACCCGGTGCAGGGTGAGCACCAGGCGCATCGCGACCGGGTCGACCTCGGGCAGCTCGCGGGTGCTGCGGTCGACCGCGTAGTCGACGAACGACAGGTAGTCGGTGTTCTCGTCGGGCTCGGCTGGCATGCGCTCCAGGCTAGAGGGCCGCGCCCGGTTCCACGGCACGGTCTGGCGGGAAGCCGTCCGGGGGTTTCCACTGGGAAGCGGCCCGCGATAGCGTCGCCGCCCGTAATCAACGCTTTGACATTCCGTTGCGAAGGAGCCGACGATGGCCGCGAAGTCGTTTGCGTCGTCTGCTGATGTGGCTGTCAAGGAGCAGACGTTGGAGGTGTTGGGCGAGGGCGTCTACGCGTTGACCGCGGAGGGTGATCCGAATGTGGGGGCGGTCGAGGGTGAGGATTTTCTGGTGTGTTTCGAGGCGTTGGCGACTCCGGCGGCGGCCCGGCAGTGGTTGGCGAGGTTGCGGGAGCACACCGACAAGCCGGTGAAGTATGTGGTGTTGAGCCACTATCACGCGGTGCGGGTACTGGGCGCGAGCGCGTTTGATGCCGAGGTGGTCGTGGCCCACGACCACACTCGGGCGTTGATCGCCGAGCGGGGGCGGCAGGACTGGGAGTCGGAGTACGGCCGCATGCCTCGCCTGTTCGCCGAGCCGGAGTCGGTTCCGGGGTTGACGTGGCCGACGTTGACGTTTTCGGACCGGTTGACCATCCCGTTGGGTGGTGACCGGGGTGATCTGGAGTTGCGTTACTGCGGACGCGGGCACACCGAGGGCGACATCGTGGCTTGGCTGCCCAAGAGAAAGATTCTCTTCGCCGGAGACCTGGTCGAGGCCGAAGCGGCGCTCTACACCGGGGATGCGTTCCACCGTGACTGGGCTTCGTCCACTCTGGACACGGTGGCGTCGTTGGAGGCCGAGGCTTTGGTCGGTGGCCGGGGCCCGGTGGCGCACGGGCGCGAGGCCGTCGACGCGGCGATCGCACAGACCCGGCACTTCCTCGCAACGATGATCCGTGAGGTAGGCACGGTCCACGAACGCGGGGGCACCCTCTCCGAGGCATTCGGGGCCGCGCATGCCGCGCTGGTCGGTACCTATGGGCGGTGGCCGATCTTCGAGCACTGCCTGCCCTTCGACGTCACCCGCCTCTGGGACGAACTCTGCGGCATCGACCGGCCCGTCATCTGGACCACCGAACGCGACCACGACATCTGGAACCAACTCCAAGCCTGACACCATGAACGCGCAGTCAACCCGTGTCGCGGTGATCGGCAACGGACCCGTCGGGCAGACCGCCGCGCTCCTGCTCGCCCGCTGGGGCGTGCCGGTCGTGGTCCTGGACCAGCGGCCGGAACGCGACCCGACCGGATCGCGGTCGATCTGCCAGCAGGGCGATGTGCTCGACGTGTGGGCCAGCGTGGGCGCGGGCCAGCGGATCGCCGACGAGGGCGTCACCTGGACCACCGCGCGCACCTTCTACCGGGACCGGGAACTGTTCAGCCACACCTTCCGCGATCCCGGGCACGCGCACTTCCCGCCGTTCGTCAACATCTCCCAGGCCCGCACCGAGCAGATCCTCGACGAACGGATCGCCGCCGACCCGCTCATCGACGTCCGCTGGGGACACGAGGTGACCGGGCTGGAACAGGACAGCGGTGGGGTGCGCCTGCGGTGCGGCACCGAGGTCGTCGACGCCGACTACGCGGTCGCCTGCGCGGGCGCGCACGGCGACCGGGTCCGGCGGATGCTCGGCGTGCGCTTCGAGGGGCACACGTTCGACGACCGGTTCCTGATCTGCGACATCCGCACCGACCTGCCGGACTGGGCGTCGGAACGGCGGTTCTACTTCGACCCGGCCTGGAACCCGGGCCGCCAGGTGCTGATCCACCCCTGCCCGGACTCGACGTTCCGCATCGACTGGCAGATCCCGCCCGGCTTCGACCTCGACGCCGAGTCCGCGTCCGGCGCGCTGGACGCGCGGATCCGGGCGATCATCGGCGACCGGGACTACGAGGTGCGGTGGAAATCGGTCTACCGGTTCCACTCCCGGCTGGTGGACCGGATGGTCGTCGGCAGGGTGCTGATCGCCGGCGACTGCGCGCACCTGCTCGCCCCGTTCGGTGCGCGCGGTCTCAACTCCGGTGTCGCCGACGCGGAGAACGCGGCGTGGAAACTGGCGTTCGTGCTGCACGGCTGGGCCGGGCCGGAACTCCTCGCGAGCTACCAGGACGAGCGGCATCCGGCCGCGCAGGAGAACCTCGCGGTCACCGCGGCCACCATGGAATTCCTGGTTCCGCACGGGGAGGAGCAACGTCGGCGACGCCTCCGCGCGCTGGAAGGCGCGGTCACCGATCCGGCCGCACGCGCGGAAGTGAACTCCGGCAGGCTGAGCGAACCGTTCTGGTACGTGGACTCCCCGCTGTCCACACCAGACACCACCAGACCGTTCGCCGGACGTCCACCACGTGGCTCAGCACCACCGGCCGCACCCGGAATCCTCGTACCTGACGTCCCCGTGCCGACCCCGGGCAGCACCAGAATCCGGGAGCTCGCCCGCAACGGTTTCCTGCTGCTGGCCGCGGAATCGTCCGATGTGGCTGCTTCTCAGGACGTGGCCAACAATTTCCCTTTCCCTACAAGGGTTTTCCTGATTCCCGATCTCGACACCACCGGCGCGCTCACGACAGCATTGAACGCCAAGCCGGGCGAGGTGTGGGTGATCCGCCCGGACGCGCACATCGCAGCCGTGCTCCACAACCCCGGTCGTGCCGACATCACCGCCGCACTGGAGAGGGCGCTGGGGAAGGCGTGATCAGCGCCAGGGTTCGATTACCGTGACCCCGGCACCCTCGCGCGCGTCCATTCCGGCCAGCGCCGCAGGTGCCTCGTCCAGTCCGATGGTCTCGGTAACCAGCAGATCCGGTTGCAGTGCACCGGAGCCGATCATGTCCATCATGGACGGATAGTCGTGTGCTGCCATGCCGTGACTGCCGAGGAGTTCGAGCTCCAGAGCGATCACCCGCGCCATCGGCAGCACCGGGTCGGCCGGGAGGAGACCGACCTGCACATGCCGCCCTCGCCGCCGCAGACCGCCGATCGAGGCCGCGCAGGTCGGCCCGCTGCCGAGCGCGTCCAGCGACACGTGCGCACCGCCACCGGTGATCTCCAGGATCGAGTCCGCAGCGGAAACACCAGTCGCATCAACGCATTCCGCCGCACCGAAGCGGCGCGCGAGCGCCAGCGCGCCGGCCGCGATGTCGACGGCGACGACCCGCGCCCCGCACGCGGCGGCGATCATCACCGCGGACAGGCCGACACCGCCGCAACCGTGCACGGCGACCCACTCCCCCGGCCGGACCCGGCCCTGCAGGACGACCGCGCGGAACGCCGTGGCGAAGCGGCATCCGAGGCCCGCGGCCGTGCCGGGAGACATCTCCGCGGGCACGTGCACCAGGTTGACATCGGCGTTCTCGATCGCCACGTACTCGGCGAACGAGCCCCAGTGCGTGAATCCGGGCTGGGTCTGGTGTTCGCACACCTGCTGGTCGCCCCGCGCGCACGACGGGCACCGGCCGCACGCGCAGACGAACGGCACCGTGACCCGGTCGCCCGGCCGGAAGTTGGCGACGCCCGCACCGACGGACTCCACGACGCCCGCCAGCTCGTGGCCTGGCACGTGCGGCGGCGTGATGCCGGGATCGTGCCCCATCCAGCCGTGCCAGTCGCTGCGGCACAACCCGGTCGCCTCGACCCGCAGCACCGATCCGCGTTCCGGCACAACGGGGTCGGCGACCTCGCGGACCTCCGGCTCCCGCCCGAACGCCTCGAACACCACCGCGCGCATCGATCTCCACCTCTCACCCGGAACGCCCCCATCCAACCCCGCCAGGCCGCTCCGGCGCAGCCTCGCTCGTACCACCGGTGTCCGATAAGCGAACCAACATGGAATTTGTTCACAACCTTGACCTTGATGCGTGCCGACTCGTATGGTCCAGACCACATCGGTCAGCGTGAGACCACGCGGCACCGCGGTTTCGCGCTCGCTCGTCCGATCGAACGAGACCGCCGTCCGAGAACAGCGCTTCCGCAACGGATCCGCTCGACCCGCGCGCCCTTGGCCCCGCGCTCGGCGACGGCACCGATGACCCACCCCCGTCAGCGGTTTCCCTCCTGCCCGCGGCAGCACGGCCACGGGCGGGACCGCGCCAGGGCGACCGCGTTTTCCGCCGAGAAGGAGCCGAGATGAAGATGAAGCGAAAGCTCGCCGCCGCGGCAGCGGGTGCCGCGCTGGCCCCGGCCCTGGTCGCACTGCCGACCGGGACCGCCAGCGCGCACGGCTACGTCGACACCCCGCCGAGCAGGCAGGCCCAGTGCGCCGCGGGCACCGTGCCCTGCGGTGCGATCAAGTACGAGCCGCAGAGCGTCGAGGGCCCCAAGGGCCTGACCAGCTGCAGCGGCGGCAACCAGAGCTTCGCCGAGCTAGACGACGACAGCAAGGGCTGGCAGGTGACCAAGGTGGGCCAGTCGGTGAACTTCAACTGGACGCTCACCGCCCGGCACTCCACCAGCACCTGGGAGTACTTCGTCGGCGGCCAGAAGGTCGCCTCGTTCGACGATCACGGGCAGATCCCCGGCTC
Organism: Saccharopolyspora taberi; assembly: GCF_039534165.1. Classification (NCBI taxonomy): domain Bacteria; kingdom Bacillati; phylum Actinomycetota; class Actinomycetes; order Pseudonocardiales; family Pseudonocardiaceae; genus Saccharopolyspora; species Saccharopolyspora taberi. The sequence goes on along the minus strand of NZ_BAAAUX010000002.1, from coordinate 19,857 downwards.
CACCGTTTCGCACAACGTCAACCTCGGTGGCGTTTCCGGGAAGCAGAAGGTCCTCGCGGTGTGGAACATCGCCGACACCGCCAACGCCTTCTACGCCTGCGTCGACGTCGAGGTCGGCTGATGACCGGGTGCGGCTGTCGGCTTCCGGGCGGACAGCCGCACCCGAATCCGCAACTCGATCCTGCGAGGCGAATCCCGGGATTCACGAGCTGAGATCGCGCCGCCGCAGCGCGGCCAGGCCAGCGGCGGTGAGCGCGACCGCGAGTGCGGTCATGACCAGCAGCGGGGTGGCGCTGAACGTGCCGCCGGTGAGCAGCTTGGGCACGTGGTGGAACGGGATGACCAGGTTGGCGAGCCAGTAGTCGATGCCCAGGATCGGGCCGATCACTTCGCCCAAGACCATCACCAGCATGAACACCACCCACGCGATCGCGACCGCCAGCCGGGGCACGGCGCCGAAGGCGATCACCGCGACCGCGCCGACGAGCCAGACCGCGGGGACCTGGACCAGCGCCGCGGCCAGCACCCGCGGCAGCTGCGCGGGATCACCGGTGGCCGCGGCGTGGACGCCTCCGGCCGCCAGACCGCTCGCGGCCGGCAAAAGAACCGAACCGCACGCGGCGAACACCAAGTGGCTGACCGCCCAGCGGGTGCGCCCGACCGAGGTCGCCAGCGTCGCCTCGGCCCGGCCGCTGGTCTCCTCGGTCCGCAGCCGCAGCGCCGCCAGCATCGGGTAGAGCGCGGCGAGGTAGCCGAGGCTGAGCAGGATCAGCCAGATGAAGGTGTCTGCGATGCCGACACCGGGCGCGACGGTGTAGCGGCGGAAGAACTCCTGCACGTACTGGCCCGACCGCTCGGCGACTTCCGGCATCCCGGTCGCGACTCCCGCGGTGGCCGCGCTGAACGCGGTGAATCCCGCGATCCAGCCCAGCAGCTGCGTGCGGTGCAGGCGCCAGGCCAGGCCGACCGGTCCCCGCAGCCCGCGTCCGGCCGCGGCGGGTCCGGTGCGGGCGGACAGCACGCCCGCACCGAGGTCGCGGCGGTCGGCCAACCGGTATGCGGCTGTGGCCACCAACGCCGAAAGCAGGACGGGCACGGCCAGGACCCAAACGCGGTTGCCGCCGTAGGGAACCGCCAGGTGGCTCCAGCCGCTCGGCGACAGCCAGCGAAGTCCGCCCAGGCCTGCGCCATCGGCGACGAACCGGATCAGGTAACCCGCGCCGAGGACCGTGCAGGCGATCGCGTTGGCGGTGCGCGCGCGTTCGGTCAGCTGCGCTGCCAGCGCGGCGACCGCGGCGAAGAAGATCCCGGGCATCACCAGCGCCAGCCCGAAGGTGATCGAGCCGTCGGCTTCGAGCCCGTAGGCGATCAGCCCGGCCGCGGAGAGCACCCCGGCAGCGAGGCTGAGGCCGCAGGTGTGGACCAGCGCGGCGGTCAGCGGCGCGAACCGCCCGACCACTCCGGCGCCCACCAGCTCGGACCGGCCGGTCTCCTCCTCCGCCCTGGTGTGCCGGACGACGGTGAGCACCGCCATCAGGGCGATCAGCGTGAAGGCGATGTCGCCGATCTTCCACATCACCAGGTTGCCCAGGCCGGTGCCGTGCAGCAGCCCGGTGAAGGCGTTGAGCGCCGAGTTCGCCCGCACCTCGGCGGCGAAGTCGAGCCGCGCCCGGTCGTCGGGGAACAGCCCGGCGTACTGGGCGGCCACGCCCACGACGAGCAGCAGCAGGAACAGCACCCAGGCCGTGCCCCGCACCCGGTCGCGGCGGACGGCCAGCCGCAGCATTTCCCCGGTGCCCGCGAAGGAGTTCATCGGACGGGCTCCTCTTCCGGCTCGTAGTGCGAGAGGAACAGCTCCTCCAGCGTCGGCGGCTGGCTGGTCAGGCCGGCCACGCCCGCGGCGGAGAGCAGCTGCAGCACCTGGCCCAGGAATCCGGAGTCGACCTGGAGGCGGACGCGGTTGCCCTGGACCTCCACGTCGTGCACCCCGGGCACCGCGCCCAGCGCCGGGACCGGTCCGGTCAGCTCGGCGCTGATCGAGGTCCGCGTCAGGTGGCGCAGTTCGGCCAGGGTGCCGGACTCGACGTTGCGGCCCTTGCGGATGATGCTGACCCGGTCGCAGAGGGCTTCGACCTCGGACAGGATGTGGCTGGAGAGCAGGACGGTCCGGCCGCGCAGCCGTTCCTCGGCGATGCAGTCCTGGAACACCGCCTCCATCAGCGGGTCGAGACCGGAGGTCGGCTCGTCGAGGACGAGCAGGTCGACGTCCGAGGACAGCGCCGCGACCAGCGCGACCTTCTGCCGGTTCCCCTTGGAGTAGGCGCGGCCCTTCTTGCGGGGGTCGAGTTCGAAGCGCTCCACCAGTTCGTCGCGGCGCCGGCGGTCACCGCCGCCGCGCAGCCTGGCGAGCAGGTCGATCGCCTCGCCGCCGGTGAGGTTCGGCCACAGCGAGACGTCTCCGGGGACGTAGGCCAGCCGCCGGTGCAGTTCGGCGGCGTCGCGCCAGGGGTCGCCGCCGAGCAGGGTCGCCCGGCCGCCGTCGGCGCGCATCAGCCCGAGCAGGATCCGGATGGTCGTGGACTTCCCGGCACCGTTGGGCCCGAGGAAGCCGTGGACCTCCCCGGTCCGCACGTGGAGATCGAGTTCGTCCAGTGCGCGGGTCCGGCCGAACTCCTTGACCAGGCCGGACACCGCGATCGTCGTGTTCATGCTTCATAAGCTACACAGCATTCACAACATTGTGAAGTTAAGGAATCGTATACTCTCCCGGAAGGACGACGAGAGGACTGCGATCGTGAGCAAGCCGGCCGAGCGCGACGAGCAGGCCGTCGGGCAGTTCGTGGAGAACGCCGCGATGACCTTCGCGGAATGGGGTTTCTCCCGGATGGCCGCCAGGGTGCTGCTGACCATGACGACCTCCGACGAGGAGGCGCTGACCGCCGCCGACCTCGCCGAGCGGCTCGCCGTCAGCCCGCCCGCGATCTCCGGAGCGGTCCGCTACCTGATGCAGCTCGGCATCGTCGAGCGCCGCCCGGTCCCGGGGTCGCGCCGCGACAGCTACCGGCTGCGCGACGACGCCTGGTACGTGTCGGCGGGCACGATCGGCGGCGTCTACCAGACCCTGGCCGACCTCACCGACGACGGCGTGCGGGCGCTCGGCAGCGAGCCCTCCCCCGCCCTCGACCGGGTCCGCGACATGCGGGACTTCTTCCGGTTCGTGCACGACGAGATGGACGGACTGCTGGAGCGGTGGCGCCAGTCCAAGAAGGACCGGGCCACGAGGGACCGGGCCACGAAGGATCGGACCGACTCCTGATCGAGCACGCTGCTCACGACGCGGCGGGCAGGCGGCCGCTGGGACGGCGCTTCGGGTGGCTGTGGGCGTCCTACGCGGTCAGCACGTTCGGCACGCGATTCGCGTTCGACGCGTTCACCATGGTCGCGATCCTCGTGCTGCACGCCGGACCGACCGAGGTGGCGGTCCTGGCAGCCGCGGGCCTGGCGGCGGGGGCGGCCGTCTCCGTTCCGCTGGGGCCGTGGGTGGAGTTCCGCCGCAAGCGGCCCGTGATGATCACGACGGACCTGGTCCGCTTCGCGGCGCTGATGAGCGTCCCCGCCGCGTTCGCGCTCGGGCTGCTCAGCTTCGCCCAGCTCCTGGTCGTGCTGGTCGTCGTCGGCGCGGCCGACATCACCTTCCAGGCCGCCGGCGGCTCCTACCTCAAAGCGCTGGTCCCACCGGACGGCCTGCTCGTCGCGAACGGGCGGTTCGAGTCCACGAACTGGACCGCCACGGCACTCGGGCCGCCGCTCGGCGGGGCCGCGGTCGGCATCTTCGGTCCGGTGGCGGTCGTGCTGGCCGACGCGATCAGCTACCTGCTCTCGGCCGCGGGAATCCGCGCGGTCGGCTGGGACGAACCGCGGCCCGCGCGCACCGGTTCGTCCCGGCTGCGGGCGGGCGACCTGCTCGACGGGTGGCGCTTCGTGCTGGCCCACCCCGAGCTGCGCCCGCTGTTCCTGAACACCGTCCTGGTCAACGGTCTGATCATGGCGACCGCGCCGCTGATCGCCGTCCTCATGCTCGACCACCTCGGTTTCCCGCCCTGGCAGTACGGACTCGCGTTCGGCGCGTCCTGCATCGGCGGGCTCGTCGGAGCCCGGATGGCCGGCCGGCTCGTCGCGCGGTTCGGGCGGCTCGGGGTCCTGCTCACCTCCGGAACGCTGCGCGCGTGCTGGTCGTTGGGGCTGGCGTTCGTCGTCCCCGGCCCCGCCGGGCTCGGGCTGGTGATCGCCGTCCAGGTCGGGCTGGTCACCTGCGCCGGGGTGTTCAACCCGGTCTTCGCCACCCACCGGCTCGACCGGATCCCGGCGGACCGGATCGCCCGCACCCTGTCCGCGTGGTCGATCACCAGCAAGACCGCCATCGCGGCCATGACCGCGCTGGGAGGGGTGCTGGCCGGCCTCACCGGTCCCCGCGCCGCCATCGCGATCGCGGGCGTGCTCATGCTGGCGACCCCGTTGCTGCTGCCCTGGAAGGAAGGCCGCGGTCAGCCGTGCAGCTCCCGGTAGGCCAGCTCGGCACCGGGGTGCAGCGGCACCGCGCCGGTCCCGATCAGCGTGCGCACGTCGAGGAACTGGGTGCCCACCGCCTGCTGCGGCACCAGCTGCGCGGCGCGGGTCGCGAGCACGCGCACGACCGTCGCGGCCAGGTCGTCGGGCAGTTCCGGCGTGCACACCAGGAGGTTCGCGACCCCGACCGTCGGGACGCGGGCGGTGCGCCGGTACGCGCCCGGCGGGATCCACACCTGCTCGCAGGTCGACTCCACGCACAGCCCCGCCACCGACGCGTCGAGCGGGACCAGCCGGATGCCGGTCCGCTCGTCGAGCGCGCGCAGCGACGGCGTCGGCACCCCGCCGGACCACAGGAAGGCGTCGATGCGGCCGGTTTCGAGGGCGTGCACCGCGCCCTCCAGCGGCAGCGTCTCGGTCCGGACGGTGAGCCCGGCGCGGGCGAGCAGGCGGGCGCCGAAGAACGTGCTGCCCGACTTCGGCGCGCCCAGCGACACCGCGCGGCCCGCCAGGTCCGCCAGCCGCTGGATCGGGCTGTCGGCCAGGACGACCAGCTGCACGTAGTTCTCGTACACCCGCCCCAGCGCCCGGACCTCGACCGGCGGGCCGAGCCCTCCGCCGGGTGCGGCGGTGGCCGCGTCGGCCAGCAGCAGGCCGAGTTCGGCGCGGCCGTCGCGCAGCAGCTCGGCGTTGGCGACGCTGCCCTCGGTGTCGATCGCCTCCGGCCGCAGGCCGGGACGGGCCGCGGCCAGCGCGTCGGCGAGGAGCTTCGCGAACTCCGAGTAGAAGCCGCCGCGCTCCCCCGCCGCGATGCGCACGGGGTGCTCGGGCGCGCCCGCGGTGCATCCGGCCAGCAGGCCGCCCAGGCCCAGGCCGAACAGCGCGCGCCGGGTCAGGGTCATGGCAGTTCTCCTTCCGCCAGCGGGAGTTCCACCGCGACCGAGAGCCCGTGCGGCCGGACCGATCCGATGCGCAGCGCACCTCCCCGGGCCGTCACCAGCCGGTCCGCGATCGCCAGGCCCAGCCCGGTTCCGCGGCTTCCCCGGTGCCGGTCGGCGCGCCAGAACCGGCCGGTGGCCAGGCCGCGCTCGTCGGCGGTCAGGCCGGGACCGGTGTCCTCGACCCGCACCCGGTAGCCGTGCTGACCGGTCTCCTCGGCGACGGTCACCTCGGCGCCGCTGCCCGCGTACTTCACGGCGTTGTCCAGCAGGACGTCGAGGACCTGCGCGAGTTCGTCGGCGGTGCAGCGGACCGGCACGCGCAGCGCGGGCGGGCCGGAGCGGACCAGTTCGATCCCGGCGTCCTCGGCGGCGGGCCGCCAGGCCGAGACCCGGTCGGCGACCACCGGGTGCGGGTCGCAGCGGTCGGCTCCCCCGGCCCGCGCGCGGTCGGCGGTGGCCAGTTCGAGCAGCCGGTCCAGCAGCGCCTCCAGCCGCTCCACCTCGTCCACTGTGGACCGGTAGTTGGCCATGCCCTCCGGCCGGATCCGGCGCTCCAGGGCGTCCACCCGCAGCCGCAGCGCGGCCATCGGGTTGCGCAGCTGGTGCGAGGCGTCGGCGACCATCCGGCGCTGCTGCGCCTCGGCCTCGGCCACCGACGCCGACATCCGGTTGAACAGCGCGGCCAGTTCCCGCAGTTCCGGCGGTCCGGCGTCGACGGCGACCCGGGCCCGGCGCGAACCGGCCGCGACCTCCCGCACCCCGGTCTCCAGCTCGCCCAGCGGGCGCAGGATCCACCGCGCCACCACCAGCGCGAGCACACCGCAGGCGACCAGCGCGCTCACCGCGCCGAGCGCGATCATCGCCCACTGCCCCGCGATGTCCCGCGCGGCCCGGTCCACCGACACCCGGAGCACCACCGCGCCGGTCACCCGGGTTCCGCTGCCCACCGGGCGGTGCCGGATCACGTCCTGGGTCGACCACGGGCGCAGCGCGGCGACCGGGCCGGGCGGCTCGTTGCGCAACGCCTGGTCGACCGCGCCCGCGACCGCGGCGGCCCGGAGCCCGCCGGTCTCGGCCACCGGCCGCCGCTCGGTGTCGACGACCACCAGCGGTTCTCCGTAAAGCCGCGTGTAGCGGTTCGCCTCGGCGATCAGCTGGGCCGGGTCGCCGGTGGCGCTGGCGTGGTCGGCCAGCTCGGCGAAGCGGTCCAGGTCGGCGGTGCGGGCCAGCACCAGCTGCTGGGTGCGCTCGGTGGCGGTGACCGCCAGCAGCGGCGCGGCGAACGCCGCCACCGCCGCGATCGAGAAGGTCAGCAGCACCAGCAGCAGCCGCCTGCGCACCGCTACTCCCCGAAGCGGTAGCCGAAACCGCGGATCGTGACCAGCAGGTCGGGCCGGTCGAGCTTGGACCGCAGCTGGGCGATGTGCACGTCCAGCGACCGCGAGATCGCCAGGTAGGCGTCGCCCCACACCTCGTCCATCAGCCGCTGCCTGCTCACCGCGGTGCCCGCCTGCCCGGCCAGCACCGCCAGCACGTCGAACTCCTTCGGCGTGAGCTCCACGTCCCGGTCGGCGACCCGGACGCGGCGGGTCCGCAGGTCCACCCGCACGTCCCCGGCGGTGACCACCTCGCCCGCCTCGGCGACCGCGTTGTGCCGCCGGGTGACCACGTCGATGCGGGCCAGCAGCTCGGCCATCCGCACCGGCTTGACCAGGTAGTCGTCGGCGCCGGAGCGCAGCCCGCGCACCACGGTGCGCTCCTCACCGCGCGCGGTGAGCACGATGACCGGCGTCGAGGCGACCTTGCGGAGCTTGCGCAGCAGGTCCAGGCCGTCGACGTCGGGCAGGCCGAGGTCGAGCAGCAGCAGGTCGTGCTCGCGGTGGCGGGTCAGCGCGTCCGCGCCGCGGGCGACCCGGGTGGGCTGGTGGCCGTGCGCGGCCAGGACGTCCACGAGGGCGTCGGCGACGCCGTCGTCGTCCTCGACGAGCAGCACGCGCACGGCCACCTCCTCAGTCCTCCAGCGGCGAGCTCTGCGAGGTCTCCCGCATCAGCGCGTACACGACCAGGGAGACCAGCACGCATCCTGACACGTACCAATAGAACACCGGCTCGTTGCCCGCCAGCTTCAGCCACAGCGCGATCAGCTCCGCGGTCCCGCCGAAGATCGCCACCGTCAGCGCGTAGGGCAGGCCGACCCCGAGCGCGCGGATGTTGGTGGGGAACAGCTCGGCCTTCACGATGGCGTTGATCGAGGTGTAGCCGGTGACGATGGCCAGCCCGGCGAACATCAGCAGGAACGCCACCACCGGGTCCGTGGTGGTGCTCAGGACGGTGAGCAGCGGAACGGTCAGCACGGTTCCGGCGATGCCGAAGCCCAGCAGCAGCTTGCGACGCCCGACGCGGTCCGACAGCGCGCCCGCCAGCGGCTGCAGCACCAGGAACGCCAGCAGGGCGAAGAAGTTGATCCAGGCGACCGTGGCCTTGTCCATGCCCGCGGTGTTGACCATGAACTTCTGCAGGTACGTGGTGTAGGTGTAGAACGCGACCGTGCCGCCGAGGGTCAGGCCGACCACGAGCAGGCATTCCTTCGGGTGCTGGAGCAGCGCTCGCACGGTGCCCCGCTGCCGCGAGCCGGACTCGGCCTGCTGCCGGTAGCTCTCGGTCTCGTCCATGCCGCGGCGCAGCCACATTACGACCAGCGCGCCCACCGCGCCGATGACGAACGGGATCCGCCAGCCCCACTCCGACATCTGCTCGCTGGTCAGCAGCTGCTGTAGCACGATCTGCACGCCGAGCGCGGTGAGCTGGCCCGCCACCAGCGTCACGTACTGGAAGCTGGAGTAGAAGCCGCGGCGGCCCTTGGAGGCGACCTCGGAGAGGTAGGTCGCCGAGGTCGAGTACTCGCCGCCGACCGAGATGCCCTGCACCAGCCGGGCGGCCACCAGCAGGACCGGGGCGAGCATGCCGATCGAGCCGTAGGTCGGGGTGAGCGCGATGACCAGCGAACCGGCCGCCATCAGCGTCACCGACAAGGTCAGCGCGGCGCGCCTGCCGAAGCGGTCGGCGTAGCGGCCGAGCATCCAGCCGCCGAGGGGGCGCATCAGGAAGCCGATCGCGAACACGCCCGCGGTGTTGAGCAGCTGCGCGGTCGGGTTGCCCTTGGGGAAGAACGCCGACGCGAAGTACACGCTGAACGCGGTGTAGGCGTACCAGTCGTACCACTCGATCAGGTTGCCGACCGATCCCCGGACGACGTTGGCCACCACCCGGCGCTCCCCGGTCCGCCCGGTCGGCCGCACTGCCAACTCAGCTGACATGAGTCCTCCTTCACGTGAACGGACTCACAGTGCTGGCGCGCACGGCCCGCAACAAGAACGGACGGGACTCCTTTACATCCGCTTAAGGTGGAAGCAACGGGGTTGATCATTCGGTCGGGTAGGGGCCTGCGGTTCTCTTGGTCGACTCGCCTCAAGATCGCGGTGCGACACGAATATGACACGACCGATCCCGCACAAGGACAGCCATGACCCAACGAGACCGCACGGTTACCGGTTGCTCGACCGGGGGATGAGCGCGGCGGTCCGCTCGGCCGCCTCGAAGGCCACCTCGGGCAGGACCGAGGTGTAGATGTCGGCGGTGTTGCTCTGGTTCTTGTGACCGAGCATCGCCTGCACGACCTTGATGTCCGTCCCGGCTGTGAGGGCGAAGGTCGCCGCGCAGTGCCGCAGGTCGTGCAGCCGGATCGGCAGCAGCCCCGCGTCATTAGCGATGACACGGAGCCAGCAGAGGCCCCGAGGCGGATTCAGCGGCGCTCCGCGCTCGCCGGTGAACACCCTGCCTGACAACAGGCCCGTCCGGTAGTCCTAGACGGAGCCACCTCAAAGGGACGTGATCAGTCGGCGTCCCAGGCGTAGCGCAGTTCGTAGCCAGCACCGGACATGACCATGTCGTTGACCTCGATGACGCGATCACCGCTGTAAGTACGCCGCTGCACGGTGAGTACCGGCCCGCTGCCGAGATCGAGCAGCTGCTTCTCGTTCGCGTCGGGCATCCGAGCGCCGACGATCTCTTCGTGGGAGGCCAGATCAAAGCCCAGTTCTTCCAGACGAGCGAGCGTGCCGCCCGGTCCAGTATCGACCTCTTCGAGCACGGTTCCACGGGTGATCTCACGAGGCAGTCGGGAAACGGCAAGCATCACCGGGTGCCCGTCGGCGCGCATCACGCGGTCGCGCACGGTCAACTCGTCAGCCTCTCCGATCCCGAACAGCTTGGCCAAGTCCTGTGCGGGCTCGAACCACACCCGCACACTCGACGACGGCGTGAAGCCTTGGTTCGCTGCTTCCGCGAGAAACGCGCCTTCATTGCGCTGACGGCGGGCCCGCGACAGACGATCACGCGAGTCAAGCCGCTTCACTACCCGTGGTGGTGACACAAACACTCCAACGCCATGTCGCATGTGCACCAGACCGGCGTCGCGAAGCTCGGCGAGAGCCTGTCGAATCGTCGTGCGCGATGCGCTGAACCGCGCGATCAGCTCGGGCTCTGCGGGCAGCTTGTCGCCGACACCCCAGACCTCCGAGTTGATCTCGTTGCGGAGCACGTCCGCGATCTCCCGGTAGCGGGCCGTTGCGTTCATTCGGCACCTCTCACACGTCTGGGTCGTCCTGCCTGGCTCCCATGATTCCACTTCTAGATCGCTTGCCAAAACTCGATCTCGGCGCTTAAGGTATCACTCGTCTCAGACGAGTAGAACGAGTGGAGTTAGCAATGCCCACCGGGTCCGCCTTGAGCACCACCACGTCGCCTACCGGCCCATCCACCGACCGCGCCGCGTACTGGATTTGCCCGCGAGGTTCAAACATTCGGCACGCAACGGACATCCGGCCCGGTGCGCTCATCAACGGCAGCGCGATCAAGGCGCTCGGCGGGTGCGCGATCACGATCCCGATGGCCACGCCAAACGACCAGCAACCGCGCAGCAGGCTCGTGAACAAGCGCTGCCCGGACTGTGCAGAGGTCGTCGAAGAGCGCAACCTCCCGTCCCGCGACTGGGACTTCTAAGACCGCTGCTCGGGGACTCCGCGTCCAGGTGAGGCGTCCCCCGCAACGCCCCTGCACGAACCCGAGCAGCAACCCGCCCTCGCATCGCATTCGTCCGGCCGTGCGGTGCGAGGGCGGGCCCCGGAACCGCTCGTCCGGTGCGACGTGTGCCCCCGGTGGGCTCTACGTGTCGCAAACGCACCGGTCCGAGAGCCTTCCCCGCGCGGGTCTTTCCACACGTTTCGCCTGCGCGAGGAAGGCCCCATCTTCCTCGGAGCACGTCATGGTCCACACCCGCAAACTCCGCAACTGGTTCGCGCCCGCCGGCGAAGGCTTGTGGCACGCGGTCGCCAACGGCGGGCGCACCCCGGTCGCCGTCTGCGGCCACGAACTGCGCTGGCCGCTCTACCGCCTCGTCACCGTCGTTCCGCCGCTGTGGTCCTTGGACGACGGGCGGAGCATCTGCCCCGTCTGCGCCGTCGAGGTCGGCGTTTCAACGCACCCGAACGAACCGACCACCCCTCGCACGACCCATGAGTCCGCACTCCAGATGCTCGACGGCCCGCGGATCGTCAGCGACTACGAACAGGTGGAGTGGCCCAAGCACGACCCGGACCTACCGCCCGCAGCGCCTCGCGTGCGCGCCCCCTCAGGCTCCCGGCACAACGGCGTGCCGGGAATCAAGGAAACCGAAGAAAAAGGAGATCATCACATTGCGCAGGATCACGCTGCTCGTCGTGCTGACGGCCGCAGCCTTGTTGAACGGGCTCGGGGCCGCAGCGTCCGCCGACGAGCCCGGGGCCTGGATCGCCCCGCCGGAGGCCGGCCCGGTCGGCTCCGCCGACGAGCCCGGCCCGTGGCTCTAGCAGACCCGGCCTGGTGCTGAAGCGGGAAAACGGAAACCGCGCCCCCGACCGGCACCAGCCCGCGCGGCCGGTCCGATGGTTCTCCCACAACCGTCGGACCGGCCGCTTCCATGTTGTACCGAAGACCCAGAGGGATTCCCATGGCTTCAACCGAGATCACCACAAAGGCCCAGCTGAAGATCAGCATGGTCTTCTGGCTGGTCGTGACCGCCTTCGTCGGCGGATGGATCGCGTGTCTCTACGTCTGCAGCCTGCCGCCGATACCGCCCATCGCCAAACAGGCACAGCCGACGGTGTGGAGCGTGCCCCTGCCAGACGCGGGACGGCCGTAGATGAGTTCGATCGACAGCCTGAAAAGCGCAATCCTGGAGATCGAGATCAACCAACACGGCCACGAACACCTCATGGCCTTCGTGCGCAACCACGAAGAAGTCGGAAACCGGATCGCTGCCCTGGCGGCCGGAAGCCAGAGCCCGTACTCCTCCGCAGCCATCGAAGCCTGGGCACAGATCAAAACGGACGGCACCAACATCACGAGCGGCCTGGTTGTGTGCGCCGTCGCCAGCCTCGCCGAGTGGCGACGGTCGCTCTAGACCCCCGCTGTCGGGGGGCACCGGCACGATCACCGCCGTGTCGGTCGACGAGGTCGCCCAGAAGACGAAGCAGGCACTCGGCAAACTCCCTACCCTCCCACTGGCTCAAGCGGGACAGCTGCTCTCCGACGCGATCGAGGCCCTGCGCCCGATCGCGTCGGAGAGCACCGACCCCGAGCTACACCAGGCACACGCCCAGTTCGAGGAGGCGGACCGGGAGATCGCTCGCATCCTCGGGATCTGTCACCGGGTGCACGAGCTGGTCGGCGGCTACCTCGATCGACTCGGTGCGGAGGCTGCGCCCGCTACGGGCTCAGGCTCGCCGGCGGTCCGCACGGACGACACGGCCCCGCCCAAGAACCGGGTCGATCGACTCCGGGACGAACTGCCGCCCCCGGTCCGGCGAAAAAGCGGCAGCAAGACCCACGGGAGATGGTTCACCCCGAACGGGGAGGAACAACAGGTCGTCAGCGGTGAGGACGAGCTGACCGACCTCGCGAACCAATACCTCGTCGAAGCCGGGGTGCGCAGAGTACCGGCGGCGGTATCCACTCATGTCGAAACCAAGCTCGCGGCGCGCATGCGCCACGAAGGCATCGAACACGCCGAGGTCGTCATCAACAACCTCCCGTGTCCGGGGCCGTTCGGCTGTGACAGGCTGGTGCCGATGGTGTTGCCGGAGGGGTCCTCGCTCACCGTGCACGGCACGGCCGAGGACGGCAGCACCTACCGCAAGCGCTACACGGGAAAGGCCCGGCGATCGTGACGGACGCGCTGGAAATCTACTTCAAGCAAGAACACGACGAGGCGCCGATCATCGTGCAATCCGAGGCGGAGCTGGATGCCGCCCTGGACCAGTTCGCGGCCGACGAGCCCGGCGTTCGCGCCCTCGCCCAGCTCGCGTGGCGGGATGATCCCTGGCGGGCCGTTTTCGAGATCGGCGTCTACAACGGCGAAACCGGGGTGCTCTACTACTCGGGCGACAGCGCCCCCGAGGGCGTGACAAGCCTCGGTGACAACGCCGACACCGAGCTGGAGGTCTGGTACTTCGTACGAGCCGACACGGAGTACCAGCGGAGCGCCGAGGTCCCGTTCACCGCTGTACACGCCGCCGCTCACGAGTACTTCCGCACCGGAGGAGAACAGCCGACCGCCGTTAACTGGCGGCCGGGCATGCCCGGCGGCCGGATCTTCACGCCGGACTCGGTCGACGGCGGTGTGTGACACGAGTGTGATACGACGAGGACGGGACCGGGGTATCACAGGACATCACCGTCCAAGACAAAATCGCAGGTCAGGCCGGACGTACTGGCATCGGGCGGGATCGGCCATCATCGGCTGTCAGTCACGCCATCGAACATCCGCTTAAGGTGGAAGCAACGGGGTTGATCACCCCGACTGCTAAGAGCCGGGACTTCCGGTAATGGTCCGGGCCCGGGCGGGCGGACGAGAATGGGGGCTCATCGCCTGCCGCCCGGGAGGTGGGGCCATGCGCGGGGAGAACCAGCCGTCGGTGCTGGCGAACCGGCTGCTGCACTGGCAGCGCTCGCTCGCCAAGTCGCTGACCGGTTCCTTCGGCGAAGCCCGGGGCCAGCAGCTGCTGGACCGCTACGGCAACGCGTTCTCCTGCGGTTACCAGAACGAGGTGCCGGTGGGCCGCGCGGTCGACGACATCGCCCGGATCGACCATCCCGGGTCCGGTTGCTCGCCCGGCACCCTGTACTGGGACGACCGGGAGCCCGGCGCGGTGGTGCGGTTCCGGATCCGCTGGCCGCCGCCCGCGCCGCTGCTGCACGACGTGCTGCCGATCTTCACCGGGCTGGGCCTGCGGGTGGCCGACCACCGCGGCTACGACGTCACGCCCGCCGACGGCGAGCCCGCCCGGATCGACGACTTCGGGCTGCTGCACGAGGCCGGGGCGCTGACCCCGGAGGTCGCGCGGCTGTTCGAGGAGACCTTCGCGGCGATGTGGTCGGGCAGGGCCGAGCCGGACGGGTTCAACCGGCTGGTGCTGTCGGTCGGCATCGGCTGGCGGGAGGCGGCGCTGGTGCGCGCTGCCTACCGCTACCTGCGCCAGACCGGGTTCGGCTTCAGCCAGCCCTACGTCGAGCAGACCGTCGCCGACCGGCCGGACTTCGTGCGGCTGCTGCTTGCGCTGTTCGCCGCCCGGTTCGACCCCGGCGGCCACCAGCCCGCCGACGACGTCGACGCCGGGCTGGAAGCGGGGCTCGCCGAGGTCACCGGGCTCGATGAGGACCGGACGCTGCGCAGCATCCTGGCGTTCTTCCGCTCGATCGTGCGCACCAACTTCTACCGCCGCACCCCGGACGGCGCGGTCGAGGACCACCTCGCGTTCAAGATCGACCCGTCCGGGATCCCGTTCCTGCCACCGCCCCGGCCGCTGTTCGAGACCTTCGTGTGCTCACCGCGCGTGGAGGCGCTGCACCTGCGCGGCGCGCGGATCGCCCGCGGCGGCATCCGCTGGTCCAACCGGCCGGAGGACTTCCGGACCGAGGTGCTCGGGCTGATGAAGGCCCAGGCCGTCAAGAACGCGCTGATCGTGCCGGGCGGAGCCAAGGGCGCGTTCGTGGTCCGCAGGCCGCTGACCGGGCTGGACCGCGCGGAGGCCGACGCCGAGGTCCGCTCCTGCTACGCCACCTTCATCCGCGGCATGCTCGACCTCACCGACAACCTCGTCGACGGCGAGGTGACCTCCCCTCCCGGCGTGCGCAGGCTCGACGGCGACGACCCGTACCTGGTCGTCGCCGCGGACAAGGGCACCGCCCGGTTCTCCGACCTGGCGAACTCGATCTCGGCCGAACGCGGCTTCTGGCTCGGCGACGCCTTCGCGTCCGGTGGTTCGACCGGCTACGACCACAAGGCGATGGGCATCACCGCGCGCGGTGCGTGGGTGTCGCTGGAACGCCACTTCGAGGAGATGGGGCTGGACCCGGCGCGCGACGAGTTCACTGTGGTCGGCATCGGGGACATGTCCGGCGACGTCTTCGGCAACGGGATGCTGCTGTCCCCGCACATCCGGCTGCTGGGAGCGTTCGACCACCGGCACGTGTTCCTGGATCCCGACCCCGATCCCGCGGTCTCCTTCGCCGAGCGCCGCAGGCTGGCCGAGCTGCCCGGCTCCACCTGGCAGGACTACGCCGCCGACCGGATCTCGCCCGGTGGCGGGGTGTGCTCCCGGCAGGCGAAGTCGGTGCCGCTGTCCCCGCAGGTGCGGCGGGCGCTGGGGGTCGACGCCGAGGCGCTGGAACCGCCCGACCTCGTCCGGGCGCTGTTGCGGGCGCCGGTGGACGTGCTGTGGAACGGCGGGGTCGGCACCTTCGTCAAGGCCGCCGCGGAGTCGCACCTGGACGCCGCCGACCCGGCCAACGACTCGGTGCGGGTGGACGCCTCGCAACTGCGCTGCCGGGTCGTCGTCGAGGGCGGCAACCTCGGGCTGACCCAGCGGGCTCGTATCGAGTACGCGCTGGGCGGCGGGCGGATCAACACCGACTTCGTCGACAACGCGGCCGGGGTGGACACCTCCGACCGCGAGGTCAACCTGAAGATCCTGCTGGACAAGGCGGTCGCCGACGCGGCGATCACCCGGCGGCGGCGGGACGAGCTGCTGGCCGAGGTGACCGACGAGGTCAGCCGCGCGGTGCTGGCCGACAGCCGGTCGCAGACCCGGCTGCTGGGCGTGGCCGAGTCGGAGGCCGCCACCTACCTGGACCAGCACGCCCAGGCGATCCAGCACTTCGAGCGACGGGAGAACCTGGACCGGGAGCTGGAGTGCCTGCCGGACGACGAGGTCCTGGCCGAGCGGCGGGCCGCGGGCGCCGGCCTCACCCGCCCCGAGCTGTCGGTGCTGCTGGCCCACGCCAAGAACAACCTCGCGCACGAACTGTCCATTTCGGACATCCCGGAGGACGCCCACCTGACGGCGGAACTGCTCGGCTACCTGCCCTCCCCGATCCGGACCGAGTTCTTCGGCAGGCTGGTCGAAACCCACCCGCTGCGGCGGGAAATCCTCACCACCGTGCTGAGCAACGACATGGCCAACCACGTCGGGACCGGTTTCTTCTACCGCCTGGAGGAGACCACCGGGATCGGCACCCCCGACTCGGCCCGCGCCTACCTGGCGGTGCGCGACGTGTTCGACATCAACGCGCTCTGGTCCGAAGTGGACGCGTTGGGTTCCTGCGTGGACACCGGGGTCCGCTCGGAGATGTTCCACGAACTCCAGCGGTTCGCCCAGCACGGGACGCTGTGGTTCCTGCGCAACCGGCGCCCGCCGCTGGACATCGCCGCGGAGGTCGCCTACTTCCGGCCGCAGATCCGCCAGCTCGTCCCGGTCCTGCCCGCCGCGCTCGCCGGGGCGCAGGCCGACGCGGTGCTGCGCCGGACCGAGCAGCTGACCGAGCAGGGTGTGCCGCCGTTGCTGGCGAGCCGGATCGCGGCGCTGGCACCGCTCGCCGCGGCGCTCGACGTGGTCGAGATCGCCCACGACCGCCGGGACGTCGGCTACGTCGCCTCGGTGTACTCGGCGCTGGACGTCGCGTTGCGGCTGGACTGGCTGCAGGACCAGATCGTCGAGCTGCCGTCGGAGTCGCACTGGGCGCTGCTGGCCAGGATCTCGCTGCGGGACGACCTGTTCGCCCAGCGCCGCCGCCTCACCCGCGCCGCGCTGCGCCGCTACGTTCCCGGCCAGGACGCGGCGGGCCTGGTCAGCAGCTGGCTGGAGGCCAACGCGGAACCCGTGCGCAGGTGCCGGGAGACGGTGTCCCAGCTGCGCGACGCCGAGCAGCCCGACGTCCCGATGCTCGCCGTCGCCCTCCAGGACCTGCGCAACCTCGGGCAGATCGCGTTGCAGGCCGACCCCGAGGAGGGCGTGAAGGGGCGCCGCTAGCGGCTGTTTAGGAAGTGATCTTGGTGTGGGCTCGTCGCCAGGTGTCGATGGTGGCGATGTGCAGGGTGGCTTCGTAGCGGACGGTGAGTTTGTCGTGGCGGCAGGCGGCAGCGCGGTGGTGTTTGAGCTGGTTGATGCCGCATTCCACGGCGTACCGCTGTCGATAGGCCACAGGGTCGAAGGCGGGTGGGCGGCCTCCGGCCGAGCCTCGGGCTTGGCGGTGGGCGGCTTGGTCCTTGGGGACCGGGATCGTGGCCGGGATCCCGCGTCGTCGCAGGTAAGACCTGTTCGCTCGGGAGGAGTAAGTCTTGTCGGCCAACACCCGCTCCGGGTGGTTGCGCGGGCGTCCGCGCCCCAGGCGCGGCACCCGGATCGCATCCAACAGGGGCCTCATCTGCGGACTGTCGCCCCGTTGACCTGCGGTGACCAGCATCGAGAGTGGTTTAGGTCCCTGTCCGCAGGCCAGGTGGACCTTCGTGGACAACCCACCCCGGAAACGGCCCAACCCGTGATCAGCCGGTTCGTCACCGGGTGATTCGACCTGGTCGTAGGGTCGGTGACGGGCTCCGGCGGCGTGTTGGTGGGCCTGGTTGATCGTGGAATCCACCGAGACCTGCCAGTCGATCGCACCCTCCGCGTCGGTCAAGGCCCGCAGTTGCGCCCAGATCCACGACCAGACACCGTCGATCTGCCAGCGGCGGAACAGCTGGTAGATCGACTGCCAATGTCCATAGCGCTCCGGCACATCCCGCCACGGGGAACCGACCCGCACCCGCCAGCGGATCCCGTTGAGCAGCTGGCGACGTGTCCACTTCGGACGCCGCCCCACCCCGGCCCGGGGCGGCAACACGCGCTGCAACGCCGCCCACTGCCGGTTCGTCAAGTCCTTACGCGCGCCGACCGATACGCTTCCCACCGAGGTCTCCGGATAGATGTCGATCTTCTTCGTCGTTGATCCATCTACCGGAGACCTCACCGCGTTCAAGCAAAGACCCCAACGTTCCTAAACAGCCGCTAGCGGCCGATGCTTCGCGCGCCAGGCGAAAACGCCACCTCGCCACTACCCGCGACGTGAGCCCGGCAACCCGTCATCCCTTCCGGGCCAGCCCGCCGAGAGTGGTGGTGTCGGCGGAGCCGGCCGGCGGCGTGGCCCGCCACTGCCCGCACCGCACCACGCCGGGCTCGACGAGCTCCAGCCCGCTGAAGTACCCCGCGATCTCCTCCGGCGTGCGGTGGTTGTACGGGATCGCACCGGACTCGGCGTAGCGCCGGGCCGCGTCGACGGCGGTCTCGTCGGTGTCGTCGACGTCGAACAGCGCCAGGTGCGAACCCGGCGGCAGCGGCTCGACCAGGGTGTCCACAATGGACCGCGCCTGCCGGTATTCCGGTATGAGACCGAGGATTCCGAACAGGATCAGCCCGACCGGACGGGTCAGGTCGAGGGTCTCGCGGGCGACCTCGACGATGGTCTCCGGCTCGCGGACGTCGGCGTGCACGTAGCGGGTGGCGCCTTCCGGCGTGCTCGTCAGCAGCGCGCGGGCGTGCGCGAGCACGAGCGGATCGTTGTCCACGTAGAGGATGTGGCAATCCGGTGCGGCCCGCTGCGCGATGTCGTGGGTGTTCTCCTCGGTCGGCAGGCCGGTGCCGACGTCGAGGAACTGCCGCACACCGCACTCGGTGACCAGGTGGCGCACCATCCGGCCCAGGCACCCGCGACTGGCCTGCGCCGCGGCCTTCATGCCCGGGAAGACCGCCAGGAACTCCTGGCCCGCCACGCGGTCGACGGTGTAGTGGTCCTTGCCGTCGAGCCAGAAGTTCCAGACCCTGGCCGCGTGCGGGACGGTCGAGTCCAGCTCGTCCGACCCACCCGACGCCCGGGGCCGGGCACCCTCGGAATCAGGCATGTCGGCTTCTCCTCCAAACGACAGACGTGGGCGTGTCCTGTTTACCGCATTGCCTGTTCGCCGTGCGGAGGCGTCCGCTGCCGGGAGCGCACTGCTAGCGGCGGAGCTGCTCGGTGACCGGCCCGCTGGCGGCGAGGTGGGCCCTGGCCAGCCAGTTCTCCAGCCGCGCCCGGACTTCCCGCAGCGCGGGCCGCCGGATCGGATCGGCGTCCAGCGCCTCGATCAGCAGCGCGCGGTGCGCGGTGCGCTCGGGAACGCGGGTGCACGGGTCGGCGTGCGCGGCGGCCATCAGCGCCGACATCGGGCTGTCGTGCTCGCCGCGCGGCGGGTGGCCGCTGAGCGCGAAGCAGACCGTCGCCGCCAGCTGCCAGGAGTCCGACGCCGCGCTGGCCGGGCTGCCGGTCGCGGTCTCCGGCGCGAGGTAGTCCGGGGTGCCCACCATCGTTCCCGGCGAGGTCAGCGTCGCGTCCCCCTGCGCCCGCGCGATGCCGAAGTCGATCAGATGCGGGGCTCCGCCCTCGTCGACGATCACGTTGGAGGGCTTGATGTCGCGGTGCAGCACCCCCTGCTCGTGCGCGGCGCTCAGCGCCGAGGCGAGGGTCGCCCACAGCCGCGCCGCGGCCACGTCGGTCAGCACACCGCCGCCGCCGACCAGCTCGCCCAGCCCCTGGCCGGGGATGTACTGCATGACGATCGCCAGCCCGTCGGACTCGTCGACGATGTCGTAGAGGTGCACGCAGTTCGGGTGGTTCACCGCCGCCAGCGCCCGCGCCTCGCGCATCGTGCGCTGCACCGTTCGTGGGTCCGGGTTGTTGGCGATCTTCACCGCGACCATCCGCCCGAGCTGGTCGTCGGCGGCCAGCCAGACCGAGCCGAACCCGCCGTGCCCCAGGGCGCGGATCCGCCGGAACCGCTGGTCCATCGCGGCGGTCGGCCGGTCCGCCCTGGTCGTGCCCGGCGGCTCGGCGGCGGGCGGAGATTCGGCGGCGGCCTGGGACTCGGCGGTGGGCGGCGACTTGGCAGTGGGCTCGGGCGCGGCGG
>NZ_BAAAUX010000001.1:98822-283911 GCF_039534165.1 Saccharopolyspora taberi | reverse complement strand
CGGGCTCCAGCGCCGCGTAGTCGTAGTCCAACTCGGGCAGCGCGTACAGCTGAGCCATTTCCGCTCCTTGAACCGATCTTCTGCGTCTCCCGGGAGTCTGGGACCTCCAGTGCGGTGGAGGTCAACCGTGTTCTGGGTCACCGCGCGTTCGAACCGGACCTGCGCGCAGGAATGTCCCGTTCGGGGGGTCTTGCTAACGTGGCGGGCGTGTCCGGGAAGACCACCACACTCACCTCGGCCCCCTCGGGCACCCGCGGCAAGCGCAAGATCAGCTGGGACCTGGTCCGATCCGGCTGCGTGACGCTCGTGATGCTCTACCACGCGACGTTCCTGAGCGTGTTCCTGCACCCGGAGCTCGATCCCCGCACGTTCGTCTTCCCCTACCAGGTCGGCGCGAGCCTGCTGCTGCTGATCTCCGGCTACTTCGCGTGCGTGACCATCGGCCGCGGGCCGGTCCTGCGGTACTGGTGGGGACGCATCGCCCGGCTGGTCCCGCCGTTCCTGGCCGCGGTGGTGCTGATCTTCGCGGTGATGCGGCTGGTGCCGGTCGACGGCTGGTTCGACCCCACCGGCGGGGACCTGGCCGCGAACCTGCTGATGCTGTGGAACTGGAAGCCGGACGACTACCCGTTCATCGACGGCTCGCACTGGACGGTTCCGCTGCAGCTGATGGGTTTCACCGTGGCAGCGCTGCTGTTCCGGTCCAGCTGGGGGCACGGCAGGCGGGTCGTGGTGGTGCTGTGGGCGGCGGTGCTCATCCCGATCGCGCAGTGGCCGCTGCGGGTCTCCAACCCGCCGGAGTTCTACCGGATGGTCGTCGACGGCATCGGCGCGCACCGCTGGCACCTGCTGGTCGCGGGCGTGGCGATCTGGCTGTGGTCGACCCGCCGCATCGGCCTCGCGCACTTCTCGGCGCTGCTCGCCGCGTGCATGGCGGCGCAGGCGCTGCACAACTACTCCGAGACCCCGGAGGGCCTGGTCGCCGACTGGGGCTCGACCGTCGCGGTGTGCATCGGCATGGTCGTGGTGGCGCTGACCGCCTACGGGCCGGACTGGAACCGGGTGGTGCCGGACTGGCTCGGGCGGCGCGTGCAGTGGTTCGCCGGGATCTCCTACGGCGTGTTCCTCACCCACCAGACCATCGGCTACATCGTGTCCCGCAAGCTCCAGGACGCCGGCGCCGGCCCGACCGCGCAGACCGCCGCGATGGTCGGGACCGGCGTCGTGGCGGGCTGGCTGCTGACCAGGCTGGTCGAGCGCCCGGCGCACCGGGCGCTGATGGCGGCCTACGACCGGCTCCGACCGGCGGCACCATCGTCTTCAAGCGGCGAAGCCGCTTAGCCCACGCAAGCAAGATGACCACCCGCGGGTTCTCAGGCGTCGCCTCGCGAGGACAGCTTTTTCCGTCGTATTGGACATACGTCGGAAAAAGATCCCGCAGCGAGGCGGCGCCTGAGGTTCCGCCACCCGCACCGCCACGCAAAACGAGCCAGGAGATTCAACCGGCCCGGCGGCTGAGGTGTTCCCAGCGGGCGTACTCGGCGGCGCGCTCGCGGTCCATCCGCTCGACCAGGTCGTAGCAGTCGCCGCCCAGCAGCACCCGCTTCGGCGGCTCGGCCATGCCCGCCAGTTCCAGCAGCACCGGAGCGGCCCGCTCCGGCCCCGGATCGTTGTTCTCGCCGCCCCACAGCTCGGCCAGCTGAGCGCGGATCGGGGCGTAGCGCTCGTCCTCCTCTGTCGTCGTGGTGCCCCGCGTGAACAGGTCGGTCGCGTAGCTGCCGGGACCGACGATGGTCACCTTGATCCCGAACGGCTCGACCTCCATCGCCAGCGCCTCGCTGACCGCGTCCAGCGCGGCCTTGCCCGCGCCGTAGAAGCCGACCGACGCGAAGCCGCCGCCCGCGCCCATCGAGGTCACCTGCAGGATCCGGCCGGAGCCCTGCGCGCGCAGGTGCGGCACGACCGCCTGGCACACCCACACCGCGCCGAAGAAGTTGGTGTCCAGGTGCGCCCTCGCCTGCTGCTCGGTGACCTCCTCGACCATGCCGAGCAGCAGCCCGCCCGCGTTGTTGACCACGACGTCGAGCCGCCCGAACGCGGACACCGCCCGCTCGACCCCGGCGAACACCGCCGCGCGGTCGGAGACGTCGAGCGGGAAGGCGACCAGCCTGCCGCCGTGCCGGGCGAGCAGGTCGTCCAGCGGCGAGACATCCCGGGCGACCCCGACCACCTGATCGCCCGCGTCCAGCGCGGCCTCGGCCAGCGCCCGGCCGAACCCGCGGGAAGCACCGGTGACGAACCAGGTACGCATGCGTTTCTCCTCTCCGCGAGACGATCCGTCTCGCTAGACGAGGATGACATGGCCCCGGCCCGATTGACAAGACGGTTCGTCTCGTCTCGTAGCTTGGGTGCGGAAAAGCCGGACCCGGCGCACCGGATCCGGCTGAGTTCCGCGCACCCGCTAGAACGGGTGGCGCTCCAGCGGCCGCTCGTCCAGCTCGGTGTTGGACACCTTGATCGACGCCTCGACACCGCCCCAGCGGCGCAGCGCGGCGGTCGCCTCGGACTTCTGGTCGGCGGGCAGGCCCTCGATGTCCGCGCCGTGGTTGCCCGCGGGCACGACGTAGGAGAACGAGTCCTCGGTCCCCCCGCCCAGCTCGAACGGCTCGGTGTTCCACGGGTCGTACTCGCCGTTGACGAACATCAGCTCCGAGCCCTCGGACCGCACCCAGTCGTCGACCTCGGCCATCACGCCCTTCTCGAACGACATCGGGATGTCGCGGGGAACCAGGCCGCGCGGCTCGGCGAGGTCGTCGTGGTGCAGCAGGTCGGCCAGCTTCGGGTTGGTCACGTGCGGCCAGCCGAGCTGGGTGCCCGCCTGGTAGTAGTACGGCACGTACTTGTCCAGCCCCTGGTCGGTGTAGGACGAGAACTGCACCGTCTTGTCGAAGAAGGCGTAGATGTCGTCGGTGCTGGCGTTCTTGGCCGGAATCCCGGCGCAGTCCGCGACCCCGCCGTACTGCCAGAACGCGAACGGCGTGTCGGACACGACCAGCTCCAGCGCCCGGTCGATGTCGCCGACGGTCCTGTCGAAGGTGAAGCCGTTCTGCGCGGCGTAGTCGCCGAAGCGCTTGAGCATCTCCTCCCGCCGCAGCAGCGCCTCCCGCTGCGCGGTGGTCAGCGCGTCGCGGCAGGCCGGGTCGGGACCGACGTCCGCGAGGAACTCGTCGTAGCCGTCCTCGTCGTTGTCGACGTCGTTGGGCGCGACGTAGGCGACCGTGCCGTCGACGTCTTCGGGGTAGAAGCGGCGGTGGTAGACCGCGGTCATCCCGCCCTTGCTGCCGCCGGTGGTGATCCACTTCTGGCCGTAGGCGGCCTTGAAGGAGTCGATGATCCGGTGCTCGTCGGTGGCCGACTGCCAGATGTCGAGGTCACCCCAGTCCGCCGGTTCCGGCCGGGACGGGGTGAAGAACCGGTGCTCGATGCTGACCTGGTTGCCGTCGAGCAGCTGCGTCGGCTCGGACCGGTTCGCCTTCTGCGGCAGGTTGTAGCCCGAGGTGTAGGCGACGGTGGGCCGCGCGAAGTCGCGGTGCAGCAGCGTCAGCCGCTGCTGGAACACCCCCGACGCCGGGTCGTGGTGGTCGACCGGCTGGGCGAAGGTCAGGTCGAACAGCCGGAATCCAGGCTCGGTCGGCCGCTCCCCCACGATCGTCAGCCCCGGCACCCGCTCCAGCTGCTCGCGCACCTCGTCCGGCGGTGCCGCCGCCGCGGGCAACCCGCCGAACAGCAGTCCGCACGCCACCGCCGCGGTGACCGCACCACGCCACTTCATCTCGCCTCCCGGCTAGCTCGACCGGCACCGAAACTAGCCTGGGGCCTACCGGGGAGGAAGGCGAACCGGTCGCGCTGTCGTGTTCCCGCAACTACCTCGCGAGCAGGTCGCGCAGCGCCCGCACGACCACGTCCGGGGCCTCCTCGGCCATGAAGTGACCGCAGGACACGGTTTCGTGCACCAGGTCGGCCGCCCACTCCCGCCAGCGCGCGGCGGCGTCGAAGCCGAGGGCCGCGCCCCAGTCCTGCTGCAGCACGGTCACCGGCATCGGCAGCCGGTTGCCTGCCTTCCGGTCGGCTTCGTCGTGTTCGACGTCGACCGACGCCGAAGCGCGGTAGTCGGCGACGATCGAGGTGACCGCCTCGCGGGACGCCTCCAGGTAGGCGGCGCGGACGTCCGGCGGGATCGCGCTCGGATCGCCGGTCCAGGCGTCGAGGAAGTGGCCGAAGAACGCGTCGGCCGAGGCGTTGATCATCTGCTCGGGCAGTCCGGGCGGCTGGGCCATCAGGTAGAGGTGGAAGCCGACCGCGGCCGAGGCGCCGTGCATGACCTCCCACATGTCCAGCGTCGGCAGCACGTCGAGCGAGGCGAGGTGGGTGATCGCGCCGGGGTGGTCGAGCCCCGCGCGGATCGCGACCAGCGCGCCCCGGTCGTGCCCGGCCAGCGCGAAGCGGTCGTGGCCGAGCGCCCGCGCGAGCGCGACGACGTCGGCGGCCATGGTGCGCTTGGAGTAGGTCTGCCCGTCGGCGTCCGCGGGTTTGCCGCTCGCGCCGTAGCCGCGCAGGTCGGGGCAGATCACCGTGTGGTCGGCGGCCAGGTCGGTGGCGACGTGCCGCCACATCAGGTGGGTCTGCGGGAAGCCGTGCAGCAGCACGACCGGACTTCCGGAGCCGCCGACGGCGGCGTTGAGCGCCACCCCGTCGGCGACGTCGACGTACTGCTGGACGAATCCAGGGATCTGCGGAGCCATGTTCTCCCTTGTCCTCTTTGGACACGTTGTCACCCACCAGTATGACGCGAGGGCCGACAGCGACGCTGCGCAACCGATGGGAACTCGATCACTTCACCTGCTTTGAGCTGCAAAAACAGGAACAAGGTCCTGATCTCGCACGGTTCGGTATGACGACGCTCATCCTCGTTCCCGGTTGGCGCGCCCGCAGCGGCTACGTAGCGTTTCCGGGGTCGGACCCCCGAACCGACGTGACGACCGGAAGCTCGCGGCGCCGAACCCTGCCCGAGCGGGCTTCCCGCCCCCGCAGGAACAGCCCCCGGGCAGGGACGGACACCCCGAACGCCGAAGCGCGACCGCCCCGAACGACGTCGCGCCGACCCGGTCCGCAGGCGCGGCAGGAGATCGATTTGCGCCGCAACCGCTTCTTGGCCCGCACCGTCCTCATCGGCGCCCTCGTCGCCGCAGCACCCCTGGCCGCCGCCCTTCCCGCCGGAGCCGCGTCCGCGTCCACCTGGGACGCCGTGGCGCAGTGCGAGAGCACCGGCAACTGGAGCGCCGACACCGGCAACGGCTTCTCCGGCGGACTCCAGTTCACCGACTCCACCTGGTCGGCCCACGGCGGCACCCGGTACGCGGCGAAGGCGTCGCAGGCCAGCCGCCAGGAGCAGATCGCGGTCGCCGAGAAGGTGCTCGCCGCCCAGGGCGCCAACGCGTGGCCGGTCTGCGGCAAGAAGGCCGGTCTCGGCTGACCCCCGAACAGGTCCGCGGGCCGGTAGCCCACCGCACCGGCCCGCGGACTCCACCAAAACAGAATTGGGCGGAAATTGAGCCGCGAACCGTTTCAACGAATTGTTCATGAACCGGTTCCGCGGTTTTTACGCCGTTCAGGCGCATGTCCGGCACCGGGAATCCCGCTATCGTCTTCTCAGCTTCGCAGCAGGTGACTCCATTCCTTTCCCGAAGGGTGCTTGGCATGCTCACTGCGTTCTCGGCCGCCGTTCTGGCGGCCTCTGCGATGATCCCCGCCGCCGGCTGGCACGACATCCCGCACGACGACGTCCCGCCGCCCGCCGGGCGGATCACCATCGACGTGGCCACCGTGAACGGCTCCGGCTGCCGCGCGGGCACCGCCGCCGTCGCGGTCTCGCCGGACAACACCTCGTTCACCGTCAGCTACAGCGACTACCTGGCAAAGGTAGGACCCGGAGTCGACCCCACGGAGTTCCGGAAGAACTGCCAGCTGAATCTGAAGGTGAACATCCCGCAGGGATTCACCTACGGAATCGCCAGTGCCGACTACCGCGGATTCGCCCATCTCGCCGCCGGCGCGACCGGACTGGAAAAGGCGAGCTACTACTTCCAGGGAATGTCGGAAACGCACTACTCCGAGCGGCCCTTCAGCGGACCGCTCAGCGACAACTGGCAGGTGACCGACGAGACCGAGGTCGGCGCGATCGTGTACAAGCCGTGCGGCGAGCAGCGCAACTTCAACATCAACACCGAACTGCGCGTCAACGCGGGCACCTCGGACCCGGCCGAGACCAGCTTCATGTCGATGGACTCGACCGACGGCAACATCGAGACGACCTACCACTTCGAGTGGAAGGAATGCCCGTAACGCTTGCTTGGCGGTGCCAGCTGCTTCACCACCCGAGCAGCTGGCACCGCTACCGGCACCGCCAAGCAAAGACGGGTGTTCAGGCGACCGGCTCGGCCTCCTGCGCACCGCCGACCGGCTCACGCTGCTTGGGCACGTCGACCTCCTCGGCCGGGACATGTCCATTGCGGATCGTCGAGCTGACGTAGCCGTCGGACTCCTCACCGGCCGCGCCCGCCTCGGTGGCGGCCAGGAACGGCTCCGCCGCCGACAGCACGCGCTGCGCCGCGCGCACCCGCTCCGCGAGGTCCTGGCGCATCTTCAGCATCGTGTCCGCGTACTCGTCGGCCCGCCGGATGCGCCGCTGCGCCTCCGCGGTGGCCTCCCGGACCCGGCGCTGCGCCTCGGCGCGGCTGGCCTGCTCGCGCTCGGCCAGCACCCGCATCTCCTCCTCGCGGCGGGCGGCCATCGAGATCTCGAAGTCCTTCTCGATCTGCGTGCGGCGCTCCTCGGCCTCGGTGTCGAGCCGCCTGCGGTGCTGTTCGGCCTCGCGGCCCATCCGCTGGATGTCGTCGCGGGTGCGGGCCAGCGACTCGTTGCGCTGCTGCTCGGCCTGGCGCCGCCACTGGTCGGCCTCGGCCACCAGGTTCTCGTAGCGGGCGCGCAGCTCGGCGGCGGCCTGTTCGGACCGGGCCCACTCGTGCTCGGCCGCGGCCTGCGCGGCGGCCCGCACCTCGTTGGCCTCGTCCGTGGCCAGCCGGACCATCCGGCGCATCCGGTCCGACAGCCCCTGCTCGGTCACCGGAGTGCGGCAGACCTCGTCCAGCTGCGCGCGTAACGCCTCGATCTCCGCCCGCGCCTGGTCCAGTTCGGCCGCCAGGTCGGCGACCTGGCTCAGCGCGGAATCCCGGTCCTCGGTCAGCATCCGGACCTCGGCCTCGGTCTGCTGGAGGTAGAACTTCACCTGGGAACGCCGGAATCCGTACCAGACGGTGTCGAAATCGGCCTTCAACGGCACCAGTTCCCTGTCTTCGTGCCCCACGGTCTCACCCCGCTCAAGTTGATCAACAGTTTGTGCTGGGAGCGAGCCACGCCCCGACGCGGCAAATTCCGTTGTACACCCCGAAAGCGGCCTGCGATGTGCTCCGTCCGGGCTGTACCGGCGGGCGGCGCAGTCACGCTGCGCAGGGATAACGGATCGCTGCGGGCCATTGTTCACCCCGGCCCGCGCTAAGATCAACTGTTTGTTTTGGGGAAAACGACGGGACATCCGGAGTCGGTCTCCCGTACACCGGAGCAAATCCGCTGCTCGGTCAGCTCTTTGCGTCCGGGTGCAGCACCCGCCGGAAAAGGATCTCGATTTCGTCTCGTGTCGGAACCGATTCCCGGACGACACCTTGCAGCAACAGTCCGCAGAACAGGCCGGACAGGACCTTGCCGGTGACCGGGTCGGTGCGCGCGGTGAACAGCTCGGCCAGCGCCTGGTCCCACTCGGTGCTGACGTGGCGCAGCGCGGGCCGGTGCAGCGCGGCGACGTAGAGCTCGTGCTCGACCACGGTCCGCGACAGCTCGGGTCCGAGGTAGTGCAGCACCAGGTCGGCCAGCGCGGCGGCGAAGTCGTCGGACTCGCCGATCCCGGCGGCCCACTCCCGCAGCTGCGCGACGTCGTCGGCCGCGGCGTGCCGCAGGGCCTCGGCGAGCAGGTCGTCGAGCGAGGCGAAGTAGTAGGTGGTCGACCCGAGCGGAACACCCGCCGCGGCCGCGACGGCGCGGTGGGTGAGCTTCTCGATCCCGCGCTCGGCCACCACGGCGATCGCCGCGCGTGCGATCCGCTCGCGGCGGTCGGGGTCCTTGGGGCGCGCCCCGGACCGCGACGCGGGCATGGGCTGCGTGGTCGACATCGTGCTCCATCCTCCTCGGTGGATCAGGCGCGTGGGCCGCCCCCACAGCCTGTCACGACCGAGCGTTACAGCGATGCGGCCCACATCACGCAGCGTGCGTTTCGCCTGTTCACCGCGCTTGAACGGATTCCGTTCCGGTCCTTTCGCAAACCGATCATGTACAGATGTACATCCACGGTGTTAGGGTCTCCCGCAGCACAACGGCGGATCCGCACCGCGAATCGCCGGAAAAGGATCGTCACCGGCCTGATCGCCAGGAGGTGAATTTCACGGCAGGCGTGCTGGTGACGGCGAACAAATTCGCGCCGACGGCTCTGCCGCGCCGGCCATTCGATTCCCGGCGCTTCGACCCGCCGATTGTGCCGATGTCGGCCATGCTGACGTGAACCGCACGTCCACGGGCTCCTGAGCGCCCGCCGATCCAATTCGCACCGCAAACGACAAAACGGGGACAACAGATCCATGCCGGATACCGCAGAGCCCACGCTGTTCATCGACGGTTCGTGGGTGCCGGCCGCAGCCGGCGGCACCCGCGAGATCCACTGCCCGGCCGACGGGGCGCTGGCGGCCACCGTCGCCGAGGCGAGCAGGCAGGACGCCGTGCGCGCGGTGGCCGCCGCCCGCCGCGCCTTCGACGCCGGGACCTGGAGCGCCACCTCCGCCTGGGAGCGCGGTGACCTGCTGATCCGCGTCGCCGACATCCTCGTGCGGGACAAGGACGAGTTCGCCCGCGCCGAGTCGCTGGACACCGGCAAGCGCCTGGTGGAAAGCGAGTACGACATGGACGACATCGCGGCCTGCTTCCGGTACTTCGGCAAGATCGCGGGCACCGACGCGGGCAAGCTCGTCGACACCGGATCGCCGGACTCGATCAGCCGGGTCAGCTACGAGCCGGTCGGCGTGTGCGGCCTGATCACGCCGTGGAACTACCCGCTGCTGCAGGTCGCCTGGAAGGTCGCGCCGGCCATCGCGGCGGGCAACACCTTCGTGCTCAAGCCCAGCGAGCTGACCCCGTCCACCGCGATCCTGCTGATGAAGGCGCTGGCCGAGGCAGGTCTGCCCGCCGGGGTCGGCAACCTCGTGCTGGGCACCGGCGCCGAGGTCGGCTCGGTGCTGGCCGAGCACCCCGACATCGACCTGGTGTCGTTCACCGGCGGCCTGCACACCGGCAGGCTGATCTCGGCCGCCGCCGCGCCGACGGTCAAGAAGGTCGCCCTGGAGCTGGGCGGCAAGAACCCCAACATCGTCTTCTCCGACGCCGACTTCGACACCGCCGTCGACTACGCCCTGACCGCGGTGTTCCTGCACTCCGGCCAGGTCTGCTCGGCGGGCGCGCGGCTGATCGTGCAGGACGACCTGCACGACGCGCTGGTCGACGAGATCGTCCGGCGGGCCGAGCAGATCCGCATCGGCGGCCCGTTCGACGACGACGCCGAGACCGGTCCGCTGATCTCGGCCGCGCACCTGGCCAAGGTCGACGACTACGTGGCCAAGGCCGTCGCCGAGGGCGCGGTGCTGCGCACCGGCGGCTCGCGGCCGGACGGCGAGAAGTACGCGAACGGGCACTACTACCGGCCGACCGTGCTCGACGAGGTCAGGCAGGGCTCGTACGCGGTGACCGAGGAGTCCTTCGGCCCGGTGCTGACCGTCGAGCGGTTCACCGACGAGGACGACGCGATCCGCATCGCCAACGACACCCACTACGGCCTGGCCGGTGCGGTGTTCACCACCGACGTGAGCAGGGCCCAGCGGGTGGCCAACCGGCTGCGGCACGGCACCGTCTGGATCAACGACTTCCACCCCTACCTGCCGCAGGCGGAATGGGGCGGTTTCAAGCAGTCCGGCATCGGCCGCGAACTCGGCCGCGCCGGACTCGGCGAGTACCAGGAGGCCAAGCACGTCTACCAGAACCTGCGGCCCGGCCCGCAGAACTGGTTCTCGCCGCGCTGACCTGACGACGTTCCAACGAGGAGACCGGCAGGTCCGCACGAACTGAATCCACGCCGTCGCGGACGGCATTTTCACGCGCAACAACCACCCGAATCCTTCCTTCTCGCCCCCTCGCGGGAAGGAAGGATCGGGAAAGGAGTTCGGGGCATGAGCGCGCCCACCGGCGACGCCGAGCTGAACGAGTTCGGCTACACCAACAAACTGAAGAGATCCCTCGGCAGCTTCCACACGTTCGCTGCCGGCGTCAGCTACATCTCGGTGCTCACCGGCACCTTCCAACTCTC
The DNA here is from genome assembly GCF_039534165.1 of Saccharopolyspora taberi. NCBI lineage: Bacteria > Bacillati > Actinomycetota > Actinomycetes > Pseudonocardiales > Pseudonocardiaceae > Saccharopolyspora > Saccharopolyspora taberi. Next base: position 273,395 of record NZ_BAAAUX010000001.1, on the reverse strand, counting down.
CTACTTCGGATTGTCCTTCGGCGGTCCCGCCTACTGGTGGTCCTGGCCGATGGTCTTCCTCGGGCAGTTGATGGTGGCGTTGAGCTTCGCCGAGCTGGCATCCCACTACCCCATCGCGGGTTCGGTCTACAACTGGTCGAAGAAGCTCGGCGGCAAGCACGTCGGCTGGCTCGCCGGCTGGATGATGCTGCTGGCGTCGATCGTGTCGATCGCGGCGACCGCGCTGGCCTACCAGCACACGCTGCCCGAGATCTGGGGCGTGTTCCAGTTCGTCGGCGACGGCTCCGGGGAGACCGACGCGGCCGCCAACGGCGTCGTGCTGGCCACCGCGCTGATCGTGTTCACCACGCTGATCAACGCCTTCGGCGTGAAGCTGATGGCCCGCATCAACAGCGCGGGCGTGTTCATCGAGCTGATCGCCGCGGTGCTGCTGATCCTGTTCCTGGCGGTGGCCGCCACCCGCGGGCCGGAGGTCGTGCTGGAGACGAACAACACCGGCTCGGCCTACTCCGGCGGCTACCTCGGCGCGTTCCTGGTCGCCGCCCTCGCCTCCTCGTACGTGATGTACGGGTTCGACACCGCGTCCTCGCTGGGCGAGGAGTCCATCGACCCGCGCCGCAACGCGCCGCGCGCGATCCTGCGGTCGCTGGTCGCCTCGTTCGTGCTGGGCGGGCTGATCATCCTGCTGGCGCTGATGGCCGCGCGCGACCTCAACGCGCCGGAGCTGACCACGACCGGTCTGCAGTTCGTGCTCACCGACGCGCTGGGCCCGATGATCGGCCGGATGTTCCTCGTGGTCGTGTTCATCGCGATCACGGTGTGCGTGCTGGCGGTGCACACCGCCGCGATCCGGATCGCCTTCGCCATGGCCCGCGACAACGCGCTGCCCGGCGGGTCGAAGCTGGCCCGGGTCAGCCCGCGGTTCCAGACCCCGGTGGTGCCCGCGATCATCATCGGCGTGCTGGCGGTGGCCCTGCTGGTGGTCAACATCGGCCAGCCGCAGATCTTCTCCGCGGTCACCAGCCTGGCGATCATCCTGATCTACGTCTCGTACCTGCTGGTCACGATTCCGATGCTGATCGCGCGGCTGCGCGGCAAGTGGTCGTCGAAAAAGCAGGAGGGCAGGTTCTGCCTGGGCAGGTTCGGGCTGCCGGTCAACGTCCTCGCCGTGCTGTGGGGCCTGGGCATGACGATCAACCTGGCCTGGCCGCGGCAGGAGGTCTACAACGCGACCCCGCCGTTCCACTGGTACCTGCAGTGGAGCGCGGCGCTGTTCGTCGGCATCGCCGCGGTGGGCGGCTTCGCCTACTACTGGTTCGTGCAGCGCCACCGCGTCGGCGTGCTCGCCGACCACGCGGCTCCCCAGACCACCCCCGACGTCGAGCCCGCGACTTCCTGAGCTGAAACGGAGATACGACATGACCGAACAGTTCGACGACGTCTTCGACTACGTCGTGGTCGGCGGTGGCAGTGCCGGTGCCGCGGTGGCCGCCCGGCTGTCCGAGGACCCCGACGTGACCGTCTGCCTGCTGGAGGCCGGACCGTCCGATGTGGGCGACAAGGCGATCCTGGAGCTCAACCGCTGGATGGGGCTGCTGGAGTCCGGATACGACTGGGACTACCTGATCGAACCGCAGGCCAACGGCAACTCGTTCATGCGGCACGCCCGCGCCCGCGTGCTCGGCGGCTGTTCCTCGCACAACTCGTGCATCGCGTTCTGGGCCCCGGCCGAGGACCTCGACGAATGGGAGTCGATGGGCGCCACCGGCTGGGGCGCCAAGGACATCTTCCCCCTCTACAAACGGCTGGAAACCAACGACGGCCCAGGCGAGCACCACGGCCGCAGCGGTCCAGTTACCCTGCGCAGCGTCCCGCCGAAGGACCCGTCGGGCGTGGCTCTGCTCCAGGCGTGCGAGCAGGCGGGCATCCCCATCACCGAGTTCAACTCCGGCAAGACCGTCACCCACGGCGCGAACTGGTTCCAGATCAACGCCCGCGAGGACGGCACCCGCTCGTCATCGTCGGTGTCCTACCTGCACCCGATCATGGGCAAGCGGCCGAACCTCGAGGTCCGCACCGAGGCCCGCGCCAAGAAGGTCACCTTCGACGGCAAGCGCGCCACCGGCGTGGAGATCCTGGCCCCCGACCTGATCCACACCCGCCGGATCGCGGCGCGGCGCGAGGTGGTGCTGTCCACGGGCGCCATCGACACCCCGAAGCTGCTGATGCTCTCCGGCATCGGGCCCGCCGAGCACCTGCGTGAGGTCGGGGTGGACGTGCTGGTCGACTCCCCCGGCGTCGGCTCGAACCTGCAGGACCACCCCGAAGGCGTCATCGGCTGGGACGCCAGGCAGCCGATGGTCACCGACTCCACGCAGTGGTGGGAGATCGGCATCTTCACCACCACCGAGCCGGGCCTGGACCGGCCGGACCTGATGTTCCACTACGGCTCGGTGCCGTTCGACATGCACACCGCACGGCAGGGCTACCCGACCACGGAAAACGGCTTCTGCCTGACCCCGAACGTCACCCGCGCCCGCTCCACCGGCACGGTCCGGTTGCGCAGCCGGGACTTCCGGGACAAGCCGAAGGTCGACCCGCGCTACTTCACCGACCCGCACGACATGCGGGTCATGACCGAGGGCATCAAGCTCGCCCGCAGGATCGTCTCGCAGCAGGCGATGCAGGGCTGGGCCGGTGCCGAGCTGCACCCGGGCCCGGACGTGGTCACCGACGACGAGATCGCCGACTACATCCGCAAGACCCACAACACGGTCTACCACCCGGCGGCGTCGGTGCCGATGGGTTCGGGCGACGACGCCCCGCTTGACGCGCGGCTGCGGGTCAAGGGCGTGCAGGGCCTGCGGGTCGCCGACGCCTCGGCGATGCCGTTCCTGGTGGCGGTGAACCCCAACATCACCACTATGGCCATCGGTGAGAAGTGCTCCGACATGTTGAAGGAGGACAACGCCTGAGCTGAGCGCCAGGCTCGTCCGTTCCGCGCGCCGCGGGCGCGCGGGTGAAGAGGTCCCTCCGGTCCCCCGTCCCGGAGGGACCTCTTCTGCTCGCCGCAAACCGTTGCGCCGCAACAGGATTCGGCCGCACGGTCGCCGCGATCTCCCGCGGCGGGCTGTGATCTCCCCCTTCGGCGTATGGGCACGAACCGGGGAACGTGATCGAATCCGGGGCATGCCCAAGAAGTCGCTGTGGACCACGGTCGTCGCTTTCGTGCTGCTGGGCGCGGGCTGGCTGGTGTTCGAGTCCGGCTGGCTCGACGACGAGCCCGCCGCCGCGTCCGGCCCGGCCGCCGAGCAGCTCGCCGCGCTGAAGGTCGCACCGGCCGGGACCATGGACGGCTACTCCCGGGACAGCTTCGAGCACTGGACCGCCCAGCCGCAGGCGGGCAGGAACTGCAACACCCGCGAGGCCGTCCTCGAACGCGACGGCTCCGGGGTGCGGGTCAACGGCGCCTGCGAGGCCACCTCGGGCTCGTGGACCAGCGCCTACACCGGTGAAACCATCACCGATCCGTCCAAACTGGACATCGACCACACCGTTCCGCTCGCCAACGCGTGGCGCAGCGGCGCGAAGGACTGGACCGCGCAGCGGCGCTCGGAGTTCGCCAACGACCTCCGGTCGCCGCAGCTGCTCGCCGTCGACGCCGGTTCCAACCGGGCCAAGGGCGACCAGGACCCGTCGACCTGGAAGCCCGCCGCCGGGTACTGGTGCGACTACGCGACCGACTGGATCGAGGTCAAGAACGCCTACGCGCTCACCGTCACCCCGCAGGAGCGGACCGCGTTGCAGGACATGCTCGGCACCTGCCGCTGATCAGGCGGACATGACCTCGTAGAGGTTCCCGGACTCGTCGCTGAAGAAGAACCCGCGCTCGCACAGCGGGTGGTCGGTGCGCCCGTTGCCGGGCTCGCGCGGGCTGCTGCCGAACACCACGCCTCGCTCCCTGATCCGGGCGAGGATCGCGTCGAACTCCGCCGCGTCGACGTCGAAGGCCAGGTGGTGCGGCTGGGCGTCCTCGACCGCCATGAACTCCAGCGTCAGCGAGTCGTTGACCCGGACCGGCTCGAAGTGCCCGCTCGCGCCCTGGGGTTCCAGCCGCTCCAGGCCCATGATCCCGGCGAAGAAGTCCGCGGCGGCCCGGTGGTCGGCGGCCGGGACGATGGTGTGGTTCAGCACGACGGTCATGCCTGCTCCTCCTTGATGGCTCCGTTGAGGAAGGTGTCGACGAGTTCGGCGGTGTCCAGCCCGGTGTGGATCCGGGAGCGCGTGAACAGCAGTCCGAGGAACATCGCGGCGAGCTGCTCGGCGGGGAGCCGCAGCGTGGCGCGCTCCGGCTCGAACAGCTCGGCCATCGCGTCGCGGACGGCGGCCATCGACTCGTCGCGGTCGGCCTGCGGGGGCCGGTCCGGACCGGGCCTGCGGGCGCGGCCGGAGGCGTGCAGCGCGGCCATCATCGCGGTGATCCGCCCGAAGTCGGCGGCCAGTGCGTCGGCGGCCTCGGCCAGCCGGTCCGCCAGCGGCTGGTCCAGGGAGACCGAACCGATCTCCCGCACGGTGTGATCGGGGCTGAGCACCTCGGCCACGCACGCGTCGATCAGCTCGTCCTTGTCCTTGAAGACGCGGAAGATCGTCCCCTCCCCGATCGCGGCGGCGCGCGCGACCTGCGCGGTCGTCACCGCCGCTCCGCGTTCGGCGACCAGCGGCAGCGCCGCGGCCACGATCATCTGCCTGCGTTGTTCGGGAGTCATGCCCGGCGCGCGGCGCCTGGGTTTGGTTTCCGCCATGCCTTCGAAGCTACGGAGTGAGTACTCACTCCGTCAAGTGCGAACGCGACGCCCGTCCGGTGGTGGCCGGACGGGCGCCGTTCCAGCGGCCGGAAGCGGTCAGCCGATGGTCGTGGTGGTGAGCACCGGGTTGGGGTTGGGGAAGCACCGCGACGGCACGCTCTGGTCGCCGATGACCGACGACACGACGGCCGTGAAGGTCAGCCCCGGGTCGTCGTAGCTGGTGCCCGCCAGCTTGGTCTCGATCGTGCCGGAGTCCCCCGCGGTGAGGTGGGCGGTGACCGTCGGGAGCTCGAACGGCTGGCCGCCGTTGAGCGGCCCGTCGAGGTGCAGGACGGCGACGTTGCCCTCCAGGGTGATCGTCGGCGGGTTCGGACCTAGGCCGGACCCGCCGGCCAGGTCGGCCGAGACGTAGGTCGAGTTGGCCGGGATCGGGATCCGCAGGTCCATCTGCTCGACCCGCTTGACGGTGTAGCCGTTGACCTCACCCGGAACCGTGTTCGGCGCGGGGTCGATGACGATGTCGAGCGCGGCACCCGGCGCGACCGTCGCCGGCGCGGTCACGTCGGTGCTCTGGCCCAGGGTGAACTTCTGCTCGCCGACCGGCGAGTCGCCGGAGCAGTCGAAGTTGATGTCGAACGAAGCTGCCGCGGCCTGCGGCGTGAACGCCAGGGCGGCGACGGCGACCAGCGCGGTCGCGGTCAGCGGACGAAGGGCGGACTTCATTGGCCTCACCTCGGGAATCGTCGGAGAACACCAGGTTGAGCCGCGCGGCGGAGAGATACTTACTGACCAGTAGGCACGACGTCAACGAAACTCGTTTTCCCGTGATTGCCAGGTTTCCCGGCGTTCGACCGAGAGTGAGCGATGCTCCCGCGCACAACCGCCGCGGGCGTGGAGTTCCGCGCCACGCGGGAGATTCCGGCAACACTCGTTCATCGCAGCGGGCTCACCGCCGGTGACCCGGCTCGGCCGGAAGAGTGCATGTGGACTCTTACCCTTGCGGCGCAGGGGAATTCTTGCGGCGGGCCACCACCGAGTTTCCCGGAGTGAGAATCGCGCACCGATTTTCCGGCGGCGTGCGGCTTGACATGCCTGCGGATCAGCCCAGCCGGTGGCCCGCCCGCCGCTCGACGACCTGCACGGCGGCGCTGTGGTCGAGGTCGCCGCCACCGGACTCGACCAGCTCGGCCATCGTGCGGGCGGCGGCCTCGAAGACCTGGTTGTCCACCACGCCCTCGGTCAGCTCCCGGATGATGCCGATGTCCTTGAGCTGCGTGCGCGCGGCGGCGCCGAGGGTGAAGTCTCGGCGCAGCATGCGGTCGCCGTGCAGTTCGAGGATGCGGCTGGCGGCGTAGCCGCCGAGCAGGGCTTCGCGCACGGCCGCCGGATCGGCGCCCAGCGCCGAGGCGGTCACCAGCGCCTCGGCGACCACGGCGATGTTGGCGGTGACGACGAGCTGGTTGCACGCCTTGGCGATCTGGCCCGCACCGGGCCCTCCGCACACCACGACCCGCCCGGCGAACGCGCGGATCACCTCGTCGGCGGCGGTGATGTCGTCCTCGGTCCCGCCGACCATGACCGACAGCGAGCCCGCCCGCGCGGCGGTCGGACCACCGGAGACCGGCGCGTCGACGACCGCGCAGCCCCGGGCGTGCAGGTCCTCGGCCAGTGCGCGAGCGTCGGCGGGAGCGCACGTGCTGGTGTCGATCACGACGAACCGGCCGCCCGCGCCGAGCAGTTCCTCCGCCGCCGCCCGCACCTGCGGGCCCGCCGGGAGCGACACCACGACCACCGGCTCGGACCCGGTCTCCCGCAGCCGCGCGGCCAGCGCAGGCACGTCACCGACGACGCGGACCCCTTGCTGCGCGGCGGCTTCCCGGGTCACCTCGCTGCGCGAGGTGGCGACGACGTCGTATCCCGCGTCCGCCAGCCGCAGGGCGAGGTTCGCCCCCATCGGCCCGAGCCCGATCACGCCAACCGACTGCACCGCGTCCTCCTCCGCCCGTGACGTCCGGCAACATCCTGGTTCCGGGCGACATTCTGCCTGGCGGGCACCTGAGCGCCGGGAGGACCGTTCAGCAGCAGGCGGTGCGGGCCTCCCCCTGTTCGACCTGGAGGTCGGGTGCTTGGCCCGCGGTCTCGGAGTCGGCCTTGACCACGTAGACCTCCCACGGTTCCCGGCCGGGGCCGTGCACCCAGACCTTGTCCTGGCGCGCGTAGCAGCAGGTGGTGTCGTTCTCGACCTGCGTGAACAGCCCCAGCTCCGAGAGCCGGCGGGTGGCGTCGTCGACGGTCGCGGTGTCGTCGACCTCGACGCCGAGGTGGTCCATAGCGGCGTCCTGGCCGGGTTCCCCTTCGAGCAGGACCAGCTTCAGCGGTGGTTCGGCGACGGCGAAGTTGGCGTAGCCGGGCCTGCGCTTGGCCGGTTCGACGCCGAAGAGCTTGGAGTAGAAGGAGATCGAGCCCTCCAGGTCACCGACGCGGAGGGCGAGTTGGATGCGGGACATCACGGCTCCTGTCTAGATGTTTATCTAAACAGCAGCTTGCTCCCTGTTTCGATGTGTGTCAAGTTAGGTGCATGTCGAATCAGGATGGGGACACCGCGCTGTGCTGCTCGCCGTTGATGCGCGTGCCGCTGACGGCCGGGCAGTCGGCGGAGCTGGCCCGGGTGTTCAAGGCCATCGGAGAACCGGTCCGGCTGCGGCTGCTGTCGCTGATCGCCTCGCACGCGGGCGGTGAGGCGTGCGTGTGCGATCTGACGGGACCTTTCGACCTGTCCGGGCCGACGATCTCGCACCACCTCAAGGTGCTGCGGGAGGCCGGGGTGATCGAGGGCGAACGGCGCGGCACCTGGATCTACTACCGGGTGCGGCCGGAGACCCTGCGCGCGGTGTCGATGGTGCTGCTGCCCGCCGACGCCGAGGCGGTGACCGCATGAGCCGGACTGCCGAGCAGGCCACTGCTCCGGTCGCGGCTCGGCTGTCGGCGCTGGACCGGTTGCTGCCGGTGTGGATCGGGGCGGCGATGGTGGCCGGCCTGCTGGCCGGGCGGTGGGTCCCGGGCCTGGGCCCGGCGCTGGACGCGGTGCAGGTCGACGGGATCTCGCTGCCGATCGCGCTGGGCCTGCTGGTGATGATGTACCCGGTGCTGGCCAAGGTCCGCTACGACCGGCTCGACGCCGTCACCGGCGACAAGCGCCTGATGATCTCCTCGCTGGTGCTGAACTGGGTCCTCGGTCCGGCGCTGATGTTCGCACTCGCCTGGGTCTTCCTGCCGGACCTGCCCGAGTACCGCACCGGGCTGATCATCGTCGGCCTGGCCCGCTGCATCGCCATGGTGATCATCTGGAACGACCTCGCCTGCGGCGACCGGGAAGCCGCCGCCGTGCTGGTCGCGCTGAACTCGGTGTTCCAGGTGATCGCGTTCGCCGGACTCGGCTGGTTCTACCTCTCCGTGCTCCCCGGCTGGCTCGGCCTCCCGGTGGTCGGCCTGGAAGTCTCGGCCTGGGAGATCGCCAAGAACGTCCTGGTCTTCCTCGGCGTCCCGCTCGTCGCCGGGTACCTGACCCGCAGGCTCGGCGAACGCGCCAAGGGCCGCGAGTGGTACGAGACCCGGTTCCTGCCCAGGATCGGTCCGGTCGCCCTCTACGGGCTGCTGTTCACCATCGTGATCCTGTTCGCCCTGCAAGGCGACCAGATCACCGCCCGTCCCACCGACGTCGCCCGCATCGCGCTGCCGCTGCTGGCCTACTTCGCGATCATGTGGGCCGGATCGTTCGCCCTCGGCAAGGCGATCGGGCTGAACTACGAACGCTCGGCGACGCTGTCGTTCACCGCGGCGGGCAACAACTTCGAGCTCGCCATCGCGGTGGCCATCGGCACCTTCGGCGTCACCAGCGGCCAGGCCCTCGCCGGGGTCGTCGGCCCGCTGATCGAAGTCCCGGTGCTCGTCGCCCTGGTCTACGCCTCGCTCGCCGCGCGGCGCTGGTTCCGCCCGACATCGTCATGAACCCTGGAGCAACCGTGTCCGCAACACCCGAAGTCCTGTTCGTCTGCGTGCACAACGCGGGACGTTCGCAGATGGCCGCCGCCCTGCTGCACCACCGCTCCCAGGGGCGGGTGCGGGTCCGTTCGGCGGGGTCGGCACCGGCCGAGACCATCAACCCCGCCGTGCTGGTCGTCATGGAAGAACTCGGCCTCGACCTCTCGCAGGAGTTCCCCAAGAAGCTCACCACCGACGCCGTGGAGGCCGCGGACGTGGTCATCACGATGGGCTGCGGCGACGCCTGCCCGGTCTTCCCCGGCAAGCGCTACCTCGACTGGGAGCTGGACGACCCGGCAGGCAGGCCGGTGGACGAGGTCCGCAGGATCCGCGACGACATCGACCACCGCGTCCAGAGCCTGCTCGCGGAGATCGCCACCGGGAACTGACCCCCGCGCCGGCCGGGCGCGGGGGTCGGCACGACACCGCTCAGCCGTAGCGGCGGAGCTCGTGGAAGAAGTCCTCGATCACGTGCAGCTCGCCGGCCCGCGAAACCTCGTCGTAGACGTACTTGCCCACCGCCAGGTCGAGCACGCCCAGGCCGAACGGCGAGAACACCAGCGGCCGGTCGGCCGCGGGCCGGACCCGCCCGGCCATGACGTCGGCGAGGGTGCCGTCCAGGAAGTCCCGGTTCCCGGTGCGCTGTTCGGCCAGGTGCGGCGAGGTGTTGGCCTTCAGGCAGTGCTCGACGTCGTCGACGATGTTGGTGGACGCGAGCACGATCTCCGGCGCCAGGTCGCGCAGCGACACGTGCAGCACCAGCGGGTTGTGCTCGAACCAGGACACCTCGCTGACGTGCGGTTCACCGGCCACGGTGGCGAAGACCACCAGGTCGCTGTTGCGGATCAGCGACTCCGCGCTGTCGTGCACGGTGATCTTGCCGGTGGCGCCGGACTGCTCCAGGTAGCCGGCGAAGCCCGCCGCGTGCTCGGTGGACAGGTCGTGCACGCCGATCTCGTCGAACGACCAGCCGGTACCGGCCAGGAACGTGTGGATGTACCGGGCGATCAGCCCCACGCCGAAGAACCCGACGCGCGCCGGGCGGGCCCGGTCGCGGCTGAGCCGGTCGGCGGCCAGCGCCGCCGAGGCCGCCGTCCTGGTGGCGCTGATGATCGAGCTCTCCAGGCAGGCGAACGGGTACCCGGTGTCGTGGTCGTTGAGGATCAGCACCGCCGAGGCGCGCGGGATGCCCGCGGACACGTTGCCAGGGAAGCTGGAGATCCACTTCAGCCCGTCCACCCGCACCTGCCCGCCCGCCGACGCGGGCAGCGCGATGATCCGGTCGGACGGCCGGTCCGGGAACCGCAGGAAGTACGACGGCGGGTTCACCGAGTCGCCCTCGTCGTGCAGCCGGTAGGTCGCCTCGACCAGGTCCACGACCTGCTTCTCGCGCCCCAGCAAGGCGTTCTGTACCTGGGCTCCGGAAATCACCGCGAACGGTGGGACGGTCAGCTCCGACATTCGACTCCTCCAGTGGTTAGGTTAGGTTAGGTTTACCCGGTCGTGCAGTCTGCCAGCCGCACCGGATCGGTCATAGCGACGAGCACCTCGCGTTCCCCGCCGAAGGGCTCCCGGCTGTGCGCGGTCCGCACGTTGTCGACCAGCAGCAAGTCGCCGTCCTGCCACGGCTCCCGCGCGGTGTTGGTGTCGTAGATCTCGTTGAGCGTCGCCACGACGTCCTCGCCGACCGGATCTCCGTTGCCGAAGCGGGTGTTGAACGGAAGCCCTTCCGCTCCGAAGACGTCGACCAGGTACTCGTGCACCTCCGGCGCCATCGTCCACTCGCTGAGGAACGCGATCTGGTTGAACCAGCAGCGCTTCCCGGAGACCGGGTGGCGCACGACGGCGTGGCGGCGCTGCCAGGTGCGCAGCCCGCCGTCGGGCTGCCACTCGAACTCGATCTCGTTGGCCCGGCAGTAGTTCTCGACCGCGGACCGGTCCGCCGTTCCGAACGCGTCCTCGATGGACGCTCCGATTTCCTCGTTGTAGTTGCGGACGAGCATCCAGCCCTCCCGCTCGAACCGCTCGACCAGGTCCGGGGGCAGTTCACCGAGCACGGTCGGCGCGTCGGCGACGGCGGTCGCACCGCCCTCCACCGGAGCGGTGAGGCAGGAGAACATCATCATGCCGGGGAACTCCAGCAGGTAGCTCAGCTCGTGGTGCATGCACATCGGCTGGTTCTGCGGCCACTTCGACGACGAGTACACGCCCTCGGCGTAGGTCTGCCTCGGCGCGAACGCCTCACGTTCGGTCATCAGCGTGCTACCCATCCGCCGGAAGACCTCGATGGCCTGGTCCCGGTCCGCGATCCCGAGTCCCCGGACCAGGACGGAGCCGTGTTCGGTGACGGCGGCGCGCAGCGCGTCGCGGTGCTCGGCCGCCCAGCCCGGCGGATCGCCGGTCGCGCGCAGCACCGGCGGCCTGCCCGGTCGCAGGTCCAGGTCGAGCAGGGATGCGGAGGTGGGCTCCATCTCGTTCTCCTTTCTCGAAGAAGCAGGCAGCTCACGGGGAAGCCAGCAGCGACGCCGCGCGCAGCACGGCTCGGGCGGCTTCGGACGGGCGGGTGCGCGGGAAGTGGTGACCGCCGTCGGCGAGTTCGACCAGGTCGACGTGCTCGGCCAGCGTCCGCCACTCCCCGTGGCGTTCCCGGAACTCCGCCGTGAGCGGATCGTCGGCGGCGACGACCGCCGTCACCGGGACGGACAGCTTCGGTTCCGGCGGAGTTTCCAGCAACTCGGCGAGGTACCGGTTGGCGCAGGCGAAGTCGTGCCGGAAGGCGGCTCCGGTGCGCGCGTCGGGCAGGTCCAGGTCGGCGGCGATCTCGGCGTCGCCGCGCCCGTCCAGCTCGGTGATCGCCGCCCGCCGTCCGGCGGCGTCGCCGAGCAGCTGCGCTCCGACGAACACGCGCTGGACATCGCGCAGCTTCCGCGCCACCGCCAGCGCGAACGCCGCACCCGACGAGTGGCCCCACAGCAGAACCCCGGTCAACCCCCGCGCTTCGATCTCGGCGACGACGCGGTCGACGACCTGCTCCAGGGAGGCGAACTCCGGGCTCCCGGCCGGATCGTGCCCCGGCAGTTCCACCGCGAACACCCGGATCCCGTGCAGCGCGTCGGCCAGCGGGCGGAAGTTCACCGCGTTCCCGCCCGCGGGCGGGAAGCACACCAGCGCCGGACCGTCCGATTCGGACAGCTGTTGCAGCAGTCCGGTGTGGACGCCCGCCCGGTCGTCGGCCAGCTCGGCCTGGTCGGCCAGCACGGGGTGCCGGGTGATGTCGGCGAGCGAGATCTCCCGCTTGAGCCCGATCGCCAGCTTCACCGCCGACAGCGAGGTTCCGCCGCGGTCGAAGAAGTCGTCGTGCCTGCCGACCTCGTCCTCCGGCACGCCGAGGACCTTCGCCCACGCCGCGGCCAGCCGCCGCTCGGTCGGCGTGCTCGGCGCGCGGTAGTCGTCCCGGGCCGCGCCCAGTTCCTCGGCCAGCGCGGTCAGGACCTTGCGGTCGATCTTGCTGTTGGCGGTCAGCGGCAGCTGCTCCCGCCAGTGGAAGTCCGACGGGACCATGTACTCCGGCAGCGCCGCGGCCAGCCGCTCCCGCAGCAGTTCGCCGTCCAGCTCCCGCGGACCGGAGTAGAACGCGACCAGGTGCTTGTTCTGACCGGCCCGTTCGGCGACGACCACCGCACCGTCGCGGACCCCGGGCACCCGCAGCAGGGTGTTCTCGATCTCGCCGATCTCGATGCGGAAACCGCGGATCTTGACCTGGGTGTCCCGGCGGCCCAGGAACTCCAGCTTCCCGCCCGGCCGCCAGCGCCCCTGGTCGCCGCTGCGGTAGAGCCGCTGGCCGGGGCGGTGCGGATCGGTGGTGAACGCGCGCTTCGTGCGCTCCGGGTCGTTGACGTACCCGCGGCCGACGCAGATCCCGGAGAAGACGATCTCGCCGGGTGCGCCGAGCGGCACCGGGGACAGCTGCTCGTCGACGACGCGGACGCTGACGTTGTTGACCGCGGGCCCGAGCGGCACCCGGTCCCCTTCCGGAGGCCGGTCCATGACCTCGTGGTTGGTGTCGTCCGAGGTCTCGGTCAGCCCGTAGGCGTTGACCAGCCGGATTCCCGGTTCGGTGGCGAACCAGCGGTGCGCGAGCTCCAGCTTCAACGCCTCGCCGGTGACCGAAACGCACCGCAGGTCCGGCAGCTCCCGGGGATGATCCTCCAAATAGGACAGAACGACTTCCAGGTAGGACGGCACGACCTGGAGCACGCCGACCCGGCCCTCGGCGATCCGGTCGACGAACCGCTCGACGTCGAGGACCACCTCCTGCTCGACCAGAAGCGTGCGCCCGCCGACCAGCAGCGCCGAGACCAGCTGCCACAGCGAGATGTCGAAGCACTGCGGGGCGGTCTGCGCGACCACCTGCCCCTCGGCGATCTCCAGGTCGTCGATCTTGGCGAAGAGGTGGTTGAGCATGCCGCCGTGCTCGCACATGGCGCCCTTGGGCTCGCCGGTCGAACCCGAGGTGAAGTAGATGTAGGCGAGCTGGTCCGGGGTCACGGCCACCCCGGGATCGCTGTCGTCGTGCTCCTCCTCGTACGCGTCGGTGATGAAGATCCGCCGCACAGCGGGGAGTTCGTCGAGCGCCTGGTCCAATGTGGTCGTGCTTTCCGGTTCGGTCAGCACGAGCGAGCACTCCGCGCGGGTGAGCGTGGTCGCGATGCGGTCGGCCGGGAAGTGCGGCTCGATCGGCAGGTACGCGCCGCCCGCCTTGAAGATCGCGATGACCGCGGCCATCCAGTCCAGGTCGCGTTCGGTCACCACGGCGACGACGCCCTCCCGGCGCAGCCCGCGCGCCAGCAGCGCCCTGGCCAGCCGGTTGGCGCGGGAGTTCAGCTCGCCGTAGGTCCACCGCCGGTCGCCCTGCACGGCCGCGACGGCGTCCGGGTGCAGCGCGGCCCTGGCCTCGAACAGCTCGTGGAACCGGCGGTCCGGCAGCTCCCGGCGCGGACCGGCCAGGTCGTCGAGCTGGTGCTGGAGCTCTTCGACCGACAGCAGGCTCTGGCGCCCGTGCTCGGCGTCCGGGTCGGCCGCGATCAGCTCCAGCGCGGTCCGGTGGTAGCCCGCGATCCGGGCCGCGGCCCCGGCGTCCAGCGCCTCGGTCCGGTAGCGCAGCACGAGCCGGTCCCCGCGGAGGCCGACGTGCAGCACGGTGTCGGCGGCGAGGTCGCCTGCTCCGAACGAAGTCTCGAACAGCGGCTCGGTCAGCCCGGGGAAACCCTTGCGCGACAACAGTTCCGACTCGGTCCGGTGAGTGGCCAGGACCAGCTCCCGCCAGGTCACCGGGCCGGTGGACAGCCGGCACGGCCTCCCGTCGCGGCCGGTCACCACCTCGGTCTCGCCGGAGAGCGCGGACAGCACCTTGGCGTGCGCGGCGAGCAGCACGGCGCCCAGCGGCACCGCCAGCTCGTCGGCCAGCCGGCGCACCGGCTCCAGCGGCAGCGGTTCCTCGTGCTCGGCGACTCCGGGGGGTTCGGCGGCACCGGGACGCTCGGCGGCACCGGGGTGCTCGGCAGCGCCAGGACGCTCGGCGGCATCGGAGCGTTGGGCAGCGCCAGAGCGCTCGGCGACACCGGGACGCTCAGCGGCGCCAGGACGCTCCGCGACGCCAGGACGTTCGGCAGCACCGGGACGCTCGGCGGCGCCAGAGTGCTCGGCGACCCCGGGCCCCTCGGCAGCACCGGAACCCTCGGCAGCACCGGAACCCTCGGCAGCACCGGAACCCTTGGCAGCGCCAAGATCCTCGGCGGCGCCCGCCGCCGGGACGGCGGTCCAGCGCGGAATCGAGGTGCCCCCGCCCGCGGACAGCACGTCGCTCCAGAACTCGGCGTCGGTCCTCATGCGGTCGGTCCTCATGCCACTGCCCTTTCGCCTGCCAGTTCCCGCGCCGGGTTCCCGACCCACTGCGCCTGGTCGGGTACGTACTCGCCCTTCATCAGGAAGGAATCCGGCCCCAGCACCGCGTCGTCGCCCACGGTCACGCCGTAGTGCACGAGCGTGCTGATGCCGACCGTGCAACGGCTGCCCAGCTCGCTGTGGTCGGACTTGAACGACCCGTCCTCCTGCGAGTGGCACTGGATCTTGCTGCCCACGTTGAGGATCGCGTCGTCGCCGATCGCGGTCAGCCTGCGCTCGGAGATGTAGCAGCCGTCGTCGAAGACGCGCTTGCCGACCCGCGCACCCATCAGCCGCCACAGCAGCGGTTTGAACGCGGTGCCGTTGAACATCGCCAGGTAGTCGGTCTCCGGCACCTTCCAGTACCGCTCGTGCCGCCAGAAGCGGAGGTCGTAGATCGAGCAGAACATCGGCCGCTGCGGGTGGACCTTCGTGACGATCCGGTCGACCAGCACGTTGTAGGCGACGGTGAACAGCAGGACCAGGACGGTGGCCAGCGCGACCGACCAGGACGCCATGTGCCCGTAGAGGTCGGCCGCTGCCCCGGCCAGCACGGTGACGACGAAGAGGTGCACCCAGCGGACCAGCAGGAACCAGCCAATGGTGGCGAGGTTGTGCCGGTTCTTGATGCGGAGCCTGCTGTGCCGCTCGTGGTCGGCGACCTCCAGGCTCTTGTCCCGCTGCACCGTGCGCGGGATCTCCATGCTGGGCGCGCCCAGCAGCCCCACGCCCTCGCGGACCTTGCCGTCGATGGGAACCATGACCTTGGTCGCGAGCAGGCAGTCGTCGCCGGTCCGCCCGCCGGGCGGGTAGACGATGTGGTTGCCGAGGAAGTTGTGCGGCCCGACCTTCGCCTCGGCCACGCGGAACGACGTGTTCGAGTACTCGGCGTTGATGACCGAGAGCCCGTCGGCGACCATCGTGCCGCTGCCGACCGTGGTCACGAACGGGTTGTCGTGCTTGACCTCGGTGCCGAAGTTCGACCCGGTCTGCACGACCGGGGTCAGCCGGTACCCGATCCAGCGCAGGTAGGGCACGACGTAGGAGCTGTCGCCGAACAGCAACATGAGGAACTTGCTGTTGGTCATCCGCGCGATGGCCCGCTGGGCCCAGAACCGGATGCCGTAGAGCCGGTACGCCTTGCCCGGAGTGATGGCGAGGTTGAGCAGCCGCGGGATCGTCGCCACCGTCAGCAGGCCGACCACCAGCGCACCGAAGAACAGCAGCAGCGACACGGCCAGCGCCTCGCGCCAGAACGCCCAGGACGTGAAGGCCAGTTCGCCCGCCTGCAGGATCTGGGCCAGCCGCGGGACGCCGGTGAGCAGCATCGTCGCGCCACCGGTCACCAGCGGCAGCGAAATGCTCAGCAGCACCACCAGTTGCAGCGTGGCGTAGACCGCGCGGCGCAGGGTGCCGCAGCGGGCGGGTTCGACCGCCGGGTACTCCATGCCGGTCCGCTGCGCCGGGGAACCGTGCCACCGCTCGCCCGCGGGCACGGCCTGCCCGGCGTGGAGCGAGGAGGACCGGCCGAGCAGGGAGCCGTCGCCCATGGACGTGCCGATGTCGACCACGGACGCCTCGCCGACGAACACGTTTTCGCCGAGGGAGACCGGTCCGGTCTGGATCATCCCGGAGTGCGCGCGGTAGCTCTGGACGTAGGCGTCCTTGCGGACGACCGTGCCCGCGCCGATGGACACCAGGTCAGTGCACACCGGGAGGTGCCTGGTCAGGATCACCACGCCGCGCCCGACCCGCGCGCCCAGCAGGCGCAGGTAGAGCACGTTCAGCGGGGAGCCGGTGAACAGGGCGAGCGGGTTGGCCCGCACCAGCGTTTTGACGAACCAGAAGCGGAAGTAGTCCAGGCTCCAGATCCGGATCTCCCGGGGCTTCCACCGGCCGATGATCGTCCACTTCGCGAGGATCGGGAGCACGCACGCGGCGGTGAAGGTCACGCTGGTGAACAGCAGGGCCCGCAGGTAGATGCCGACAACGCCGGCGCCCTCGGAGATCCACTCGAAGCCCGCGGTCAGCACGATCGAACCGACGCAGGCCAGCAGCAGGAAGGCCAGCAGCTGGAGCGTCCCGCAGAGCAGGTGCTGCGCCCTGCTCACCGGTTCGGCCACCCGCGCCGGCTCCGGGGCGGGCGCCGCGGGCGCCTCGTCGCCGGACAGCGCGGTGGCCAGGCTGCTGATCGTGGGGTGCCGGTAGACGTCCTTCATCGACACCGACGGCAGGTCGTCCCGCTTGCGCACCCGGGCGCAGAACTGGGCCATGACCATGGAGTCGGCTCCGAGGTCGTCGAAGAAGTTGCTGTGGACCGAAACCTGCTCGGTGCGCACGACACCGGCCAGCACCTCGGCGAAGATCTGTTCGGTGCCGACCGGTGTGGTCGTGTTGTCGGTGAGGTCGTCCGGCGCGACCTCGACGGGGTGTCCCGGCACGTGAGCTCCCTTGTGGAGGTGGGCATTTCGCGATGTGTCCGCGGAGTACCCCGGACGAGGTGAAACGATCCGCCGGAAGCCTGCGGCGAACCACCGGGCAGACCCCACAGCCGCTTGGTGCGAGCCCCCGGCTCCGGGTAGGGACAGCACCCCGGGCCCCTCGGGGCACGAGGTCGACCCACCGGTATGGCTCCCGCCGTTCACCTGCCACCGGTAAGGCGCTGCTCAGCTCCGATCCGGAGCGGGGTAGGGATGGCCCCCGCCGCCGGGGCGGGATGACCCCAGCCGGGCTCGGGGGTCGGCTCCGCGCGCGAGGGGGACGACACCATCGATCCGGCGACTCCCGAGTCGGAGCCTGGAGGAGCACCAGCCGCCAAGTGCTGCTTCACCGTAGGGAGTCACCGTGCCAGTCATCTCCGCCCCCCTCGACTTCAACGAGGACGAGCTCTACGTCGACCTGCGGTCGATCTTCGGACACTCGCTCTTCCTGAAGTGCGAGGGCTTCAACTTCGCAGGCTCGATCAAGCTCAAGGCCGCGACCGAGATGGTGGAGGCCGCCGAGCGCGACGGGCTGCTGCGGCCCGGATCGGTGCTGGTCGAGTCCTCGTCCGGGAACCTCGGCGTGGCGCTGGCCATGATCGCGGCGAACCGCGGATACCGGTTCCTGTGCGTGACCGACGCCCGCTGCAACCCGGCGACGATCCGGATGATGGAGGCGCTGGGCAGTCAGGTGCACGTCATCGGCGAGGCCGCGACCAACGGCGGTTTCCTGGCCGCGCGGCTGCACTACGTCCGCGCGCTGTGCGACTCCGACGACCGGTACGTCTGGCTCAACCAGTACGCGAACCCGGGCAACTGGCAGGCGCACTTCCGCCGGACCGCGCCCGCCATCGCCCGCCAGTTCCCCATGCTGGACGTGCTGTTCGTCGGCGCGGGCACCACCGGGACGCTGATGGGCTGCGCCCGCTTCTTCCGGCAGTGGCACCGGCCGGTCCGCGTGGTCGCGGTCGACAGCGTCGGCTCGGTGACCTTCGGCGGCCCGCCCGGGCGCCGGATGATCCCGGGGCTGGGCACCAGCGTCCGGCCGCAGATGCTCGACGAGTCCTACGTGGACGAGGTGGTCGAGGTCGAGGAGGTCGACACCATCCGGGCGTGCCACCGGATGGCCGGGCGCGGGTTCCTGTTCGGCGGGTCCACCGGGACCGTGGTCAGCGGCGCGATGAGCTGGCTGGCCGACTACCCGGACAGCGACCTGACCGCGGTGGCCATCGCTCCCGACCTCGGTGAGCGGTACCTGGACACCGTCTACCGGCCCGACTGGTTGCAGGAGCTCTACGGCGCGGACGCACTCCGCACGGACGAGCCCGCCACCACCCAGGCCGCCTGAGCCGAGGGGGAGGCGGGGCGGCTTGCCCAACGGCAAGCCGCCCCGCCGCGTTCAGGACCAGAACCCACCCCGACCATCGTCCTCAAGCGGCGCCAGCCGCTTAGCCCACCCAAGCAACCGGCACCGCCGCGGGTTCTCAGGCGTCGCCTCGCGAGGACAGCTTTTTCCGTCGTATTGGACATACGTCGGAAAAAGATTCCGGAGCGAGGCGGCGCCTGAGGTTCCGCCACCCGCGCCGCCACCCAAAACGAGCCCCGGAACCCTGGCACACATACCGGCTAGTCGGTATGGTCCAGGCATGTCCTCGACCAACATCAGCGCGGCGATCTTCGACTACGGCGGGGTGCTCACCACCTCCGGCCGGAAGGCGATCGCGGACTGGACCGCGGCAGAGGGCATCCGGCCCGAGACCTACTCCGCCGCGCTCAAGGAGTGGCTGTCGCGCAGCGCTCCCGACGGCACTCCGATCCACCGCCTGGAGACCGGCGAGATCGGTGCCGAGGAGTTCAACGCCGCGCTCGCGCCACGGCTGCGCACCACCGACGGCGGCCCGGTCGCCCCGGAAGGGCTGCTCGGCAGGCTCTTCGCGCACATGCGCGACGACGACGCGATGCTGTCGCTCGTGCGCGAGCTGCGCGACCGGGGCGTGCGCACCGCGCTGCTGTCCAACAGCTGGGGCCACAGCTACCCGTGGGACGTGCTCGACGGGCTGTTCGAGGTCACCGTGATCTCCGGCGACGTGGGCCTGCGCAAACCCGACCCGCGGATCTACCGGCTTACCCTCGAACGCCTCGGCCTGACCCCGGCGGAGGCCGTCTTCGTCGACGACGCCCCGCCCAACGTCGAGGCCGCCGAGCAGCTCGGCCTGCGCGCCGTGCTGCACACCGACGCCGACCGGACCCGCGCCGCACTGGACGCGCTGCTACCCCAGGAGACCCGTTGAACGACCTGCCCGGCCTCGACCTCACCGCCCTGCGGGCGCACCTGGACGCCGAGCTCCCCGGACTCGTCGGCGGCCCGCTGCACGCCGAGATCGTCCAAGGTGGACGGTCGAACCTCACCTACTTCGTCGGCGACGGTGAACGGACGTTCGTGGTCCGCAGGCCCCCGCTGGGCCACGTGCTGGCGACCGCGCACGACATGGGCCGCGAGCACAGGGTTCTGTCCGCGCTGTCCGGGACCGCCGTCCCGGTGCCGCGAACCCGCCTGCTCTGCCAGGACGAATCCGTCATCGGCGCGCCGTTCTACGTCATGGACCACGTGCCCGGCACCGTCTACCGCACCCCGGAGCTGACCGCGCGGCTGAGCGTCGAACAGCGCCGGGAGCTGTCGATGCGGCTGGTGGACGTGCTCGCGGACCTGCACGCGATCGACCCGGAATCGGTGGGACTGGGCGACTTCGGCCGCCCGGAGGGGTTCCTGGAACGCCAGGTCCGCCGCTGGAGCAAGCAGCTCGCCGCCTCGCGCAGCCGGGAACTCGACGGCATCGACGAGCTCTCCGAGCGCCTGGCCGCGACCGTGCCGGCGACCAGCCGCGCGGCCATCGTGCACGGCGACTACCGGCTGGACAACGTCATCGTCGACGACCAGCGGATCGCGGCCGTGCTGGACTGGGAGATGGCCACCCTCGGAGACCCGTTCACCGACCTGGGGCTGCTCGCGGTCTACTGGGAGGGCTTCCGCGGAATCCCGAGGAACCCGATCACCAAGGGCGTCGGCCCCGAGTACGGCTTCCCCACCGCGCGGGAACTCCTCGACCGCTACGCCGGCCGCAGCGGCGCCGACCTGTCCGGGCTGGACTGGTACCGCGCGTTCGCGTTCTTCAAGCTCGCGGTGATCCTCGAAGGGATCCACTACCGCTTCACCCGCAAGCAGACCGTCGGCGAGGGTTTCGACCACGTCGGCGCTCTCGTCGCACCGTTGGTCGCCCAGGGCCTCGCGGCCCTCCAGGAGGTATGACATGGACTTCGCGTTCGACGACCGGACCGAGGAGCTGCGGGAGCGGCTCACGGCGTTCATGACCGAGCACGTCTACCCGGCCGAACCCGTGCTGGCCGAGCAGACCGCCGCGGCCTCGGACGTCTGGGCGCACCCGCCGATCGTCGAGGACCTCAAGGCCGAGGCCCGCGCGCGGGGGCTGTGGAACCTGTTCCTGCCCGGCGAGGAAGGTGCCGGGCTCACCAACCTCCAGTACGCGCCGCTGGCCGAGATCATGGGCCGCAGCCCGCACCTGGCCCCGGAGGCCACCAACTGCTCGGCCCCGGACACCGGCAACATGGAAGTGCTGTCGATGTTCGGCACCGAGCAGCAGCGCGCGCAGTGGCTGAAACCGCTGCTGGAAGGCGAGATCCGCTCCGCGTTCTGCATGACCGAGCCGGACGTGGCGTCGTCGGACGCCACCAACATCGGCACCCGCATCGAGCGCGACGGCGACCACTACGTCATCAACGGCCGCAAGTGGTGGTCCTCGGGCGCGATGAGCCCCCGGTGCAAGATCCTCATCGTGATGGGCAAGACCGACCCCGGCGCGGAACGGCACCGCCAGCAGAGCCAGGTCCTGGTGCCCATCGACACCCCGGGCGTGCGGGTCAAGCGCGGCATGCACGTCTTCGGCTACTCCGACGGCGACCACGGCGGGCACGCCGAGATCGTGTTCGACGACGTCCGGGTGCCGGTCTCCAACGTCATCGCCGGGGAGGGCGAGGGCTTCGCCATCGCGCAGGCCCGCCTGGGACCGGGGCGCATCCACCACTGCATGCGCGCGATCGGCATGGCCGAGCGGGCGCTGGAGCTGATGTGCCGCCGGGTCAGCGAGCGGGTCGCCTTCGGCGGGCCGATCGCCGACCAGGGCGTGGTGCAGCAGTGGATCGCCGACGCCCGGATCCGCATCGAAACCACCCGGTTGCTCGTTCTCAAGACGGCGTGGCTGATGGACACGGTCGGCAACAAGGGCGCGCACACCGAGATCCAGGCGATCAAGGTGGCGGTGCCGGAGATGGTCACCTGGGTCATCGACCGCGCCATCCAGGCCCACGGCGGCGGCGGGGTCAGCCAGGACTTCCCGCTGGCGAACCTGTACGCGCACGCCCGAACCCTGCACATCGTCGACGGACCCGACGAGGTGCACCGGCGGTCCCTGGCCCGCCGGGAGCTGAAGAAGTACCGAGCCTGAGGCGAAAACCCGTTCCCCGTCAAGGAGAGAGAGCATGACGCAGTCCAACCCCCGAGTCGCGATCGTCACCGGAGCCGCGCGCGGCATCGGCGCCGCCACCGCCGTGCGGCTGGCCGAGGACGGCTTCGCCGTCGCCGTGATCGACCTCGACGAGAAGCAGTGCGCCGACACCGTCGCGGCGATCGAGGGCGCGGGCGGCCGGGCGCTGGCGATCGGTGCCGACGTCAGCGACGCCGCGCAGGTCGACGCCGCGGTGACCCGGGTGGCCGAGCAGCTCGGCGCACCGCTGGTGCTGGTCAACAACGCCGGAGTGCTGCGCGACAACCTGCTGTTCAAGATGTCCGAAGAGGACTGGGACACGGTGATGAACGTGCACCTGCGCGGCTCGTTCCTGATGAGCCGCGCGGCGCAGAAGTACATGACCGAGGCGGGCTGGGGCCGGATCGTCAACCTGTCCTCGACCTCGGCGCTGGGCAACCGCGGGCAGGCCAACTACGCCACCGCCAAGGCCGGCCTGCAGGGCTTCACCAAGACGCTGGCCATCGAGCTGGGCAAGTTCGGCGTGACGGTCAACGCGATCGCGCCCGGGTTCATCGCCACCGACATGACCAGGGCGACCGCCGAGCGGGTCGGCGTCTCGTTCGAGGACTTCACCAAGGCCGCGATCGCCGCGATTCCCGTCGGCCGGGCGGGCAAGCCGGAGGACATCGCCAACACCGTGTCGTTCTTCGCCGGCGAGCAGGCCGGGTTCGTCTCCGGCCAGGTCATCTACGTCGCGGGAGGGCCGAAGGCGTGACCACCGCGGAGGAGTTGCGCCGCGGCGTCGCGGACTTCCTCGCCGCGCACGACCCGGCGACCACCGACCGG
Source organism: Saccharopolyspora taberi (assembly GCF_039534165.1). Lineage (NCBI taxonomy): Bacteria > Bacillati > Actinomycetota > Actinomycetes > Pseudonocardiales > Pseudonocardiaceae > Saccharopolyspora > Saccharopolyspora taberi. The sequence goes on along the minus strand of NZ_BAAAUX010000001.1, from coordinate 250,739 downwards.
CTGGAGTTCCTGCGCGCCCGCTTCGACGCCGGGCTGGCGTGGGTGCACTACCCGGCCGGGCTGGGCGGGCTGGGCGCCGCCCGCGAACTGCAGCAGGTGGTGGACGAGGAGCTGGCCACCGCGGGCGCGCCGGACAACGATCCGCACCGGATCGGCATCGGCCTGGGCATGGCGGCGCCGACGATCCTGCGCTTCGGCACCGACGAGCAGCGCCGCCGCTACCTCCGTCCCCTGTGGACGGGCGAAGAGGTGTGGTGCCAGCTGTTCAGCGAGCCCGGCGCGGGTTCGGACCTCGCGGCGCTGTCGACCCGTGCGGTCCGCGACGGCGACGACTGGGTGGTGGACGGGCAGAAGGTGTGGACTTCCCTCGCGCACACGGCGAAGTTCGCGATCCTGGTCGCGCGCACCGATCCGGACCTGCCCAAGCACAAGGGGCTGACGTACTTCCTGTGCGACATGACCGCGCCCGGCGTAGAAGTGCGGCCGTTGCGGCAGATCACCGGTGAGGCCGAGTTCAACGAGGTCTTCCTGACCGGTGTGCGCATCCCCGACTCGCAGCGGCTCGGCGAGGTCGGCCAGGGCTGGGAAGTCGCCATGGGCACCCTGATGAACGAGCGGGTGGCCATCGGCGGCGGCAACACCGAGCCGGAGTCCGGGATGATCGGCGTGGTCGCGCGGCTGTGGCGGGAGAACCCGGAACTGCGCACCCCGGGACTGCACGACCGGCTGCTGCGGCTGTGGGTGGAGGCCGAGGCCACCCGGCTCACCGGCCTGCGGCTGCGCGAGCAGCTCGCCGTCGGCGGCCCGGGACCGGAGGGCTCGGCGGTCAAGCTGGCGTTCGCCCGGCTCAACCAGCAGATCTCCGGCTTCGAGGTGGAGCTGCTCGGCGAGGCCGGACTGTCCTACGAGGACTGGAGCTTCCGGCGGCCGGAGAGCACGGACTTCACCTCGCGCGACGCCGGGTACCGATACCTGCGGGCCAAGGGCAACTCCATCGAGGGCGGCACCTCGGAGGTCCTGCGCAACATCATCGCCGAGCGGATCCTCGGCCTGCCCGCCGAACCTCGGGCCGACAAGGACGTGCCGTGGAAGGAGCTGCCCCGATGAGCCTGCTCTACACCGAAGTCGAGGACGACCTCCGGGCCGGGGTCCGCAGGCTGCTCCAGGACCGCTGCGACTGGACCGCGGTGCTCGCCCGGTGCGAGACCGATCAGCCCTACGACCTCGACCTGTGGCGGACGCTGGCCGGTGAGCTCGGGCTCGCCGGGCTGCTGGTGCCGGAGGAGGCAGGCGGTGCGGGTGCGAGCGCCCGCGAGGTCGCGGTGGTCGCCGAGGAGCTGGGGCGTGCGGTCGCGCCGGTTCCGTTCCTCGGGAACCTGCTGGCGACCACGGCGCTGGCCGAGTGCGCCGGAACCGGCGAGGTTCTGCGGCAGCTGGTCGACGGGACACGGGTCGGCACCGTCGCGGTCGGCCTGACTTCCCTTCCCCACAGCGGATTCCCGTCGTCGGTGAAGGCCGAGGGCGGTGCGCTGACCGGGACGGTCACGACGGTCGTGGATCTGGAGGCGGCTGATGTCGTGGTGGTCCCGGCGGTCGACGGAGACGGTCCGGCGCTGTACCTGCTGGACCCGGCGGCGGCCGAGGTCGTGCCGACGACACCGCTGGACCTGACCCGCCGCATCGCGACGCTGGACCTGCGGTCGGTGAGCGCGGAGCGCGTGGACGGCGACGCGGAAGCCGCTCTTCGGCGCGCGCTGACCGTCGGGGCCGGGATCCTCGCGTCCGAGCAGGTCGGACTGGCCCAGTTCTGCCTGGATTCCACTGTGGACTACGTGCGGACCCGGTACCAGTTCGGCCGCCAGATCGGCTCGTTCCAGGCGGTCAAGCACCGGCTGGCCGACCTGTGGGCGGGCGTCAGCACCGCGCGGGCCACCGCCCGGGCAGCCGCCGCCGCGCTCACCGGCGACGAGCCGGACCTCCGGGTGGCGCTGGCACAGGCGTACTGCTCGGACCTCGCCGTGCTCGCGGCGGAGGAAAGCCTGCAACTGCACGGCGGAATCGGCATGACCTGGGAGCACCCGGTGCACCTTTACCTGGGTCGCGCCAAGAGCTCCCAGCTCGCCTTCGGCATCCCGGACCGCCACCGCACCCGCATCGCCGAACTCGTCGGCCTCGACAGCTAGGAGTACCCATGCGCGTGTTCACCAGCCCAGAGGAAGTCCTCGCGGCCAAGGGCGAGAAGCTCGGCACCAGCGACTGGCTGACCATCACCCAGGAGCAGGTGGGCCTGTTCGCCGACGCCACGCTCGACCACCAGTGGATCCACCTCGACACCGAGCGGGCGGCGCAGGGACCGTTCGGCGGCACGATCGCCCACGGCTACCTCACGCTGAGCCTGCTTTCGGCGCTGAACGCCCAGATCTACCGGTTCGAGGGCGTGAAGATGGGGATCAACTACGGGCTGAACAAGGTTCGCTTCCCGGCGCCGGTGCCCGTCGGTTCGAGGATCCGCTGCCACAGCGAGCTGGCGGACGTGACCGAGACGGCGAACGGGTTGCAGCTGACCATCAACGCCACCATCGAGATCGAGGGCGGCGAGAAGCCCGCCTGCGTCGCCGAGAGCTTGTCCCGGCTGGTCTTCTGACGCGGCGGCCTGTCGGCGCCGGTCGCGGTGTTCGGTGATCGCACCGGACACCCGATCGGCGCCTTCGTCGTCTCCGGGTGGCACGCTCACCGCTCAAGTTCGGGGAGTGAGCCGGCGCCTCACCCTCCGATGTGGACTCCCCCGCTGCGGCGGATTCCCGTGTCCCGCATCGGCAATCCGCCGTCGAAGAGCCCCGCTACGCCCCGGCGTCGAAAGCGACCCGGCCGACGGTCCTGCCGTCGCCGACGCGCTGCACGGCGTCGGCGACGCCGTCGAGCGCGACGCGCTCGCTGATCAGCGGCCGGACCGCGCCCTGCTCCGCGAGGCGCGACAGCTCCGCGTGCGCGTGCCGGACAGCCTCCGGGTCGCGCTCGTTGTAGAGACCCCAGTGCAGGCCGAGGATCGAGTAGTTCTTCACCAGCGCGTGGTTGAGCCCCGGGGACTGGATGGTGCCTCCGGCGAAGCCGATGACCAGGATGCGCCCCTCGAACGCGATGCACTTGGTCGAGCGCTGGTAGGTCTCGCCGCCGACCGGGTCGTAGACGACGTCCGCGCCGCGTCCACCGGTCGTTTCCTTGACCACGGCCACGAAATCCTCGCTGCGGCGGTCGACCACGACGTCGGCGCCGAGCTCGCGGGCGACCTCGGCCTTCTCCGGGCCGCCGACCACGCCGATCACCGTCGCGCCCGCGGCCTTGCCGAGCTGGATCGCCGCGCTGCCGACGCCTCCTGCCGCGGCGTGCACGAGCAGCGTCTCCCCCGCACGCAGGCCCGCCCTGCGGTGCAGCCCGAACCAGCCCGTCTGGTACCCGATGTAGAGCGCGGACGCCTCGGCGTCGGACAGCGCCTCGGGCGCGGGCAGCACCCGGGCGGCGTCCATCAGCGCGTACTCGGCGAACGCGCCGCTGGGCATCACCGCACCGCCGATCACGCGCTCGCCCGCCGCGACTCCGGTGACCTCCGGCCCGAGCTCGACGACCTCGCCGCACAGCTCGACGCCCGGGGTGAACGGCAGCGGCGGCCTGACCTGGTACTCGCCCCGGCACATCAGCACGTCCGGGAAGTTCACCGGGCTCGCCGCGACCCGCACCAGCACCTGGCCGGGCCCGGGCCGCGGCTCCTCCAGCTCGACGAGCCCGAGCACGTCCTTCGGCTCCCCGGTTTCGCCGACCTGCCACGCCTTGACCACGACATCACCTCACAGATCCGAGACCGACTGGTCGGTATGCTAGTCGTGAACTCCGGCGCTGTACACCTCCGCCGCTCCCCTCCGGCCGCGGTCCCCGATAGGGTCACCCCGTTCGTGTCGCCGCGCCGGAAGCCCGCCTCATGCCCCTGATCGTCATCGGATCCCTGCTTCTGCTGCTCGTCCCCGTCGGCCTGACCTTCGTCTTCTCCGCGCGACGCGATCTGCGCGCGGTGCGCGGCGCGGCGACGCTGACCGGGCAGGAGCTGGAAACCCGGCGCCGCGCCGGCGCGTTCCGCGAGTACTGCGCCTTCGTCGGCAAGGCCGACGCGCGGGCCACCGGCATCGCGACCTCCCACTTCGGGCGCACGCCCTGCGCCTGGTACCGCTACCAGGTCGTCGAGCACTACCAGGTCAGGGAGATCAGCGCCAACGGCCGCCGCTGGGTTCCCCGGGAGCAGGTCGTCTTCCAGCACAGCGCCCCCGGCTCGGTCGTCCTGCGCGACTCCTACAGCGCGGTCCGGGTCGACCTGCACGAGGTCGACGCCGACCAGCCCACCGGGCTGGACCAGGTCTTCCACCTCCGGCCCGACGACCAGCGCGCCGCGGCGCCGAGCGCCTTCGGCATCCAGGTCCCCGCGCCGACGCACGGCGGCCGGACCACGGGCTACGAGTACCGGGAGTGGGTGGTCCGCCCCGACCAGCAGCTCTACGTCCTGGGCGAGGCGAGCAACGCCGACGGCTCGATCGCGATCGGCAAGCCCGCCGGCAACCAGCGCTTCCTGGTCTCGACCCAGACCGGCGGCCAGCTTGAACAGCAGGGACGCCGCAACCGCAACGGACACCTCGGCTGCGTCACGGTCGTCGGTGTCCTGGGAATCGTGCTGCTGGCCCTGGGCCTGTTCGTGATGTGACGAGCTAAGGCCGGAGCGAGGCCAGGAGCAGGTCGGCGAAGTTGCGGCCCACTTCCTCCCCGGTCAGCTCGCCGTCCTGGCGGAACCAGGTGCCCAGGTGGTGCACCGCGCCGAAGAAGAAGTCCACCACCAGGTCCGCTGACTTGTCCGAGCGGAACACCCCGGACCGCTGCCCCTCCTCGATCAGCTCCCGCACCCGCTCGTGGTACTTGCGGCGCTGCGCGCGCACCTCGGCCTGCTTGTCCGGGTGCAGCAGGTGCATCGAGCGGAAGAAGATCACCGTGTCGTCGAGGTTGGCCGCGGTGGTCGCCACGACGTCGGCGGCCACCGCGTGCAACCGCTGCTGCACCGGCTCGGAGCTGTCGGCCGCGGTCTGCATCCGCGCGGTCTGCGCGCGCAGCAGCCGGGCGTAGATCTCGTAGAGGAGGTCGTCCTTGGACCCGAAGTAGTGGTACATCGCGCCCTTGGTGACACCGGCCGCGTCGACGATCTGCTGGACCGAGGTCGTCTCGAAGCCCTGCTCGGCGAACAGCCGGGTGGCCACCGCGAGCAGCCGCTGCGGGACCGGTTCCCCGGCCGCCTCCGCGATGCGGACCTCCGTGCCGGCGCGCGCCATGTCTGCCTCCTTCTCCTCCCCCTCAAGGGTACTGACCGACCGACCAGTCCACGCGCGGACCAGCTCGGCGGCCCGGCCGAAGAACGGCCGCTCCGCGCGTTTCCGCAGCTCGGGGCCGGTCGGCCGGGCTCAGTCCCCGTCGAGGCGGCGCTGCAGCTTGCGCATCCCGCCGTGCCACTTGGCGGGATCGCTCGCCCGCAGCGCGTAGTACTCGGCGACCTCCGGGTGCGGCAGGATCAGGAACCGCTTGTCCGCAAAGGACTCCAGCACCAGGTCCGCGACCTGCTCCGGGTCGATCGCTCCCTCGGCCAGCAGCAGCTGCCCCGTTTCCCCGGTCTCGGCCAGCATGTTCGTGCGCACGCCCTGCGGGCACAGCGCCTGCACGGTGATTCCGCGGTCGGCGTAGGTGACCGCGAGCCACTCGGCGAAGGCGAGCGCGCCGTGCTTGCTCACCGCGTACGGCGCGGAACCCAGCATCGTCAGCAGGCCCGCCGCCGACACCGTCGCCAGGAAGTGGCCGCCGCCGTTGTCCAGCCAGTGCGGCAGCACCGCGCGGGCGGCGCGGACGTGGGCCATCACGTTGACCTCCCACGCCCGTGCCCAGTCCTCCTCCGATGCCTCCGGCCCGCCCGCGTGCGCGACCCCGGCGTTGGCGCAGAAGACGTCGATCCGTCCGTACTGCCCGATCGCGGCTCCGACCAGCCTGGACACCCCGGCCTCGGTGGCCGCGTCGCCCGGCACCGCCAGGCCGCCGAGCTCCCCGGCCACCCGGTGCACGGCGCTCGCGTCCAGATCGGCCAGCACCACCTTCGCGCCCTCGGCGGCGAACCGGCGGCTCAGCGCCTCGCCGATGCCGTGGCCCGCCCCGGTCACCACGACCACCTTCCCCGCGAGCATCACACGCCCCCGGTGAGGGTCACGCCGCCGTCGAGGACCAGCACCCGGCCGGTCACCCACGACGCCTCGTCGGAGAGCAGGAACGCCGCCGCACCGCTGATGTCGGACGGAACTCCCAGCCGCCGCAACGGGTACTGCGCCGCGACCGCTTCCTCGTTGTCCTCGTAGAGCGCGGTGGCGAACCGCGTCTTGACCACCGCCGGAGCGACGGCGTTGACCCGCACCTTCGGGCCCAGCTCCACCGCGAGCTCCTTGGTGAGGTAGGTCAGCATCGCCTTGGACGCGCCGTAGAAACCGATCCCGGGCGCGGGCTTCTCACCGGCCACAGAGGACACGTTGAGCACCGAACCGCCGTGCTCGCCCATCCACGCCGCGTGCACCCGCTGCGTCCAGGACAGCGCGCTGAGCACGTTGACCTCGAAGATCTTGCGGGCCACCCCGTGGTCCAGTTCGATCAGCGGGCCGTAGGCCGGGTTGATGCCGGCGTTGTTGACCAGCAGGTCCACCCGGCCGAAGGTCTCCAGCGTCCGCGCGACCGCGTCGGCCTGGTGCTCGGCGTCGTCGGCCTTGCCCGCGACACCGATCGCGCGGTCGCCGAGCTCCTGCACCGCCTCGGCCAGCGGCTCGGGCTTGCGCGCGGTGACGCACACGCTGGCGCCCTCCGACACCAGCCGCTGGGCGATCGCCAGCCCGATGCCCCTGCTGGCACCGGTCACGATCGCGACCCGGCCGTCGAAACGCTTGCTCATCCAGTCTTCCCTTCTCGCAACTCGCGCCGCAGGATCTTGCCCGTGGCCGTCTTCGGCAACTCGTCGAGGATCTCGACGATGCGCGGGTACTTGTAGGCGGCGAGCTGCCGCCTGCAGTGCTCCACCAGCTCCTCGGCGGTCGCCCGCTGCCCGGCGCGGAGGCTGACGTAGGCCTTGACCGTCTCACCGCGGTACTCGTCGGCGACACCGACGACGGCGACCTCGCGCACCGCCGGATGTCCGTAGAGGACGTCCTCCACCTCGCGGGGCCAGACCTTGAACCCGGAGGCGTTGATCATGTCCTTCTTCCGGTCCACGACGTAGAACCAGCCCCGCTCGTCCATGAACCCGACGTCACCGGTGTGCAGCCGCCCGTCCCGGATGCCCGCGCTGGTCTCCGCGGGCTTGTTCCAGTAGGCCGGGACGACCATCGGCCCCTCCACCACGATCTCGCCGACCTCCCCGACCGGCAGGTCCGCGCCGTCGTCGTCGACGATCCGCAGGACGGTGTTGAACGTCGGCAGCCCGACGCTGAGCGTCCCCGTCTCCTCGTGCACCGGCGCTTCCAGGTGGACCGGCACCGACGTGGCGGTCGCGGTGGTCTCGGTGAGCCCGTAGCCGTTGTGGATGTAGTGGCCGAACCGCTCCCGGAAGCGCTCCACCACCGCGGACGGCAGCGGGGCGCCGCCGGAGAAGACGTGGTCCAGCGACGCGAAATGGTCCCGGGTGACGTCGGGGTGGTTCATCAGCGCCATGTACGCGGTGGACGGGCCGATCAGGTAGTCCGGCCGGTGCTCGGCCAGCGCGTCGAGCACCACGCCGGGCTCGAAGCGGTAGGCCAGGTCCAGCCTGCCGCCCAGGGCGATGGCCGCGCCGAGCTGGCAGACCATGCCGGTCATGTGGAACAGCGGCGCCAGCGCGAAGAACCCGGGCGCGTCCCGGGTGGCGCGGGCGCGGAAACCCGCGCAGTTGAAGGTGATGTTGCCGTGGGTGTTGGTCGCGCCCTTGGGCACGCCGCTGGTGCCGGAGGTGTAGGCGAGCAGCGCGATGTCGTCGGCGCGCACCTCGACCTCCGGCGGCCGGCCGCCCTTCCGGGCCACCGCGAGCAGGTCGGCCGCGTCTCCGGCCGGCCTGCGGCGGATCCTGCCGAGGACCCGCTCGTCGCCGCGGGTCTGGAGGTCGAGCTCGCTGGTGGTGATCGCGATCCGGACGCCCGCGTCACGGGCGAGCTCGCCGAGCACCTCGTGCCAGCCGTGCTCGGAGGAGACCACCGCGGTGGGCCGGGCGTCGCCGAGGATGCCGGTCAGCTCGTGCGAGCGGTACATCGGGTTCAGCGGCACCACGATCGCCCCGGCCTTCCAGCCCGCGAGTGCGGCGATCACGAACTGCGGGACGTTCTGCAGGTAGATCGCGAGCCGGTCGCCGGGCGCGAGGCCGCCTTCGGCGAGGTGCGCGGCGAGGCCGTCGCTGAGCTCGTCGAGCTCGCGGTAGGTCAGGCGGCCGTCGAAGTACGTGGTGGCGGTCCGGTCCGGGTACCGGGCCCGGGTGGCGGCGAACATCGCGAGCATCGTGTCGTGCTCCGGGACCAGTTCGCGGGGCAGCTCGTCGCCGTAGCTGGCGAGCCAGGGCCGTTCGTCGTAAGCGCTGACCAACACGCACCTCCGTCCAAGACCGACCAGTCGGTACGCCCAGTCAACGGGGTTGGCCCGCTCGGCGTCAAGCCTTCCGGTCCGCCGTGCTCCGAGCGGAGCAACCCGGTTCCCGGGATCTTGACTCGGGCATTGGTCCAGTCCATTTTTGCGTGACGCAGGTCTCGACCCCCACGGAGGACCGCATGAGCACCCGGTACGCCCTGGCCGCCGCCGCGCTGGCCTCGACCCTGGCGATCAGCCCGGCGATCGCCACCGCCGCACCCCCAGCCCCCGAGTCCCCAGCGCCCGCGCCCTCAGCGCCCGCCCCCGCGGCCAAGCACCAGCTCACCGGCTACTGGCAGAACTTCGTCAACAACGCCAAGCCGCTGAAGGTGAGCGACATATCCCCCGCCTACGACATCGTCGCCCTGGCGTTCGCCAACGCCGACCCGGCCAAGCCCGGCGCGGTCACCTTCGGCGTGGACCCGAAGCTGTCCGAGGCCCTCGGCGGCTACACCGACGCCGACCTCAAGGCCGACATCGCAGCGCAGAAGGCCGCGGGCAGGACCTTCGTGCTCTCGGTAGGCGGCGAGCTGGGCAATGTGGACCTCGGCAGTGAAACAAACGTCGCAAATTTCGTCGATTCGGTGGGAAAAATACTTACGGAATTTGGCTTAGACGGGTTGGACATTGACCTGGAACACGGGTTGAACGTCCCCAACACAGCCTCCGCAATTCGGCAACTCCGCGACCGGGCCGGCGACGGATTCCGGCTGACGATGGCCCCGCAGACGCTCGACGTGCAGCCCGGCGGCCGTTACCTGGAGCTGATCGAGCAGGTCAAGGACCTGATCACGGTGGTGCACACGCAGTACTACAACTCCGGCTCGATGAACGGCTGCGACGGCGGCGTCCACAGCCAGGGGTCGGTCGACTTCATCACCGCGCAGGCGTGCACGCTGCTGAAAACCCTGCGCCCGGACCAGGTTTCGCTCGGCCTGCCCGCGTCACCGTCCGCAGCGGGCAGCGGCTACGTCGACCCACCCGTGATCACCGCGGCACTCGACTGCCTGACCTCGGCGACCAACTGCGGTCAGTACAAACCCGAGCGGGGCCACCCCGAGCTCAGCGGTGTGATGACGTGGTCGATCAACTGGGACGCCACCTCCGGGGACGCGTTCTCCAAGCCCGTTCGGGCCCACCTTGATTCACTCCCGTAACGACTGACGATCACTGCGGGGTGATCGACACCGAGAAGGTGGAATGTTCACCCCGCAGACCCGGGAACTGCTGTTACCCCGTGCATTGCGGCTGCTACTAATAGTGATTTTTCCCACCTGGCGCACGTTGGCGCACACCTTCTCGGCGAAAAGCGTTATCCTGGGGACATGACAGCCGCGTTGGAGACAGTGCTGGCCCGTGCCGGATTGAAGGTCACGGCCAGCCAATTCCTCTCCCTGGTCGAGGACGCAGCCAAGAAGCTGACTTCGCCCCCGGCCGACCCCGCGGCGCACTTCTCCGCCGCCGAACGCCTCGCCCTGACCGACGCCGGGCTGGACCTGGCGCCGCTGGCCGACACCGAACTCGACCCCCGCGCGCGCACCGTCGCCGAACAGGCCGTGCTGCGCGACACCGCGCTGTCGGTCAACCAGGCCGCCGAACGCATCGGGGTCGACAGCAGCCGCATCCGGCACCGCATCGGCGACCGCAGGCTCATCGGCTGGAAGGACCGCGGCGGCTGGCGGCTGCCCGCGTGGCAGTTCACCGACAACGACGTGCTGCCGGGGCTGGAGAGCGTCCTGGCCGCGATGCCGATCGACCAGCCCGCGCTGGTGCTGGCCAACTTCATGGCGACCCCGCAGGAGGACCTCGAACTCGGTGACCGGGCCGTGAGCCCCCGGGAGTGGCTGATGGCAGGCGGCAGTCCGCAGCAGGTCGCCGACCTGGCCGCGACCATCGGCATGCCCGCCTAGCCCCCGCCGCCGACCAGACGACCCCCAGGACCCCCATTGGCACGGCTCCCCCAGCCGCCTGCGCCGGCAGTGCTGCAGGCGATGCTCCGGCGCACCGAGGACGTCATCGCGGTGCCCGCGGGCACCCGGTTGGTCCGCGTGTTCACCTCCGGCGGCAACCACCCGCAGCAGTGGGACACCTTCCGCTACGCCGGACCGCTGCCGCACGCCCGGTTCGACCCGCACGTGGCCAACCCGCAGGGCGGACCCACGGTGACCCGCGAGCACGGCGTGCTGTACTTCTCGCTGTCGGTGCGCACCTGCATCGCCGAGGTGTTCCAGGCGACGTCCACTGTGGACCGCAGGACGCGGAGCCCGCACCTGGTGCTGTTCCGGCCGCGGCGCACCCTGCGGCTGCTGGACCTGTCCGGGCTGTGGCCGACCAGGGCGGGCGCCTCGCAGGCGATCAGCAGCGGCCCGAAGGAGCGCACCCAGGCGTGGGCGCGCAGCATCCGCGCCGCCTACCCGGAACTCGACGGCCTCTGGTACCGGTCCTCCATGGACGCGGGCAACCCGTCGATCTGCCTTTGGGACCCGCCGTCGGCGAGCGCGCTGCCGGAGTCACCGGACGTCCTGCTCCCGCTGAACCACCCCGGCCTGGACGTGCCGCTCGGCCGGGTGTGCAAGGAGCTCAGCTACACCCTCCTGGACTGAAACGTATCGCTGGATCTTGGGGGATCCACCCCGGACGTGAAGCGGCGCCGCGGGCCGGTTGGTCCGCGGCGCCGGTCCACACGGGTCAGGCGGGTTCGGACTCGGCTTCCTCCGCCGCGTCCTTCTTCGCCTTGGCGAGGCTGGCCCAGGTCGTGACGGCCAGCACCACGACGATGACGCCCAGCGACATCCAGTTGTTGATCTCCAGCCACTCCGGCACCAGGTGGTACTCGTGCAGCGCGTGCAGGATCAGCTTCAGGCCGATGAAGCCGAGGATGACCGCCAGTCCGACAGACAGGTAGACCAGCTTGTCCACCAGCCCGCCGAGCAGGAAGTACAGCTGCCGCAGGCCCATCAGGGCGAAGGCGTTGGCCGCGAAGACCAGGAACGGGTCCTGGGTGATGCCGAAGATCGCCGGGATGGAGTCGACCGCGAACAGCAGGTCGGCGCTGCCGATCGCGATGATGACCACGAACATCGGCGTCAGGTAGCGCTTGCCGTCGATCTTCTTGGTCATCTTGGCACCGTGGTAGTCCTCGGTGACCGGGTAGAGCTTGCGGACCCAGCGGACGACCGCGTTCTCCTTGTACTCCTCCTCCTCGTCCTTCTTGCGGACCATCCCGATCGCGGTCCAGAGCAGGAACGCGCCGAAGACGAAGAAGATCCACACGAACTTGGCGATCAGCGCCGCACCGACGGCGATGAACACGCCGCGCATCACCAGCGCGAGCAGGATTCCGATCAGCAGCACCTTGTGCTGGTGGATCGACGGCACCGCGAAGCTGGACATGATCACCATGAAGATGAACAGGTTGTCCACGCTCAGCGAGTACTCGGTGATGTAGCCGGTGAAGTACTCGATCGCGAAGTGCGCATCACCGAACAACCACACACCGATCCCGAACAGGATCGCGCAGCCGACGTAGAAGCAGACCCACTTGGCCGCTTCGGAGGTGGTCACCTCGTGCGGTTTGCGGTCGACGATGACCAGGTCGATCAGGAGCAGCACGGCAAGCCCGCCAAGGGTGGCGGCCCACACCCACCAGGGAACGTGCATCGTGTCGACCGCGGCGGGCTGTACGTTCTGGGCCAACACCATGTCGGCGCCCATGGATCACCTCCGGTTCAGGGCATGCGCCGGGGACCGGAGGTCTCTTCCACCGGCCAGCGGCCGGTCGGCGGCACCGGGCCCGCGCACAGGCAGGACCTGCTGACGAGTGCCGTGATGACGATGCCGTCGCGAAGGAATACTCCCCTCCACAACCTTGCCAAGATTGTCACTTATGTCCTGGCTCGGACACCAGCGGGGGTGACCATCGGCACCGAAAATCAACACGCGGCGACGTTACGAGTCCCGCATCGGGGTGGCAACGGCAGGGTGGGGCTTTCACACCCACGGCGGTGCGGCGGTGATTTCGCCACTTCGATCACGTCCCCGCAGCACATCGCCGACGCCCCGACGCGCCGTGGATTCCGGTGTTGATCGGACGCGCACCGGGCTGGTTATGATCTCGCGCGGTTCGCATGCGGGGATGCGGCGCGGCCTCACCCGGTCGGGCGAGAACTGCCTTGCCCGGTTGCTGTTTGGTCTCTGGTTCATAGCGTCTTCGACTCCCCCGCGTCTGGATGAAACTGGTGCCGCTCTCTTCACCTACTGTCGGTTCCGTGTCCCCGACCCCCCGTCGCCGAAACCGCTTCGTCCTGCTCGCCCTCGCCCTGGTCGCGAGCGTCGTCGCGGGCGCGTTCCTGTGGTCCGGCGACGAACGTCCGGAGGCCGCGCCCGCGCCGCCGCGGGAGGCGCTGCTGGACGTGATCGACGGGCCGGGACGCGGGGAACGGGTCCAGATCGACCTCACCCTCTACGCGCCCGCGGACACCCCGGCGCCGGCGGTGCTGCTCTCGCACGACTTCGGCGGGGACAAGAACACCGTCGCCGACCAGGCCAGGGAACTGGTCTCGCGCGGGTTCACCGTGCTGACCTACTCCTCGCGCGGCTTCGGCCGCAGCACCGGGCGGATCGCGCTGAACTCGCCGGAGTACGAGGTCGCCGACGCGCGCCAGCTGCTGGACTGGCTGGCCCGCCAGCCCGAGGTGCAGCGCGACCACGACGGTGATCCGCGCGTCGGGGTGACCGGGGCTTCCTACGGCGGCGCGCTGAGCCTGCTGCTGGCCGGATCCGATCCGCGGGTCGACGCCGTGGCACCGGTGATGACCTACAACGACCTCACGCAGGCCCTTCTCCCCAACACCGCTTCCTCCGGCCCGGTCACCGAGGACACCGCGGCCCGCGGCACCTACGGCGACGACGGCGTGTTCAAGCGGGCGTGGGCGGGTCTGCTGTTCTCCGCGGGCGCCGCCCCGGCGCCGACCGACGACCGGAACGGGCCGAGGCGCGCGGAGGACCAGCCCGCTCCGCCGTCTCCGATCACCTGCGGCAACTTCACCGCCGAGGTCTGCGCCGCCTACACCGAGGTCGCGCAGACCGGCCGCGCGGGCCCGCAGACGCTGGCGCTGCTGGATTCGGTGTCTCCCAAGCGCGTGACCGGTTCGATCGGCGCCCCGACGATGCTCGTGCAGGGCACCCGCGACACCCTGTTCGGCCTGGACCAGGCCGACGCCAACGCCCGGCAGATCGCCGCGGCGGGCACGAAGGTCAAGGTCGTCTGGTACGCCGGGGGCCACGACGGCGGTCCGCCCGGCCCGGAGCTGCGGTCGCGCATCGCCGACTGGTTCGCCTTCCACCTCGGCGTCACCGAGCCTGCCGAACCGGGCATGCCGCCGACTCCCCCGGTCGATCCGGGCACCGGCTTCGACTACGAGGTCGCGGGCAAACCGCGCCGCAACGGCGAGATCCCGGTGCGCACCTTCGCCGCGCCCGCCTACCCCGGCGTGGGCGCCGAGCGCAGTCCGCGGTTCTCGCTGCCGCTGCACGGCCAGCCGCAGCCGGTGGTCAACCCGCCGGGCGGTACACCCGCGTCGACCAGTTCGCTGCCCGGTGCCGGGGAGGTGCAGGACCTGGCTGGCGGTCTCGGCCGCTCGCTGGCGCGGGATCTGCCCGGTCAGGTCGCGGTGTTCCGCACCGAGCCGGTGACCGACCAGCTGGTGGTCACCGGGATTCCGCGGACCAGGCTCGCGGTGGCCGCGATGCCGGGGCAGCCCGCGACCGGGGACGCGGTGCTGTTCGCCAAGCTCTACGACGTCGGCCCGGACGACCGGCGGACGCTGCTGGGCAACGCCGTCTCGCCGATGCACCTGACCGATCTGCCGACCGACGGCACCCAGCGCGAGGTCGAGGTGGCGCTGCCGGGGATCGTGCACGCGCTGGCGGAGGGCCACCGGCTCGAACTCGCGGTGGCCTCCACCGACCAGGCCTACGCGACGCCGACCACGCCCGCGGTGCACCGCGTCGCGCTCGCGGGCGAGAAGGAGCTGTCGGTGCCGTCGGTGCGCGGCACGCCGATCACCAGCTCCGGCGTGCCGCTGACTCCGGTGCTGGGCATCGGAGCGATCCTGGTGCTCGCGGTGCTGGCGTGGCTGCTGTCCCTGTTGCGGCGCAGGCACATCGTCGACGCCGACCCCGCGCTCGTCGAGACGCCGTTGGTGATCAAGGGGCTGACCAAGTCCTACGCGGGCGAAGATCCGGCCGTCGACGACGTGTCGATGCGCGTCGAGAGCGGCCAGATCGTCGGCCTGCTCGGTGCCAACGGCGCGGGCAAGACGACCACGCTGCGGCTGCTGCTGGGGCTGCTGCGGCCGACCTCCGGCGAGATCCGGCTGTTCGGCAGGCGGGCGCGGCCGGGAGCGCCGGTGCTGTCGCGGGTCGGGTCGCTGGTGGAGGCGCCCGGGTTCCTGCCGCACCTGTCCGGCATCGACAACCTGCGGTACTACTGGGCGGCCACCGGCAGGCCGATGCTGCAGGCCCGGTTCGACGAGGTGCTGCAGATCGCCGGCCTCGGGCCGGACGCGCAGCGCAAGGTGCGCACCTACAGCCAGGGCATGAAGCAGCGGCTGGCGATAGCGCAGGCCATGCTCGGGCTGCCGGAGCTGCTGATCCTCGACGAGCCGACCAACGGCCTGGATCCGCCGCAGATCCACCGGATGCGCGAGGTGCTGCGCCGCTACGCCGCCACCGGGCGGTCCGTGCTGCTGTCCAGCCACCTGCTCTCGGAGGTGGAGCGGACCTGCACGCACGTGGTGCTGATGCAGCGGGGCAGGGTGATCAGCACCGGCACGGTCGAGGAGATCATCGGGGCCAACGGCGACGTGACCTTCGTGGTCGACTCGCCGGAGCTGGCGGTCTCGACGCTGCGCCGCATCGAGGGCCTGGGCCGGGTCAGCGCCGAAGGTGAGCTGGTGCACGCCGATCTCGCCGGGCACAGCGCGGCGGTCGCGGTCAACGCGCTGGTGGCCGCCGGGGTGCTGGTCAGCCGGGTCGGGCCGCGGCGGCGGCTGGAGGACGCCTTCCTGCAACTGGTCGGAGAGGACGCGCGCGCATGAGCGAGGCCGAGACCGAGACAGCCAAATCCGACGCAGCCGTCGTCAAGGCCGATCCGCGGCACGCCTGCCAGCCGGACGGCAGCGTCGACGGCTACCGCGCCAACCGCACGCTGCCGTTCCGGGTCGAGCTGGCGCGGCAGCTGCGGCGCAGGCGGACCCGGTTGACGCTGGGTTTCCTGGTGCTGCTGCCGCTGCTGGTGCTGCTCGCCTTCGAGCTGGGCAACGGCGGCAGGCCGCGGGCGCGGGGTCTGGCGGAGCTGGCGACCTCGGGCGGGGCGAACTTCACCTCGTTCACGCTGTACGTGTCGACGAACTTCCTGCTGGTGGTCATGGTCGCGCTGTTCTTCGGCGACACGGTGGCCAGCGAGGCGTCGTGGTCGAGCCTGAAGTACCTGGTGGCCGCGCCGGTTCCGCGCGGGAGGCTGCTGCGGCAGAAGGCCGCGACGGCGGCGCTGCTCTCCCTGCTCGGGCTGGTCCTGCTGCCCGCGGTCGCGTTGACGGCGGGGCTGATCTGGTACGGCGGGGCCGATCTGGTCAACGCCACCGGTGATGTGGTCCCGCTGCCAGGAGCGCTGCTGCGGCTCGCGGTCGCCTGCGTCTACCTGGCGGTGCACCTGACGTGGATCGCGGGACTCGCGCTGCTGATGGGGGTGAGCACGGACGCGCCGCTCGGCGCGGTCGGCGGCGCGGTGCTGGTGTCGATCCTGTCGCAGATCCTCGACCAGATCACCGCGCTCGGCGACCTGCGGGCGTACCTGCCGACGCACTACTCGCGGGCCTGGACGGACCTGTTGTCGGCGGACGTCGACTGGAGCGGGATGGCCTACGGCACGTTCTCCGGCCTGGCCTACGGCACCGCGTTCGTGCTGCTGGCCGCTTGGCGCTTCGGCCGCAAGGACATCACGAGCTGACGGTCCCCGGTGCCAGGATGCCCGCATGAGCCGAGTCGAACAGGAATGGCAGCGGATCGAGGACTGGCTGGCCGCCAACGCGCGCGCGAGCCACGCCGCGCTTCACCCACCGGCCACCGCGGCGGAGATCGCGGCCGCGGAGGAGGTCATCGGTTTCCCGTTCCCGGAGGATCTGGCCGCACTGCTGGGGATCCACAACGGAGCGCGGGCGGAGCTCTGGTCGGGTGCGATCCTGCCCGGTGGTGAGATGCCGCTGTCCGCGGACCGGATCGCCCACGACCACCGGAGGCGGACCCGCATCCAGCTGGCGAACGACTCCGACGGCTACGAGTGGTGGAGCCCGAGCTGGGTTCCGTTCACCGCCAACGGTTGCGGTGACGGGATGATCCTCGACCGGCACCGCGCGGTGGGCTGGTTCGGGCACGAGGGCGACACCAGGCTCGGCGACTGGCCGTCGCTGGCCGATTTCCTCGCGGCCACGGCGGATTCGCTGGAGAACGGGATGCCTTTCGCCCACTGGATGCCCGCGGTGAACGACGAGGGGTGCTTGGTGTGGGACATCTGAGGTTCTGTGGCGCGGGCGTTCCGGGGCGGGAGAACCACTAAGGAGTCCCGGCCCGCTTTGCCCGAACGGCATCCAGGTACTCGCCGATGGCGTCCCGGTTGCGGATGAGGCACTCGATCCGGTCGGACATCCGGTCGCGCTCGTGTTCCAAGGTCGCGAGCATCTCCGGGGTGGCGTCGGAGAAGTGGATGATCCGCGGCTTGTCCAGGCACGGCAGGATCTGCTTGATGATCCGGGTCGGCAGGCCCGCGTCGAGCAGCCCGCGCACCTGCATGACGCGGTCCACTGTGGCCTCGTCGTAGTCGCGGTAACCGTTCGGCGCCCGCGACGAGACGATCAGCCCCTGGGCCTCGTAGTACCGCAGCAGCCGCCGGGACGTGCCGGTGCGCTCGGACAGCTCCCCGATCCGCATGTGCTCATCCTTCACATCCGTGTGACGGTTCGAGCCTACGCCCCGGCGTACACTCGGGACTCCGGCACCGTTCCCCCGAGGTCAGGCGATGGAGATCTTCCACCTGCGGTACTTCGTGGCCGTCGCCGAGAACCTGAGCTTCTCGCGCGCGGCCCGCGGCCTGCACATGGCGACCTCGCCGCTGAGCCGCCGGGTGCGCGACCTGGAGGACGAGCTGGGCACCGCGCTGTTCGAACGCGACTCGCACAGCGTCCGGCTCACCGACGCGGGGTCCGCGCTGCTGCCCATCGCCAAGGACGTGCTCGGGCGGTTCGACGACATTCCCTGGCGGCTGCGGGAGAAGTCCTCCTCCCGGCAGCTGACCGTCTACATCGGAATCCCGCCGGGGCTGCACTCGCGGATGCGCGAGAAGCTCAAGGAGCTCGAACGCGCGGTGGCGCCCGACTACGAGATCAAGCGCTGGCCCGGCGGGACCGGCGAGCTGCTCAACGCCGTGCAGCGCGGCGAACTGGGGCTCGCGCTGGTCCGCCTCCCGGTGCACGCCGAGGGCGTCGACGTGCTGGAGGTGATGCGGGAACCGCTCGGCGCGGTGGTGCCCAGCGCCGAGTTCGCGGGCCGGGAGTCGGTGTCGCTGACCGAACTCCTCGACCACACCTACGTCCTCCCGGCGCCCGGAATGGTGCCCACCTATTTCGAACAGCTGAAGGTCCGGCTCGCCGCGGCCGGCATCCGCAAGACCATCACGCTCAATTCCGGGGATTACGCGGCGACCACCGAAATCATTTCGAACGGCTCCGCTTTCTCCATTTCCATGCTCGATCCGGGCAGCAGCATGCAGCGCTACCGGACCGAGGCGACCACCGTGCTGCCCTTCGCCGACTTCGACCCGGCCCTGGCCACCGGCCTGATCTGGCGTCGCGACCGCGCCGGGTCCGACCTGGCCGCGCTGGTCGAGCGCGCGCGGGAGATCCTGCCCGAACCGGCGTGACCGCTGCGGTCACGCCGTTGTTCGCGCATTGGTGGCGCAGATCGATTGCCAGGGTCCTGATTCGGCTCGTAGCGTAGTTAGCGAAGCAAACAAAGCGCCGCCCAACCGCGACGACGCTGTTTTCCACCGATTCAGGAGTGGTGATGACCGCGCCCACGAATTCCGTGCCGAGCGCCACCGAGAACGGCCCGCTGGCCGGTGTTCGCGTCATCGACCTGGCCACCGTCGTGATGGGCCCTTACGCCGCCCAGATCCTCGGCGACCTCGGTGCCGACGTGATCAAGATCGAGTCCCCCAAGGACACCGTGCGCTTCGGCACGACGTACCGCACACCCGGCATGACGCCGTTGAACCTCAACGTCAACCGCAACAAGCGCAGCGTGGCGCTCAACCTCAAGGACGACGCCGACCGCGAGCGGGCCCTCAAACTCATCGGCGGCGCCGACGTCCTCATCACGAACATGCGCATCGGCGCACTGCAACGGCTCGGCATGGACTACGAGAGCCTGGCCGAGCAGAACCCGCGCCTGGTCTACGCGCACGCCCAGGGCTTCCGCCCCGACTCCGACCGCGCCGACCTCGCCGCCTACGACGAGACCGTGCAGGCCGCGTCCGGGCTGATCGACCTCGCCCAGCGGGCCGGTGACATCGGCACGCCCGCCGTGCTGCCCAGCATCTTCGCCGACAAGGTGGCCGCGCTGACGATCGCCTACTCGGCGATGGCCGCGCTGGTGCACCAGCGGGCGACCGGGCGCGGCCAGCTGGTCGAGGTCCCGATGGCCGACACGCTGCTGGCGTTCAACCTGGTCGAACACCTCCAGGGCCGGACCTTCGAGCCGCCGCTGGGGCCGACCGGGTTCCCGCAGTCGCTGATGAAGGGCCACCGGGCCAAGCCGACCAAGGACGGCCTGGCCATGATCATCCCCTACACCCCGCAGAACTGCCGCGACCTCTTCCACGCCGCGGGCCGCCCCGACCTCGCCGAGGACCCGCGGGTCAACGGCGAGTTCCTGGACGCCCGCAGGCACGGCGAGGAGATCACGAAGCTGGTCGAGTCGGTCACGCCGGAGCTGACCACCGCCGAGTGGATCGAGGTGTGCACCAAGCACAGCATCCCGGTCGGCCCGGTGCTGCGGCTGGAGGACGCCGCCGAGGACGACTACGTCCGCGACGGGCACCTGCTCGACGTCGCCGAGCACCCGAGCGAGGGCGCCTACCGCGTGATCGGCATCCCGACCGGGTTCTCGGCCACGCCGCCCTCGGTGCGCAGGCACGCCCCGCTGCCCGGCCAGCACACCGCGGAAATCCTCGCCGAGCTCGACAAGGACCAGTCATGACAGCACTTCCCGACACGGCGGTGCGCACCGAGACGGCCGGGCGCACCCTCGTGATCACGATCAACCGCCCCAAGGCCCGCAACGCCGTCAACGCCGAGGTCGCCGAGGGCATCGCCGCCGCGATCGACGAGCTGGAGGCCGATCCCGCGCTGCGGGCCGGCGTGATCACCGGCGCGGACGGCACCTTCAGCGCGGGCATGGACCTCAAGGCCGCCGCGGGCGGCGAGGTCGTCAACGTCGCCGACAAGGGCTTCGCAGGCCTGGCCGAGGCCGCCACCACCAAGCCGCTGATCGCGGCGGTCGAGGGCTTCGCGCTCGGCGGCGGTTTCGAGCTGGCTCTGGCCTGCGACCTGGTGATCGCCTCCGACACCGCCCGGTTCGGCCTGCCGGAGGTCAAGCGCGGGCTGATCGCCGGCGGCGGTGGCGCGCTGCGGCTGCCGAAGCGGATCCCGCACCACCTGGCGATGGAGCTGCTGCTGACCGGCCGCACCATCACCGGCGAGCGCGCCTGCGCGCTGGGCGTGGTCAACCAGCTGGTCGCCGAGGGCGGCGCGCGGGAGGCCGCGCTGACGCTGGCCGACGAGATCGCCGAGAACGCGCCGCTGGCGCTGGCGGCGGTGAAGAACATCGTGCGGGACACCGCGGGGATGTCCGAGCGCGAGGGATTCACCAAGCAGTACAAGGAGATCGAGGCGCTGCTGCGGTCCGAGGACTTCGCCGAGGGCGTGCGCGCCTTCAGCGAGAAGCGCGCTCCGGAATGGGCGGGTCGCTGATGGAACGGGAGCAGATCCTGCGCAGTGTGAACACCCCGCTGACCAGTCCCGCGTATCCGCCGGTGGTGGCCAGGTTCACCGACCGGGAGTACCTCAACATCGTCTACCGCACCGATCCCGAGGTGCTGCGGGCGGTCGTGCCCGAGCCGCTGGAGATCGACGAACCGCTGGTGCGGTTCGAGATCATGAAGATGAACGAGGTCACCGCGTACGGCCCGTACGTCGAGGCGGGGCAGGCGATCCCGGTCCGGTTCGGTTCCGAGCGGGGCGAGTACCTGCACGCGATGTACCTGGACAGCTTCCCCGCGACCGCGGCCGGGCGGGAGCTCAGCGCTTTCCCGAAGGTGCTGGGCAAACCCTCGCTCCGCACCGACAACGGCGCGCTGGTCGGCACGCTCGACTACGGCACGCTGCGGGTCGCCACCGCGACCATGGGCTACAAGCACCACCCGATGGACCTCGAAGAGGCCAGGGCCGAGATCACGGTGCCGACGTTCATGCTCAAGATCGTGCCCGGCTACCGGGGCGCGCCCAGGGTGTGCGAGCTGGTCCGCAGCCAGATCACCGACATCACCGTGAAGGAGGCCCACACCGGCCCCGCGCGGTTGCAGCTGTTCGAGCACGTGCTTGCGCCGCTGGCCGACCTGCCGGTGCGCGAGGTGGTCTCCGCCAGCCACATCCTCACCGACCTCACCCTGGGCGGCGCGGTTCCGGTCCACGACTACTTGGAGGAGTCATGAGTCCTCAGTGGAGCAACGTTGCCGTGGTCGGCGCCGGGACCATCGGCTTGTCGTGGGCTGCGCTGTTTTCCGCACAGGGGTTGAAGGTTCGGGTCACCGATCCCCGCGACGACCTTGAGCAGGCGGTGCGCGACGCGATGCCGCTGCTCGCGGAGAGCATGCAGGCCGACGCCGACGATCTGCTCAGCCGCATCCAGGTCACTCCCGATCTCGCCGAAGCAGTGTCCGATGTGGACCTCGTGCAGGAGAACGGTCCGGAACGGCTGGAGTTCAAGCAACAGCTGTTCGCCGAGATCGCCCGGCACGCGCCCGCTCGGGCAGTGCTGGCCTCGTCCAGCTCGGGCATCGTCGCCAGCGCGATCGCCGGGCCGCTGCCCGATGATGTCGCGGAGCGGCTGCTCATCGCGCACCCGTTCAACCCGCCGCAGGTCGTGCCGCTGGTCGAGATCGTTCCCGGCGAGCGCACCTCGGAGCAGGTGACCGAAGCGGCGATGGAGTTCTACGCGGCGCTGGGCAAGACGCCGGTGCGGCTGCGCAAGGAGATTCCCGGCTTCGTCGCGAACCGCCTGCAGAGCGCCGTGCTGCGGGAGTCGATCCACCTGGTGCTCGAAGGCGTGGTCAGCGCCGAGGAGCTGGACGCGGTCATGAAGACCTCGCTGGGCGGCCGGTACGCCGCGATCGGGCCGTTCGAGAGCTTCCACCTCGGCGGTGGTCCCGGCGGGATCCGCCACATGATGGAGCACCTCGGCCGGGGGATGGCGAAGCGCTGGGACGAACTCGGCCGCCCGCGGCTCACCCCGGAGGCCATCGCGACCGTGGTCGAGCAGACCGAGGCCGCCTACGGCGCCGGTCCCGACGCCCACAACGCACGCTCCCGGGCCCGCGACCGCAAGCAGGTCGCCATCAACCGGATTTCCCACGACCAGAGGTGATTGCCGCTATGCCACGAACCAACACCAACCCCGACTTCTTCGGTTTCGGCCAGTTGCTGCCGGAGTCCGAGCGGGCCGAGCTCGCCGAGATCCGCGAGTACCTGGAGCGCGAGATCAGGCCGCTGGCCGACGACGCGTGGGCCAGGGCAGAGTTCCCGGCCGAGGCGGTCGAGCGGTTCGCCAAGCTCGGCCTGTCCGGCGTGCAGTACCCCGAGTACGGCGACGGCAGGCAGCGCAGCGCGCTGTTCAGCGGGTTCCTCAGCATGGAGCTCAACCGGGTCGACCCGTCGCTGGCGGTGTTCTCGGGTGTCCACAGCGGACTCGCGATGGGCAGCATCCACGGCGGCGGCGACCAGGAGCAGCGCGACCGCTGGATGCCCGACATGGTCGCGATGAACAAGATCGGCGCGTTCGCCCTCACCGAGCCGGAAGGCGGCTCGGACGTCGCGGGCGGCATGCGCACCACCGCGCGCCGCGAGGGCGGCGAGTGGGTTCTCAACGGTGCCAAGCGCTGGATCGGCAACGGCACCTTCGCCGACCTGGTCGTGGTGTGGGCGCGCGACGAAGCCGACGGCAACGTCAAGGGTTTCGTGGTGGAGAAGGGCACGCCCGGCTTCACCGCGACCAAGATCGAGGGCAAGATCGCGCTGCGCACCGTGCAGAACGCCGACATCGTGCTGGACGGCGTGCGGGTCCCGGAGGCCAACCGGCTGCAGAACATCAACACCTTCCGCGACACCGCGCGAGTGCTGGCCAAGACCCGCGGCGGGGTGGCGTGGCAGGCGCTTGGGGTGGCGGTGCGCGCCTACGAGCTGGCCCGCGAGTACGCGGTGAACCGGGTGCAGTTCGGCAAGCCCATCGGCGGTTTCCAGATGATCCAGGACCTGCTGGTGAAGATGCTCGGCAACGTCACCGCGATGTTCGGTGTCGTGGTGCGGCTGGCGCAGCTGACCGAGCAGGGCGAGGCCGGAGCCGACCAGGCGGCGCTGGCCAAGGCGTTCACCACGACACGGATGCGCGAGGTCGTCGCCTGGGCGCGGGAACTGTTCGGCGGCAACGGGATCGTGCTCGACTACGGGATCGCGAAGTTCTTCTCCGACGCCGAGGCGGTGTACTCCTTCGAGGGCTCGCGCGAGATGAACACGCTCATCGTCGGCAAGTCGATCACCGGCCTGAGCGCTTTCGCGTGATCTTCAGCGGGGCCGGACCGCTTGAGGTGCGGTTCGGCCCCGGAGGGACCGTACTTCCCGATTCCTACGGCGAATTCATCGGTTCGCACTCCGCGTCACGGGTTCGACGTTCCGGCATTCCTGAACGGTGTGGCTCCCGTTCGCCTGGCCTACGTGAACCAGTACGGCGTGCACGCCGTCATCTTCGACGACCTGATGCGCGGCGAGTTCCACTCCGAGGCGGCGAGCGGATCGCCGCCCGGCTGCCCTGAACCCGTCAGCCGAGGTCGGTGGCGGCGGTGATCGCCTCGCCCAGGGCGCCGTCCGCGTGGTGTCCGGCGTAGGCGTCGGCCAGGTCCCCGTCGCGGTCGGCTTCGGGCACTCCGGTCCGGAATTCCGCCCAGGCGCCGGGAAAGATCTCTCCAGATCGCGGGTGAGGAGGTCGGCCCGCCGCCCGGTCGCCAGCCCGCACCGTCCGGACCACCGGACCGCCACCAACTCCTCCACCCCATCCGCCTGAACGCCTTCACACACCCGTCACTGCACGCAGAACTCGTTCCCCTCCGGGTCCTTCAAAACGATGCAGTAACCGCTCGGTTCGTCGACCTCCCGCTGCACGACGGCGCCGAGCGCCTGGAGGTACTGCACGTGCTCGGCAATGCGGCGCCTGCGCTCGGCGGCATCATCCGAGGGCACCAGTCCGCGCCGGCTGACGTTGACGTCGAGGTGCACCCGGTTCTTCACCGTCTTGTCCTCGGGGACCTTCTGGAACAGCACCCGCGGCCCCCTGTTCTCGGGGTCGACCACCGCCGACAGGCGGTCCCGCCGATCCCCGGGAATGCCGATCTTCTCGGCGAAGGCGTCCCAGGACTCGAAGCCCTCGGGCGGCGGCTGCACCTGGTAGTCCAGCGCCGCCGCCCAGAACTCCGCCTGCCTGGCCGGGTCGTGCGCGTCGAAAGTCACCTGGAACTCGATCCCCATCGGCGACCACCTCCCCGCACAGGCTAGGCCGCGGCACCGACGTCCGCCGGTGCCGCGGCGATCACAGCTGGTCGTACCGCTCGCGGTAGTCCTCGGTGCTGATCTCGCCCCGCGCGTACCGCTCGGCGAGCACGTCCTTCGCCCGCTCCGAACTGGACCGCTGCCGGGTGTTGCGCGCGACCAGCCACACCCCGGTCGCGAGCAGTCCGAACAGCACCAGCAGGAATCCCAGCGGGATCAGCCAGAACGGGCCGCCGCCCGCGTGCGGGCCCCACGGGCCCGGGTAGGCGAGGGCCTGGGTCAGAAGCACGGTAGTCATCGCGGTCTCCTCCGAATCCGTTTGAGCTTGCGGATTCAGCTTGCGCCGCGGCGGTTTCTCCGTCGTCGGCCGTGGAGCGGCTTTCGTCCTACCGCGCCGGGCGTACGGTCAGCCGCGCGCGAGGCCGGACTGGTAGGCGATGACCACGAGCTGCGCCCGGTCCCGGGCGTGCAGCTTGATCATCGCGCGGCTGACGTGGGTGCGCGCGGTCGCGGGGCTGACCACCAGCCGTTCGGCGATCTCCTCGTTGGACAGCCCTTCAGCGACCAGGGCAACGATCTCCCGCTCCCGGCCGGTCAGCGTGCCCAGCTGCGGGTGCGGGCGGTTGCCGCCCGCCGGTTTGGCGGTGAACTCGGTGATCAGCCGCCGGGTGATGGTCGGCGACAGCAGCGACTCCCCCGCCGCCACCACCCGGATCGCCCGCAGCAGCTCGGCCGGATCGGTGTCCTTGATCAGGAATCCGCTCGCACCCGCGCGCAAGGACTCGAAGACGTACTCGTCCAGCTCGAACGTGGTGAGCATGACGACCCTGGTCCGCTCCAGCGCGGGGTCGGCGGTGATGGCGCGCAGCGCCTCGATCCCGTCGGTACCCGGCATCCGGATGTCCATCAGCACCACGTCCGGCCGGTGCTCGCGGACCGCGGCGATCGCCTCGGCACCGTCGACGGCCTCGGCCACCAGTTCCAGGTCCGGCTCGGCGTCGAGCAGGACGCGCAGGCCGAGCCGGATGAGCGTCTGGTCGTCGGCGACCGCGACCCGGATCATCGGTGTCCTCCGAAGGGCAGGTGAGCGCGGACCTCGAACCCGCCTTCCGGGCGGGGTCCGGCTTCCAGCACACCACCCACGGCCGCCGCGCGCTCCCGCATCCCCACGATTCCCTGCCCGCCCTGCCGGAGATCGTCGGTGGGACGCGCCCGGCCGTCGTCGGTGATCCGCACGTCCACCGCACCCGGCCCGTGCTCGATCTCCACCGTCGCGGTGGCCGGTCCGGCGTGGCGCAGCACGTTGGTCAGGGACTCCTGCACGATCCGGTAAGCCGCCAGGTCCACCGCCGCGGGCAGGTCGCCGCTCTCGCCGGTGACCGTCGTCGTCACCGGCAGGCCGGCGTGGTTCATGCGCTCGACCAGCGCGGCCAGCCGCGCGAGCCCCGGGGTGGGGCCGCGGTCGCCGTCGGGACTGCGGAACACCGCGAGCGTGCCGCGCAGCTCGTCGAGCGCGTCCTTGCTGGTCTGCCGGATGGCTTCCAGCGCGGGCCGGGCCTGTCCGGGCTGCTGTTCGAGCACGTGCAGGGCGACCGCGGCCTGGAAGTTGATCGCCGACAGCCCGTGCCCCACCACGTCGTGGACCTCCTGCACCACCCGGATGCGTTCCTCGTAGGCCCGCCGCCGTTCCTTCTCCTCGCGGCTGCGCTGCCCGGACTCGCGGTAGAGCCGCACGATCGTGCCGACCGCCCACGGCACCACGACCAGCGCGGTCGCGCCGTAGGGCGCGGTCTGGAACTCCCGCCAGAAGTCACCGCCGAGCAGTCGCGGCAGGTGCCCGAGCAGTTCGAGCAGCATGGCGCCACCGCACGCCAGGGCGGACCACCACATGCTCAGCCGCACCGCGACCGAGTACGCCGCGATCACCAGTGTCAGGAACACGGGCCCGTACGGGTAGTCGAACGCGACGTAGGCGGCCGTGGCTCCGGCGGCTCCGGCCAGTGCCGCGATCGGCCAGACCCGCCGCACCGCCAGCGAGACGACCGCGACCACGACGAGCGCGTGGGCGAGCGCGTCGAGCGGGCTGCGCGGCGGCACCTGCCACCGCGCCGCGAACTGGGACATCCCCAGGATCACCACGCCCAGCACTGCCGCGAGCAGCACGTCAGCGACCACCGCACGTGGTTCGACTCTCCTGGCGATGCTCATGGCGATGACGATAGGCGCGATCGCCGTGCGGGGGCATCGTTGCCGCGACGTATGGGACGTACGTCGAGCTGCGTACGGGTCACACAGGGCGGTGCCACTGCGGTTCCGGCTCGGCTCCGCTCTCGTCGCGCCGCAGGCGCTCGACGACCTCCGGCCGTTCGGCGTAGTCGGACGCAGTGAGATCGGCGCTGCGGACGATGTTGTTCTCCGCTCTCGGGCGTCTCAGTCGTTCGTAGACCTCTGTGCTGCCGTGGTCGCGGAGCGCTTTGGCCAGCACGACCGCGTCTTCGAAGGCCATCGACGCGCCCTGGCCGGTGGCCGGTGACGCCGCGTGCGCCGCGTCGCCGATGAGCGCGATGCGACCGCTGCGCCAAGGCGGCGGAGTCGCGACGTCTCTGGCGTCGGTGGCGAGGACGTCTTCGGTGGACGCCACGATCTCGGCGGCCGGTGTGGCGTCGGACCGCAGCGCTGCGAGCAGGCGTTCGCGCAGGGCGGGGCCGGGTTCGCCGTCGAGCGGTGGCGCCGGGAGCCGGGCGAACCAGTAGGTCCGGCCCTCGGGTTCGACCGCGTAGCCGAAGGCGGTCCCGGAGCCCCGGATCATCTCGATGCGGCCCGGCTCGTGCGGCGGGACGTGGTCGGAGTAGCCGTAGAAGACCCGCTGGCCCGCGTACCGCTCCGGGACCGGGTCGATCAGCCCGCGGACCGCCGAGTGCAGTCCGTCCGCGCCGAGCAGCAGATCCCCTTCGGCGGTCCGGCCGTCGGCGAAGCGGGCGAGCACGCCGGTGCCGTCCTGCTCGACGCCGGTGAGCCGCGCGCCGAACTCGATCGGGATGCTTCGCCGCCGCAGCTCCGCTTGGAGTTGCGCGCACAGCTCCGACCGGCGCAGGCAGCGGAAGCCGTCGTCCAATGTGGACTTCGCGAGTTCGGAGCCGGTGCTGTCGGTGAGCCGGAGCCCGGTGAGCGCGAACCCCGCCTCCGCGACGACGTCGATCTGCCGCAGCGCCCGGGCCCCGTTGGCGGCCAGCGTCAGGAAGGCACCGATGTCGTCCCCGGCGTGCGGATGCGCCTCGTGCACGCCGACGTCGAATCCGGCCTTGTGCAACGCAAGCGCGGCACTGGAACCCGCCAGGCCACCACCGATCACGACAATCCGCACGAGGGCTCCTCACTGCCCGCGGACTCTGGTGAGCCGCGCGAAGACGACCCCTGAACCTACTCGATCCCGGCGGCGTCCATTCCCCGGAGTTCCTTCTTCAGATCGTGGATCTCGTCGCGGAGCCTGGCCGCGAGTTCGAACTGGAGCTCGCGGGCGGCGTTCATCATCTGGTCGTTGAGCTGCTGGACCAGGTCCGCCAGCTCCGCGCGCGGCATCGACTTGATGTCGCGGTCCTCCAGCAGGCCCGCGCTGCCGACCGACTCGCCGCTGGGCTTCTTGCCCCGCGAGACGTTGCGGCCGGAGCCGCCGACGGCGACCTCCTCGGTGTCCTCCGACTCGCTGTAGACGCGGTCGAGGATGTCGGCGATCTTCTTCCGCAGCGGCTGGGGGTCGATGCCGCGTTCCTCGTTGTAGGCGATCTGCTTCTCGCGGCGGCGGTTGGTCTCGTCGATCGCGTGGCGCATCGAGTCGGTGATCGTGTCCGCGTACATGTGGACCTGGCCGGAGACGTTCCGGGCCGCTCGGCCGATCGTCTGGACCAGGCTCGTGCCGGAGCGCAGGAACCCCTCCTTGTCCGCGTCCAAAATGGACACCAGGGAGACTTCCGGCAGGTCCAGGCCCTCGCGCAGCAGGTTGATGCCGACCAGCACGTCGTAGTCGCCCAGCCGCAGCTGGCGCAGCAGCTCCACCCGGCGCAGGGTGTCCACTTCGGAGTGCAGGTAGCGGACCCGGACGCCCAGTTCCAGGAAGTAGTCCGTGAGATCCTCGGCCATCTTCTTCGTCAGCGTCGTGACCAGCACCCGCTCGTCGCGCTCCGCGCGCACCCGGATCTCGTGCACCAGGTCGTCGATCTGCCCCTCGGTCGGCTTGACCACGACCTCCGGGTCCACCAGCCCCGTCGGGCGGATGACCTGCTCGACGAACTCACCACCGGCCTGCCCCATCTCGTACGGGCCCGGGGTCGCCGACAGGTACACCGTCTGGCCGATCCGGTCGGCGAACTCCTCCCAGGTCAGCGGGCGGTTGTCCAGCGCGCTCGGCAGCCGGAACCCGTGCTCGACCAGGGTCCGCTTCCGGGACGCGTCGCCCTCGTACATGCCGCCGACCTGCGGCACCGTCACGTGCGACTCGTCGATGATCAGCAGGAAGTCCTCGGGGAAGTAGTCCAGCAGCGTCGCGGGCGCCGACCCGGCGGGCCGGTCGTCGATGTGCCGCGAGTAGTTCTCGATGCCGCTGCAGAAGCCGACCTGGCGCATCATCTCGATGTCGTACTGCGTGCGCATCCGCAGCCGCTGCGCCTCCAGCAGCTTGTTCTGCTTCTCCAGCTTTGAGAGCTGGGCCTCCAGCTCCGCCTCGATGCTGCCGATGGCCTTCTCCATCCGCTCCGGCCCGGCGACGTAGTGGGTGGCCGGGAAGATCCGCAGCTCGTCCACCTCCCGCACGACCTCGCCGGTCAGCGGGTGCAGGTAGTACAGCCGGTCGATCTCGTCGCCGAACAGCTCGATGCGCACCGCCAGCTCCTCGTAGGCCGGGATGACCTCGACGGTGTCGCCGCGCACCCGGAAGGTGCCGCGGGCGAAGGCGATGTCGTTGCGGGTGTACTGCACGTCCACCAGCGCCCGCAGCAGCACCTCGCGGTCGATCTCCCCGCCCACGCTGAGCTGGATCGACCGGTCCAGGTACGACTGCGGGGTGCCCAGGCCGTAGATGCACGACACCGACGAGACCACCACGCAGTCCCGGCGGGACAGCAGGTTCGACGTCGCCGAGTGCCGCAGCCGCTCGACGTCCTCGTTGATCGAGGAGTCCTTCTCGATGTAGGTGTCGGTCTGCGGGACGTAGGCCTCGGGCTGGTAGTAGTCGTAGTAGCTGACGAAGTACTCGACCGCGTTGTCCGGGAAGAACCCGCGCAGCTCGTTGGCGAACTGGGCGGCCAGCGTCTTGTTCGGCTCCAGCACCAGCGTCGGCCGCTGCAACCGCTCGATCAGCCACGCCGTGGTGGCCGACTTGCCGGTGCCGGTGGCGCCCAGCAGCACCACGTTGGTCTCACCGGCCCGGATCCGGCGCTCCAGCTCTTCGATCGCCTGCGGCTGGTCGCCGGCGGGCTGGTAGTCGCTGACCATCCGGAACCGGGCGTCCGACCGCGGGATGTCGCTGACGGGGCGGAACTCGGATTGGGCGAGGACGGGGTGCTCAGTCGCGAAAGCCATAGCCTGCCGAACCAGAATCGAGGGGTGGGTTGCTACCGGTCCACGCTACCCCGCACCCACGACATCCAGCGCCGCGCAGGCAGTGACGGCCGGCTCCCGCAGCCGCGTGCCCGACGAGGTTCCGCGCCGAGGTCGGCGTGCTGCGGCGGCGGCAGGTGCAGCTGGCGCTGCGATTCGCCGCTCCAGCAACAGCAATCACATCGGTTGACTCGCGTACCGAGGTTCCGGAGAACCCGTGCCGAACGGCCCGGAAGGGCTGATACTGGGCTCGTCGCCTCAGTTGTGGAGGTGTGCGATGTCCACTCCCATCGCCGGACATCCGGATCTCGCCGAGATTCGCGCGCGGTACGAACGCGCCGCCGAGACGCCCACAGCCCAGGCTTCCGACGGGCTCATCGTGCTCGGCGGGCTGTTCGTCGCTCTCTCACCGTGGATCTTCGGGTTCAGCGCGGTGGGTCCGCTCGCGGTGAACAACTTCGTCACCGGCGTGGCCGCGGCGGTACTCGGGCTGTGCCTGGCAGCCGCCTACCACCGCACCCACGGCATCGCGTGGACCTGCCCGGTGCTGGGCCTGTGGATGATCCTGTCGGTGTTCCTGGTCAGCGGGACGTCGATCACCGCGGCCACCGTGCTCTGCAACGTCATCGGCGGAGCGATCGTGCTGCTCGCCGGCCTGGGTGCCATCGCCCCGGCGATGATGCCCGCTCGCGGGAGCAAGCGAGCTTGACCCCGAACGATCGGAGGTGTCTGGATATTGCGGATCGAATCGGGCGCGGCGTTGGACGCAACGCCGCGTCCTCTTCATGTGCGGGTCTCCGCCAGGCCGTGAGAGCCGCCGTGACCACCCCGGGTCGCATACAGTGTCTCTGTGACGACGCAGCGCGAGATCGCCGAACGGCTCGGGCTTCCCGTGCACCCGCCGAAAACCGAGGTCTTCGACCTCGATGCGGGCACCAACACCGATCCCAAGGGGCACGTGCGCGCGGTCGACGAGTACCGCGTCGAGCCCTTCGGGCTCTACCTCGCCCGCCCGCTGCCCGGCCACCCCCGGCTCGCCTACGTCGAGTCGTGGCTGCTGCCCGCGGTCGGGCTGCGGGTCTCGCGCTGGCGGTGGCACCCGGGCCACGAGTCCGATCTCGACTACTACCTGGACGTCGTCGACATCGACAGCACCCCGGCGCGCTGGTCCACTGTCGACCTCTACCTCGACATCGAGGTCCGCACCGGCCGCGAGGCCCGGCTGCTCGACGTCGACGAGTTCGTGATCGCGGCGAAGGCCGACCTGCTCGACACCGCGACCGCGCAGCGGGCGCTGGAGACCGCCAACGCCGCCGTCGACGGGGTCGCGCGGCACGGCTACGACCTTCCGAAGTGGTTGCTCCACAAGGGAATCGCGCTGACGTGGCGCGGGCATCCCGAGTAATCTGCCGAACCCGCGCGGTGACCGCTACCGCCATCCCGGTGATCCCGCGACCACGGAGCGGATCGATATCAGACGACCGCTGAAAAGTTACGTTAAAACTCGCTACTGATGATCTACCTGCCCAATTCCGGCAGTAATCTCTGTGGCCGTGGGCATGGTGACTTCTTCTCCGCAACTCGTGGATGTCATTGATCTGTTCAGCTCGCGGCGCTCGCATTCCTCCGGTGGGCAGCGCCAGCTCGACGTCTGCCGCGTCGAACCGTGGGGACTGTCGCTGGAATGCCCGACCCCGGAGGATCCGCTCGCCGACGGCGAGGTCACCTGGCTGATGGCCGACCTCGGGCTGAAGCTGACCCGCTACCGCCCGCGCCGCCGCCACTCCCGCCGCGGCCCGAGCCTGCTCACCGCCGTCCGGGTCGAGCGCGACACCCGCTCCTGGACGACCACCGACCTGCTGCTCGGCCTGGAGGTCCCGGACCAGGGGCCCGCCCGGATCGCCCACTACGAGGAGTTCGCCGACGCCGTGTCGCAGGGCGTGATCCGGCTCAGCGAAGCCGATTTCGCGCTGCGGACCGTGCACCGGACGCTGGAGGAGATCACCCTCCACCGCGATCTCAACCAGTGGCTGGCGCACCGGGGGATCTTCGACATCTGGTGATCGTCAGGCGGTGGTCAGCCGCCGTCGAGCCGGATCAGGCGGCGCTGGATCGCCTCGCGCACGGCGGCCATGCGGCTGTCCACACCGAGCTTCGCGTAGATGTGCACCAGGTGCGTCTTCACCGTCGCCTCGCTGATGAACAGCTTCTTCGCCAGGTCCCGGTTCCCCAGCCCCTGCGCCAGCAGTTCCAGGATCTCGACCTCGCGGCAGCTCAGGGACCGCTCCGGCGCGCGGCTGCGCTCCAGAGCCGGGAGGCGATCTCCGGCGACAGCGTGGTCCTGCCCCGCGCCGCCGCCCGGACCGCCTGGAACAGCTCCTCCGGCGGTCCCGCCTTCAGCAGGTACCCGGTCGCTCCCGCCGCGATGGCCCGGTTGATGTCGGTGTCGGCGTCGTAGGTGGTCAGCACGAGGACCCGCGGCGGTTCGTCCAGGGCCAGCAGCCGCCGGGTGGCTTCGACACCTTCGACGCCGTCGCCGAGCCGCAGGTCCATCAGGACCACGTCGGGCCGGAAGGCGCTCGCCTGCTGGACGGCTTCGGCCGCGGTGGCCGCCTCGCCCAGCACCTCGACGTCGTCCGCCCCGGCGAGCAGCGCCCGCAGTCCTGCCCGCACCACCGGGTGGTCGTCGACCACCAGCACCCGCACCGTCACGAGATCCCTCCCACCGGCAGGGTCGCCGCCACCGCCGTGCCCTCCCCTGGGCGGCTCTCCACCGCCAGTTCTCCGCCCAGCTGCTCGATCCGCGCCCGCATTCCGGAGATCCCGTAGCCTCGGTCGGCATCGGATCCCGGTGCCGCGGGGTCGAAACCGGTTCCGTCGTCCCGCACGTCGAGCGTGACCGCATCGTCCAAATAGGACAGAGTCACCCCGGCCACGCGGGCCGCGCTGTGCTCGCGCACGTTGGCCAGCGCGCCCTGCGCGACGCGCAGCAGGGCCGCGTCGACGTCCTCCGGTGTCGGCAGCGGCTCCCCGACCGCCTCGAAGCGGACCTCCATACCGGACTCCGCCGCCGTCCGCTCGGCCAGCTCGCGCAACGCGTCGGCCAGCGACTGCCGGGTCAGCGCCGCGGGCGCCAGCCCGCGCACGAACCGGCGGGCCTCGGCGAGGCTGTCCTCGGCGACCTCGCTCGCGCGCCGCACGTGCTCGCCGGAAGCGTCCTCGCGCTCGGCGGCCTGCAACAGCAGGCGGATGCTCGACAGCCCCTGCGCGATGGTGTCGTGGATCTCCCGCGCCAGCCGCTCCCGCTCCCAGCCGATCCCGGCCTCCCGCTGGGCCTGGGCCAGCTCCCCGCGAGTCCGCACCAGCTGGTCGATCAGCTCCTGGCGCCGCTCGCCCTCGCGCCGCAGCTCCAGGAAGACCGCGGTCGCCATGGCCGCGACCGCCGGCGGCACCAGCACGTCGACGACCTCGAAGCGCGGGGCCAGCCGCAGCTGCGCGAAGATCACCGTCGCGGTCAGCAGCACGACCGCGACGAGCAGCGGTCCCGGCCGCAGCAGCCGCAGGCACACGAAGAACAGCGGCACCGCGCACCAGCTGAAGCTCGGGGCCACCAGCACCAGAGCACACCACACCCCGACCACCGCGGCCAGCCACAGCTGCCCGGCCCGCTCCCACCACAGCACGCCCAGCACGTAGATCAGCACCAGCGCGGCGGACAGCCCCAGCAGCAGTGGTGTCACACCGCGCAGCCCGTGCCCGGCGACGTAGCGGGACGCCGAGGAGGCGAGCAGCACGAAGAACCCCGCGTGCATCGCGCGGTAGAGCCAGCCTCCGGGCCGCCCGGTGTCGATCAACGCGTTCCCTTCCGCCCAGGTCGTGGCGCACCCACGACACCCGCGCGCACTGTAAGCCGGTCCGCGCCGGGCCACATCAACAGTTCGGTTGATCCGGGATCGACCGAGCGGCGCCCGGACCGATCCGTTCCGACGACGCCGGGATCCGTTCTACCGCCGAGCCTGGAGTCATCGATCCGGAAGCGAAGGAGCCAACCCCGATGCAGTCCACCACCCGCAACCGCGCCGTCGTCGGCACCCTGGTCGGCCTCGGCATCCTCGGCGGGGCGACCGGCCTCACCGCCGCCCAGGCCGGCCCCGCCGCCCAGCAGCAGGCCCCGGCGGCAGTTCTTCAGCAGCCGGTGCTCAGCGTCGACGCCGCCGCCAAGGCCGCGCAGGCCGCGCTCGACGCCGCCGAGGCCAAGGGCCAGCGCGTCACGGTGTCCATCGTGGACCGGGCGGGCAACGAGCGGGTCCGGCTCACCGGCGACGGAGCCGGGCCGCAGAGCGGCGAGTCGGCCAAGCGCAAGGCGTTCACCGCGGTCGCCTGGGGCCGGGCGACCTCGGAGCTGGGCAGACAGGCCACCGGCGACGGCCCGACGCTGCGCGACATCCCGGGCACGCTGTTCCTGGCGGGCGGCGTGCCGGTGACCGCCGGTTCGCCGATCGCGGGCATCGGCGTGGCAGGTGCGCCCAGTGGCGACCTCGACGAGGAGTTCGCCCGCGCCGGGCTCCAGGCGGTCCAGGCCGGGCTGCGATGACCGGGGATCGACCGCCATCGGCCCTGCCCGCGGACCAGGCCCCGCCGCCAACCCTCGGCCACCAGCTGCGGACCGGCAACCATCAGCCGCCCACCAGCAGGCCCCAGCCGCCCAACCAGCAGCACGCGGCCAAACCCACCGCCAACCAGCGGCGCCCAGCCAGCCTCGCCGCCAGCCAGGAGCTCCGGGCCGCCGCCTGCTCGCGGACGCGGGCACCGACGTCAACATCCCCGACCGCAACGGCGTGACCGCGCTGCGGCATGCCGAGAACGCGGGATACGCCGGGATCCTCCGCTCGGCGCCCTGGCCGCGATGGGGGCGAGCACCCCGAACTCACCCCCACCGCCCAGCCTGCTGGAATGGCCGAATGGTCACGCTCGACCGGTTGATCAACGTCCTCGGCGGGTTCGGCGCCCGGCTGGCGTGCGCGCCGCGCAGCAGGCGCACCGAGCTGCGCTCGGCCGCGCTGCACGATCCGGCGGAGCCTGCCTCGGGTGCCGACGAGGTGTTGCTGGCCGTCGGGGTCGACGAGTCCGGTGCCGCCGGGCTGCTCGCCGAGACCCGCGCGGTGGTCGTCGTGTTCCGGTCCGCCGGGCTCGGCGACCGGGCGCTGGAGATCGCGCGGGACCGCGATGTCGCGGTCGTGGTGGTCGACCCGGCGGTGTCGTGGGGCCAGCTCGCGGGGATCGTCTACGGGCTGGTGCTGGAGGGCCGGGAGACCGAGGCCGGGCGCGGGCCGACCGACCTGTTCGCCCTCGCCGACACGCTCGCCGAGTCCGTGGGCGGCCCGGTGACGATCGAGGACCACCGCTCCGGCGTGCTGGCCTACTCCAGCGAGCAGACCGGGGCGGACCCGGCCCGGCTGGAGACGATCCTCGGCAGGCAGGTGCCGGAGTCGGTGCGGCGCGAACTCGCCGAACGCGGGGTGTTCCGGCACCTGTCGGCGTCCGACGATCCGCTGTTCGTGGAGCCGCTGGAGAGCGGCGGGCGCGGCCGGGTGGTGGTCGCGGTCCGGGCCGGCCGGGAACTGCTCGGCTCGATCTGGGTGGACGTCATGCGTCCGCTGGCCGACGACACCGCGCTGGTCAACGGCGCGCGGACCGCGGCGCTGCACATGCTGCGCACCCGCGCGAGCGCTGACCTGGAGCGCCAGATCGAGTCGGACCTGGTGATCGGGCTGGTCGAAGGCCACGCCGACGCCCCGGCGGAGCTGAGCCGGCTCGGCTTCCGCGGCGACCGGTTCCGGGTGGTGGCCGTGCAGGCGCTCGACAGCGCCGAGCACCCGGCGGCGGCGCTGCTCGCCTTCGAACGCGCCACCACCGGGTTCGGCTGGACCAGGCCGGGCCGCAGCGCCCTGTTCGCCAACACCGTCTACACGGTCCTGCCGCACGACGACGCCGCGCCCGCGCGCGAGTGGGTCCGCGCGCTGGCGCGCGACCTGTCCGCCGAGATCACGCTGGTCGCCGGGATCGGCGGGGCGGCGGGCCCGGAGGAGCTGGTCAACAGCAGGCAGGAGGCCGACGAGAGTCTCGCGCTGCACGCGCGCACCGGCGGATCCGTCGCAGTGGTCTACGACGAGTCCTGGCACGAGATCCTGCTCGAACGCCTCCGCCGCGCCGCCGCGTCCGGGCGGCAGCCCGCGCGCGGGCCGGTCGCCGAACTCCGCCGCCACGACCGGGAAACCGGCACCCGGCACGTGGAAACGCTGCGCGCCTGGCTGGAGTGCCACGCCGACCTGGCCGCCGCGGCGGCCCGGCTGGGCATCCACCCGAACACCGTACGGAACCGGCTACGCCGAATGAGCGAGCTCGCCCCCCTGGACCTGGACAACCCCGAGACCCGCCTAGCCCTAATCATCGCCCTGGCGATCTAGCCGTTCCGGGCGGACCGGCCCCAACCCAACCATCGTCCTCAAGCGGCGAAGCCGCTTAGCCCACGCACGCAGGACGACCACCCGCGGGTTCTCAGGCGTCGCCTCGCGAGGACAGCTTTTTCCGTCGTATTGGCATACGTCGGAAAAAGATTCCGGAGCCAGCGGGCGCCTGAGGTTCCGCCACCCGCACCGCCACGCAAACCGTTCACCTGCAATGAGAAGCAATCTCGTCGCTGGTGGTGACCCAGACGTCGGAATGATTCACCACATACTCCAAGGCCTGATCCAGGTACTTCGCCCGGAACGGCTGCCCGATGACGAACGGGTGCAGCGCGATCGCCATCACCCGGCCGCTGTCGGCCGACTCGGCGTGCAGCTGGTCGAGCTGGTCCTTGACGATCCGCACGAAGTCCGGGCCGGTGAGGCTCTTGCTGACGAACAGGCTGATGTCGTTGATCTCGATCGAGTAGGGCACGCTGAGCAGCCCCGGCACGTTCAGCGGGTACGGCTGGTCGTCGTTGGTCCAGTCGAGGACGTAGTCCAGGCCCAGCTCGGCGAGCAGTTCCGGGGTCCGGAAGCTCTCGGTCAGGCCCGGGCCCATCCAGCCGCGCGGGCGGTGGCCGGTCGTCCGCTCGATGGTGTCGACGACGTCGGTCAGGTACGCGCGTTCCTCCTCGGCCGGGATGTCCGGCTGGAAGATCGAGTTGTTCTTGCCGTGCGCCAGCCAGGCCCAGTCGCGTTCCCGGCCCGCCCGGATGATCTGCGGGTACCGCTCGCCCACGTCCGAGTTGAGCAGCGCGCTCGCCCGGATCCCGTGCCGGTCCAGGGTCTCGATCGTCCGCCAGATGCCGACCCGGGCGCCGTAGTCCCGCCAGCCGTAGTTCAGCGGATCGGGGGTCAGCCGCGAGGTTCCCTCGAAGATGCTCGTCGCGGGGCGGTCGACCTCGAAGTGCTCGATGTTGAGCCCGACGTAGAAGGCGACGCGGGCGCCGCCGGGCCAGCGGATCGGCTCGCGGTCGGTGATCGGGCTGTAGTCGAAGAGCTCGTTGTCCATGCGCCCATGCTCAAACCCTGACACTAATGTCATGGTCAATCCGGCGTGAACCGGTTCACAGTGGGAATCGGCCAAGACCGGACGATCGAGTTGTGCGGAATCGACAACGCCTCCGTCGCCCGCCCGGTCCATGCTCGCTGCAACGACGCGAGTGGAGGGTGAGATGCGCGAGGACGGGATGGACGCGGCGCCGCGGAAGGTCGCGGTGGTCGGCGCCGGCGTGGTCGGGCTGTCGACGGCTTGGTTCCTCCAGGAGCACGGCGTGGAGGTCACCGTGCTCGACCGGCGCGGCGTCGCGGCCGGCGCTTCCTGGGGCAACGCGGGCTACGTCTCGCCCGGATTCTCGATCCCGCTGCCCGAACCCGGCGTCCTGCGCTACGGGCTCCGCTCGCTGACCGACCGCAACGCGCCGCTGTACGTGCCCGCGTCCGTCGACACCCGGCTATGGGCGTTCCTCGCGCAGTTCGCCCGGCACTGCACGACCCGCGCGTGGCGCCGCTCGATGCGGGCGTTCGTCCCGGTCAACGCCGCAAGCCTGGAAGCCTTCGACGAGCTGGCCGCTGGCGGGGTGACCGCGCCGACGGTGCCCGCACCGGTCACCGCCGCGTTCGAGAAGCGCAAGCAGGTCGCCGAACTCCGCCACGAGTTCGAGATGATCCGCGAAGCCGGGCAGCCCGTGGAGTTCAGCGAACCCGCGGTCGGCGAGGCGGACGTACCGCAGCTGTCGTCGCGCATCGAGGCCGTGCTGCGGCTGGAGGGGCAGCGGTTCGTCGACCCCGGCGAGTTCACCCGCGCCCTGGCCCGCGCCGTCGAGGAACGCGGCGGCACCATCCACAGTGGATTCTCAGTGCGCGGCGTACTCCGCGACGGCGGGCGGCTCAGCGTCCGCAGCGAGCGGCACGAGCACGTCCAGGCCGACGCGGCCGTGCTGGCGACCGGCGCCTGACTCTCCGCGCTGGCCCGGCCTTTCGGCGTCGGACGGCCGGTGCGCGCCGGGCGCGGCTACTCCTTCACCGTCCCGACCGACGAACCGGTCCCGGGCCCGATCTACCTGCCCGCGGTCCGGGTCGCCTGCACCCCGTACCAGGGCGGGCTGCGGATCGCGGGAACCATGGAGTTCCGCTCCCCCGACGCCGCTGCGGACCCGGCCCGGATCGAGGCCATCGTGCGCTCCGCCCGGCCGCTGCTGCGCGGTGTCGACTGGG
Source organism: Saccharopolyspora taberi (assembly GCF_039534165.1). NCBI lineage: Bacteria > Bacillati > Actinomycetota > Actinomycetes > Pseudonocardiales > Pseudonocardiaceae > Saccharopolyspora > Saccharopolyspora taberi. The sequence continues at coordinate 211,792 of NZ_BAAAUX010000001.1, read as the reverse complement.
GCCGCCGCCGCGACGACTGGGTCGGCCCGCGACCGGTGACCGCCGACGGGCTGCCGCTGATCGGCGCCTCCCGGATGCCCGGGGTGTTCGTCGCGGGCGGTCACGGCATGTGGGGCCTGACGCTCGGCCCGCTGACCGGCAGGCTGCTGTCCGAGCAGATCATCTGCGGCAAGCAGCCCACCGTCCTGCGACCGTTCGACCCGCTGCGATGAGCGCGCTCGCGGAGGACGAGCGGGCCGAGCTCGACCGGCTGCGCCGGGAGAACCGGCTCCTGCGGGTCGAGAAGGACATGCTGCTGCGGATCGCCACCGAGTACGCCCTGGAGCGGCGGGTCACGCCGCCGGAGGTGTCCACCCCGCGCTGAGCGCCCACTGTTCGGCGCGAGGAAGCGCGGCGGCGAACCACGGCTCCTTCGCGTCGGTGTACGCGTCGTTGTCGGGGTGCTGACGCGCCGCTTCCCGCTTGGTGCGGAGGTATTCCTCGCGCGGCCCGTCCTCGGCGCGCAGCCAGTCGCGGAACAGCAGCGCGCAGCGCCAGGCCGCTGTGCCTTCGACGCGGACGTGCAGATCGGCGTGGCGACCGGGGTCGGCGGCGGTGTGGAAGCGCTTGGCCCACTGCTCCGGATCCGCCGCGACCGGGTGCGGCGGGTCGCCGCGGATCTCGGGAACCAGCGGGAAACCGGCCCGCGACAACGGTTCCGCGAGGGCGTCGGCGTCGGCGAGCGAGCGGACCGTCAGCTGGAGGTCGATCACGTCCCTGGCGGGCAGGCCCGGGACCGAGGTGGAGCCGATGTGGTCGACCCGCACCGCGCGGTCGCCCGCGACGTGCTCGATCCGGGCGATCAGCCGCCGCGCCGCGCGCGGCCACTCCGGGTCCGGCCCGGTCAGCTCGGGCGACGGCTTCGGCGTCCGGCTGCCCGTTCGGAGGTTGTCCTCGAACGGCACCAGCCGATCCCGCCACAGCGCGTCGACCCGCGCCAGCACGTCCTCGACCGGGCCGCTGTTGTCCAGCCACACGTCGGCGACCTCGCGCCGCTGCTCGTCGGTGGCCTGCGCCCGGATCCGCGCCCGCGCGTCGGACTCCTCCAGGCCGCGCCCGACCAGCCGCCGGACCCGTTCCTCCACCGGGGCGTCGACGATGACGACCAGGTGGAACTGCGGCGCGAAGCCGAGTTCCACCAGCAGCGGCACGTCGCGCACGACGATCGCGTCCGCGGCGGCCTGCGCCATCAGCTCGTCGGAACGGGCCGCGACCCGGGGGTGCACGATCGCGTTCAGCGCCGCCCGCGCCTCGTCGTCGCCGAAGACCTTCCTGGCCATCGCGGGCCGGTCCAGCGACCCGTCCGCGTCCAGGACGTCCGGGCCGAAGCGCTCGACCAGCGCGGCGAGCCCGTCCGTGCCGGGGGCGACGACCTCGCGGGCCAGCACGTCGGAGTCGATGATCGTGGCGCCGAGCTCCTCAAGCCGCCGCGCGACCGTGGACTTGCCCGAGCCGATCCCACCGCTGAGTCCAAGCAGCAACACACGCCCATCCTGCCAGCCCGCCCCGTCCGCTCGGGGAGCTGCCCGCGACCCGGCTGTCCTGGACGGTGGTTGCCCGGGACGGTGGCCGCTCCGGGCAGCGGCAGTCCCCGGACGGCGGTTGTCCTGGACAGCGATCCCTCGCCCCGCCACGACAACCGTCCCGGACAGCGGCTGTCCTGGACAACGGCTGCCCGCGACGGCGATCCTCCTGGGCAGTGACTGCCCCGGAAATCGGCAGTCCCCGGACGACGGCTGTCGCAGACAGGACCGCCCACCCCGACGACCGCGCCCGACAAGTCACCGCCCCGGACGCCGGCCGCCCGGAACGCGGAACGGCCCCGCACCTGGCGAACCAGATGCGGGGCCGTTGCCGTCAGTCAGCCGTTACGGCTCACGCACCGCCGGAGAGCTTCTCCCGCAGCGCGGCGAGCTGGGCGTCGCTGGCCAGCGAGCCCGCGTCCTCGGCCTGCTCCGCCGGAGCCGACGAGTAGTTCCCGCCCTGCTCCTCGGCGCCACCGCCGGCCGCGGCCTGGGCAGCGGCTTCCGCGTCGGCCTCGGCGGCCTTCGCGACCTGCTTCATGTGCTGCTCGTAGCGGGCGAGGGCGTCGGCGTACTGGCGCTCCCACTCCTCGCGCTGCTGCTCGTAGCCTTCCTGCCACTCCTGGGTCTCCGGGTCGAAGCCCTCGGGGTAGATGTAGTTGCCCTCGTTGTCGTACTCGGCGGCCATGCCGTACTGGGTCGGGTCGAACTCCGAGTCCGGGGTGAAGCCCTCGTTGGCCTGCTTGAGCGACAGCGAGATCCGGCGGCGCTCCAGGTCGATGTCGATGACCTTGATCATCACGTCGTCGCCGACCTGGACGACCTGCTCCGGGATCTCCACGTGGCGCTCGGCCAGCTCGGAGATGTGGACCAGGCCCTCGATGCCCTCGTCGACCCGGACGAACGCACCGAACGGAACCAGCTTGGTGACCTTGCCCGGCACGATCTGGCCGATCGCGTGGGTGCGGGCGAACTGGCGCCACGGGTCTTCCTGGGTCGCCTTCAGCGACAGCGAGACGCGCTCGCGGTCCATGTCGACGTCGAGGACCTCGACGGTGACCTCCTGGCCGACCTCGACGACCTCGCTCGGGTGGTCGATGTGCTTCCAGGACAGCTCGGAGACGTGCACCAGACCGTCGACACCACCGAGGTCCACGAACGCACCGAAGTTGACGATGGAGGACACGACGCCCTTGCGGACCTGGCCCTTCTGCAGCTGGTTGAGGAACTCGCTGCGGACCTCGGACTGGGTCTGCTCCAGCCAGGCGCGGCGGGACAGGACCACGTTGTTGCGGTTCTTGTCCAGCTCGATGATCTTGGCTTCGAGCTCGCGGCCGACGTAGGGCTGCAGGTCGCGGACGCGGCGCATCTCGACCAGCGACGCGGGCAGGAAGCCGCGCAGCCCGATGTCGAGGATGAGGCCGCCCTTGACGACCTCGATGACGGTGCCGCGCACGGGCTCGTCCTTCTCCTTGAGCTCCTCGATGGTGCCCCAGGCGCGCTCGTACTGCGCACGCTTCTTGGAGAGGATCAGCCGGCCTTCCTTGTCCTCCTTCTGGAGGACCAGGGCCTCGACGAAGTCGCCGACGGTGACGACCTCGGCGGGGTCGACGTCGTGCTTGATCGACAGTTCGCGGGACGGGATGACGCCCTCGGTCTTGTAGCCGATGTCAAGCAGCACCTCGTCACGGTCGACCTTGACGATGGTGCCCTCAACAATGTCGCCATCGTTGAAGTACTTGATGGTCTGGTCGACGGCGGCGAGGAAGTCCTCCTCCGTCCCGACGTCGTTCACTGCGACCTGCGGCTTGGTGGCGGCTGCAGTCGGGACGGTGGTGGTGTCGGTGGACATCAGGTGGGTTGCTCCGGTACGGATAGGTTGGTCGCTGGTTCTACGTGTGGCCGCACCCTGGGCTTCCCACCGCCCGGCGGCCAACGGCCCCGGCTCCGCGAAGCGGTGCCGACGACGGTGTTCCGACCAGGAACGGCGCCCTCCTGACATCCTCTGCCGCATCCTTTCCGGGGGCGAACCCGGACCGGATGCTCGAACGACGAAGAGACCCACGGCGCGGCCGGTATCGTACGCGCTTTCTCGATCGCCGGGCAAACCGCGGTCCACCGGGAACCGCCGCCCGGACACCGGCGAGGAGAATGCGCCATGACGGAGCAGTACCCACTTTCGGCGGAGGAACAACCCGTGACGGGTTCGCACAGCACGGACAACACCGCAACCCCGCACGCCGCGGCCGAGCAGACCCTGGGCACGGTCGGTGTGACCAAACGCACGGCCGGGGTGGTCGAATCGCGGCTGGCGAGCCGGCTGTGGTGGGACGCCGACGCCGACGATTACCACGCCGAGCACGGCAAGTTCCTCGGAGTCAGCGACTTCGTCTGGTGCCCGGAGGGCTTGCGCGAGGAGGAAACCCGGCTGCTCGGCGAGATCGAGGGCCGCGAGGTGCTGGAGGTGGGCTGCGGATCGGCGCCGTGCGCGCGCTGGCTGGCGGCCCAGGGCGCGCGCCCGGTCGCGCTCGACATCTCGGCGGGCATGCTGCGCCACGCCGTCGACGGCGCGCGGGAGAGCGGCATCGAGGTCCCGCTCGTGCAGGCGAGCGCGGACGCGCTGCCCTTCGCCGACGACTCGTTCGACCTCGCCTGCTCGGCCTTCGGCGGGGTGCCGTTCGTGGCCGACTCCGGCGCGGTGATGCGCGAGGTCGCGCGGGTGCTGCGCCCGGGCGGCCGGTGGGTCTTCGCCGTGACTCATCCGATGCGGTGGATCTTCTCGGACGACCCCGGCCCTGGCGGGCTGACCGTCGTCCAGTCGTACTTCGACCGCACCCCGTACCTGGAGGTCGACGGCAACGGCCGGGCGACCTACGTCGAGCACCACCGCACGCTCGGCGACTACGTCCGCCAGCTGACCGCGGCCGGGATGCGGCTGGTCGACCTGGTCGAACCGGAGTGGCCCGAAGGCCACACCCAGGTCTGGGGACAGTGGAGCCCGCTGCGCGGGAGACTGTTCCCAGGCACCGCGATCTTCAGCTGCGTCCTGGACTGAATCCACGTCCGGGCTCGCCCTGAAACGCGGTGCGGGTGGCGGAACCTCAGGCGGCGGTGCCGGTTGGTCGGGCAGGCCAAGCGGCTGCGCCGCTTGAAGATGATGGCCGGGGCCGGGCCGGCCGGTCGCCAGGCCGGAGAACGGAGTGCAGGTGAGCAGGGCGCAGGAACTGCTGGACGCGCAGAGCTCGCGGCTGAAGGCCCTCGATCCGCAGTTGCCGGACCGCTACCTGCTGCCCAGCGGTGAGCCGGTGATGGCCCGGATCCCCGGCGGCGAGGCGGTGGCCGGCCTGATGGCGCACGCCCGCAACGAGCCGGGGTCGCAGCAGAGCCTGTGGCAGGCCGCCGACACCTTCGAACTCTTCCCCGTGATCGGCGACCACCCGCGCGCCGGGATGGACGCGCTGCTGCACGCCTGGCGGGCGGCGCTGACCCAGCGCGGGACGCCGTCGACGGACTCCTCCTGCGTGGTCGTGTGGCCGAGCCGGGACGTGCAGGCGACCAGGGCGTTGCTGGACCACGGGTTCGTGCCGCTGTCGGTGCTGGCGGTGCGACCACCGTCACCCGGCTCGGCGCCACCCAATACGAAACGCTCTGGTACCGTAAAGATTCGTCGGGCCGGACCCGCCGATCTGGACGCGATCGTCGAGCTCACCCTCGCGGAGCTGGACTACGCGGCCCTGGTCGGCGCCTCCACCCGGCGCCCGAACGCCCGCAGGCTCAAGCGGACCGCGACCGGAGTGCGCCTGCACGCCGGGGATCCGGTGTGGCTGGCGGAGTTGGACGGGCAGCCGGTCGCGGTCGCCGAGTGCGGCTGGTTCGACACCGACCGCCACCAAGGCGGCCACCGGCTGCGGCCCGGCAAGTGGGCCTACGTCAACTGCGTGTCCGTGCGCGAAGAGGCGCGCGGCACCGGCATCGGCGGAGAGCTGATGGCCCTGGCGCATGACGAGTTCGCCCGCGCCGGGGTCCTCGGCAGCTTCCTGTACTACAACCCACCCAACCCGCTGTCCTCGGTGTTCTGGCCCCGCCAGGGGTACCGGCCGCTGTGGACGATGTGGGAGGTGCGCCCGGCCACCGCGCTGCACTGACCGCCCGTGGCCCGGTCGGCGCACCGAGCCAACGGATCGAGAGGTCGAGGAACGGCGTGGAGATCGTCGCTGAAGGCGTCGAGGTCAACGGAGCGCACGGTCCGCTGCTCGAACGCACCTCGCTGCGCGTGCGGGACGGCCAGCTCCTGCTGGTCGCCGGCGACGTGCATTTCGGGCGCACCGCGATGGCGCTTGCCCTGTCCGGGCGGTTGCAGCCCGGCAGAGGCACCGTCCGGCTGGACGGCGCGGTTTCGCCCGCACGGCTGCGCGACGCGGTGGTCGTCGTCGACGCCCCCGGGGTCACCGAGCCCGAGGGCGCGGTGTCGGTGCGCACCGTCGTCGCCGAGGGGCTCAGCATGGCGGGCCGCCCGTCCCGGCGGTCCCGGGTGCGCTCCTGGCTGACCGAGCACAGCGCAGGCCAGCACGAGCGCGAGCGGTTCGAGAACCTGCCCGCGCCGGTGCGCACCCGGCTGCTGATCGACCTCGCCCGCGAGACCGGCGCCCGGGCGCTGGTGCTGGACTCCCCCGACCGCCACGGCGGGGATCCGTCGACCTGGTACTCGCTGGCCCGCGGGGAAGCCGAGCAGGGACGCGCCGTGGTGGTGCTCTGCTCCCCGCACTCCGCGCACCGCCTGCGCGCACCGCACGCCCTCCTCGGCGAGGACAACCGCGCCGGGGAAACCGCAGTGGATCTCACCCCCGCTTCAAGTGAAGGTTCCCGATGACCACGTTCCGCCTCGCCCGCACCGAGTTGCGGCGGCTGACCTCCGGCAAGCTCCCCAAACTGGCGCTGGTGGCGGTCACCCTGGTGCCGCTGCTCTACGGCGCGATGTACCTGTACGCGAACTGGGACCCCTACGGCAGGCTGAGCTCGGTCCCGGCCGCCGTGGTGATCGACGACGAGGGCTCGGCCCGCGACGACGGCACCCGACTGCAGGCCGGCCAGGACGTCTACGACGAGCTGATGGAGTCGGACGCCTTCGACTGGCAGCGCACCGGAGAAGTCCAGGCGCAGCAAGGGGTTTCCGACGGCACCTACACGTTCGCCCTGGTGGTGCCGAAGGACTTCTCCGCGGCGCTGCTGTCCCCCGGCGAGTTCGAGCCGCGACAGGCCCAGCTGCGGCTGATCACCAACGACGCCAACAACTACCTCGCGGGCACGATCGCCGACAAGGTCGTCTCCGAGGTGCGCAAGGCGGTCGCCAAGAACGCGGGCACCGAGGCCGCCGACCAGTTCCTGCTCGGCTTCAGCACCGTGCACGAGAAGACCGTCGAAGCCGCTGACGGCGCGGGCAAGCTCGCCGACGGCGCGGGCAAGCTGCGCGACGGCATCGGCGTCGCCAAGGACGGCACCGCGCGGCTCTCCGCGGGCGCGCACCAGCTCCTCGACGGTCAGCGCCGGCTCGCCGATGGTTCCGAGCAGCTCGCCGACGGCACCAAGGACCTGACCGCGGGCGCCGACCGGCTCAACGGCGGCCTCAAGGAGCTGCAGCAGAAGACCGCGCCGCTGCCGGAGCAGACCGCCAAGCTCGCCGACGGCGCCGAGCAGGTCGCCGCGGGCAACGAGCAGCTGGCTGACAAGGCCGACGTCCTCGGCGGCGTCTCGCAGGACATCGTGGACCACCTCGACGAGTCCAAGTCCCGGATCGCCGACCAGCTGCGCCAGGTCGGCGTGGACGAGGCGACCATCGAGCGGGTCATGAGCGACCTGGACAAGCTCAACAGCCCGATCACCGACGCCAACGGCAAGGTGCAGACCCAGGTCGGGCAACTGCGCAAGCTCGCCGACGGCTCGCGGCAGGTCGCCGACGGCAACCGCAAGCTGGCCAACGCCACCCCGCAGCTGGCGAGCGGGATCAACCAGCTCGCCGACGGCTCCGGGCAGCTGGCCGCCGGCGCCGGCCGGCTCGACGACGGCGCGATCAAGCTCCGCGACGGCGAGCGGGAGGCGGTCACCGGCACCACCAAGCTCACCGACGGCGCCGACCAGCTCAACGGCGGCGCGCAGCAGCTGGCCGACGGATCGGGCCAGCTCGCCGACGGCTCCAACACGCTGGCCACCGAGCTCGGCAAGGGCGCCAACGACATCCCCAACCCCGACGACCCGACCCGCGAGGCCACCGCGGCCACCATCGGCGACCCGGTCGCGGTGGACACCAACGCGCTGGTCAAGGCCGACACCTACGGCGCGGGGCTGGCCCCGTTCTTCATGGGCCTGGCGCTGTGGATCGGCGGGTTCGTGCTGTTCCTGCTGATGCGCCCGCTGTCCAACCGGGCGCTCGCCGCCGGGGTCGCGCCGTGGCGGATCGCCGTCGGCGGCTGGCTGCCCGCCGCGATCGTCGGCCTGGTGCAGGCGGTGCTGCTGTACGTGGTCGTCGTGTTCGGGGTCGGTGTGCACCCCGCGCACGCCTGGTGGACGCTCGCGTTCCTGGTGCTGACCTCGTTCGCCTTCACCGCGGTCGTGCACGCCCTGAACGCGGCCTTCGGCCCGAAGGGCAAGTTCATCGCGCTGATCATCCTGGTGCTCCAGCTGGTCACCGCGGGCGGCACGTTCCCGTGGCAGACCATCCCGGAACCGCTGCACCCGCTGCACCAGGTGCTGCCGCTGAGCTACGTCGTCAGCGGCCTGCGCCACCTGCTCTACGGCGGACCCGGCCTGGAGGCGGCCGGGCAGGCGGCGGGCGTCCTGCTCGCCTACCTGGTGGCGGGCCTGCTGCTGAGCACCATCGCGGCGTGGCGCCAGCGCACCTGGACCGCGGCCCGGCTCAAGCCGGAACTGGCGCTGTAGCAAGGAAAACCCGGTAGCAACGGAAAACGGCGGGCGGGCCCTGGAACCCCAGGCCCACCCGCCGCTCCATCTTCAAGCGGCGCAGCCGCTTAGCCCACGCACGCAAGACGACCACCCGCGGGTTCTCAGGCGTCGCCTCGCGAGGACAGCTTTTTCCCTCGTATTGGCATACGTGGGAAAAAGATCCCGCAGCGAGGCGGCGTCTGAGGTTCCGCCAAGCAACCACCCACGCAAAACGAGCGAAGTGACGAATCAATCGTCGTAGCGGGCGATTTCGATCAGGTTGCCGTCCGGGTCGCGCAGATAAACCGACGTGATCGGCCCCAGCGCACCGGTCCGGCTGACCGGTCCCTCCTCGATGCGCACGTCGTGGGCCCGCAACTGGTCCTGGACCTCGCTGATGGCGTTCGTCGTGACGAAGCACAGGTTCGCCGATCCGGGCACCGGGTGCGTGGCGGTGGGTTCCACCAGCTCGCTGGCCGCGTGCAGTTTGATCGTCTGCCGGCCGAAGCTGACCGCGCGCCGGTCACCGGCGAAGGTCACCGCACGCATGCCCAGCACGCGCTCGTAGAAGTCCGCTGCCCGATCGACATCGGCCACGGTGAGGACCAGGTGGTCCACTCTGTCGATGCTGATCATGCTGCTCCTGTTGAGGATGTTCGCGAAGTACGAAGGCTATCCGGACCGCCGCACCGCGACGGAAGGCGGCCCGGAACCGTTGGGCGCCATCCAAGGGGCACCTGCCCTTCCCACGCCTGGCGAACGCCGGATTCGTGACCCGGCCGCAACATCGCGTCACCGGTCGGGTGCGGACGGTCGCTTGTGGCCGGTCAGTGCGCGGCGGCGTCCCAGGACCGGCCGACGCCGACCGAGACCTCCAGCGGCACCGCCAGCTCGTGCGCCGAGCCCATCTGCTCCCGGACCAGCTTCTCGACCTCGTCCCGCTCGCCCTCGGCGACCTCGATGATCAGTTCGTCGTGCACCTGCAGCAGCATCCGCGACCGCAGCGGCTGCAGCGCCCGCTGCACGCCGAGCATCGCGACCTTGATGATGTCGGCCGCGCTGCCCTGGATGGGCGCGTTGAGCGCCATCCGCTCGGCCATCTCCCGGCGCTGCCGGTTGTCGCTGTTGAGGTCGGGCAGGTAGCGGCGCCTGCCCAGGATCGTCGAGGTGTACTGGTCCTTGCGGGCCTGCTCGACGACCTCGCGCAGGTATTCCCGGACCCGGCCGAAGCGGGCGAAGTACGCCTCCATCTGCTCGCGGGCCTCCTCGGTGGAGATCCGCAGCTGCGAGGCCAGCCCGAACGCCGACAGCCCGTAGGCCAGCCCGTAGGACATCGCCTTGACCCGCCGCCGCAGCTCGTGGCCGACCTCGTCGATCGGCACCCCGAACGCCTTGGAGGCGACGAAGTTGTGCAGATCCTCACCGGTGCGGAAGGCCTCGATGAGGCCCTCGTCACCGGACAGGTGCGCCATGATGCGCATCTCGATCTGGCTGTAGTCGGCGGTCATCAGCTCGGCGTAGCCCTCGCCGACGACGAAGACCTCCCGGATCCGGCGGCCCTCCTCGGTGCGGATCGGGATGTTCTGCAGGTTCGGGTCGGTCGACGAGAGCCTGCCGGTGGCCGCGATCGTCTGGTTCAGCGTGGTGTGGATCCGGCCGTCGTCGGCGACCGACTTCACCAGGCCGTCCACAGTGGTCTTGAGCCGGGTGGCGTCGCGGTGCTCCAGCAGGTGCTGGAGGAACGGGTGCTCGGTCTTCTCGTACAGGCCCTGCAACGCGTCGGCGTCGGTGGTGTAGCCGGTCTTGGTGCGCTTGGTCTTGGGCATGCCCAGCTCGTCGAAGAGCACGACCTGGAGCTGCTTGGGCGAGCCGAGGTTGATCTCCTTGCCGATCACCCCGAACGCGTCCTGCTCGGCCTGCTTGACCCGCGCCGCGAAGTGCGCGCCCAGCTCGGCCAGCTGCTCCGAGTCGACCGCGATGCCCGCGCCCTCCAGCTCGCTGAGCACCTGCAGCAGCGGCAGTTCCAGCTCGGTGAGCAGCCGGGTGCTGTCGATGCGCGCGAGCTCGCCGTCGAGGGTGTCGGCCAGCTCGGCGACCGCCCGGGCCCGCACCAGCTCGGCGGCCGCGGCGTCGGCCTTGACGTCCTGCTCGTCCTCCAGCAGCGACAGCTGACCGTCGTCCTCCGACTCGGCGCGCAGCTCCCGCTGGAGGTAGCGGACCACCAGGTCGGGCAGGTCGAAGGAGCGCTGCCCCGGCCGGACCAGGTAGGCGGCCAGCGCGGTGTCGCTGCTCAGCCCGGCCAGCGTCCAGCCCCGGTCGCGCACCGCGTGCAGCGGGCCCTTGACGTCGTGCGCCGCCTTCGGCACCGACGCGTCGGCCAGCCAGTCCGCGAGCGCCTGCTCGTCGTCGGCGGTCAGCTCGATGACGTCGGCGAACGCGCCCGCGCCGTCGGCGCTGACCAGGGCGATGCCGGTCAGGTCGCCGCTGCCGCGCGCCCAGGTGCCGGTGAACGACAGGCCGACGCGGCGGCCGTCCCTGGCGTGCTGGTCCAGCCACGCCCGCAGCTCACCCGGCGCCACGAGCCCGCCGCTGATCTCGAAGCCCTCCTCGACCTCGGGCTCCTCGGTCGTCAGCGTCGCGAACAGCCGCTCGCGCAGCACCCGGAACTCCAGGTCGTCGAACAGCCGGTGCACCGCGTCGCGGTCCCACTGCCGCACGGCCAGGTCGCCGGGCGCCAGGTCCAGCGGCACGTCCCGCACCAGCTCGGTCAGCTGCCGGTTGAGCAGCACCGAGGACAGGTGCTCGCGCAGCGCGTCGCCCGCCTTGCCCTTGACCTCGTCGACCCGGTCGACCAGCTCGGCCAGCGAGCCGAACTGCTGGATCCACTTGGTGACCGTCTTCTCCCCCACGCCCGGGATCTTGGGCAGGTTGTCGGACGGGTCGCCGCGCAGCGCGGCGAAGTCGGGGTACTGCTCGGGGGACAGGCCGTACTTGTCGGACACCGCCTCCGGGGTGAACCGGGTCAGCTCGGAGACGCCCTTGGTCGGGTAGAGCACGGTGACGGTGTCGGTGACCAGCTGGAGCGCGTCGCGGTCGCCGGTGCAGATCGAGACCTCGATGCCTTCCGCCGCGGCCTGCGTGGCCAGCGTGGCGATGATGTCGTCGGCCTCGAAGTTCTCCTTGCTCAGCACCGGGATGTTCAGCGCGCCGAGCACGTCCTGGATCAGGCTGACCTGGCCGCGGAACTCGTCCGGGGTGGCGCCGCGGTTCGCCTTGTAGTCGGCGAACGCCTCGCTGCGGAAGGTCTTGCGGGAGACGTCGAAGGCGACCGCGAGGTAGGTGGGCTGCTCGTCGCGGAGCAGGTTGATCAGCATGGAGGTGAACCCGTAGACCGCGTTCGTGTGCTGACCCGTGTTGGTCTGGAAGTTCTCCTTGGGCAGCGCGTAGAACGCTCGGTAGGCCATCGAGTGGCCGTCGATCAGCAGCAGGCGTCGGTCTCCGGAATCCATCACGGCAGGCGAGTCTAGGCTTAAGGGCTGACAGGCGGTACGCGGAGGCGAAGGAGCGGGTGAGGGTGTCGGTCACCGACGACAACAGCGCGACGACCAGCGGGAACGGTTTACCGCAGGAGATCATGGGCGCCGCGGACGAGCAGCTCGGCGACCGGATGGGGCTCCGGATCACCGAGTACGGCCCCGATCGGGTGGTCGGCACGCTGCCGGTGGCGGGCAACCGCCAGCCCTACGGCCTGATCCACGGCGGCGCAAACGCGGTGCTGGCCGAGACCCTCGGCTCGGTGGCCGCGGCGATCCACGCGGGCGAGGACCGGATCGCCCTCGGGCTGGAGCTGTCCTGCACGCACCACCGGGGCGCTTCCGAGGGCCTCGTGACCGGAGTGGCCACGGCGGTCCACCGGGGCCGCAGCACCGCGACCTACGAGATCGTCATCACCGACGAGAAGGACCGCCGCACCTGCACCGCCCGCCTCACCTGCGTCCTGCGCGACAAGAGCTGACTACTGGCTCAGGTTTTCCAGCACCGCCTCGGCGACCGCCTTCATCGTGGTGCGGCGGTCCATGGCGGTGCGCTGGAGCCAGCGGAACGACTCCGGCTCGGAGAGGTTGTGCTTGCTCATCAGCAGGCCCTTGGCGCGCTCGATGGTCTTGCGCGCCTCCAGCCGGTCGTTGAGGTCGGCGACCTCGGACTCCAGCGCCTTGACCTCGGCGAAGCGGGAGACGGCCAGCTCGATCGCGGGCACCAGGTCGCGCTTGGCGAAGGGCTTGACCAGGTAGGCCATGGCGCCTGCGTCGCGGGCCCGCTCGACCAGGTCGCGCTGGCTGAACGCGGTGAGGATGACCACCGGCGCGATCCGCTCGCCGGCGATGTTGGAGGCGGCCTCGATGCCGTCCATCTTGGGCATCTTGATGTCCAAGATGACCAGGTCGGGCCGGAGCTCGTCGGCGAGCCGCACGGCCTCCTGGCCGTCACCGGCCTCACCGACGACCTCGTAGCCCTCCTCGCGGAGCATCTCGACGAGATCGAGCCTGATCAACGCCTCGTCCTCGGCCACGAGTACGCGACGTTCGACGGGCTTGGCCTCGCGTGTGTCCTCGGCAGCCGGCGTGGTCACCGGGTCCTCCTGGATCAATCTAGGGTCGGCCGGCGCGGTCGCACCGGAAAGTGCAGCCTACCGGTCCGGAGGCGTGGCCGAGGGGCGCAGGCGGCGTGAGCATCCCGACATCGGTGACGATCACGTTTCCCGCGTCCGCCCGCGCACGAACAGCGCGTAGACCAGCAGGATCGCGGCCAGGCTGACCAGGCTCAACGCGAGCTGCGAGCGGGTGTCGCCGAGTACTGCCATGGTCAACACCACGACGCCGATCAACCCCAAAGTGGCCCACGTGAGGTAGGGGAACAACCACATCCGCAGCTTCAGCCGTTCGGGGGCTTCACGCTCGAGCCTGCGCCGCATCCGCAGCTGCGACAGCGCGATGATCGCGTAGACGAACAGCGCGACGGCGCCGGCGGAGTTGATGATGAAGTAGAAGACGGTGTCCGGAGCGACGTAGCTCATCGCGACGGCGACGTAGCCGACGAGGGTCGACAGGACGATCGCCTTCCACGGCACGCCGCGGGAGTTGACGTCCCGGATCCAGCCCGGAGCGAACCCGCGCCCGTGCAGCGCGAACAGCATCCGCGACGCGGTGTAGAGCCCGGAGTTGAGCACCGAGAGCACGGCGGTGAACACCACGACGTTGACGATCACCTCGGCCCCGGGCAGCCCGAACCTGGTGAAGGCGGCGGCGAACGGACTCGACTCGGAGGGGACGTCCCGCCAGGGCGTGATCATCACCAGCAGCGCCACGGACCCGACGTAGAACAGCAGGACCCGCCACACGACGGCCTTGGTGGCCTTGGCGACGGCCCGCTCGGGCTCGGCGGACTCGGCGGAAACGATGGTCACGATCTCGGTGCCGAAGTACGAGAAGATCACGATGACCACCCCGTGCAGCACGGAGAAGCCGCCGCCGGCGAAGAACCCGTCGAGCGCGATGTTGCCGACGGAGAAGGAGGAACCGGGCCAGAGCCCCAGCGCGAACAGCGAGCCGAACAGCAGGAACACTACGATCGTGACGACCTTGACCGACGCCAGCCAGAACTCGGTCTCGCCGAAGGAGCGAACGGACACGAGGTTCGCGGCGGTCAGCAGCAACATGAGCACCAGCGAGAACGCCCACTGGGGAACGGAAGGAAGCAGCGGCTGGAGCAACTCGGCCCCGGCAACGGCCTCGAACGCGACCACGCCGACCCAGAAGTACCAGTACAACCAGCCGACGGTGAACCCGGCCCACTCCCCGAGCGAAGACCGCGCGTACTCCATGAAAGACCCGAGCGCGGGAGCGGCGGTGGCCATCTCCCCGAGCATCCGCATCACGAGCACGACGATCATCCCGCCGAGCGCGTAGGAGAGAACGGCGGCGGGCCCCACGGTGCGGATGACGGCCCCGCTGCCGATGAACAGGCTGGCCCCGATGATCCCGCCCAGCGCGATCATCCGAAGGTGCCGCCCCTTCAGACTCCGCCGCAACGCGTGCTGCTGATCCATCCCGGCCCCCCGAAAGGTAGGTCCAATCCAGGCAGAGCCGTGAACCTAACCGGTGACGATCACCACCGCCAGGGTCCCGAACCGGACACTCCCCGGCCCTCCCGCCCGGAGTTGATCAAGCGTGGCGTATGCTCGCCGCAGGTAGGCCCCCGTAGCCCAACGGCAGAGGCAGCGGACTCAAAATCCGTCCAGTGTGCGTTCGAATCGCACCGGGGGCACTCATTTTCCCAAGTCAGCGCCCATAGCAGGCCGCCACGAGATCGCGATACCATAGATCATCCATGCAAAACCCATGGCTTTGGGAGATGATCATGGCTCGTCCTCCGCTCCCCCTCGGCACCTGGGGCGCCATCCGAACCTACGGCCGCATCGACGGCCAGTGGACCCCAAAGGAATCCATCCCCGAAGGCGCACGTGCCGACTCGTGGCGAGCGGTCACCAACTATCGCGGCCACGACGGAAACACACGGCAGGTCGAACGCAGCGGCAGCAGCGAGACCAAAGCCCGCCGCTCCCTTCGCGAAGCGCTTGGCAAGCAGGCCGGCCAACAAGCCACCCTAGGCGCCGGATCACGGTTCGCCGACGCCGCCAAGCTCTACCTCGAGCAGATCCAAACGCGCCGCAGCGGAACCACCTACGACCGCTACAAGGGACGGCTGAACAAACACGTCCTCCCGGCGATCGGGCAGCTCCTCCTCCGCGAGTGCACCGTCAGCCGCCTAGAAAAGTTCATGACCGACCTAGAACGCAAGAAGGTCGCAGCCAACACACGCCGCGGGATCCGCACTGTACTGTCCGGCGTGATGCAGTACGTCGTCCTCAACGATGAGACGGGCATCATCAGCCGAAACCCTGTTCGCGACCTCTCCAATATTGAGGGTGCTGCGAACAAGCCTGTCGCGATGACCGCCGATCAGTTGTCGGACTTCCTGGCCAAGCTCGACGCTGACGAGACAGCGGCGAAGGCTGACTTGCCGGACTTCATCCGGTTCGTCTTCGGAACCGGCGTGCGGTTCGGGGAAGCACTGGCTGTGCGGTGGCGAGACCTCAACCTGACCGACGAGTCAATCACGGTCTACGACGGAACTGGAGCGCAAGAGGTACTTCCGCCCAAGTCCGTGTGGATCAACGGCAACATCGTTGCGGTATCGGGCAAGGGCTTGGTTCGCCACGAAGGCAAGACCTTCCGGGCCAAGCGCGTCATCGGGATGCCAGACTACCTGTTCACCCTGCTGCTCGTCCGCAAGCCGTTTGAGGCATACGAAAACGAGCCGGTGTTCCCGTCGGGCACTCTGGGATGGCGCCATCCCAGCAACATGCAGCGGTCAGTGCGGCGGATGCGGGAGCGTATTGAATATCCGGGCTTCAAGACGCACATCGGCCGCAAGACCGTCGCGACGATCCTTGACATGTCCGGGCAGACGGCCCGCGAGATCGCCGACCAGCTCGGTCATGCGAACCCGTCGATGACGCAGAACGTGTACATGGGCCGTGGCATGCAAAACCCTGGCGCCGCTGCGGCTCTGGACGCGGCCTACAAGTAAGCCAGCATGGAAAGGCCCCGATCCCGGTCGGGGAGACGGGATCGGGGCCGACGGTCGGGCCGCGGGTGACGACTGGGATTGACACCGCGGCGCGGCCGGGTCTAGCGCAACAGCGGTTTCTTCGCCGGCGGCATCGGACACCCTGCGATCCGATGAGCCACCTGGTTGCAGTCGGGGCACGTGGGCCAGAGCCATGCGATGTCGGAGTTGTCGACGGAGAGTTCTCGACCGCAGAGGGTTTCGACGCATTCGCCGTTCGGGTAGAGGCCACCGGCGGGCGCGGTGTCTCTGCTGGCGTGGCGTTCGTTGGCGGCGGGCGCCCAGCGGAAGGGATGGGTCATCACGACCACCGCCCGAACATGCCGCGGTGGAGCAGGATCGGGCCGATGGTTAGAGCTAGGGCGGTGAGGGTGAAGAGGACGTGCATGGTGTCCCCCAGTGGTGGGCGGGAGGTTGTCGATAGCCTCCGGGTGAATGGCCAGCCATATTGCTGATACCGGATTCAAGTAGATGATACCGGTATCAACCAGGCAAGGTCGTTACCCTGATCGGACGCAATGAGCAGGGGTTTCCCTGGACTACTCTTGATTCATGGGCGGAATCAACGAGAGTCACACTCCGAAGGCTCGTCTACTCGGCGCCGAACTTCGTGATCTGCGGAAGGCGGCCGGACTGAACGGTCGTCAACTTGCTGCCCGCCTGGGAATCAGCCAGCCAACCCTGTCGAGGTATGAATCAGGCCAGCGGACCGCGCCCGTCGACATCGTCGCCCGCGTCCTCGGCACGCTCGGAATCATCGGCGAACGATGCGATGAACTCATCGAGTTCGCCCGCACCGCATCGGAGCCAAACATGGTCGCCGACCACAGAGGGAGCCTTCACGGCCATCTTATCGAGCTTGCCGAGTTTGAACGCGCCGCCACGCGCATCACCCACGTAGCCCCGCTGGTCATCCCGGGTCCGCTGCAGACTCGCGCATACGCCACGGAGATCATGGCGTCGATCCCCGCCGACCAACGTGGCGTTCGAGTCGAGCTGCGCATGGCGCGTGGCGAGACGCTGCGATCGGATCGCCAGATCACGGCGATCATCATGGAGCGAGCCCTGCGCGAGCCGATCGGTAGTTACACGATCATGGCCGAACAGGTTCGCCACCTCGTACAGCTCGCCGGGCGACCGAACATCACCGTGCAGGTCATCCCATCGAACATCAGCCGGTGGACTCTCGCCCACAACGGCTCGTTCATCCTGTTCGAGTTCGACAAGGCCGCCCCAATGGTGCATCTCGAGCACTTCCGAGGGCCGACGTTCCTGTACGGCGAGAATGATGTTGAGGCGTACCGATCTGAACTGTCTACGCTGATGGGCGCGGCCATGAGCCCAGAGTCGTCAGCCGAGCTCATGACCGCTGTTGCGCAACAACTGGCGGAAAGGACCAGCGATGACGACGGTACCAAGCAACTGGCGGAAGGCGAGCTATTCCAACCCGAATGACTCGTGTGTCGAGGTCGGCCGGGTTGACGGTGGAGCGGCAGTGCGGGACACGAAGGACCGCAGCGCCGGCTACTTCACGACCACCACCGAGCAGTGGCAGGAGTTCCTGACAGCGGTGAAGGCGGACCGCTTCGCCTGACCCAGGCACGAAAAGAGCCCCCAGTGCCGGAAGGCACTGGGGGCTCTCCATCACCCTGCGTTCCGCCCGAGACGCACCCCCGCGCACCCATCGCGAAGCCTGTACAGATCATTATCCCTGATCAGACTGCCGATTGCCACCAGCACGAGGGGTCTTTCGTGCTGGCTCGTCCTGCCTCGGTGACACCGCGTGCGCCGGCACCCCAATAGGTCAGGCGCATGCCCTCAGAGCCTCCGCCACGGGCCATGCGGTAGTGCACCGGCGCGATCCACTGACCTGTGGTTGACCGGGACCAGATGTGCAGTTCCCCAGGTACTTGTGCTTGCGTGTCCCACCCGTCCGCGTAGGGCCGAGGCTCGTCGCAGGGGAACAGCGCGGCGAGCGACACCCACACCGGCCTCGGTGGCCTGAACTTCTTGTCGGGTCGGTCACCATGGGGTGGCAGGGCTGACAGCCATCGAACACAGGTTCTAGACTAAATGTGTGTCTGTCCCGACGCCAGACACACAAGGCCCCGGACCCTGCTGGGGGAAGCAGCAAGGTCCGGGGCCTTCTTCTTAGGCGGTAACGCCTTCGGGTGATCGGCGATATGAGCTTCGACCGGCGCCGCCGGATCATTCCCTCCAGAGCGAGGACAGAATGCCCGAACTCATCACCTTCACCATCCCCGCCGATTCTGCTCCCGAGCCTGGCGAGGTCGTCTCGATCGAGCAGGACGGATACCTACTCCTCGTCGAGAACACGCACCCGCCTGTCGAGCGCGCTGATGACGCTGAACCGCCAGCGACGGACAAGATCGTCAAGTACGTGCCAGTCGACATCACGGCGCGGTCGTCCGTCGTGCGCCATGCAGCGGCCGTGTACCAACGTCGCCAGAAGACCAGGGTGAATCCGTACACCCTGTGCGACCGATCCGGCGGACGCAAGGTCGACCGTCGCCTCGATCACGAACCGCTGACAAACGTGACCTGTGCTCAGTGCCGGAAGGTACTGATCGATGAGGGTCTGTTGAACTAGGGGATGAGGTGCTCGGCTCAGCTGATCGCAAGGTTGCGGAGTGCGAGCACCCCATCTGTCGACGACTTCCCCATGTGTAGGTAGCCTCCGCGATTCGCCGAGTTCGTGACCGTGATGGAGTTCGGCGCACCCACATCGGTCCTGGTCCACGTGATGTCCGTAGGTGTCACCGTGACCCGGAAGTGCATCCAGGTGCCCGCCGTGGGAGCGGCCGTGGTGACCGTCGACCCGAGCTGACTGCCGGCGGTGGATCCATCGACGTGGGCGTAGAGCTGCAGTTGCCCGTTGGCCCGCAGGATGGCGTGGTAGCCGTTGCCCTTGCCGTACTGGTGCTCGTAGTACTGGTCCGTGGCCCGGCCGAAGGCAAGCGTGAGGTTCGTTGTGGTATCTGCCGGCAGTGTGTCCCAGCGGGCGTCGAAGTCGACGGTGTAGGTATCCGACGGGTTCGGGACCGCGCCGAGCGACAGGAAGTGCCGTCCCGTCCGCCCCAGGGTGAGAATGTTCGGCGCCGCCCAACCCGGGGCATACGAGGCTCCGGACTGGTCGAGAGTGAGTTCCCCGGGCGCGATGGCCTGCGTCCACCACGAGTCCGTCAATGACCGCGGGGTTGAGGTGTTGACATAGCCGTAGCCGCTGGTCACGAACCCGCTGACACCGCGGGCTACGTTGTAGCCGATGTCGTAGCGGCGGTGCAGCGGGTACATCCACACCGACTTGCCCGTGGCGGTGCACCGCGTGACCTCGGCGTCGGGCATCGGCGTCAACACGTCCCCATCGAAGTACGGGATGACGATGTAGTCCACGCCCCGACTTACGAGTGAGTCGACGGCGGCCTGCGTGATCTCCGCCTTGTTCCCGAAGTACCCGAACACCTTGTAACCAGCACTTTTGGCTTCGGCGATCCTGGGACTGCTGTGGAATGCCTTGATGATCGTCGAGTCCTTCAAGCCGTAGCGTTCGATCATCGCGACCATCGGCGTGTAGGCAGCATCAGCCTTAGCCTCGGCGCACATGACAACCATGCCGCCGTAGCGACGCAGGATCTCCTCGAACAGCACGACCTTCGGCCCGTTCGTTCCTGACCAGGCCGCCCCGGTTTGCGTCATCTTGCTGATCTGCGTCGACCGCAGGACGCTCGAGGGCTGCGAAGCGATCGCGCCCGTGGCGTTCGTGGTGCGGTCCCACGTCGCGTCGTGGTTGACCACCAGCACCCCATCCAGAGTGAGGTGCACGCTCACCTCCATGCAGCGTGCACCATGCTGGATTGCCCACTCGAACGCTTCCATCGAGTTCTCGGGGATGATGTCGCCGCTGCCGCGGTGGGCGATGTAGTACGGAGCACTCCCCCGCTCTGTCTCCCACGAAGAGACCGTGACCCGGTTGGCGATCGCGTCCGCGCCAGGTGGGCCGACCACGATTGCCGTGCCGTTCGCCGTCGGCACTGGGGCGATGTCGGAGAGCTGCAGGTCCCCGCCCTCAGGGGCTTGGATCGCGTACGACCTGCCGCCGCCCACGGTGAACTGCTCGTTGATCGTGTACGTCCAGCCCGTTGGGTTGATGTCCAGGTCATCAGTGGCGGGCACCGTGAAGTCGACGGAGCCGTTCTCGTCGAGGTTCACCTTGCGGGCGACGGGCACGATGATGCGGTCCGACTGCGCAGCCAACAGCACCTTCGGGGACGCCGTGACCGAGATGTACCCGGCCATCGGCGTCCCGAGCAGGTCAACCCAGGTCCCGCGTATGCGGCAGGTGCCCCACTCGGGAGCGGGCGACGTCATGCGGTCTCCTGCGCATGCTTCGCCTTCGGGGCGCCGACGCCAGTGTTCGGCGCGATCGCGAGGACCAGGCCGGCGACGTAGGCGCGGGCCGAGGTCAACCAGGCCGTAAGGATCGCTGCGAGATACCCGAGCACGGTGGCGTGGTCATCGACCACGACCGTGGTCACTGCGCCAACGGCCGCGGACAGTGCGAACGTGATCGTGCTCTTCAGCCAGGTCGGCGCCTTGCTGTGCGTGATCGACTCGGTCAGGCTCGGTACGACAAGAGCCACCACACCAGAGACCAGCAGGGCAATCAGTTGAACGTTGCTCATGGCGATCACTTCCACTGGGGGTCGATCTCGACGTTCACGCTGAGCGTCGATCGGGACTTGTAGCGGATGCAGAACGAGGTTGCTGCGCCCGGCACCTTGAACGACTGCCGGTCGTTCGCGACGAGCGTGTAGCGGCCCTGGACGCCGACTTTCCTGCCGGCCTTACCGTCCGGGGACCAATCCTCGATGAAGTAGACCTCTTCGACCTCGGCGTTCTCTCCTGCCTGCAGGGAGACGTACACCTGGCCTTCGTTGCCGGTGACCACGCCCATCTTCGGCGGGATCCCCACCGATTCGGTCAGCGTTTCGGGGTGCGCGGGCAAGTTGACTGTGTAGCTGGAGTCGCCGCCGGAGTACTTGCGGACGAGTTCGAAGATCTGATCGGCAGTGGCCATGTCTATCTCCTGGTCTCCGATCGCCACCTGGGCGCGGAAGAGGTCGAGGTTGACGTGACCGGGATCGATCTTCCCGGTCACAGAGGTTTCGCGGTGCCCGCGAGCTGCGTCCGCGGGTCGCCCAAGGTGGCGAAGAACGGCGCGGGTGGCCTTCACAGCCGCGGTGTACTGCTCAGGACTGGGCTGTTGGTTGACGCCCTGGTAGTCCCACTCGAAGCCGACGTAGCGCAGGTTCCCGTCGCCACCGGGGTTGGGGCCGGATGCCTTCGCCGCGCCGGCATGATTGGCGCGGCCGGCGGAGATCAGGTGGCAGGTGCCGTCGTATCCGACGACGACGTGACAGAGTGGTCCGTCGAGGTCCGGCCTGCCGGTGATGCACAGGTTCACGGTCGGTGCGGGTCGGGCATAGCTGGTTGTGGTGGCGGTGTGGTGCTCGAGGACGCCGACCGGCAGTGGCTGCGCGCCAGAGGCGGTTCGCGTCTTCCAGCCGGGGGGCTCGACGACGCGCAGCCCAGCCTTTCGGAGCACGTCACCTAGCCACACCAGAGGTAAAGCCATCAGCCGTTCACCCCCTGGAGGTGCTCCCACTTCACGCGGGTGCGGCGGGCGTCAGCGAGCGCGTTGTGCTCGACGCCCTGCTGCTCCGGGAACTCGGTCACGCCGAGCCGCACGGCCTCCTGCTGCACATCCATCGTGTGCATCGGCACCCCGGGCGGGAGGTCCATCATCGTGCCCCAGAGCTGGCACAGGACGACGTGGTCGTAGGCGGCATAGTCAGCCCACAACTCCGCCTCACCATCGTGAAGCAGGAAGTCACGCACCTCGTCCGCGATCTGCTTGCGGGACTTCACGAGGGGGTCGGCGAAGTCGAGCGGCCAGCGTGCCGGGACGTGGAACCGTCGATCGCCGTGGCCCTGCGGCAGGTGCGGCACGACGTTGGCCATCAGCCACGCGTGCTTCTTGATCCGCCGCCACGGGGCATCGTGGTTGACGGCGTAGTACTCGCGGCCGTCGTCGGCGACGATGCCGATCGAGATCAGGTCGATGGTGCGGCCATCCTCGATGAACTCGGTGTCGTAGAAGTGCCTCATCGTCCCTCCGTGGGGATAGGTAGAAGCCCACCGTCGTCGGGCGGCGGGGTGGCAGTGACCGTCGTTGTCTCGGTTGCCGTGGTGGTCGTGGTCTCAGTCGGCGGATCCGTCGGCCCACCAGACGCCGTGCACGAGTACGTCGGTGCCTCGTCCGGGCTGCCCGCGTTGCGGCTGCAGTGCTCGGTTGACCCGTCGGCGCGCTGCACCGTCCAGCCCGCCGGCGGCGGACCGCGCTTCCCCTCAGGGCCTCGCGGGAGTTCCCCGGCGTCCTGGGTGGTGCCGTCATCGAAGGTGATGAGCAGGCGCCCCGTGGAGCCGTCAACGCTGGTGATTCCGCGGCCATCGCGACCGACGATCCGGCCGAGGTTCTCCCGCTGGCCGTCCGAGTAGATGGCGACCAGGTCAACGCCATCGAGGATGGTGGAGACCACCCCACGACCCGGCGCGCCGACTGCACCGGGTGCACCGGGCTGGCCGACCACCTGGCCGACGTCGCGACGCACACCATCGTCGTAGGACACGATCAGTCGACCGGCCTCGATCGCGGTGGCCACGATGCCGCGCCCGTCCTGCCCGTTGACCGCGATCGGTGCGGTTGGCTGCCGCTTGACCTCGGCGGCTTTCTGGCACGCCTCGCCTGCGCGCTGCGCCACCGACGGGTCGGTCCGACACAGTTCCGCCAGAGGATCAGCAACCGCCCGAGCATCCTGTGCCGACTCCGCCGCTTGCTGTTGAGCAGCGGCTTTCTGGTCGGCTTGGTCGTTCGCCTCGGAGCGAGTCACAATCTGCGAGATGATCAGATAGGCCACCGCGACTCCCAGTAGCGCGATAGCCAGGCGCTCTACGCGGATCCAGCGGCTCACGACGAACCACCTCCGGACCGCCGTAGCACCTCCGCAGCCGAGTCTTCGGCTTTGCGGCGTTCTTCACGTTCGATATCCAACTTCAACTGCAGGTCATCGACCTGCTTGCGTAACGCTGCGATGTCAGCGCGCAGCTCGGACAGTTCGGCGTCGTGCGCGTCGTTCACGCGCTTCAGCTCCACCGTGTGCCGTTCCTCCGAGCTGGACTCCCGCCGCAAGAGCAGCACGACGAGCCAGACTGCGACTCCCCCGATGCCGAGCTGCGGTGCGGACTGCAAAGCAGCCGTCAGCACCGCATCCACGGATCACCTCCAGGTCAGGACACGTAGAAGTCCTCGTACGGCGCCAGCCCGATCGAGCTGGTCCGTGTTGGGTCGATCGACCAGCCGTCGCCGTCGTTGCGGAGCACGACCGAGGTGCTAGCCGCGTACGAAGGGGATGAGGAGCCCATCAGCAGGTAGATCGTGGTACCCGCGACCGCGGTAGTAGCCGCGATCGAGTGCGCCGCGAGGAAGTCCTTGACCTCCTGTTCGTTGGTGCCGGTCCACTCCTGCATCGCCCACAGGGTGGGCGGCTGGACGTAGCGCGGGTAGGACGGTGAGGTCACTGTTCTCCTTCGGTTAGGGGTTAGGGGCCGATCCACGTGGCCAGGAGGCCGCAGCCTTGCGCTTTCCAGACCTGGACGGACCCGCTGGTCGTCCAGCACGCCGCGTAGATAGACACAGACTGGGATGCTGCGAGCGTGAGCGTCGTGCTCGACGAGATCGCATCCGAAACGGCTGCCTGCAGGCCGTACTTCGCACCTGAGGGGGTGTTGCTCGCGGTGCTGATGGCGAGGTAGATCGCCCGCATAGCCGACGAGCCAGCAGCGAACTGCACGCTGAAGTCGAACGTCCACCTGCCCGGATACGTCGGGGTGAACGTTCCGGACGACATGGAGCACCCGGCGGGGGTGCCGATGACCACGCCGATGTCGGTGACCTTGACGCCGGCGCCTCCGCCGCCGCTGGCGTTGTTGATAGTGATGCCAGCGCCGCCGTTGTTGTCGGTCCAGTCGCCGCGGTAGGCCGCGGCCCGCGCCTGGCCTTGCAGGGTGGTGATGTTCGACTCGGCGGTGCCCATGCGCGTGTTCAGGCTCGCGATGGACGTGGAGTGTGCCGAGACGGAGTTGTCGAGTGTGGCGATGTCGTCGGTGTTGGTGTTGACCTGGTCGATCAAACCGTTCTGGTGAGCCGAGCTCGCTACTGATTCGAAACCGACGTGCGTGATCACGGCCATGGCCACCTCCTAGGTTGCCCAGACGAACGTGTCGTCCCAAACGCCGTAGATGCTCGAGTCCCACTCGCCCTGACCAGGCGGCGTGAGCAGGCGCATCGTGAGGTCAGCGGACAGACCGTTGCTGCCGAGGGTCTGCCGGATGCCGGTGACCTGCCCGAGGATGTAGTCGCCGAGTCCATCGGGATCCCGGATGGGGATTGCGTCGGTGAGTTGGATCCGCGGATCCCCGACGATGCTGACCTGGTCGAGGACCGGTAGCGGGGCACCGAGCTCGGACAGCAACGATGCGGCGATGTTCGCCTGCCCTGAGTAGGACTGCGCCCAGCGGGTGTTGGGGATCTCCCAGAGTCGACGGCCGTGGATGTCAATCGACGCCTGGTTGGTGACCAGGTTCTTTTTCGTGGGCCAGTACACGATGCCCCTGCCGCCGACCCGCAGCCGCGGTGTCCCCGGGTAGTTCGGGTCGGTGTTGGCGCGGTCGGCGAGGCGGATCGCGTAGGCGTTGCCGTTGCTGACCGTGTACGAGAACGACCGTTGACTGATCTGGGTCACCGACACCGTCACGTTGGGCGCGACGGTGCCGTTGCTGGCGTGCACCGGGTAGAACCCGCGCAGCGGATTGTCCCCACGGTCCCACGTCGCGTCGTCCCAGTACGGGATATCGACGAAGTACGACATCGCGTTCTCAACGTCCGTGATGGTGACCGTCGTACTACCTGGCTGAAACGTTAGCTGGTCGTTGTTCGTCGCTTCCCATACCCGAACTGGGTCCTTGTACATGCCGAGCGTGGAGCTAACCGCAATGCAGTTCACGATGGCATCGGACGTGTCCGACACAGCCACGTCCTGGAGCTGATCCGGGCCGATCTCCCGGTCGATCGTGTCCTTCGCCTGCCGTGCGTCCTCACGGTTGAGGAACCAGACGTGGTTGTGCTCGTCGGCGAACAAGGTCCCAAACTCGGCGTGCACGAGTTCCTTAAGCACGTCCCACGATGATTCGTCGACTACGTCCGGCAGGTGGCTCAGCAGATTGAGTCCGCTCGACAGGGTGGAATTGGGCTCGAAGTCGGGGGTCCAGGACCAGTTGTTCGTACGGGTCATCGACTGCCAGTGCTGGATGCACTGCGCTGAACGCTGCAGCTCGCAATTCGCGAAGTGGCTATTCGAGGACGCGGGTGCCCAGCGGGTTCCCGTCGCCGTGGTAACCGTGCCGTCGATGTTGAACCGGATCTGCATGTTGCTGGCGGTGATCGTCGCTTCCACCCCGACGTAGGCGAAGCGCGAAGGACCCGAGAGCATTGGCCCGTCCACGGTCCACGTGGTCGTCCCCGTGTCGGCGACGAAAAACGCCTGCACCTGGCCAGCACCGGTGATCCGCAGCCCGAGACGGTCCTGGGTGTTGTACCAAGCACGGACCTCGGACACGCCGGGATTGCTGCCGCCGACTTCGAAAAACCCGCCGAACCCGTAGGTGAGACCGTTGGTGTGGGGCAGGTTCGCGAATCCGCTCATGCTCGACCCGTGCACTTCTGTCGCGCTGGCTCCGAGCGCGAGCCCGTAGCGGCCCTGCACCCAGCGGTACACGGGCCCGCCGGAATCGTCATCCGGGTGGCCGGTCTCGGCGATCTGGGCACCGTGCAGAGTCGCGGAGTACCGGCACTCTGCGACCATCGGTGGCGACTGGAAATACCCGTTGCGCCGGAGGATGTGGTCGATCAACCATTGTGAGTTGATCAGGCGTCCCTCGTCGGCACGTTGCTCGTGCGCCCACACCGGAAGGGTGATCGGCGCCCGCAGTGGCTCCGCAAAGTCCAGACATCTCAACGTCGCGGTGCCGTCCGCCGAACTCGCCACGATCTCGCGGGTCCAGCCGGTGAACTGGCGGACCTGGCGTAGCCCGGTAGTCGTGTGCACGACAATCTCGTAGTACACCGGCACCGGCTTGCGGGGAATGTTGTAGAGCGGCGACCGAGTCGAGTACGGCGCGAACAGTTGTGCCGCGTTCGGCTCGCCGTATACCCGCCGTCCCTCCAGCTTCACCGTGAGTTGCGCTGCCGAGTATCCCTCGATCAGGGTGGCGTTCTCCGGAAGTGCGCCCTCCATGCTGCGGTCCGTCGTTGCCTCGACCACCAACTTCGAGAGGTCGCTATACGGGTGGTCGTGCAGCCCGTCGCGGTTCCAGTCGACCATCAGGCGTGCCGAGAACCGCCTACTGCGGGAGTTGACCGCTTCGGCCAACTCGATGTCGTCCGGGTACTGCACGCTCACACCTCCAGCAGCGTCAGCCCCGCATCAGTCATCGGGAAGTAGGGAGATTCCTCAGGCATCTGGTCGATCACGACCTCAGGGCAGCCGCCACCCAACATCCAGTCGGTAGCGGTCTCCCCTACTTCCAGCTGCCATGCTGCGGTCCGAATCACGCCGGTACTGGCAACGCTGGTCAGCACCACCGCTACTGCCGCGTCAGTGGCAGTCGGCGTATAGGAGACCGTGAGCCGCTGCCACGATGCCGACGTGGTGATGGCGCCCGTAGTCGTGGCGTTCACGGCGCCCGTCGCGCTGTAGGACCGCAGCGCCACCTGAGCTGACCGACCATCCGGTGAACGCACGTAGGCAGAGGCGGTGACCGCTTCGCCTTCGAGCACCGGGATCGCATAGGCAGGATCGGACGACGTCAGCTCTCCGCCCGTATCGGGCGGCGTCCACGCGATCGACGACGACAGCGGAACCTTGCTCGCCCCGGATGGCCACTCAGACACCAGCTGCGCCGAACCCTGCACCTCGTGGGCGACCAGGACGCCGTCGTATCGCACCGATCCCGTAGAGGCAATCTCAGCGGGCAACCTGTTCAACACCATCGGGTCGATGATGCGCAGCGCCCCCGCCGTCGCCCCGTAGTGCATGAGCCGGATCGCCTCCAACTCCGACTGAAACCGCCAGTCGAACGCCAGCGACCACGACCGCTTCATCCCGAACGAGTCGACGGTCTTCGAACCGTTTCGGCTGACGTGGATACCGCCGATCCGCTCCACCGGGCGCTGCACGCCTGCCTGCGGAACAGGCAGGGGCACCATGCCTCCGAGTGGGCCGAGGTAGAACGTGCCTGCCATGTCCTACCTCCCACGCCGCCGGGCGTTCTCCTTGTTCACAAGCCTGACCAGACCATCGCTATCCAACGCGAACTGCATGCCCGCCAGCGCCTCGCGGATCGCCCGGGGAGACACCGTCGACACCTGCGGAACCGCGCCCGACGGACCGCCGGTGGACCGAGCCTGGACGGCGATCCCGCCGTCCGCGTACCGACGCAACAGCTGGTAGCCCATTCGTCGGGCCGTCTCCTCTAGCAGCGCAGTAGACCGAGCAGACCGGTTGATCGGGATGTACGCCTCGTCGTCCCGGATCCGGTCGCCGACGATGCGCCAGGTGTTCGGCGGCACGATGTCGGCGAGCCCGGCGCGCATCGGCGTCAGCCGGTGGATCCCACCGGCCGCGTAGGCGGTGGCGATCCCGCCGCGGGCGTAGTCGAGCCCCTTGACTGGCCCCACGAAGCCGGGAAACCGCGACGTCATGCGGGCCCGGACATCGAGGTACACGGTGGTGTTCCTGTACCGATCGATGAAGCCGTTCAACTGCCGAGCAGCACCCGCAGTGTCGGCGACGATCTCGGTGCGCCCGTCGGGGAAGGTGTTCACCATGTAGCCCAGCTCGTTGAGCCGCTTCACGGCCTCCGCGGTCACCGCCTGCGTCACCGTGATCTTGTGGTCCGGCACGGCATCGACCTTCGCCTTCAACAGGACAGCTTCCTGCTGCGCCGCGGTCATGCCCGGCTGCGAAATGAGCGTGACCACGTTCTCCGGGATCAGGCCGTAGTGCGTGGCGAGCAAGTCCGCCTGCTCTCGGGTCAAGCCCATCTGGATCGCCTGATCCACGAACGCCTGTCGAGCGTTATTGGCCGCAACCCGCGCAGCCTCGTTCGCAGCAGGAAGATCCTGACCCGCGGCAAGCGCGGCATCCCGTGCCGCCAATGCCATGTCCGCCATGCTCTGCCGCTGCTGCAGCAACGATTCCCGGAACCGGCGCCCGGTCTCCGTCGTCGTGTTGATCGCACCGTCGAGCCCGATCAACGAGGCGAGGTTGCCGCCCGCAGCTTGCCCTGCGGACTCCATCGCCTGCCGCACCTGATCGGTCGATTCGTGCAGCTTGGCCTGGGCATCCTCCGTGGTCAGCGCCTCACCGGCCAGTGCGCCAAGCGCCTGATCCAGAGCCCGGACCTTCTGATCAGCATCGGACGTGTTCTTCGAGAGCACACCCATTGCCTCAGCGAAGGAGCGTCCCGTTTCGGTCGCGGTGAGGATCGTCGGGTTCGTTGTCCCCATTGCCGCAGCGAACGCCCGGTTCGCCTCCTCCGCCTCGCCAACTTGGCCGGTGAACGCCCGGAACTGGTCGCGGGCGTTCTGCGCCGCAATGCCCTCCGCATCGAGGCTCTGCTGCGACGTTCCACCCGTGTAGGGGTTGCGCTCGGTCATGCTGTGCGACTGGATCAGCGCGTCATAGGCTCGGTTGACCTCGCCGATCGCGCCCTGCTCGCCCATCAGCGCCCGAGTCCACACGCCCTGATCGACACCGAGAGCCTTGTATCCCTGAAGCAAGTTGTCGTTCGTGCCAGCCAGGGATTGCTGTTGGGCATCCAGGAGACGTTGTGCCTGGATGGACTCGGTCATGACGCCGTTGGACTCACGTAACGCCTGCGCGAGGTTCTGCACCTGCTGCTTGTGCTGCTCTGCTGCTTGCTGCGCCTTCGCTTGCGAATCCGCGAGAAACCCGAGGCCGACCACTGCGGCGCCGATCGCCAAACCCCACGGCCCACCGAGCGCGCCGACAAGCCCCCCGACCGCGGACCGCAGTCCCGATCCCAGCGCCGCCGTAGCGCCACCAGCCCGAGCGACAAGGCCCCCGAGCGCATTGCTCGCACCTGTCACCACAGGGGCGAGACGACCGAACGAGTGCCCCGCTGTCGCCGACGCCGCGGCGATAGCAAGGTTCGCGCCAACCGTGTCCCGGATCCTCTCCGACACGTTCCGGTAGGCATCCGCCATACGACCGATCGCCGGCACCCGGG
Source organism: Saccharopolyspora taberi (assembly GCF_039534165.1). Classification (NCBI taxonomy): domain Bacteria; kingdom Bacillati; phylum Actinomycetota; class Actinomycetes; order Pseudonocardiales; family Pseudonocardiaceae; genus Saccharopolyspora; species Saccharopolyspora taberi. The sequence goes on along the minus strand of NZ_BAAAUX010000001.1, from coordinate 182,156 downwards.
ACTCCAGAGCTGCCATCGCGAGGCCGACGTTGCCGACGCTCTGCGACATGATCTGGGTCGACCCGGTTAGCAGCGCCTGCTGGAGTCGGATCTCCTCGCCCATCGCCCGGAACGGTGCGGTGACCCGATCCCGCACCGTCGCACCGAGCGCTTCGAGCTGCGGCCTTGCCAGCCGGAACGCGAGCATCGCCAACACCGCGGCCTGCACCGGTGCGGGCAAATCGCCGAAGCCCTGCACGAGCCCGCCGACGAGGTTGCCGAAAGGTACCAGCAGCGAAGACAGAGCAGAGAGCGCATCGCCGGACAGCTCAATCGAGGCCCCGAGGATGCCCGCCGCTCCCCCGGCCGTGAACATCTCGCTCGCGACATCCGCCAGGCCATCGGCGGTGGGGTCGAGCGTGGCCATGAGATTGTCGACGATCTCCGCAGCGTCACGCCAGATGTCCAGAGACCCGATAGAGGTAGCGATCTGCGGCCCGTACCTGCCAGCCGCGTCCGCAGCGCCTCGCAGGCCGTCGATGACGGACTGCCCGTAGCGATCGACCGCCTGCGCGCTGCCGCGCACGAGGTCTTCGAGCGGGCCATCAATGACGTCGTACACGCCGAGAGCGAACGTCTCCAACTGCGAGACCAGGCCGTCTATCGCCCCGCCGAGCCCCTGGGTCTTGGCCGCAGCGAGATCCGCAGCACCGCCCTGGCGACGAACAGCGACAGCCATGCGGTCGAACGCCTCAGCACCGGAGGAGGCCAGTGCATTGGCGGTGGTCATACCCTCGTTGCCGAAAGCAGTTGCCGCGGCGGACTGGAACTCCTGATCCGTCATCCTCGCCTTGGCGGCAGTCAACTGCTCGGTGATTGCCCGCAAACCAACGAACCGACCTTGCTGGTCGAACGCGATGATGCCAAGCTCACCGATCGCCTGCGCGGCTTCCTTCGACGGCGCCGACAGCGACGCCAGCACGCCCCGCAACGAGGTACCGGCCTGCTCGCCGAGGATGCCCTGGTTGGACAGCAGGCCGATCGCAGTGGCGGTGTCGTCGATGTCGATCTGCAGGGAACGGGCAACCGGTCCGACGTACTTGAGTGCGTAGCCGACATCGGTGATCGAACCCGCTGCCGCGTTGGCCGTGTTCGCCAGGACATCCGCGACCCGCCCGGCCTGGTCAGCCTCCAGTCCGAACTGGTTCACAGCGGTGCCCTGAATCTCGGCAGCCGTCGCCGCGTCGATCTGCGCAGCAGCGGCCAGTTGCAGGGTGCCGCGGGCCGCGGTCATCGCCTCGTCGACCGACAGCCCCGACTTCGACAGCTCCACCATCGCCGCAGCCGCGTCAGCGGCCGACGTGGCAGGCAACGACAGGTCGGACCCCAGTTCGTTGGCCAGCGCACCAACACGTTCCATCTGGGCCCCGGTCGCTCCGGTGACCGCCTGGAGCTGGTTCAGGTTCGACTGGTACTCGTTTCCGAGACGGATGACCTGGGCCAGGCCAGCGGCGGCGGCGACGGTGCCCGCCACGAGCCCGAGCGACAGCCCGCGCCCCAAGTTGGCGGCGATGCCGGACACGCTGCGGCCGGACTGCTGGAGGCCAGCGCCCAGCTTGTTCGTGAAACCCCGCAGATCCGGCTCGACCAGGATGTCGATCGCTCCACCCGCCACGGAGTCACCCCCTAGCGGTCAGAGACCCATGATCCGATCGAACTCATCGGAAGTGACCTGGCGTTTCCCGCCCTGTTGTTCCTGGCGCTTCGTCTGGTACTGGCCGACCTCGTCCAGGTACGCCTGGAACCGCTCGTCAGCGATCTCCGACGGGCGCAAGGCCACGGGCGGAATCAGCGGATGCGGTGGCGGTTTGATGCCTGCACGCTTCGCCTCGGCCCGTTCCCGCTTGACCTCGGGGTCGTCGGGATCAGTGGTGCGGTCGATCCACGCCAGCTCGAGCCAGTAGTTCAGTGCCTCGTACAGGCGGGCGGTGTTCTCCTCGTGCCATCCCCACCCGCCGGCGGCAACACGGTTAAGGGCCGATCCAGGGGTGCGGATGGTCTGCTTCACCATCGCCACGAAATCCACCGCAGGGAGCGCCTTGAGCGCGTCCCTGAGCGGCTGCCCGTAGTACCTGGGCCAGTCGGTGAGGGAGGCGTCCCACCAGTCCGTCAGGACCGCGGTGAGGACGCCGAGGATTCCCCCTCCGACTCCTCGCTCTCCTCGTCCTCAGGAAGGCGGGTCAGCACGCCGGAGATCTGCATCAACCGGCGGAAGACCTTCGTGACGTGCTCGGCGGGCAGCACCGACAGCTTCGCGTCGACCTCGCGGGCCGCGTCCTCTCCGATGAGCATGGTGAGCGCATCGAAGTTCTTGCCGGATGCGGACTTCTCGAAGAACGCAATGACCTCTTCGCTGGTCAGGTCGCGACGTACATCGAACGTCGCGCCAGCCACTGTCACTCGCCGCGGTCGCAGCGAGCGGGCCGTGAACAGCGAGTTGAGATCCAAAGGGGCTTGGGCGCCTTGCGTCATCGTTGCTCCTTACGCGGTAGTGCTGACGGTGACCACGTTCGACGCGGCAGAGCTGTTGAGCGCGGCGTCACGGGCCCGGACGTAGAAGCTGTACGAGGTGCTGGCAGTCAGACCAGAGACGGTGGCGCTCGTGGTCGACGACGTGGTCCTCAGCAGGCCATTCGCGAACACGTCGTAGGACACCACACCCACCGCGTCAGTGGACGCGGTCCAGGTCAGCGCAACCGAGTTCGCGGTGATCGTGCCAGCCGCCAGATTCGTCGGAGCGGTCGGCGCAATCGTGTCACCACTCGCACCACTCAGCGGGTTCCAGCTGGTAAACCGTCGAACCGCCTTGTTGCCGGACGCGGGCGCCAACGGGGCGACCTCAAGGTCCCATCCTTCGAGGTCTTCCGCGTTCATCGTCTCAGTGGGAATGTTCGCCAACTCGCCGCGCTCGACGAAGTAAGCCTTCTTCTTGTCTCCGTCGACCAGCCGAAGGATGGTCGCGAACTCGGGGTCGTCGCCCTCGATCCACTCCCACATGCCAGAGCCGGTCGAGGTTTCGCTGATCGACCCGCCGGTGAGCAGGGTCAGGACGGTGGCGTTCGAGTAGTCGACCGGGCGTAGCTTGATGGTCGGCTTCGCCGGGTCCTTCTTGTTTCGGTAGGCAGCACCCGAGGTGTTGTTCCAGACGTCCAGTGGCGTCGTCTCACGCTCGGTCTCGATCTCGAAGCCAGCCTTGATGCCACCGAACGCGTCCCATCCAGGCAGGGTGTCGGCCCAGATGTTGGTGGGCAGCGGTGTACCTGCCGGCGCCCGGAAAGCGTCCCCGTCCAGCCACAACCGGGCCTTGGACGAGTCGATGTGCGTGCTCATGCAGTCCTCCTGCACTCGATCCCGCCCGTGGCGGGTACGGATTGGGTAAGTCCGGCCCGCCCGCCAAGGCGCCCACCCGCGAGCGGGCCGGGGTTCACTGGTTGTGGACGGTCAGCTCGGCCCGGACGAGGACTCGCAGCAGCGGGGACGCCAGTCCACGAGAGGTGTCCGGCGCGCCCTCCATGGGGCCGTCGACCACGCGAGCGGAGTAGTCGATGCTTTGCCAGCGGACGTTCGCTGCGGCGGCGAGGACACGGGCTGCGTGGGCAGCGACGTTCCAGGCCGCGAGGGTGGGGTCCGCGGTTGTCATCGACTCGGGCGCCCATCCGTCGACCTGCACCAGCGGTCGGTAGGCGACGTTCCCACCTAGCGAGTAGTTGCCGACCATCCGGCACTGCGCGAACGGGCCTGTGATGCTCACTGGCGCTGTTGCGGCGCAGTACCCACCGCACGATGCGGAGAACTCCTCATCGGCCAGCAGGAGCGATCTGACGGCCCCGGGGATCCATGGGAGTGCGGCGGTCATTGCGGATTCCAACCGCGATATCGGCCGCGCTTGCGAGCCGCGTCCGTGAGCACCGCGTGCGCCGGCGTGTCCGACGTGCCGTACTCCTTGTAGATCGACTCCGGATCGGTGTCGACGATCCGCACTTCGTCGCCCGACACCTCGACGCCGATGCCCGAGCGGTACTCCCCCGTTCGCACAGGGGCGTCAGCACGAGCTTCAGCGGCAGCCTCCCGGGCGATCCGTGCCCGCTCGTCCGTCGACAACGCCCGAGCCTCGCGCAACGCCTCAGAAGCGAACACCCGCACACGTACGCCAGCCATCAACTCACCCCCTGCAAATCGGAGACCAGCCGCAGCCACGCTGCGATGTAGCGGACCCGACCGCCATTCAGCCGGGCACGACGCTCAGCGGGATGTCCAACCACCACGTACCGAGCGCCAGCCTCGTCGATGACGGTCGAGTCCATCGTCAGCGGCGTCCCTGCCGGAACGAGCAGGATGAAGTCCGTCGTCGCCGTCGACTGACTGGCCTGGTACTCCTGCTGCGCGTACAGGCTGCGCTGCTCCAGGTACGCCCTACTTGGTGTCGCTATCGGTGGCCCCGGACGCTCGTTTCCGGTCACCGGATCCACGACGGGAGGACCGGGATTCTCCAGCATCACCTGCTGGCGCATTCGAGGAGCCCGCATCGCTGACCTCCTCGAGCGTCCCGTTCGCCAAGCCTTCGCGCACGAACTTCGACTCGGCGGCCCCGTAGTGGACTCGCCCGTCCTGGTCGCGCACGACGGCCACATTGCTTGCAGCCATGTGTCACCTCGGCATGATTGAAAACGCCTTCGAGCGCTGCGACACAGGAGTCAACAGCGCCAACTCCGATTGGGTCAGCTCAAGCCCGTTCGCCGCGGCAGTCGTGAGCGTGTATCCGTACTCCGGGTGCTGCTCAGACCGCACACCGATCCCGCCGGAATCGACGGTCGACATGTAGCGGGCAACCACCTGACAGGTCACCATCCGCACCACGTCAGCGGAGATCCGCTCGGCTTCAATGTCGGCATCGATCGAGGGACGTGCCTGCCGGATCAGAGCGGACACGTCCGTGATCAGGGCCTCGACCTGAGGGCGCTCGGCGTCGTCGTACTGGACGCCGAGACGCACCTCCAGGTCCTCGTAGGTGGCGAACGGTCCCATGCTCACTCCCGGGTCGCGGCCTCGATGATCTCCTCACGGCCCATGTCGTCCGTGATCGTCACGCCACGCGACTCGGCGTAGGCTACCCACGCCGCCTTGTTCGACCCGGGACCGGACCGCGGCGGCTCCTCCATCGCTTCGCTCTTACTGCCGGTCGGCGACTGCTCCCACGCCTTCGAATTCTTGATCCGATCCGCGGCCCACGCGGGAGGCGTGTCACCCGGGCCGAACCGGTGCGGGTTGCCGTCGTCATCGACCAGATGCACGTACGCAGCCAGCTTCGCCATCACAGCACCGTCGCAGCCATCGCCAGATTCGGGTTCGCCATGATCGGGATACCGATCGCAGAGCCGATCGTGTACACGCGGATCGGGGTCTTGGTCTCACGGAACGCCGCCACGACCATGCCCGGGTGGTCACCCTGCCCGATGCCGTAGCCGGCCTCCTGCGCCTCCGCTGTGGTTCCCCACAGCGTCGCGCCGAGCTCACCCTCAGTCGGTCCGCCCGAAGTGCCCGTCTGCGGCAGCAGCAGGAACTTGTCCTCGGGGATGATCCGCGTCGACACACCATCCCGACGCACCCGCGCCTCGTAGGTGGTGACCGGCGGCAGACCCCACTGCTCCAGGAACGCGTTCACATCCTGAGGGGTCATCCGCATCTGCGGAGCGTTCGGATACAGCTGCGCCCGGATCTGGTCGTTCTGCAGCAGGTGCCGGAACACCATCCGCGAGGTGAGCACCGCCTGCGGCGGGGCGCCGTTGATGTCCTCGTACGCCTCGGTCCACGCCTGGATGTCATCCAGCGGCGTCGAAGTAGCGTGGTTCGACCACGCGACCGCGGCAGTGACCTCCATCGACGGGTCGCGCCCGAAGTCGACGGTGGCCTCCACGCCGTCCTCCGACAGCGTCACCGAGCCGTTCACCAGAGCATCGCCGCGGGCGATCTCCAGGCGGGCATCGATCGACCGCGAGATGCGCTCGGCATCGCGCAGCAGCAACTCCCGAATCTCCGGGGCCGCGTTAGCGCGCAGCCGCAGATGGTCGTACTCGCCCAGAACGTACTGCTCACCAAGCGGAGGTAGCTCGCCCTGCACCCGCGAAATGCCCTCGCGCCGGCCGAAGCCCGGCTCGGCGTCGTAGGCCCGGTAGCTCGCGGCCTCGATGAGACCGCCGCCGCCACGCGAGAACCGGTACACCAAGTCGTTGACCTGCCGGTGCGGCAGCCACCTGGTCAGGGAGAACTGGTTGTCGGCACGGTCAGCCAGCGACTGCCGCGCATACCCCGTCAGTTCGGCCGGGGTGATGAGGTCGTAGAAGTCAGCCATTGGTCACCCCTCTCAGACGAACAGGAATCGGGACGTGGTCGGCGCAGTGAACGCCACGGGCAGTCGGTCGACACGGACACGGCCGCGCTCCAGCGCTGCACCCACGACGTTGGACGTGCCGTCCTTCGGCGTGCGCAGGCTGAACAGCAGGAACCCGATCAGGGTCTGCCGGCCATCGGTCGCGCCCGAGTCGTACGGGCCGACCAGCCCAGTAGCGGTGACCCGGCCCAGCGGCAGACCCGACGGGAAGAACCCGTTCGGGTAGTGGGTGGCTGCGGTAAACAGCGACGTGTTGAGCGTGACGGAGTGAGCGAACTCCACGCCGTCACGAGAGCCCAGCCACGACTGGTCGTCAGCCGCGAAGGACTCGGTGGACAACTTCAGGTCCATGAGAATGTCCTTTACGAGTTGGAATGCTTCTGCCGGTAGAGATCTCTCCCCGACTGCACCGACGGCGTCACTGGTTCGCCGTTGCCGGCGCCCTGGCCGGGGTTGCGGGCGAACTCGGGGGCCGAGCTGGCCTTGACGAGCTGCGCGACCCTCGCGGCCTGCTGCTCCAGTGCCTCTTCGTCGTCGGCGGTGAGTAGATCCACGTACTCGGCGGGGATGGAGTGCTGCGTAGCGACGGACAGGCGCAGTCGCTGCGCCCGCTCCTCGCCGTACTGCTTCTCCAGTTCAGCGAGACGGGACTGTGCCCGCTCCAGCTCCGACTTGTCCTTGTCCTCGATCGACTGAAGCCGGGCGGTCAGCTCCTTGAGCTGCTTCTCGGCTTCCCGGCGGGCCTTACGCTCGGCGGCAAGCGCTGCCTTGCCCGGCTCTCCGAGCTGATCGGTCTTGTCGGATGCACTCTCCTGGGACTGCGGGGCCTCCTGTTCGGGGGCCTCCTGCTGTTCCTCGGGCGCCTGGGTCTCGTCCGCCATCGCGGCGTCCTCCGTGTGTCATGGACCCGTCGCGGGTCAGATGATGTATCCAAAGCGCCGGAGCTGTCGCAGCGTCTCGGCGCGGTCCCAGCTGAACTCTTCAGCCAGCTGGAAGATCTGGTCCGGCATCAGCCGGAGCTCGGTGGTTCGGCGGTAGCGCTCCCCTGGGAGTCGTCGCAGCTCCGAATCAGGGCGCCGGCGAACTGTTCCGTCAGCCAGCACTTCGTACCCGCCGAACAGTGCTCGCACGGTGGTGCCCGTGGTGGTCACAGTCAACTCGCGGCCATAGGCGGAGACAGTCGTGACGCCCTGCTCAGCGTTGACCACCTGCGAGATGTTGGCCCCAAGCCTGATCGCCTCGGCATTCTCGGGACCGAACGTCTCGTCCTGCTCCTCCGCTGTGAGCGAGTTGAAATATCCCCGCGGACTGGTGGTCCAGTCGTCGCCATCCTCGGCCTGTGGGATGTGCCTGCAGTCGCACCGCGGATGGCGACGGAACGGCGTAGCCGATCGGTACACGCGGCCCGCCAGGATCACGCACCGGCTGCACGACGGCGCGTTGAGCATCCGCACATAACCGGACACCGACGGCTCAGCCTGCATCGCGGTCTGCACCGCGGACCGGCCGACATCCTGCATGCCGGTCAACACGATGCTGCGAGCAACCCACAACGCACGCTCAAGCTCCGGTGCTTCAACCTCGGCGACCGCAGCGACCGCGAACACCAGCTTCCGCAACCACGACCCGCCGCCGTCGGTGAGATCGGCAAACGCTGCGGCTGACACCGCGCCCTCAGGTGCAGGTGTGGCGCCCTGGGCAGCGAGCACGGCCGCAAGGTAAGCGTCCGCGCCGGCAGCAGCGGAGACCTGGATCTCCAGCAGATCGTCACCGATCTCCAAGACCTGGCCAGCCCAGTCCTCAGGCTTGCCGGACCAGTTCTGCAGAGCTTTATCGAGCAGTAGCAGCGCTTCCGTTTGCAGCTCTTGCTGACTGGCCAGATGCTGTTCCGCTGCCGTCTGCACCGAGGATGGAGGCGGCACTCGGCACCCCCTGCATGTCGATGGCCCGAACGTCGGCGGTCACCCGCTGGCGGCGCTGAGCATCGCGCTCAGCCATCCGCTTCTGCTGGCCCCGGGTGTAGCCGGCGTCCTCTCGGCCCTGCTCCACATCGATGAGCGGGCCGCCCACTGCCTTCACGGCGGCATCGATCATCGAAGCCTTCGTCGGGGTCGCCGGATCGCGCCACACGGTCTCCAGCGCGACAGCCTTGCTCGGGTCGTTGCCGAGCATCGCCCACGCTGCACGCATCGCCTGCTCCCACGTGCCACCGAAAGTCCGCTGGCGGCGCTCGGCGCGTTTGATCAAGCGCGACTCCGAAGCCCGGATCGCATCCGCCGACGCCGGGTTCTCGCTGGTGAAGCCCATGAAGTGCGGCGGCAGCCCGTAGAGGCTGGCGGCGATCTGCGCCAATTGCTTGATGCTGTCGTGGAAGTTCCTCAGGTCCGAGGCGCTGAACTGCTGGATCTGCGGCTGCGGCACCTGCTCGCCCTGCCGCATCTGACGCAACGGCGGGATCGCCCAGATCGCGCCGATCGCGGCCTTCCACGGCGGGATCTGCTTCCCGGACTCGTCCACGAAGTCCTCAGGGCTGACGTTCACCGCGGCCTTGCGGGGCACCGCGTGGTGCTCGATCGCGGCCATCATGTTCGTCGCGGTCTGGTTCGCCCCGTCCACGATCGGCTTGAGTGCGACCAGGTCCGAGCGTCCGCGCTGGCCATCCTTCCGACCACGGCGCCGACGATTGAACATCGGGAACACCGGCACCAGCGACGACCGCTGCTCGATCACCGCGGACTCGTACCAGTCCAGCGACTCCGAGTGGTACGGCTGGCCCTTCTCGAACTCCACCATCCGGCCCGGCAGATACAGGACCGCGTGTTCCTCAGTCGGGCGCACCCAGTCGTCCCGCCACACCTTCAGCGCTGCGACCACCTGACGGGTCCGTGGGTCGATCTCAACAGCCACCTCTTCGGCGGTCTCGACCGTCACCAGCGGCACATCATCACCGGGCCCGACCATGACGTACGACTCGCCCGTCACCAACGAAGCGAGATGCGCTTGACCAGACTCCTCATCCAGGTCGTTGGCCTGCCACACACGCTCCAGATCATCCGAGGCGTCCTCGTCCTCGCCGAGTCGAAACCACTCGACATCGAGCCGTTCCTCCAACGCGTCGGTGACGAGCTCGCTCCAGTCGACCAGCAGCGGCGGAAACGCGTCCTCCTGCTCCCGCAAGATCCGGGCCACGTAGTGCAGCGGCTGCTCATTCTCGTAGTACGGCCACCACTCCATCGCGTTCTCGGCCTGCTTCAGCCGGCGGTCGTTCAGCCGGGCGAACCACTCCTTGTCCGTGAGGTCAGACAGCCCCATGACGCCTCCTCACGACACCACGACCTTGCGCCGAACCGGCTCCGACCACTTCATTGGTTCCCGCATCCACGCGTTGCACGCCATCGCCGCGGTCACGACCGGGTCGATGCGCTTCCCGCTCTTGTCACGCTCAGGCTTGTCCGGACGAATCAGCTCCGGGTTGTACGGCGCCCGCCGCACCTCCACCGCATCGAACGCCAGCTGGCTGATCGGATTCCCGTGATGTCGCAACTTGTCCGTTCGGACCAGCTCCATCAGCTTGTCCATGCCGCCTGTCATGTGCTGGTAGGTGTTGTTATAGGCCTGCACTTCCCAGACACCGATCCTGGCTTCGACCTCCTGGATCACCGGGGCCATCGACCACTGATCAGCGTCCGCGGCCACCAGGTGGAAGTCAGCAGCGTCCTGCGCGATATCGGCATAGATTCGCTGGTAGTCGACGACATCGCCATCCGTCACCGTCACCCACCCATCGCGAGCGAACCGCGACCACTTTCCTGAGGTGTGCTTGTCCAGGTGCTCAATCGCCGACTCCGGCGCCCAGCACCGCCACAGCGCATGCACCTCGTCGCCATGCGGGATCAGCAGACACCATGACGTGAGGTCGAACTTCGCCGCGAGGTCGAATCCAACCCACGCTGACGAGCCCACGAACTTCGCCCGCTGCTGATCCGGCCGAGACCACACCTCACCTGCGCACCGGTCGAACAGGTGCATCGGCATCCACCGCGACTTCTGCTGCACCCGCTGATTCACCTGGAACTGACGGAACCCGTTCTCCTTGCTCGGTTCCGTCCGAGCCTCCAGCGCCTGCCGACGCATCGCATCCCGCGACTTGAACTGATCCAACGCCGGGTTCGGCCACTTCCAGTTCCGCTCATCAAACGGATCCACCGACACCGGCAGATGCGGGTGCCCCGGAAACGCCTCCCGCAGCCGAGTCAGTTCCTCCCGGCTGAACGGCAACTTGCGCACAAACGAGAAGACGTGCGGCGCCCGCGCCGGATCCACTTGAATCCGCTCGGCCTCGTCGATCAGCTCCGCACCGAACGATGCCCCGTCATCGGTCTCCGTCGTCGTCGCATACATCAGCTCCTGCAGACGAGCACCCGCAGCGGTCGTCATGGCCTCCCACATCGAACCGTCCGGCTGCGACAGCACCTCGTCGAGGTTGAAGCCGTGCGGATTGTGCCCGAGCTCGCCCTTCGCATCCGCCGTCAGAATCTCGTAGTGGCTGCCGGTCTTCTCGTCCACCAGGCGCCGAGCGTTCTTGACGTGCCGCAGCCGCTTCGACAGCACCGGCGACAGCTGCACCATCCGCAGCGCCGGCTCGAACACCTTCCCCGCCTGCTTCGTGTCCGCCGCGGCGCAGTAGACCTCAGCGGAGTCCTCGTCGTCGCCGACCAACAGGTACAGCTGGATACCGGCGGCGATCTCGGACTTGCCGTTCTTGCGGGCCACGACGATGTAGCCGATGCGGTAGCGCCGTGCGTAGCACTCCCACTCCGTCGACCACTGCACCTCGCCGAACAGTGGGCGGATGATCTCGAACTCCTGCCAGTCGAGCAGCACGAACGGGGTGCGCTTCAGCGGACCCTTGATGTGCACCAGCAGCTGCCGGAAGAACATCACGACCCGATCCGCCCGGGGCTCGCAGTAGTGAGCCCCGGACTTCGGGCAGGTCTTCTCGCGGAACGTGTAGCCGCACTCTGGGCCGGTCTTGTCGTCTGGGCGCCACCGGGCATCTAGGTCAGCCAGAGAGGAGGTCTTCCGTCGGGTCACGACGAGCCTCCCCGATGCTCAGGTCAGCCCGGTCCGACGGCGTCAACCCGAACCGGGCCGCATACTTCTGAAACTGCGCGTCGGCCTCGTTCAGCACCAGCGTCCACGGCGACTTCGCCAGCCGGTAGCCGGTCTGCTCGCCGTTCTTGTTGAACACCGGCAGCTCGATCACCTCGCCGGTCTTCTGCAGCTCCAGCACCGCGTGGCGCCGGCGCACCACCGCGTCGCACCACAGCGCATACGCCTCGACATCCCACGCGGTCAGCACCCCAGTGCGCTGCAGATCTGCGGCCAGCCGGTGCCACACCTCCACCGCCTCATCCGAAAGCCACTCAGGCGGAGCGACCTCGAGCGACGCGGGCTTCGGCTCCAGCGTGTTGATCCGGTCCTTGCGGTCCCCGTGCAGCACCTTCAGTGAGGTCGGCTTCTTGGGTCGGCCTGTGGTTCCCATGCCTCACCTCCTGGTTACGGCGGGGTCGACGTTTCGTCAGCGCGAGAGCGAGCCTTGCCCGGGGCGTCGCAGCTCACGGGCCGGGGGACGGGGTATCCCCCTGGGGTTAATCACGATCGTTGATCACGTTTCTTGATCGTTCGTCGTGTTCGCTGCGTCAGCGATGCGCCTTGCGCCCGTTGCATGCCCTGCACAGCACTACGAGGCGCTGCATCGGGTCACCACCACATGCGATCGGTGTTGGATCGTCAGCGGTTAGATCACTAGCTGCATGTGCTGGCCGTTCGTAGCCAGGGCACCAGTCACCATGCATGGCCCTGTGCTCGGCTACCGCTCTTGCTCTGTGTCTACGTACGTCGTGGGTGCGTGCCCGCTTGGTGGGGGTGGTGGCCCGGTACTGCCGGTCCAGTCGTGGAGCGCAGCGTGCGCAGCGGGACAACCTGACCGCTGGCGCTCTGCAACCTGGAGTGAGGCACGGAGTTGGTGCGCGTCTGGCCATGGCCCACCTGCCTGGAGTAGAACGTAACCGGTTGGGACGTGGCCGCGATGTCGTGGTGAGCGCGACGCGTTGTCGTGCCTTCATGGTGGGAGCACGCATGATCAGCAGGCGGGTCTGGATGGTGGGCGCTGTGGTCGTAGCCCTGACCGGGTGCAGTGGTGGCTCGACTCCCCCGCCAGCTCCGAACCTGCTGGACTACCGGGCTATTCTCGCCGGCGTCTCGCAGCGCCAGGCATGCACCCGGCTCGACATGTCCGCGGCGATGACCGCGTGCCGCGACGACATGGTTCAGGTTCGAGACGCTATGGCTAGGTTGATGCCGACGCTGCCGCACGACCCTGACGGCAGGCTGTACAACACCGCCTCGTCTGCCCGCCTGCGCGCCTCGGACTACCTGCAGGCTGGCTGCGGCATGGGCGACACCGTGACGCCGTCGATGGAGTGCTCGTCGTACTCGAGGGACGCCACGGTCTTCACTGAGAACCTGCTGACCGCAATGCGCTAAGCATGCCGTCCCGCGTCACCTACTCGTCTTCGACTTCCTGCATGCGTGCGCGGAAGTCGTCGGATGCGGAGATGAGCATGCCGACCGCTTCCCACCGCGAGAGGTCTGCACTACGGGTGTTCATGAGGGTGACTTCGCCGTCTTCGGGGTCGATGTACTTGATGCTTGCGACGTAGCCGATGACGATGGCGCCATCGGGAAGGTTGGCGTCGACGACGTTCACTGCAGCCTCCTAGCCAGTTCGTCGAGCAGTGCGTCGATGGCGTGCCCGAGTTCCTCGGTAGCTCGGAGCGCGAGCTGTGCGGTGCGGGCGACGGTGATCCGGTAGGCGATCTGCTCGTGCGGAACGTCGGCGAGGTTGGGCATGGTCACCCCGTCTCGATCGTGTCGCCCTGGTGCCCGAGACGATGCGCTCATGGATGAGTCGGAGCAGGCTCGGCTGCAGGTGGTGGCCGCGGCGGGTGGATCAGCGGCGCACTACGACGCCGAGTCGGACGAGACGGACCAGCAGGCAGCGGACGCGAACCTCGGGGAAGCGTTGGCCCGGTATCGGCGGGCCCTTCTTGAGGAGTAGGTGTCGGTCGCGGGTCCCCTGTCGGCACTCCGAGACGCACAGCCCAAGCGGTCGGAGCAGTCAAGTCAGTCGGGGCAAGGGCCGCTGTGGCTCGTCCACGTGTCCACGCCGCGGTTCGAACCGCACCAGTGCGGCTCAGTCGGGTCTGCTGGCAGGAGTCGCGGCACGTTCGGATAGATGCCCATCGCCTTCTCGACGTTGTTGGCCATGTTCTGCGCGACCGCGATGATGTCCATGTCGCTCCACGGCAGGTCATAGACTGAACCCGGCCATTGCTCGATCGGCAACCCGGACGACTCGAAGCAGGCACGAATGAACGCGTCTCGGAGGTCGCGGAAGGTGATGCCCCTGATCTCCGTCCGGCCACGCTCGCCGTAGGCGGTCTGTGGTTGCCCGTCGTAGGGGCGAGTGGGGTCGAGATGGGCGGCCATGCTGGACGGGTTGATCTGTTCGAGGGCGATCGGCAGCTCTTCGAATTGCATGGATCCTCCTGGGCCAGGGAGAGGGTTTTGCCGACCGCGACTAAGTCCGCCAGCTCTCCGACGTCGGCGAGGATGCACCTCGTGGCGTACAGCCGTGACGGAGTGGAAATGCGAGGAGCCCCCGCGCCACTGAAGGCTGCTGAGGGCTCCTCTGAGACCTACTGATCTCGATCTAACACCAATCTACTGTCGAGATCGCGTTAGCGCAAGAGGGTCGCTGATCACAACCGCTAGGCGGCGGTTTTCGTCAGATCGTGATCGGTCGGGAACAGGATCTCCAACAGGTCCCCCACCCGGTACTGCGGCTTACCTCGCTGGTCCCGCGACCGCACCTTCAGCCTCCCCTGCTGCACGTAGGTGCGGATCGTGCTCGGCGCGGCCTCGACCCCGAGTGCGGCCAGCAGGCCCGACAGCTGCACCGAGTTCGCATGCTCGTGATGCACACGAGCCAGCATCCACTGCCGGCGGGCGTTGACGTCCCACTCGGTTCCGCATGCCCTGCAGCGGGCTGTGGAGCGGTTCTCGCGCCCGTACAGCTCCTCCCGGCACATCTCGCCGTCCTCGAGGTCAGCGGTGCACGGAGCGAGGTAGATACGGCCCGGAGCGAGGTCGACGATCGCCACGGCGCGGCGGATGGAGTCACGAAGCTCGTCCCACAGTTCGTCAGCCGCGGGATGCATGCGGCACCAGGACGGGTGGCGCAGCAGCCACGACGCCAAGCCTTCGAGCGTGTCCTCAGCATCGAACCGACCAGTGCCGTAGTGCTCCCACAGCACCCGCACCCATCCGACGAGCGTGCACCGCAGCTCGTCCTTGCGGTCCCTGGCCTCGGCATTGAACAGGATCGGAGTCTCACTCGCCCGCGTGGCGATGCCGATACCGCGACCGGTGCGGGCTTGCTTCGTGATGGTCACCTCGAGCTCGTCCGCGAGCCACGACACCGACCGGAGCGCCTGCTCAACCTCGCCCCAACACCCCGAGCAGAGCAACGCGTCCTCGACCGGACGACCACAGTTCGTGATGCAGGTACTCACCGCTACCCCCTCGTGATCAGCTCACTCGTTCGGAAGGTAGCAATCGGGTGGGGACAACCAGCCGCATCGCCTGTAGCGAGCACGCCACCAGTCTCGATACCTGATCGTCAGCAGCGGCCACCCTGGGGCGCTGCACGAACCGAAGGGCACCCATGGCCTTCCCCGAGAGCGTTCCCGACTTCATCCGACGGGCAGCCGACCGGCTCGACTCGCCGACCGAGAACACGCCGACCAACCACGGCGTCACCGCGGAATGGCTCCGCACCGCGGCGGACCGCTGGGACGCCGGCGAGGAGACGAACGGGCACGCGATGGAGCGGGCCTCGTTCATCCTGCAGGAGGGCTACGTGCAGGTGCATGTGGAGCTATAGCCGACGCATGGAGCGCCCCGACCACTGATGGTCGGGGCGTTTTGCTGTCTTCGTCGAGAGCTGAACAACATAGTCGCAGGTCAGAGCAGCATCACTGAGCATTCACTGAAGGCTCACTGAATGCTCAGTGAGTGCGCAGTGAGCCTTCACTGGCGGAGGGGAGGGGAGAGGAGGGGAGATGGAGCAGTGGAGAAGGAGTGGAGGGGGTCTTCGCGTGCGCGCACGCGAGCCACGACCCCAGAAGCCCCGTTCGGAGCAAAGTTGGCGCCATGAACAGGAAAGGGCCTGAGATCGCCCAGGATGCTCGACAATGCTCGATCCGCAGTCCATGTACCCCTACGGCCCGATAGGCGATCAGCGGCCAAACTGGGGGCATCTACGGGGCATCGCTGACGACGTCACTGATCGGCATCCAGCGGTTCACGCTTCGGCGGCTCCCGGTCCGGATCCAACATCGCGTCGATCGTCGCCAAGACCGCAGCCTGTTGAGCGGGCGTCAGCCGAGCAACTTTTGCCGCGATCTCTGGCCCCGTGATGCTCGCCGTCGGCTCCAGGTCCGGCGCGTCGATCGCCGGGTCGTAGCCAGCCGCCTCCAGCGCCTCCCGAGGGTCCGCGTGCACAGCACGAGCTGCTTTCACGACCATGTGGGGAGCCGGGTGGTATGGCCTGCCGTCGCTGCGGCGGCCGCGCTCGATGTTGTGCCACTGACCCTTGCTGACGCCGGCGCGCTCGGCTGAACCTGCGATGCTCAAATGTCGACGCTTTCGGGCGGCGATCAGCAGGTCACCGAGCGGGTAGGGCTCGCTTCCGGAGGCGTCAGTGGTCGTCATGGGCGCCAGTCTGGATCATCCCGCAGTGCTGCTACAACGCTTCGGTCCGCCACTCGTCCGTGTGGCTCCCCATTCGGCCGCTACCAAGCACAGAATCGACCACGGAAGCATGGGCGCCATGTGGAATGAACAAGACCAGCAGCTCGTCCGTATCGAGGCGCACGGCAAGAAGTTGCAGGACTGCTCGTTGAACGCCTCCGAGCAGGTCGTTGACCTCGTTGGGCAACGGTGCTTGAACAGGTGGGCGACGAACCTCTTCCCGCTTGCCTGCCAGACCTGCCGTGCACCGCTCGTCGAGTCCGCAGACATAAGCGCTGATGAGCTCTCCGGGCGCGACAAGGTACTCCTGAGCCTGCATCACGCTGAGTGTCGTGTTTCCTCGACGACCCCAGAGGAAGGGGTCGACCTCTGGGCGGCGACGACGTCTACCGCGGTCACCGTGGTCGGAGACCCCGGCGATGAACTCGCGCTAATCGTGATCAACCCTTCGTGTGAACAGCTGCTAGTCCAGAAGGGCGCGTTCGGGAGGTGGCGCAATGCGACCCTCGATATGTTCATCGACCTCGGGTTCAAAGCCTCAACAGGCACGTTCCCTGGCATGACCGACACTGTAGAAGCTCAGCTCGACGGGAACCGTATGACCGTAAAGGTCGTCGCTGACCTTCCGGGTCACACGGTTCCCGTCTCTCGTTCCTGGTCGCTTAGCGTGGAGGAGGAAACTCGCCGCAAGATAGCGCGAAGCTCTTATGTCGCCGTGGCAATGACCACAAAGACGCTGCCCACGCTTCTTAGCGACCTCACTCCGGCATTCAACGATCCCGAAGCTGTGTCGATCGGCGTCCCATTGACGCGCTGAGCTGAGGCGTCACGCCCTGATCTTGTTGGGTTGGGGCGTGACGACTGTGTACGTTACGCCGCCGTCAACGTTGCGACGTTCGACGAGTTCCTTCTGCGGTAGGGCGCTGTCGCCGGTGCTCAGATGCTTGTTCCATGTCGTGGCTACCTGATCAATGTTGGACATGCCTGTTCTCCATTCTTCATTGAGGTTGACCCGCAAGCTGCCCTGCGGGGGTTTCGGGGATTCACGCTGCTGCACGTCTGCCAGCCAGGATCTTGTTGATGACGGCCTTCGGGTGCACGCCGTTGGAGAGCATCCCAAGCGCGGTCCTCTCGTCGCAGCCCTCGAAGCCGTGCACGGCGTGCTCGATGCGTTCGAGGTCGTCCTCGTAGTCCCAGTCATCGAGGTCGGGCGCAGGCTCCACGCGCAGCGTTGAGCCCGATGCAGAGACATCGGAATGTTCTGAGGTTGGTCTATTACCCATGGTCTGTTGGTCTGCCACGGGCGTCAGGTGGGTATCGCCACCAGTGGCAGGCGCTTTGCCATCGGTGTCAGGTGCTATCGGGTGAACCGACGCCTCGGCTGGCAACGTCAGCCGGTAAACCGTGCACAGCCCTTTCGCCCCTCGTTGCCCTCTCGGGACCTCGGAGACATCCAGGATGTAGCCGCGGTCTGCCAGTTGCTTCAGCGACCGGTACACGGTGCGTTCCGAGGTCTTGCACTCACGCGCAAGCGTCTCCTTCGACGGGAAGATGTTGGTTCCGTCAATGCGCCCGTGGGCAGACAGCACCATGGCTATAGCCACGTCTGTGGTGGTGAGCTCGTCATCAGCCATGATCGCGTCCCACCATCGGTACCGGAGTGGCCTGCTACCATCGCGCTTGTCACGTTCTTTTGAGTCCCGGCCGGTACCAGCGGCCGGGACTCGTTCGTTTGCGGTCACGCTCTCTCCTAGATCAATCCCGATCCATTGGGTCTCCTGGTCGTGCGACACCGGGGCGTGCGGGGTGACGTGTTGCAACGGCCTGGCATACAGCCCGTGACCAGCGGGAACCGGTGGCCCCCTCACACAGATATGCGATCCTTGTCGCTGTACCGCTATGGCGATAAGGCTGAGAAGGGGGAGACCGTGTCTGAGCAGCTCGGAGGCTGGGTGGAGGCGTCCACGCAGTACCTCACTCCACGCAGCGGTGCCCACGGAGACACGTGGGCCGGCGAAGCTTCGAAGCACGGCCAGTCCGGTACGCAGGTGCTTCGAGAGGTCGCCGAGCTTGCCCCTCCCCTCGAAGTGACGGAGGCGCTCGGGCTTGCAGAGGGAGAACTGGCCGTCGTGCGGCGTCGGACGATGCTGCTCAACAACACCCCGGTCGAGCTGACCGACTCCTACTACCCGACGCCGGTAGCTGGCGGCACTGCGCTCGCCGAGCACCGGAAGATCCCTGGCGGCGCGGTGGCACTCCTTGCCGAACGCGGGTTCACCGCAGCCAAGGCTGTCGAGGACGTCACCGCACGCCCAGCAACGCCTGATGAGGCAGACGCGCTCCAGCTTCCTCCCGGCGCCTTTGTCCTCGTGCTGGACCGCACCTCCTACACCGCGGATGGCACTCCATTCGAGTCGGCTCACATGGTCATGAACCCGGTCGGTCGGCGCCTCCGCTACGAGATCACGATGGGTTGACCTGTGGCCAAACGAACCGATGACCGACCACGGCACGTACAGATCGCCGCGCACCTCCGCTCTCGGATCCTGTCGGGCGATTACGAGCCAGGAACCAAGCTGCCGTCCACCCCCAAGCTGATGGAGTGGTTCGACGCCGCGAGCGTGACCGTTCAGCGCGCCATCTCGATGCTGAAAGCCGAGGGCTTCGCCACTAGTCGTGCTGGCGCCGGCGTGTACGTGCGAAACCGACAGCCGTTCGTCGTTGACGTAGCGAACTACTACGCGCCGAGTCCCGGCGGCTACAAGTACGAGCTGCTGGAGGTGGACGAAGTCGCACCGCCGGCCGACGTGGCCCAGGTGTTCGGGCTCGCGGAGGGCGAGACGGCCATCCTTCGGAAGCGGGTGATGCGCTACGACGGAGAACCGGTTGAGATGAGCTGGAGCTACTACCCGCCTGATCTGGCGAGGGGTACCGCTCTGGCCGAGCACGGCAAGGTACGAGGCGGAGCGCCCCGCGTGCTGGCCGACCTCGGCTACCCGCAGCGTTACTTCGACGACGAGGTATCCGTCCGTGCGCCGGAGACCGACGAGGTGGTCCTCCTGGATCTGCCGTCCGATGTGCCAGTGATCCGCCAACTGCGAGTCATCTACTCGGACAACGAGCGCCCGGTTGAGGCTTCCGTGCTGATCAAGGGCGGACACCTGTACGCGCTGCGGTATCGACAGCAGATCCACTGACACCTCCCTCCGGCGCCAGGCCCCCGACTTCGGTCGGGGGCCTTTTTCCTGCTCAGGACCATCTTCCTTCTTCACCTTGTCACCTTACACAGAATGCGCTAAGGTTCCAACCAGAGCAAGGAACGCAAACCTCGCAACACGCCTCGGGAGGAGGACTCAATGCAGAACAAGCCCGGATGGCTGCGACTGAAGGACGTCGCGCTGCGACTGGGTGTCAGCCGCAGCACGGCGCTGACGCTGGTCAAGGCGGGATCGATTCCCGGCGGCAGGCAGCTTCGCGATCGGGGCATGTGGCTCGTCCACGAGCCGACGTTCATCGCCTACGAGGCGTCCGTCGCTCCCGCCCCCACTGCGGCTCCAACCGCCGCATGAAAAGAGCCGCCCGGATGCGACCCGGACGGCTCTCAAGACCCCTGAAGGGATCACCAAATGTTCCCGAAGCCTAGCACCCTGACCGAGGGCTACAGCGAGACAACGACCACCGCAGTCGTCCCGCTGGTCGACCTGAGCCAGCAGTTGGCCGTGGCCCGAGAAACCCACGTCGACCACGACGGCATCACCGCCGAGGTGTCGCTGTCGGCAATCGACGACGCCGGATGCGTAGTCGACACCCTGACCGTCACCCGCGAAACCGCGGTTCACCTGGCGATCGCGCTCATCGAAGCCGCGCTTGGAGGTGCCCGATGAACGCGATGCACCTTCTCAAAAGGCTCATTGACCACACCCCGCCGAAGCCAGCGACCCCACTGGACGAGCAACTGATCGACGCCGCCCGGGTCCTGACCGCCACCGACCGGGAACTCGCCGTTGAGGTGGCCGACGTGATCGCGATCAGCCGGGGCGAGATCTCCGACTCGCTCTACGCCGTGTTCGAAGACCTGCTGGTCACGTTGCGGTGGCACGAGGAGCACCCGGACGAAGAGCACGTCGCAGATGCCCGAGCGCTGCTGGCACTGATTCGAAAGGTGGCCATCTGATGTCCACCCGCCGAGCTGACGGCCAGCCCGAAACCGAAGCCGACACCAAGTTCTTCGACCTCCGCGCCGAGGGCTACCTCGGCCCGATCGACCAGGACGGCAACCCCGTCACCGACGGCGAAGCCGTCGAAATCCTCAACCGCCTCCAGGAGGGCTGATCGTGTCCCAGCAGCAGAAATTCGAAGACCTCGCCGCATCCATGCTCCGAGAGGCCAAGCAGCACAGCGGACCCCGTCGCGACAACCTGCTGTCCGCCGCCGACCTCGCCACCACCGTGGCCCGAGCCGCGAAGAACCCCAACGCCCCCGAGCAGCACCTCGACTCGATCTACGACGAGTTGACCCAGTACGCGAAGTGGCCCTACGGCAATGCGTTGGAGACCGCCACGCGCTACCTCGCCCTGATCAAGAACCACATCAACTGACGAAGAAGGGAGCATCACCGTGACCACCAAGAAGCGCGGACGCGGCCTCGTCTGGTTCGTCGCGCTGGCCGCCGCAACCCTCCTCGGCCTCGTGGTCGTCTTGACGCAGGTCGGCTTCTACCGGGAAAACCTCGGCGACTCCACCCCCGTGGAATGGCTGCCGCAGCTCGACCTCGCGTACCTGACCCCGATCGCCGTCGAGGGTGTGGCGTGGGTGTTCACGGTGATGGTCGCCTTCGCGGTCGTCAACAACCGCCCCTCCGGTCGCTACGAGCGGCTGATGTGGCTCTTCTCGTCCATCGCGGCCGGCGTCAACGGTTGGCACAACATCCATGGCGGCGACTGGCTGACCGGAGTCGTGCTCGGTGGCATGTCGATCGCTGGCCCGCTGATCGTGCACATGACGCTCCGGTGGGACCGGGACGCGCAGCAGGACCGCACCGCCGAGCAGATCCGTCGAGCAACGATCGAGCGTACTGTGCGTGCTCTGCGGCGCGGCGCCCAGGTGGGCCGGCACCCGATCTACTCGTGGCGGGCGTTCAGCATCGCAACGAACCTCAACTGCCCGTGGGACAGCGCCTACAGGATCGCACTCACCGGCCAGTACAAGGCCGTGCACGCGGTTCTCGTGCAGCAGGTGGCCCGCTCCTTGCCGACCGTGCGCACACCCGAACTTGAGAGCGTGCACGAGGACGACGAGTTGCCCGTGCACGGCACGGTTGGGGCTGACATCTTCCCGGCGTGCACGGACCCGTTGGTCGCTGATCTGCACGACGTGCACGACACCCGTGCACTGTTCGCGATCTGGGGTGTGCACGACCCCGTGCACGAAGACCGTGCACGGCAGGAGACCAGCGAGAACGACCGTGCACAGGACAGTGCACCGGAGGCCGTGCACGACTCCGACGAAGAGCGTGCAAACGACACCGTGCACGGCGTGCACGACCAGGACGTGCACGGTGCACGAGACGCTCTGCACGACCGTGCACCGAAGCGTGCACAAGGCAGTGCACGGCGTCGTGCACAGGACCGTGCACCGTCGAAGTCCGAGCGTGCACAGCACACCTCGAAGGGTCGTGCACGGGAGGTCGTGCACGCCCGTGCAGAGCGGCAGGACGAGACCGCTGCACGGTTCTGGCACGCCGCCCGTCGGCGCGGTGTCGACATCAGTGCACTGACCCGTGCACAGGTCGTCGAGCGCATCGGCATCAACAACACGACCGCGGTGACTCGCGGGTTCGCGAAGGCCGAGTCGGGTGAGTTCCCGGACCCAGGCGAGCAGTCCGACGAGCGCGAGTGGTTCGGGGAGTCGTGATGCCGACCGCACGCCGAACCCCCCGCAAGCTTCGCCGGTTCCAGCGGGCAGCCGCGTTCCACAACGCCCGCGCCACCACCGCCAGCACCCCGGCCGCGCAGTTCAGGGCCGCCGCTGACGCTCTGATCTCCGCAGCGAAGCACACCAGGAACATCAAGCAGGTGCGTGACCTGCGTCAACAGATCGCGCAGCACGCGAAGTGGGCGCTCGAAGCGTCGGGCGCCAACGACAAGAGCCGCGCCCACGGGGAGCAGACGCTCGCCAAGCCCGGCAGCGAGTCTCAGCGGCTCGGGATCGCGGTGATGGTCCTGCAGGGAGCCATCAACGCGCTACCGGCCACCGAGCGTGACAGCAAGTTCGAGTTCTACATCGAGCAGTTCAAGTCCGAATCCAGTCGGATCGACACGTTGGGAGGTGTCCGGTTATGACGATCCCGAACCCCTGGGGCGAGGCCCAGAAGTCTCTGCAGGAGCCCGAAAACGGGGATCAATGGGCGCGTGAGCGTGCGCGTGAGCACGCGGGCGCGGGAGAGTACACGGCCGAAACTGATGCCGCTACCGACAACAACGTGTCCTGGGGTCCGTGGCCCGCGCAGTCGGATCCGGCGGGTGACGGAGCGCAGTCGACGGAGATCGCTCCCCGCCCGACGACTGGCGCGTTGGTGAAGGTCAGCGAGTTCGGTCGCGACGCATGGAAGTCGGCGAAGGACGTCTTCGACGGCACGGTGTACCGAACCCGACCGTCCGCTCCTCGTGACCGTGTGGAGCGGTGGCGCCGGGCGGAGTGGGCCGGCGACGTCGACACGCTCCGTCGCGTCGGCAAGGTCCTCGGCCTCCTTCCGCTCGTGCTGTCGCTGCTGCTGGATGCGCTGCGGTGGCTGTGCACGCCGCTGCGGTTCTACGTGACTTCGACGATCGTCCTGATCGTCGCCTTGATCATCATCCTCTGATCACCCACACCCGAAGGGAACTGTCATGTCCTGGGCAATCCTGATCACCGCCATCGGTCTCATCTGGGTCATCTGGAAGCGCAAGAAGCTCGCCCCGTGGTGGCTGAAGGCAGCACTCGTCGCCATCGCTGGCTGCGCGCTCGCCGATGTCGCCCTCGGCGCCTGGCTCGCCAACCGGCTGATGGACCTGCTGAGCAACATCCCCGGTGTCCCCCCGACTCTGATCGTCGGCGGCGCCGTGCTGGTCGGCCTGCTGTTCGTCTTCTACGCAATCTGGGTCGACAAGTCGGCGGACAAGCGGGAGATGGTCGTGCTGTTCCTGCTGCCGACCCTGTTGCTGCCCGCAGTCGGACCGCTGGCAAACGCTGGCGAGAGTGCGACTGCTGGCACTAACGAGATCTCGTCCGGCTCGATCGGCCGTCTGATCGGAGGCTGACAGTGGAAGCGCTGCTGCTCCTGGCGATGGTGCTGTCCGCAGCGGTCACCCACGCCATCGACAAGAGCAAAATCCGCTCAAAGGCCGTCTACGACGAGTACAGGCAGCGGGCACAGGATCGGGCCGCTGCACGGGAGAAAGCCCGCGAGGAGGCTGCTCAGGCTTGGGAACAGCGCCTCCAGGACGCTCGCTCAACCGGCCCCCGTGCTCCGCTGTGGTGGGCGTACAGCGGCGGGATGGTCATCGCAGGCACAGCGGCGGCGGTAGTCGCCGGCGCTACGGGCGCGCTGACGGGACTCGTGCAGGGCGCTGCGGGCGGCTGGATCGTCGGCCGCGAGGGCGGTCGTCAGGGCTGGAGCTTCGTCGAGCGGTGGGCGGAGTGGCGGCGTCGTCATCCTCGTACGCCGATCGAGATGCAGCAGTGCGCCCGCTGCGGGGGCTACACCTCCGAGCAACTGATCGAGGTCGCCCCGTATGGGCGGGTGTGCAACGACTGTGTCCCTGCGGCGACTCCCGAACCGCCGCCGAAACCGACTGACGACGAACCCGAGGACATCGTCCACGAGCGTCCCGGCCAGCCGCATTCGAGCAGCGACGAGAAGCCGCGATGTGCACGTGGATGCGGTAGGGCGGCCGACGAAGGATCCACGGTTTGCCCCGTGTGCTTCTTCGCCGAGGAGATCCGCAAAGAGCGTGCGAAGCGTCCCGACAGTTGGTGGGACGAGACAGCCGAGCGGCCATGCCCGGCCTGCAACGGCCAGGGAAAGGTGATCATCGGCGGCCACCTGGTGCGGTGCCAAGAATGCCGCGGGTGGGGCGTGTACCCGACCCCTGACGGCACCCCGCCGCCCTCGTGCAACGGGAAGTGCAGCAACTCGAACCTCGACCCGACTGAGGCGATGAAGCGGGGCCTGTGCCCCGACTGCGGTGGCCTCGGTGAACTCATCACGAACTTCGGCGGCGAGCACAGGCACGTGCCGTGCGGCAAGTGCAAGGGCTCGGGTGGGTACAGCGGTCCGCCGCCGCGAGAGCAGAACGAGAAGCCCGAAACGATCCGAGTGACCGCAGAGCGCGTGTACCCGGACCAGAAAGAAACCGAACCGAAAGGAATCGAGAACACCATGACCGCACTCGAACCCGCCACCAGCCAAAACATCGACGACAGCGGCGAGGGCTACAGCTCAACCGTCGCCAGCCTCGAAGGACTCGCCAATCTGATGAAGCAGGTCCACGAGAAGGTCACCAACCTCAACGAGAGCCTGACCGCGAACTCCATGGACATCGACACCCTGTCCAAGCTCAGCGACATGACCGACGAGATCGAATCGGTCGCGGAGAAGGCGGCGGATCTGCACCGGCACGTGTCGGACCGTCACGGCGGGCTGGCGACGGCCACGGCAGAGGCCGGCGGGTCGCAGAACGTGGCGACGAAGACGTTCTACGACGACATCTGATCTGCCGGGTGTGTGTCCCGCCTCGACATCGGCCGAGGCGGGGTGCAGACCCGGACAGGCCGGGGCAGTGAAGGAGGTAGCTATGACCGCGGCAACGCAGGTCGAGTCCGGGCCAACCATCGACCAGGACCAGGACACGGGCGGCGAACAGAAGTGGGGACCAGAAGCGCTGCGACTAGCACGCCGATACCGCAACTCACTCATTCCCGTGGCTGCGATAGCTGCAACCTACGGAGTCGGCGCGACCGCTGCCGCTACCGAGATGCCAACAGACCTCGTACCACTGGGTATCGGCGCGATCGGTGCTGGGGGCGCCTACATGTACGCCGCGAAGCACACCAACGGCGTCCAGAAGGTGTACGCCGGGATCGCTGCGGTGGCGTCGGAGATGTTCCAGCTCGGTATCGGCGTGTTCGGTGGTAGTTCGTTGGCTGCCGCGATGATGTTCGTCGTCGGCTCGGCGCTGTCTCTTCCGTGGTGGATCAAGCACTCTGAACCAGACCCGGATGTCACCGCGGAACAAGCCTTCGCGGTGAAGGCAGAGCAATCGCGACCGGTGCTGCCCGCAGCCGAGGTTCCGACTCAAGAGGCTCCGGCTGAAGAGGAAGTCGTTGTTACGCTGTGGGACAAGCACCTTGGCGCGAGCGGCAAGCGCCTCGCCGGCTCTCAGCTCACCAACGTCGAATCGTTCGAGTACGGATGGACTGGACTCGTAGAGCTGCAGACCGAGGACCACTGGCACCAGATCCTCGGCGTTACCAAGACCGTCGCCAGCGTCTATGACCTGCCCGACGGGCGAGTGTTCCCAGAAGCCACAGGGACTTCTGTGCGTCGGGCCAAGCTGACGGTCATCGAACGCGACCCGCTGGAAGAGGTAAGGCGCTGGCAGGGCCCCGGGCTGAATGAGAGCGGGACGTTCCCGCTGATGACCCCGGCGGATGGCGGGGAGCCGCTGCGCTACCGACTGTGGACCCCTGGAGGAGGCGCAAACCACGGCCTGATATCGGGCGGCACACGGTCAGGCAAGTCGAAAGTCTTGGATGTTGCGCTGACGGAGTGCGCGATGTCCCTGATCACCCGGCCAATGATCATCGACGGTGGTGGCGGCGGATCATTGGTGCAGTGGCTTGGCCGCGTCGAGGAGTACGCGACAAACCTGAATGATGCCAAGGAGCTGGTCAAGTACCTCCTGAACCTGGCGTCGAAGCGGCGTCCCGCGCTGATCGACCAGGGTGGCGGGTCGATCGAACCGTCCGAGGAGCATCCGCTTGTGCCGCTGTTCATCGACGAGGCGCACGAGTTCCTGATGGCCGACAAGGAGTTCGTGAGGTTGTGCGAGCGGTACGCGCAGCAACTCGCCAAGTATGCGTTCGGGCTGCACCTGTCGACCCAGGTTCCCTCGCTGGAGCAGCTGGGCGGCTCGGGTGCGCTGCGCGGCCAGTTGAAGACCGGCACGATCGTCGCTCTGCGGATCACCGAGGGCTCGAACCAGTCGATGATCTCCGTCGGGCACCCTCTCCCGGAGAAGTTGAAGGACCTTCCCGCGGAGTTCTCTAACGGACAGCCGACTCGCGGCCTCGGATACGTGATGACCGCGGAACGGAAGATCCGGTCCCGGGCGCTGTACCTGGAGAACCCAAAAGACTTTCCCTTCGTCGACGTGCCGCTGGAGCCTGCGCTGCGAGCTGTTCCGGTGCCGACGATGACGGCGCCTGGAACCGAGGAACTGGTGACGCCCGAGGACGTCGATGTCAGCAACAAGATCGCCGACGCCATCGCCGAGGGCATCGAGCCCTCCGACATCCACGGCCTGATGCAGGCGACCGGATGCACGCTGGGCCAAATCAAGCAGGCGGTCAGCAAGTGGGGATCC
The DNA here is from genome assembly GCF_039534165.1 of Saccharopolyspora taberi. Taxonomy (NCBI): domain Bacteria; kingdom Bacillati; phylum Actinomycetota; class Actinomycetes; order Pseudonocardiales; family Pseudonocardiaceae; genus Saccharopolyspora; species Saccharopolyspora taberi. The sequence goes on along the minus strand of NZ_BAAAUX010000001.1, from coordinate 155,225 downwards.
GGCGCGTCCTCGGTGGACGATCTCGTCGCGCACGCATTGGCGGACGGTTGCGCGAAAAACCCGGTCGACATCATGCAGGCAACCGGGCTGTCGCTGGGGCAAGCACGGGAAGTGCTCAAGCGGTTCTGATCACGTCCGGTTGAAAAGCCCGGTGATCATCGTCATCGCACGCAAGACGAGCAGCCGGTCCATTTCCTCGTTCTTCATGCCAGGGAGATTGCGAACCTCGTCGTTCAAATTCAGGGCCATTCAACAAGATTAGAGGGTGAGTGCGACATGGAGGCAGGCGGACACGCATGCACCGGCGCATTGGCAGGTGCGCTGACGAGTTCGGCGATCGGCGGACTCACAGGTGCCGAGCTCGGCCCAGCAGGGACCGCGGTCGGCGCGTTACTCGGCGCCGGCGCGGCACTCCTACCCGACCTCGACGCTGACGGCGCCACCGCCTACCGCTCAGGAGGCACTGTCACCCGCCTCGTCGGCGAAGGGTTCCAGGCATTGGCCCGCACCGCATACCGCGGAACCCGCCTCCCCCACGACCCGCCTGGCGACGGCGAACACCGCGGCCTGGTCCACACCCCGGTGTTCGCCGTCGGACTCGGGTTGCTCGTCGGACTCTGCGCGCTCATCACCCCGTTGCTGACTGCGGCCGTGATGGTCCTCGTCCTCGCCCCCGGCATCAGCGCACTTTCCCGGAGCGGTCCGCGGTGGGTCCGCCAGCAACTCCACACCCACCGCGACCTTCCCGCGATGTTCGTCGCGATCCTCATCGCCGCGAGCCTGTGGATGTCGGGGGCCATGGTCGATCTCGGTTGGTACGCGGGAGCGAGCATCGCCGTGGGGATGGTGGTGCACTCCGCCGGCGACTCCGCGACCCGCAGCGGCATTCCGTGGTGCTGGCCGTTCAGGCGGGCTTGCGAGAAGTGCGCGATCAAGGGCCAGTGCGCTGGCTCGCGGTGGAGGCGGTCGCACATCCTGCCCGAGGCCCTTCGCTGGCGAGTCGGATCAGCATCCGGCAAGCGCATCGAGCGGGGCATCGAGATGGTGTGCCTGCTGGCTGTGACGTGGCTGCTGCTGCCCGACATCGCAGCGATGATGCATCTCGCCTGATCTCAAATCGCAGCTCGCCCCGACCGACGATGGTCGGGGCGAGCTGCTGCGTTTGGTTCTGGAGGCACAGCGATGTCGAAACTACAGTGCCGTGCCAGCCTTCAGCGCGGCCTTTCCCTCGGGAGAGTTTGGGTGTGCTATGACGGGAATCGGCCCCGTCCCTGGCATCGTCAGCGTCTCCACGAGAACGAAGGCACTGTCCCACTCCACCCACACAAGTGTCTCGTCCACCTTCGTGATCGTCGTCAGATGCACGTTCTGATAACCATCAACACCCTCCTCCCAGTACACGACCTCAACACCGGGCTGCAGCCAGTCAGGTGCCATCTCACTTGCCTCCAAAGGTCTGGTGGATGCTGCCGTGGTTGTCGCCTTGGATGATCGTAGCCCCGTCTCCGGTGATGACCGGAGCATTTACATCGCCGTCATGCCGGCTGGACTGGACGACGTTGTTGGCGTCGCCCTCGTTTCGGTTGTCGTTGCTCACTGCTCCTCCTCAGAGCGAGTGTGGATGTCCTTGCGGTCGACGGTGTTCATTGGATCCTCCAGAATTCGATCGTGCGCGCCGCTCGTTCGTCGGCTCGTGCCCCGACCAGGTCCGAACCTGGTGCACACCCGTGAGGGCCGGGGCTGTGGGTCAGTCCCCGTCCCACCCGCCCGGTTCCCACGAGAACGGGCGGAGGTGAATGATGCGTTGAACAACGTGCGCAACCGGTTCGGCAGGGTCGCGGCCGTCACGAACAGCGCTCAGAATCGATGACGTGCCACCTTGCAAGGTCCCATACAGAACGACAGGTTCCGTGCTGCCGTGGGGCAGCTCTCCGGGCAGCGTCGCCAGGCTCATCGACCGCAGCCACAGCGTGGCTGGAGTCGGTCCCGTGTCGAACGTGTGGCGGATGAATCCGACGGTGGTGGCGACGAACATGGGGGCGTCGTCGCACTGGACCATGTTCATGGTCATCACCTTCGGGTCGTCTCGGGTTCGGTAAGCAAGCCCTCGCGGTTGCATCTCCGACAGCCGCGGTGTGCTGGCCAGCCATATTGGAAAGCCCGTCCCGCGATTCTTGTACCGATAGTCGAGTACCCGGGCGTGGACGACTATCTGGTCAACCAGGCTGCCTTCGCCATCGCGCACCCTGGTAGCCAAGTCCACGACCTTCTCGATCAGGTCCTCGTGCCCGAGCTGAGCGGCGGTCTCGAACATCGGTCGCCAGTCTCGTTCGACCATTCTCATGTCCTCCTTGTTTAGTTGCGCGTGCTCTGGTCCCGTCCTGAACGGCGCCGCCCCCACGTGGCGGTAACCAGAGCCGATGTGGTCACTCCGACTGGTACTCGACTCGCCACGTCGGATGGCACGGCGTGGAGCGGGATTCGCCATCGAACCTGACCAGGAGATGCGCATCCCGGAATCCGGTGATTCGGCCTGACTGCCCATCCACCCTGACGCTCATACCTTGCTTCGCTGGCACCCCGTAGTAGCGACGCACGTACTCGGCAGATCCCTTCGTCATGACATCGCCGCCTCGGCAGCCTGCTGCAATGTCTGCGCGGCCTTCTGCCACGCGTCATACGCGGAGTACGCAGCTTCGGCTGCTTGCTTCACTTCACCCTCCAGATCATCGATCGAGAGCCACCGTTCCTCGATCACGCGTGCCGCGCCCTCTTCGAGGATGTTGTCCAGCGTTTCGTTGGTGTTCTCGTTCACCGATCCTCCTCCTCAGATCGTGGCCGTGATAACCGACGCAGCAGCGAGGCATACCCGGTGCGCCCACTGGTCCAACGCGTATGCCCCCGTTCCCAGCGACGGGTTGTCATCCCGCCCCGGCCGCGGCGCACCCAGTCGGTAGAACTCGGCCTTGCCGATCACGCTCATGGCCGTCGCGAACCACGGCCTCCGGTCGATCACGACGTGCGTCGCCGCCGAGAACACTTGCCCCAGCACGAACCCCAGCGGGCTGTACTCCACATCGGGCAGCAGGCCCGCCAACAGCACCAGCGCCGACGTGCACACCGTGTACGTGCCAACATGCCCCAGCAGCGCCCGCCAGTCGTGGCCCTTGTTCGCTGCCTGCCAGCCGGTCTGCACGGGGTGGTCGCCGGTGTCGTGGCCAATGCGCATGGCGAGGTACACGGCGATGATCGTGATCGTTGTAACCATCACGCCACCGCCAAAGTCAGCCGGGGAATGCTCTGGCTGCGGCGCAGTGCCCGCCGCTCCTCCGGGGTCATGCCACCCCGGACCGTGGTGTCGTCCTCCTGGGCGATCGCGCCCTGCAGGCACTCGTCGACCACGGGGCAGCCAGCGCACACGGCCTTCGCCGCCTCCGCCTGGACCGCACCCGGTCCCTCGTAGGACGCCGGTGCGAACAGCTCCGGGTCCATGTCCTGGCAGGCTGCATCAGCCCGCCAGTCCTGTGTCAGCATTGCGTTGCTCCTCTCGTGGAGTGAAGGGGGTCGGGTGGGCCGCGAAACTCAACCCGACCCCCGTTCTCAGTTCTTCGCTCGCAACTTCTTGACCACGTCTCCGACCTCGACCAGCGCGGTCTCAAGCTGGGCCGCTCGATCGGAATAGCCAGCGGTCATGAGGTTCCGTGCCATCTCCAGCAGCACGCGATCAACCGCGTCGCGGCTGTCGTGGTCTACGTGGATGCCACACAGTTCGCTCAGCACCTGGGACTCGCTCACTTCTCCTCCTCGTAGTGGTGATGGCGCGTTGGTCAGCACGAGCTATCAGTGGTGCCGCTGGAACCCAGCCGCTCCGCCGGGATAGTGCTCTTCGATCGCTTCGACGATGTCCCGATCCGACGCGGACCGAGGATTGATCATCAGAACGTCGGAGCAGACCTCATCCTCAAGCCAACTCAGCATGTCCTGAAGGGTGCTTTCGTCGTTCAGCAGCGTCGTGATCTCGTTCTCGTCCATTGATGTCCCACTCCTTCTTGCTCTCGATGGCCTCAGCCCGGTTGGCAGACAACTCCCAGCAGACTGGGTGCTCTTGTGACCGCCGGGTCAGTGCTTGAGCGCGGCGAGTTCGTCGGCGCCCAGGTGCTCACCCAGCAGTGCGTCGATCTGCTCGTTGTCCAGCGCCTCCACAATCCCGGTGATCTCCGACTCCAGTTCGTCGGCCGACATCTCCCGGATCGCCTTCTCGGCGTCTGCGGTCGAGGCGTAGTTCCACTCCAGAAGCTGAAGCTTCGCTGCGTTGCTGAGTTCCGTCTTGGCCATCGGGACTCCTGTGGTCGGTGAATGTGGCCCGGTTGGGCAGAAAACCCGCACCGCTGGTGCGGGCTCTCGTGACCGCCGGGAGCTACGCCAGTTCGACCCAGTCGGCGGGGATGTCGTCGACTTCGTCGCCGTGGTCGTCGGCCATGTCGATTTCGCGGATCGTGGCCGGTTCGTCGTCGCCCGGGTTCTCGTAGACGACGACGCGCAGGACGTCGGGGTTGTTGGGATCGCGGAAGATCTTCAGCATTTCGGGCTCCTTGGTTGGTGGTGTTGACCCAAACGGCTCTCATCTCAATCAACACAACCATGATTACACATGTGGATATCCACAGGCAAGATGCTTTTTGGCGCCCGGGCAACTAGTGGATACCCACATGTGATACTTGACCCATGACAGACCGACACCGGCAGCCCAGCATCCTCATCCGCTGCGACCCCGACCTCCGCGACCGCTTCACCACAGCCGCCCAAGAGCGAGGCATCGACCGCGTCGCCCTGATCCGTCAGCTCATGCGCTGGTACGTCGGCGACGGTCCGCTACCCGAGCGACCTACAGGCGCCGCTCCACGAGATCCCCATGCGGGGTCATCCACACATCCGGGTGAGTAGACCGCAGGTACCGCTCGGCATGAGCCCTGACGTACGGGCCGGCGAACGCCACCGCGACCTTGATCTTGTCGTCCCAGTCGAGGAACACCGGGACCGCCACCGGGTCGCCACAGTCTGGGCATGGCACCTCAACGACTTCGGTTTCGTGTTCCTGGGGGTACGGGGCGTCACCATCCATGATCGGAGAGTCCCGCACCCCACCGACATCACGCCTCACTCAACGGGCCCTCGGAGTCGAGCAGGTAGAACCACGGACGCACGCCTTCGAACTCTTGGCTCGTTCCGATACTTCCGCCGATCGTTCGACGACATCCGGTACATACCTTGCCCCGACTTCTGGTGCAACCACACCGCACCATCGAGGTCGGTGACCTTCTTCGGCGGCGGCAACGGAAGCTCGTCACCTGGTCCCCAATGGCGACGGTCGGGATCACGCTCACGACGACGCTGCGCGATCAGAATGCGGGCATCCCGCTGTGCCGTCTCTGAGTCGCTTCCAGCGTCGATGGCGGCGAACACCAGATGGCCCCATTCCTGCGCGTCGTTCACGCCGCCCTCCTCTGCGCGCCCTCGGCCGGGTTAAGCCCGAGCATGTCCAGCAGCATCGCCAGATCCCCCGCGTCCGTAGCCAGCATCGCCGCCTGACGCGTCGCCTGACGCCGATCCGCGGGCGTTACCGGACGAGACGGCGTCTGCGACAAAGCGTCCTTGTCGTACCAGCACTTTCCAGTCACGCTGCTGACTCCTCGCTCGTCCCGTACCCCGCTGCGATGAGCAGCGGCACCAGATGCCCCAGCTCCATGCGCACCGGACGGGTCGCTGAGGCACCCATGTACTCACCCGAGCTACGAGGCAGATCCATCAGCTCGGACACCATGAGCCACGCCCACCAACGAGCCGGATCCGCCTTGCCCGGACGGCGCTGCACCAGAATCCCCACTGCGGCATCAGACTTGAACGACTGCTCGGCGACTTCCTCCATCCATCCGGCGATGTCCTCGCGAGCGGTGTTCTTCACCTGAATCACCACGCCGGGGATACCAGCAATGTCGCCCGGATCAGCGACTTTCCGGCCGCCGGCGTTGAACCCGGTCCGCACAGCCCGCTCCGCCTGCGGGAAACCCACGGTGCGGAGGTAGCGGGCCACAGCACGCTCAGCATCAAGGCCACGACGGCGGTTCGACCTTCCGCGCTCCGACGCGTTCACGATTCCATCTCCCGATCCAGGCGCTCCAGTTCCCACGAGATCTCCGTCATCACAGGACCAACCCAGGCATTCGCCCGCCCTTCCGGCAACTGCCGAAGCAGCCGCAGGTACAGGTCGCGCCCTCGTTCAGTGATCCGGCACGCCCAGATGTCACCGCTGTACTCGATCAGCCCAAGACGGGCGGCATCAGCGCAGAACTTGCTCAGCCGCAGGAAACTCCCGAGGTGTCGGAAGCTCTCGTCTTCCTCGGCTACCGACTTGACCACGGCGGCTACGTGCACGTCACTGGTGATCACCTACTACCTCCAGGCTCCGTCAACTCCACGGTCCCTCCGGCAAGGCTGGCTGCGATTCGCTGGGCCACGTACTGCGTTGCGTCGAAGCCTTCGACATCAGTCACGTGGTCAACACGGATCACAATTTCGGTTCCGTCATCGTTCGCATACTCGCCGCCGATCACGTACGTGCCGGGTTCTAGACGTTCGCCTCCCTCGCCCTGCGGCTCCGTGAGAGTGACGACCTGGTAGACGTCGGTGATGTCCATGTCTCTCCTTCGTTGCTCAAACGATCTCGACGAGCGCGTCCTCATCCATCGGCTCGTCACGCGTGCTGTCGGTAGTGACCAGAACTTGTCCGTCAGGGGCCCCGTCGATAGCGTGGCGCACGCCGTGGACGCGGTCCCATGATTTGTCGGGACGAACGATCTGCTGGCCACTGAGTAGGTTGCGTGCCTTCCGGGATGCCATTCCCTGCTCCTCTCATTGGTCGGGCGGGCAGTGCACCGACCGGAGGCGATGCACCACCCTCTCGACCCGGCGATCAGAAGGGAGGCTCGTCGCTCCAGCCGCCCCGGCCAGCGGGCGTCGGCGCACTCCCCCACGGAGCCGAACCGCCCGACCCGCCAGAGCCGTTGCGCTCGACCTTGTTAACCGTGACCGTCACGAACCTGACGTTCGGCCCGATGGAATCGATCAGCAACGCCGGCGCCGACCGCTTCTGCCCGGTCTCCCGGTCCTCCCACTGGTCCGTCTTCAAACGGCCAGTGACCACGACCTCCATGCCCTTCGACAGGGACTCCGCTCCGTTCTCGGCGGCCTCGCGGAACAGCGTGCCGCGCACGAAGAAGCTGTCGCCGTCGACCCAATTCCCCGACTCGTCCTTCCGGCGGGCGTTGAACGCCAGCGGCACCGTCAGCACCGCCACCCCGGACTGCGAGAAACGGATCTCCGGGTCCGCGGTCAGCCGGCCAACACCGGTCATCGACGGCAAACTCATGCTGATCTCCTGTCCTGAATGACAGACTCCTCGACGAGAAGGGTGATTCGATAGCGGTTCTTGAAAGCCGAGTCGACGGATCGCCACGCGCCACCCCACAGCCCCTGATCGCGAGCAGCAGTGGCCTGATCCCCACAGCGCTGCCGCATCGGGCACCTGGCGCAGTACACGCGGGCAGCTCGACAAGCACGCTCCGGGATCCCCTGCTCGCCCTCTGCGGGGAAGAAGTCGGTGAGGTCCGCGCCAGCGCAAGCAGCGTTCTCAATTACGCCGCGGTCCGCAACGATCGACTGCGGCGCCGTGCCGGGGAGGATGATCGTGTCGCTGCGCTCCTGATGCTGCCTGCAGATCCGGCACCGCCGAACCAACTTCCCGTGCGACATCCGGCGCTCGGTGCTGACCTCAGTCCACGGGTGTCCGTTGATGCAGGTGTTTTCACGGTTTGCCCGCCGTCTGCGACTGACCTGAGCGTTGCGGCAAGTACGGCATCGTGGAGGCAGGGAACCGTTGCTGGCGGTGTTTTCGGGGGTGCGTGGGTGTTCGCAGCGAAACAGCGGGGTGATGGTGGTGGTCATCGCTGGCCACCTCGCGGGGTGTCGCCGTGGATGACGATTCCGAGGGTGTTGAGGACGGCGTCGGTCTGCGACATCCAGCCCTCGACGTGGGTGCGCTCGAGGGTTTCGGCGATCGTGCGGCGAACCACTGGGGAGTACGTGTCGGGGAGGGGGCTGTTGCCGCGGAGGTTCGCGATGAGCCTGTCGTAGGCGGCCTGGAGCCCGGTCAGCGTCTCCTCGAGTTCGGCGACGCGCTTCTCGGCACTCTTGGCGCGTGCGCTCAGGACGTCAACTGCTTCCCGCAGGGCGTCGCTGACGGCTTCCTCGTAGGACAGCCGGTCAACGATGGGCTGCTGTGCGGCGTCTTCCCGCGCCCAGTCGGCATGCGGGTCGTAGGACTGGGTCATGACCGAACCTCCTGTCCCTCCTGGAGGAACAGGCGCATTACCGATGCTGCGGCTTCGGAAAGCATCTCGTCCACGATCAAATCAGCCTCGTATACGTCGCGGATGGTGAACTCGATTGAGGCACGGTCCGGAAGGCGCAGGATGGCCGCGGCGATCTGGTCCTTCGATCGCTGGGAGTAGGCGAACGAGTCCAGTGCTTCCGACACCACTTCCCGGATCTCAGCGGGCAGCGGAGTGTTCGCCAGGTAATCCTTGGTCTCGCGGTAGTCGCTCATGACAACTTCTCCTCAGAAGGTGGAGTTCAGCCGGTACTCGGTGCGGATGGCATCGGCGGCCTGGGGTGCGACTGCGTCGCCGTCGTATGCGGGCATGCGCTTCGCCACTCGACGCCCAAGCATCCACTCGATCTCGTCGCGCACGGTCTTCTCGTTCAGGACGAAGTCGTCGGCGATCTCTCGCGCCAGTTCGGTGACGCTCATGTCGTGCTCCTGTCTCGGGACACACTGGTCCCGTGGTCGGAATACATGGAATTGATCGAAAAGAGGGTTCAGCTGCGGCTCACGCCGCGTTCCGAACCTCGGCTTCGTCCTCGTGCTCGACGGCCGGGATGTGCTGCGGGCACCAGTCGAAGTCCTCCCCGCACCACCAGCCCTCAACCTCAGCGGCCTGCTTCAGATACGGGTTCGAACCAGCCTTGATGTACGTGCGGTCGCAGCCCTCGTGATCACAGCGAAGAACAGACAACGCGGTCACAGCTGCCCCCCGTTTTGCTCCTGCCAGCACCGCAGCATGCCGTACGACTGCTGGGCACGCGTCAACCGCTCCGCCAGTTCTTCCATGGTCAGGTAGGTCGCGATGCCGACGGTGGCGACGATGGCCTGGACGAGGCTCATGGCGTCACCTCGAAAGGCAGGCCGCTGATGTCTGCTTCCGCCAATCGCTCTCCGGCGTTGACGTGGTCCGGGCATAGGGCACGGTTTCCGATGAGCAGCCAGCCATCACTGCGGAGGTACGTGGCTCGGATCCAGGGGACTTCGCGGGTGGTGAAGAGTTGCGGAATCTCGTCCCACGTCTCGTCGTCGTCGTTCCACCACGTCCACAGCCGTTGACACTGGCCGTGCGTGGTGTCCCCGTCGCACCGGATCGCCCAGTGGGACACCTGCTGCCAACCCATCAGAAACCTCCATCTCCGAATTCGAAAGTCATCTGCGAGCCACGGGCGATCCGAACCTCGGCGCGAGCCACACGTCCCTCCTGCTGGCACTTCAAGAGCTGCTGCCAGATGGGATTCCTGTTACGTCGAGCGATAACCCGGTCCGTGCACGCCCCGGTGTCCACGCACATCCACGACACCGACGACACGTCGTTCATCGATCCGCAGTCCAAGCACCGCACGGTCTTTGGACAGCAGGTGCACACGTGGATCCCGGACACGCCGCCTCGGACAGCTCCCGGGCAGTGGTCGTGACGGCGGACCGCGCAGAAGCCGCAGCGGAACGGGCGGCGGTTCACGACGCTTCGCCCATCTCAAGCACGTTCCCGACGACCTGCCACTCGTGAACCTGCCGCCATGACCGCCAACCGTGGCAGGACACATCATCGGGGTCCACGCCGATCACACGCCACGCCCCTTCGCTCTCCGTCAAAGACTTGACGTGGACAGCGGTGAGACCATTGCGAGCCCGGCGTACTTCGCCGATCGGCGGCTGGGAAGGCAGGGGAATCGCCTTGATCCAGGGACGAGCAGCATCGAAAAGGCTTCGGGCAGCCCTGCTAGCTGTGGACGGGTCACCGACCCAGACAGCATTCGGCACCTGGTCGTACTCGCCGACGTAGACGGTGACCGTCTCGCCGACGCGTTCGGCGGTGATGTACCGGTCGGACATCACTCCTCCCCGGTGATGTCGAGCTCGGCGAGCTGCTGGTCAAGCCAGGCGTCCAACTTGGAAACCTGGTCGGCGGTCAGGTCGGAGGTGGTCAGCTCCTCACGCTGCGAGCTCTCGGGGTTCACAGCTTTCCTCCCACGCGCTTGTAGTGTCCCCACCACATCGCGATCCGGCGGGTGACGATCTCGCGGTGCGACTCGTCCTCCCTGACTCGGGCGAGCAGCTTTTCCAACTGGTCGATCCGAGCGAGGCAGAACTCCGGGGTCACCTTCATCACGCCACCGCCTTGTGCGCGGTGTTGTAGGCGTCGACCAGAACACCCGCGTCGTAGGCGTTGGACACGTCGGCGATCTCACGACCACGGTTGTCGACGACCCGGTACGGGCCAGAGTCGGAGGGCTCGACGTGCAGGGGGAAGGCGATCGACTCGCGCCTGGTGTCGAGTACCGCGGCTGCCGCCAAGAGGACGGTGGACTGCATCTCGGACTCCTTGGGTTTCCGGGCGATGCGGCAACTCTAGCGCGAACAATTGCGAACAGTCAAGCATTAGCGCGCTATTCAAGGCCTTCCGACACCCACCACCCAGACGGCGGCACACCGCTACGCGGCACTCCTCTTCGATGCCTGAATGCGCGAGTCGTGGCAGGTCGAGAGCGGCACGAACTCGCCACGACGATGCCCACGGGTGAGCTGGCGTGCGCATGGCCGGCCAGGAGCCGCATGACAATGTGGGCACTCCACGCTCAACGCCTCTGGCTTCTGCTTCGGGATCCGCTGCCATCCCAGACTGTTCGCCACCGACTCAACCAAGGAACGGATCCGCTCCGGCTCCGGAGCTACGTCCCTTGCGGGTCCTTCGATCGCTGCCTGCCGGGACTCATACAACTCCACCCGCTGTTGCCGGCTCCTGGCCTCCCGTTGAGCCGTGATGCGCTTCGTGACCACTGCGGGGGTCAGGAACCCGCCATCGAACGCGAAGTGCTCCTTGACCGCTTCAAGCGCCTCTTCGTACGTCCAACCTGCACGTGCTGCGGAATCGCTCCACGCGTAGATGTCAGCCTCGCCACGTTCGCGCCCGTCGTAGGCCGTGGCGACTTTCAGCAAGCCGACGAGCTGGTTCCGACTGAGGCTCATGCCGCACCTCCCGGCAACGCCCGCAGGTGGGTGCCCGACTCGTCCTCGAGGAAGGCATCGAGAGCGTTGATTCGGTCGTCCTTCGTTGTCGAGCCTGCGCTTCGACGCGGGCCGCGACGCTCAGCGTCCTCCTGAGCCCGGCGCATCCAGTTCCGCCAAGTCGCCGTCCAGTCCCGTTTCGTAGCGCCCTGGCCGCTTCTCCCGCGCCAGTAGTCGACGAACTTGTCAGTCTCGGTGCGGCCGACGAGAGGGGTGTTCTGACGTGCCCACTCGATCATCTCGGCAGTCACTTCGAAGTCATCGGGGATGCGGGTCGCTCGGGTCGTCGTGCGCGTGCCCGCACGCGTCTCCCCCTCCTTCTCCTCTGCTCCTTCTCCTCTCCCCTCCTCTACTACTCCGCCAGTGACGACGCACTGATCTTTCACGGAGTCATCAGTGAAGACTCCGTGATCGGACACGGACGCATCCTGACCGGCAGGATCCTGAACGTGGCCATCCGCCGGCGCAGGGAACTTCGAGCCCTGCGGTCGATTCGGCTTCTGGTGTTCCTTCCAGTTCGTAACCTGCAGGTACGCACGACCATCAACCACGTACCTGACGACCCGCTGGCGCTTCGCAAGCTCCGCCAGATCCGCAGCGACATCGTCAGCAGTCACGTCCGGGTCGAGCGGATAGAGAGCAGCGTGAATCAGCCGCGGGTTGTCCTTGCATCGACCCTCGTCGTCGCAGTGCGTCCACAATCCGATCCACGTCAACCGGGCACGAAGGGTCAGCTCCGCCACGACCTCGCTGGTGAAGAACTCGGGTTTGATGCTGCGGATTCTCGGCATCAGGCGGCCCTCCCGTGGTTGGCGCCGAGCCCGAGCCGGGTGCGGATGCGGCCGACGGTGTAGGTGGTCATGCGGGTGTGGGCGGCGATCTCGATGTCCGTCCAACCGTGGTGGTGAAGCTCGTAGACCAGGCGCTCACGGTCAGCCGGTGCCAAGATCTCCGCGGGCTGCTCGCCCTGGACGCATGCCCGGTAGGCGATGCGGTTCGTGATCGGTCGCGTGTCGGGCCTCATCGCGATCGCCTCCTCTCGTGTCTGGGTGTTGGGGTACGGGGTGATCACGCCGCGTCGTCCAGCTGCAGCGTTAGCTGGCCAACGCGCTCGGCCGGTCCGGCCAGAAGCTCCTTGCCGATGTAGCGCGTGTAGGCCGGCGGGATCGATTCGCAGACCTCATTGATCGAGGTCGTCCAAGGCACTCCCATCACCTCGGCCGCCTTGCGCTGCCATGCCTTGGAGTGCTTGCCGCCGTGGATCGACATGAACGGCGCCTCCGGGGTGGGCAGGTAGCCGTTCCGGATGCACCGAGCCGTGTGCTTCGGATGCGGCGGAGCAAGCAGCGGGAACAGCGGGAACGAGGTTTCGAACCCGCGGTGCCGATACACCTGCAGGCCGAACATCGCGCCGCACAGGATCACCGGGTCCAGAAGCGGTGCCTGCGGGACGTTTTCGATCACGTACGGCAGGCCGGTGGCAACCAGGGCCTTTCGGGTCTCCTCAACTAGATCCGGGTAGACCTTGTGGTTGTAGGCGTTCAACAAGCTGTATGCCTGGCAGGGCGGGCTGGCGTGGATCGCGTCGAACTCGTGGCCGTGCTCCTTGACGAACTCAATCGCGTCGGCCTGATGAAATTCGAACGGGTAGTTCGGCTGCTCGACGATGTCGACACCAACCACTGCGAAGCCGGCTTGGTGGTAGCCCATGCCGGCGCCGCCGGCGCAGCAGAACAGGTCGAGGATCTTCACGCCGCACCCCCAAGGTCGATCAGGGCTGGCGTCATGCCGCCGATGTCGTCGAGGATGACGTAGCCGTGCCATGCCAACCGAACAGGCACTTCGAGCGGGGACTGCCAGGAGCGGACGACATAGCCGCGGGTGGCTGCCTTCGCTGGGTGTTCGGTGATCCATCGGTGGCACTGGGAGCACACGTGCAGACCGTTCGCCGCGGTCCACTTGCCACCCTGACTGCGGTTCTTGCGGTGGTGCCATTCAGTCGCATGCTGGTGGCCGCACCTCTCGCAGACACCAGCGGACCGGCTGTAGACGAGGGCGCGGGCGGTCTTCTGGCTCATGCCGTCCACCCCGGGTTGGAGGCGGTGAACCGCAGCTCCTCTTTCAGGTTGGAGTTGATGGCACGACCGATCTCGGAGCGGTCCCGCAGTGCCTTCAGCTTGTCCTTGCTGGCCTCGACGAGCTGTTCGTGAACCTGGACGGCATGCCAGGAGTCGATAGTCAGCTCCTCGGCGCGACGCCGGCGGAAGTCCATCGAGCCAGAGGTGTTGAGGAATGCCTGCGCGAAGTCGAGACGGTGCGCACGGAGTAGACCGGCGTACTGGCCGCGGAGTCGGACGAGCTCCTGTGTCTCGGTGTCGATGTCCTGCTCGATCTGCCACAGGGTCGCGGCGGCTTCAGAAGGAGAAAGCGGCGGGCGGTCGTTCACGGCTGGCTCCTGTTCTGGCATCCGGTCCATCGGCTGATGCGTCCGGCGTGTCGGCTGCGGCGAGTGGCGCGGCGATTGCCGACGTAGGTGATGAGCCCGGCGCGAGCAGCGCGGGAGAACAGGCTCGGGAGAACATTGGGGCTGTGGGGTTGGACGTCGGCGGGGATCCGCTTGCGGACGTCCTCGGCGTCGAACTCATTGCCCTCGGCGATCAGCTCGGCGAGAGCGATCTCCGCGTAGTGCAGGAAGTCCGACCGGTGCGGCGCGGTAGCGGCGGCGAGGTTAGCTTCGACGCCAGCGAGCTGGAGCTGTTCGCCGGTGGTCATAACCCACCGTCCCGGCCCGGAGCAGCACCCAGGCGGTCGACCTCCAGAAGCAGCATCTCCTGATCGGTGAAACCGACCTGCCGACCGAACAGCCACTCAGCCATCCAGTGATTCAGCAGCGTGTGGACCTGTTCTCCGTCTTCCCATGCCTCGTTCAGCCGGAGAGCGATGGCCTTCGCTCGCTCGGGAGCCAACCGCTCCAGCTCGGCCATGAGCGCAACGACCGCGAGCGCCGAGGAGACCACCTGGCCGCGCATGAACATCTGGAAGAACTCTGGCTCGATTTCCGCACGCATCTTTTTCATCCAGTCATTCGCGGTGGCGGCATTTCCCGCCCGGATGAAGTCGTTGATGATGTCCGCTGGTGTCTCGGCCATGTCGGTCAGTCCTCTCGGATCGCGATGTCTGCGAGCAGTTGGTGCAGGGTGGTGCCGCTGGATCGGGTGCATCGGGCGACGTCGTTAGTGCTGAACCCTTGGTTGAGGAGGCGGCGGGCAACCTCCTGCTTCTCCGCCCACGTCAGGGCTCGCCCGACCGGTTCCCGCTGCCTGATGGCCCTCTCGATAGCGATCTCGTCGCACCACGTGTCCTGGGCTCGGGGCTTCCGTGTGCGGCCTTGCGTCAGGTGTGCGGGAGGTTCCCGGTGCGTGACCACCGGGATCGCCCACTTCCCGCCCCGTTTAGTGCGGCGGATGTCGTGTACTGCGGCGGTGGATCCAACGAGGGGCTTCACGCGGCCTCGCCACCGTCCTGCTGCACCGGCTCGTACCAGTCGCACCAGCAGCGCGGGTCTGGATGCGCGTGGTTCTCCGGCGCGGTCCAGCACTCGCCTGCGTCATGAGCGGATTCGACATGGCCGCACCAGCACACCGGCTCGCTCGTCGTCGCGGCCTCGGTACGTGTGCTGATCTCGCTGGATCGGTTGGTCATTGCGATCTCCCACCCTGTTTTTGGGATGCGAAGGTCCAGCCCACGAATGCGGCATTCGCGGGGAATTGCGGGTTGTGCTCGCCGATTACGGGTGCGGCGTCACCCAGAGATCACGCGACGTGCAGATCAAACGAAGGATCGTCAGAGCTACGCTCCACAGGAGCAACCGAGTCGGCATCCTCGGCCGAGTCCTCGCCAGTCGGCTCCTCAAGCTCAGGCGCGGGGGCAGCAGCCAGCGGCTTCCGCTGCGCCGTGCGACGCGGCCCCTTCGGCTGTCGAACGGCGGGCGACTCGTCCACCGTCACCTCGTCGTCCAACTCTTCCGTCGCGTACGGCATGCCCAGCAGGACGTCAGACGCGATCAGACGGCACACCTCGGCGGTAGCACGGGCGATCAGCATGTGCTGCGGCATCTTCCGCCAGTTCGGCTTGCCCGTCAGCTCCATCTTCTTGGCGCGGTCCATGTCCCACACGACCGTCTGGATCACATCCGAGCCGTTGCGGCGGCCCTTCGCGACCACGCGGGTGTCGCTAGAGTCCTCGATCCATACCTCGTGGCCACGAGACTGCACCAGCCCGCGCAAAGCGTGCGCCCGCATCGCCGGCGTTCCCTGGATGATGTCCAGCGAACGCAGCGCCGACATTGGCTCCAGCCCGATCTCCTGACCGGTGAGGATTGCCGCAGTGATCTCGGCAGGCTTACCCTGCATCGCCTCGGGAACGAACTTCGTGCGCGCCAACGACTGCGCCACGACGTTCGCCTGCTGCGCGTCCATTGCCCACTTACCCAACTTCGACAGGTGGTCGTACTGCTGACGCTCGGCGAGGGTGCTTTCCGGTCGGGTGTCGAGCTCGGTCATGCGGCACGCTCCAGGGTGTTGGGCTGCACGGCGGGGCCGACGAGATCGCGGGAGGTCTTGGCCCAGCGGGCGACGGTGGCGACGTGCAGGAAACGGTTGTGCTGGTACTCGTCGGCGGGAAGCTCGTAGACGTCGTAGCCGTCGGAGCGGACCCAGATGGCGAGTGCGCCGACGATTCCGAGGTCGGCCATCGGCTGCTCGTTCTTGTCTGCGTCGAGGTAGAACTCCGCGAATCTGTATGCCGCGAGCTGAAGCACCGTCTCACCGAAGATTCCGGATCGAGAGGTCTTGATGTCGGCGATCATCCGACGCCCGTCTGGCAGGTCGATGACCATGTCGACGGTGCCGCAGTAGTTCCACTTTCGGGACGCCACCTGGGCTTCGACAAGTACCGGTGCGGGCTGCCAGGTGTCGAGGAACCTGACATAGGACTCGACGTGTCCAGCAAGTTCTTCAGGGACTTCCACCTCGTCGCCCTGGATCAGCTTCTCGGCGAGCTTGTGGACCTCGGTGCCGCGCTTTGCTGCCTTGTCGAGCGCGGCGAACCGGGCTCCCTTCAGCTCTGAGAGCCGCTGGGAGGAAGGCATGTCGGCGAGTTCGGCCCAGTTGTCGATGGCGAACTCGGCGGTGGTGTTGGCAGCCCAGTTGATGAGGGCGGGCTTGGGGACACCGTCGCCGATGAGCTTGGTGACGCCGTCGGCCTTCTGGCCGTCCAGCTTGTACCAGTGGCCCTTGCCGTTGTCGATGCGCTGGAGGGTCATGCCGCAGCACCACCTTGAGTCATCCATTCGCGGTCGTCTTCCCAGTACGGTTCGGTCGGCTCGTCGCGGTGGACCAGCAGCAGCGGCGCTGCATGGGTGATCCATGCCGGGTCAATCGGCCGATTGGTCCCGGCGAGCGCACCGATGAAGACGAACAACGGACGATCTGAGCCAGTGATGTGTCGAGGCAGGGTGATCGCGAGGCACTGCTCGAACGTGTCGTTGCCGCCCGGGTAGCTTCCGGTGATCTCCCACAGCGACTCGGGTTCGGCGGCGTCCCACGGGCGATGCATCAGCATCTGCTGCTCTGCGTGCCGTAGCGGATCGGTGCTCATGCTGCTGCCTCCAGGGCGTAGGGGTAGACGGACACCTCACGGCGGATCACGCTGCCCACCTGGGCGTCATCAGAAGCGGTACGGATCGCATAGCGCAGGCACGCGCCGTCATCGCACACGTTCAGCAGGCCGACCGGCTCATCCTGGGCATCCCAGTAGATGCCGTTCACACCCGCGCACTCAGCCCCGCAGTTCTCGCAGTCCGGCGGGACATCAGTGGTCACGTGCTCGGTCGTGATGACCTGCGGAGAGTTCAGCCAGCTCATGCCGACCTCGGCATGGAGTCCGGGTGACGCATCGGCTCGTCCGCGCCGGCCAGGTACTCGTCCAAGGCGGCCTGCGAGATGATGTACGCCCTACCGGTGTTCCGGCTTCGGATCTGCTTCGTGGTCAGCAGTCGGCGAAGCTGCTTCTCCGTAAGGCCGAGATACTTCGCCGCGGCAGGCACGGTGAATGCCTTCGGCGCGACCTCGTCAGGGTCCGTCACGATCTTCATGCCGCATCACGCGCCACGTCGACCCGGTGACTGATCTCGTCCTCATCCCTCGGAGACGGCTCCAGCACCGACACAGGGACGTTGAGCGCGAGCGCAATGCGCTTGATGATCGGAGGAGTAGGCTGACGCTTGCCCTGCTCCAGATCAGAGAGGTGACCGACAGAGACACTGGTAAGACGGGACAGAGCTTGGAGCGAGAGGCCGTCCTTGGACCGAATGACCTGGAGCTCCAGCCACCCGTCAGGGTGTTTGAGCATGACACGAGCATAGTGCGAACAATCGCGAAGTGTCAAGCATTGCCGAGCATCCGTGGCGCCTTCGCGTTCCTCACATGCAGCACATTTGCGACAGTACGACGTACGCCCGGGTGAGCATCGTCGAGCATGTGTAACACTGACCGCGTGCGCGACGACTGGGAATTCGGACGCGAGTTGCAACGCCGACGTGAGATCGCCGGGCTTTCCAAGCGGGGCCTGGCCGAACGGTCTGGCATATCGGAGGGGCGAATCCGCCAGCTAGAGACCGGGATCCAACGCGTCAACCGCGAGAACGTACCGGCCCGGCCATCAGCTCCCACCGTGTCCCGAGTAGCCAAAGCGCTCGGCTGGGATGTTGATGACGCGCTCACGCTCGCTGGCCTTGCCGATGCTCCACTCGTGCCGAGGGCGGGCCGACCCAGCCGCGGCGACCTCGACGACAAGATGACCCAGCAAATGCAGGAGATCTGGCGACAGATCACGCCAGAGCAGCGAGACGCCGTCTTGCGGGTTATGCAGGCCATGACCTACTCCCCCGGCCTAACCCTGCACTCGACGGCGTCCACGAGCACAGACATGGAAGACCACGTGGATATGCCGGATGCCGACGAACCGACCTATGAACGCGACGGCACGTCGGCCGACAGCTAGTGAATCTGCTCGTCCCGGACGCGGATCTCTTCCTCTACCTGAGCAACGGCCTCCTGTAACACTCGAAGCCTCTCAACCGCTGGCGCCGACACCGGCGCGAGCACGTAGGTGTGCATCAGCTCAGGGTGCTTCCGGTCAGGCGCGTTGAAGGTGACGATCGCACCTCGGATCGTCGATGGGTCAATGCCGTTGGCGTCGGCGCACATCCGCACCGCGAACTCCATCAACGTGTCAGGGTCCGTCATGATCTCGCGCAACTCGTCCAGGCTCACGTGACCCCCTGATGTGATGGGCGGCGACAACGGTAGTTCGGGAGATACCGTTGCCCTCGGGCAATCGAGCGTAGAACGCGGGTTCCCCTGATCGATGGAGATGGCCCCGCTTGATCGATCCGTCCCCTGAACGGACCGCACTACATCCACACGGATGGAGTGCAGACACCAAACGCCAGGCGTGATGTCAACCCGTGCGGTGGATTCAGGATACGCGAACGGGCGATCATCGAACACGAGTGCTATGGAACCTGCCGCCTGTACGCGATGCAAGCCGACACCCGTGCCTGCGCCCCCCGTGTCACACGATCGGCCGCCAACCACGCTGTTGCTCGATGCCGCACGGGAAGGGCTTCAGGCCGCCCAGCGTGCCGCTCCGGCCATGATTAACCCATGGGTTACGTCCCGCAGTGGGGGGCAGCGGCGGGCCGCACAGGTCAACTGCGGCACGTCTCGAAGCAGGTCAGAGCTCCGGAGGTCAGTGCAGGGCACAGGGACCTAACATCCGTCCAGTGTGCGTTCGAATCGCACCGGGGGCACTCTCCGGACTTGTACGAGCGCCCACTGAGTTCGAACAGCAGCGCTGCTCCTGTCAGCGGGATCGGCGTGGGTTGATTGGCTACCACGCGGGCCATTCCGTCCAACGACCGAACCAGTGGTCGTCGTAAGGATCTGCTCCGTAGTCCCATGGGTTTGCTGACGGGGTGGCGTAGTCGATCAGGTCCCAGCCCGGACGTACCGGACCACACATGCTCCGGCTGACCCCCGAGATCCGCAGCATGTAGCCCACCCGCGTCGAACCGTACGAGTGACCGAGTAGCTGCGACCTCGCCGAGATCGGAGTAAGTACCGGGTACGGTCGTCATGACGTTTTGCGCGGTGTCCGGGTTACGGTGGGCGATAATCGCCGACCTGGGATTCTGCTCAGGTACCGCCATGATCACCCGAACAGCGCAGGACGAAGCTGCTTACAGGCCAGTGCCTCGCCGGGCGGTGAGTCGGCGGTATTCTGATTCGCGCAGGGTGAGGATTTCCTTGCGTACGGAACTGATCAGAAAATCCTCGATCGGCAAGCACAGGTCCATCCGCTGGATGCACACACCGACGTGGTACCGACCGGCACGGTCATAGTAGAGCCGCACGCCGTAAAATCCTTCCTGACAATCGGTGCCGTTGTTGAAGCGGCATCCTGCGCAGGTTTCCGGCAACCGTAGACTGCGGATCTGCTTGAAGAACACACGCCGTCCGTTGGGCAAGCGATAGGCCGTACGCATACCGGATACGCCAGCTGTGAGGTAGTGCGCCTCAACGACGGCGCCGCGCTCGGTGAGGATGTGCTCGATGGCATTAATCGAGTCGGTGCCGTGATCGAGCGAGTTGAGCAGCCGCACAGACAGATGCGGCGAGTATTCGTCCAAGAGCCGGTGGACGCGTGGGGCGTGACTGTGGTCCAGCACGACGATGTTGGCGCTGGCCTTGATGTCGTGCATCTCGCAGGTGGCGATCGAGCGCTTGAGCGCGTCGATCTTGCGTTGAGCAAGGGTGGGCTTGCGGTAGCGGGAGTGCTGAACCTCGGCAAGTTCCGTGGGCGTGGTGCCGAAGATCGAGAAGTTGACCCGGTCAAGCCCAGCCTCACCACATCCGGGCAATACTCGATCGCCATGCTCGCCGTTGGATGTCATCCCGACCCGATAGCCTGCTTGTGTCGCGATTCTGATCAAATTCGCAACCGAGGGATGCAGAGTGGGTTCGCCGCCGGTCAGGTGCACCTCGGTGAAGCCGAGCGCGTCTCGTAACCAGGTGAGAACACGACCGAACTCTTCGTCGGCTGGGATCGGTGCCGGCAGAAACGTTGCACCGTTGGTGGCAGCGTAGATCGACACACGTCCGCTGATTCCGGTCGCGGTGAAGTCGCCGACTGTCCGTTTGCGGTTGTCCGACGCAACGGGCGTACCTTCGTTGTGACAAAATGTGCAGGTCATGCCGCAGGCGTCAAGGATCTTCACACGAAGCGTCGTGTCCTTTTCGACGTGGATCGGAATGCCCATGAGATTCATAGCGGATGTATCTCTTTCTGACTCGTAGGGTCGGAGAACCAGGTCACCTGCACATGTCAGGCTCGATCGTTGTTGTACGGGCACCAGCGGGGAGGGGCACCATCCCGGCGCCCCTCCCCTGAAAAGAGCGCTAATGACAGCGATCAGAGCACGCCCGAGCTATCTAGATGGGCGCCCCGTGCCAGATCATTGCACCGGCCAGGTTGCGCGAACGAGTGTCTCCCGTGCTCCCCTCGTCGTCATCGCCCCCTATGTGACGCCCGGATGAGGTGGCGGAGTACTGATAGTGGCGCATGGTTTTCTCCTTTTCCTTCTCGTATTCGCGATCCTGGTGACCGCGAAGTCTGTTCATCAGGAAGATCGGCGTGTTTGGAACGCGATTCCTGCTGCTGGTATTGACCGACAGCTCGGCCTTGTCCGTGGTTCCGGGAGATGGAGCAGCCTGTACACGACCGCCCGCACGAGCGCACCAGACCGCCCCGGGGCCGACGTCAGTTGTGCAGCGATCTCCGCACCGCCTGATGCCGGCCCACTGTCGAGCTGGCGGTGCAACGGCATTGCCGGATTGACCGTGGTCGAAACCTTCGCAACCGCTTCCGCCACCGGGCCAGGTGCGCATCCCGGAGGCCGGCTCCGAAATGTCGCGACAGGTTTGCCGATCGCCGCGGCGTGCGTGATCACCGCCTCGTCGTCACCGACGACTCGGTCGGCAGCGATCAGGGGGATTCGCCAGTCCACCGTCGGGGCGATGACTTCGAGACCACTGGCGTGCGCTGTCCTGATCCACGCGCGCACCCGGCGAACACCGTGCCCGAACCAGATGCCGGGGTGCAGCTGGAACAGGACTCGGTTGCCGTTGCCGAGGAGCTCCTCGGTCAGCCTGGAAAAGAATGCAGGATCGGTACCGAACACCGAGCAGGGGCCACGCGTAGTGGTCGCCAGGATCACTACATGTCCGTTCCTGATCCCGAGCGCACTCCTGTACGCGTCCCGCAGCGGAAGACTGGCTATCAGACGGTCATAGCCCACATCGCCGATCACCGCGGCGTACCGCGCTGCCTCCGGACAGCATTCGTACAGGAGATCACGCTGCCGACGATGCGGCAGGCCGATGACCGCAGGAACCGTGCCCCTCCCAAGGACAGCACGGTGAAGGTCTTCGATCCCGCCGGCTCTCCGCTCCTTCGCAAAGATTCTTCGCTCCGACATGTTGAGCAACAGGAGCACCGGACCGGTCAGGTTCGACGCCTCTGAAGCGGATGCGGTGACGATGAGGTCGAAACGTCGGCGGCACGCTTGCTGCCAGGGAAGGACCAAGGCCCCGGCTTCGGCCAGGAAAAGTTCCGCCCCCGCAGCAGCGGCACCGGGAGCAACAGTGAACATGATCCGGATGTCCGAATCATGTTTGATCCCCGACAAGACATCGAGCACCCGGTTCCCTGCGGTCACGGAATGGACCACGGAAAGGACGTCCCGGCGAGGCCGCATACCTCTGTCCATCTCGGCGGCCCGCCCGAGTGGCAACTGCGCCGACCCAGCGTTCGCTGGCCCGCTTCGTTCGTCGTGATCAGCCACAGCAGCAAGTCTGTCCGGCGTGCGTTGGAGGGATGTTGGAACAAAGCGTTGGAACGGGTTCAACGCCTCTGCTGAACGGGTGGCGTCGCACTGCGCTGACCTGGCTTGTTGTGGTGATGTGGTTCACTGCATGGCGTGGAAGAAAATCTTCGAATCTGTCTTCTCGGCAAAGTCCAGGTGCTGCGTAACGACGAGGCTCTAAAAGCCTTCCCTCGGGTGTTGGCGCTGCTCGCAGTTCTGGCGCTGTCCCCTGCCAAGCCAGTAGCCAGGGACAAGATCAACTTCTACTTGACAGGCGACCCGAACGGGCTTAGCGCTACGACGCTGCGGGGGTACGCCCATGCGTTACGCGAATGCGTTGGGAAGGGGCGCATCTCCAACCCACACCAAGGTGCCCTTCAGCTGGACGTACCGTTGGACAAGATCGACTACTGGACGTTCAAGGACCTTCTTGCACAGGCCGGGAGCGGGGATCTGGCCACCAGGATCGAAACCTTGCGGCAGGCACGGGACTTGTGGACAGATGCGGCCGAGCCGTTGGCTGGACTGGGTGACGTGCACTTCCAATACCAAGTTGCTGAGATGCAACGTCTCCGTCGGGAGATGTATCGCGACCTGGTAGCGGCGGAGGCGAAGCATGGAGAGGTCGCAGAAGCACTGGCAGACGCCCGCCAGGCATGCTGGCTCGTCGGCGACGATGACGGACACTTCTCAAGCACCATCGAGGAACTGAAGAAGAGATCCCGAGTTACACGCGAGCCCGCACGTCTTCAACTACTGCGGTCCTCGCGACCGATAATTTTCGGCAGGGACCAGGAACTGGAGCGCCTCGACGCCTGGCTTGTGCCCGATGCGGAGCTCGTTCGCGTCGTTACTGTCACTGGTCCGCCCGGCGTGGGGAAGACGGAGTTGGCTACTACCGCTGCGCGTAGGGCGCAAAGCCGGTTCGCGGACGGCGTTCTATACGTGGACTTGAACGGATTTTCCGATGACCAGCAGGAATCGATCGACGATGTAAGGCTGTCAGTTCTCGGATCGTTGGACGTGCGCGTCAACGGACAGCTCGCCAAGGATGTCGCCAGCGCCTATCTCTCGGAGTTGGCCGCGCGATCTGTTCTGATAATTTTCGACAATGCCGTGAACTCGGCGCACGTATGGGATCTGTTGCCGGGCGGAGCGGGCTCCGTGGTCCTGGTCACGAGTCGTTCGCGGCTTGTCGAGCTGGCGGTGTCGAAGTCCGTAGATCACCTTGAGCTGGGACCGTTGGATCCTGAAGCGAGCATGCAGCTGCTTGCTGATGCGATCGGTGATGACCGGGCCAGGAACGAGAAGGACGCCGCCGAGCGACTGCTCACCGCATTCGGCGGGATTCCGCTGCTGCTGATCATCGCTGCGGCCCAGGCACGCCGTCATCCTCAAGCGCGGCTGGAATCTCTTCTGGAGGAGTGGAAGAAGGAACAAACACTACTGAAACTCGATGTACCCGGAAATCGGAGATTGGAGCTGCGAACGGTGCTTTCCTGGTCCTACGGAAAACTGTCGAAGAACGCCCAGCAGCTGTTTGGGTTGATCGGTGTCCACCCACTTCCGGTAATCCGGTTCGAGGCACTGACACACATGTCCGGAGTTGCGAGCACCCAGGTACGGACTGGCGTCGCAGAACTCGTGGACGCCAACCTCCTCAACGTGGTCGATGGGCACCACGACCGATACAGGGCGCACGACCTGATCAACGCTTATGCTGCCGAGATCGCTGCGCAGTGGCCTGCCTCAGAACAGGATGCCGCACGCAAGCGGCTGCTGGAGTACTTGGCGCACGCTGGCCGGGCCTGCGACCTGGCGATGGGGTCCGAGCGTGAACTTCCTCTGGGGCCATCGCCGGATACGCTGCCCCTGCCGAAGCCGACGACGAGCTCGGCTGCAAGGAGCTGGTTCGACGCCGAGTACCCGGTCTACGTAGCGGTTCTCAACGATGAGAACTTCTGGAAGTGGCAGGAGTATCGATGGTTGCTGCCACTGACGCTGGTCACGTTCCAATGGCGGCGCGGATACTGGGACGAGGCCGTTCGCTTCCTCCTGGTGGCACGCGACCTGCTTCGGGACGTGACCACCAGCAACTGGGGGCAGGACGAGCAGAGGCTCCTGATAATGACTTATCGGATGCTCGGAGGAACGTACCGGCTTCGCCGGGAATACCCCCTCGCAGAGGGCGCACTGCGGCAGTCGGTCGCCACCAGCGTGAAAGCCGGCGATCGACATGGCGAGGCACTGGGGCTGCAGTCCCTCGGTGTTGTCCATGAGGAACAGGGGAACTGGGCAGAAGCGCGTAAGGAGTTCCCGCGCACGGCCGAGCTTTTCGGCCTGTTGAGCGACCGCCGTGGCCAGTCGCATGCGCTGAACGGCGTGGCGAGTGTGTTCCTGGCGGACGGCAGCCCTCACGAGGCGTTGGAGAAGGCACTAGAAGCGCGAAGTCTGGCCAGTAGGGAGACGGATCCGAACGGTTGGGCTGCGATCCACCGGAACCTCGCCCGCTGCCACGCCGAGCTGGGAGAGGACACCGCTGCCGTCGATTACTACCGGTCGGCAATCGAGGTTTACGTCGAACAGGGCGCGACCATCAAGGAGGCACGGGGCTACTTCACGATCGGAAAATGGTTGCGCAGAAGCGGAAACCTGGCAGACGAACGCCGTTGCCTGGAGAGATTCTGCGAGTTGTGCGACAATCAGCGAAACTTGTCCGAGGTAGATCGCGAACGCATGAAAAAGGCACGGGCCAGGCTGACACAAATCCGTACTCGCTAAGGGGAGATCACTCCGCCGCGAACCGTTGCGGTAGATGTTTCCGCAGCCACCGTTCGGGATCGTATTCGGGAGCCTGCGGATCGAGCCGCGAATCGGGCTCCGGAAGAGAAGACCGGAGACGTTTCAGGACCTCCCCCATGGTCCCCGGTCTGCGGTCCAGATCACGCTCCACCATCTCCCGGACGAGATCGGCGAGGCCTGGACCGAGGCGGCGGGTGGTCTTCTCCGAAAACTCGGCCACTTCGTCGCCGACGTTCCAGTTCACTTTCTTGCCGTAGGGCACGGAGTTCGTAACCATCTTGCAGATCAGGCATCCCAGCGCATAGATGTCGCTCCGCTGATCCACAGCAGTTCCTTTGACCTGTTCCACGGGAGCATACCCTCGACTGCCGGCCGGCCTGGGCTTGTCCCACCAACGCAGGGCGATGCCGAGGTCGAGGAGGTGCACCATTCCTTCGTCGTCCAACAGAACGTTGTCCGGCTTAACATCCCGGTGCACGACCTCCTTCCGGTGCGCGGCCTCGAGGATCATGCCCAGCTGAATCGCGATCGCCGTCGCTGTTCGACGTTTGAGCGGTGAGAAGTTTTGCAGGACCTCGGTCAGGTTCCTGCCCTCCACGAGCTCCATGACAACGAACCACGACTTGTCGATACGGCCGACGGCGTGAACGGTGGGGATGCCGCGGATGCCACGCAGATACTGCCCCAGTCGACCCTCACTGATCAGTCTTTCCTGCTTTTCCATGTACCACGTGGTCGATTCGAGCCATGGATCATGCACGACCTTCACCGCTACCGCGTTCCCGGACGACTCATCGACAGCCCGATAGATCTCCCCCATGCCACCGCGGCTCAGGTGCCCCGTGATCCGATAGCTTCCTTCGAGCAGCGTTCCCGTGCGCACGACAACCTCCCCCAGTTCGTGATGTTGGAAGGATTACCGAGGACAGCGGGTGCCCGCCACCAGATTCACCCACGAAGAGCAGTGGGGTGTGTGCCATGATCCTCAGCACTGGAGGGATACATGTCGGATTGGATTGCGCCGGATGGTGTCGTCGGAAGTCCGCGAAGCATCGAGATCTGGACGGGCGCCGTCGGCTCGGCGGATTTTCGATGCCCTATGGGGGAAGCTCTGCGGGCTCGACGGGGTATCGCGCCGCGGACGAGGCCGTCTCGCAAGAACGAGGTGCTCGAGGATTTTGCGCTGGCACCGTTCATGACCGTACTGGACGGGATCGAGCACGACTTCTTGTCCGAGGCGGAGTCGTTCGCCCTGCTTGGCTCCAAAGAGCGAGGCTCGCGGCGCGTCCACTCGGGTGTGCTGCGCTGGACAGAACACGCCGTCCAGCACTACCTCACGGCGTTTCCGCCGGGAAACCCAGATTTGAACGGGGAGTACTGGCAGCCGGTAAGGAGCAGTTGGACGTATGAGCAGGAGCTCAGCAAGCCTGATCGACGCGGGGTTCGCTCCTACCGAATTCGCGTGTGGGGGCGTTGCTACCGATCAGCTGATGGTCGGGTCAACGAGCTTCGGATGATGTCCTACCGCCGTGACGGCAGGAAGCGGGCGACAGAGGAAGTGGCAATCGCCGCCCACATCGCCGCGAATGCGCAGTCACGGCCTGAGCGCGTACGCGTACGTGAATTCACATGTCTCGATGGAGAGACCGAGCTCCTGTACGAGGGGACTCCCGAACAGGTTGGGGAACTCTACCGGGAGTTCGGCGCGCCGGCGCTTGCCGAAGTAGTCGACGGTTCCGAGTACCGTCCGGGAGAGCCATGCGTGAAGTGTCTCTACCGCGTGGAATGCCCTGGTCTTCCTTCCGCCCCCGGAGTGCTTGGAATCTCCGACCGGAGCAGGCCCAGGCGTACCTGGTCAGTGACGAACGGGCGCAACTACCGTGCATGCCCGGCAAAGGACTTCCTGCGCCGCATGCGGCTGCCCCTTGACCAGCGGATCGAACGAGTTGCGGCTGCCGAACGCGGTCGCGCTCTGCACGACCACCTTCTTCGTAAGCACGCTGCCGACAGCCGCACACCCTGTGCAGCTCGCGCGGAGGAACACTGGAGCCCTCGCCCACTACCTCCTGACGAGGCTGAGGCCGGAGCCGCCATGCTGCGCCACCACTCCGAGGTGTGCCCGCTGCTCCGGTTGCCACCGGGTGCTGTGTTGAAGGCCGAACCTGGCCTCGTGTTCGACGACACCGACGCCGACGTGGTCCTCCTCGTCACGCCGGACCTCCTGTACCAGGACAGGGGTTCCTGGGTATGGCGGGAGGTCAAGACCACCCGTGGCGCTGCCGGGAAAGCGTTCCGCACGCTGGAGTCCGTACCGCAGATCGCGCTTGCGATCGTTCTCCTGGGGCGCGGTCTGCTCGGTGGCAGCCGGGCACGTTCACGCGTGGAACTGGAAGTCCTCCGGCCCGATGGGGTGGACCTGCGGCTGTTCGACCCGTTTGATCGCCGAATGCGCGCGGAGGCGGCCGAAGTGGTCCACGGACTGGTACGCGACTGGCACCGAGACGACGAGTTCACCCCGCGCCCAAGCTCCGAATGCCGGAGCTGTGAGGTCCGTCGTTGGTGCCCAGCAGCCCTCCCGGAGACTGCGGGATGATCTCCGACAAGGACGACACGGCCATCGTTCGTATGGTCGCCCGCGGAATCATCGAGCTCGGTGCGGTGGCGAGGTTGGCGTCGTTCTCGATGCCCTATCCACGGAGCGCGCAGCTGGCGCTGGACAAACTCGTGGCAACTCTGTTGGAAACGCCCGGAAGCGCACCGCTCAGCGTCCCGGGACTCGTCGACTGGGCACGGTACCGGCCGTTGAAGGACTGGCCCCTCAGCATTCCGGACGATCTGCTCACCGGCGACGACCTGCTCATCAGCGCACGGACGGGCAATCCTTCACAGTTGTGCGTTGAGTGGGCGGCAGACCGGGGCGAGTTGGAGCGGAACGCTCTTGAGAGCCTGCGCAGGCTCGCCGACGACTGCTCAACCGCGGACAAGTACCTGCGTCACCTGATGTTCCTGGTCGAGCGTCCGGTCGTGATCGAACAGGAATTGCTGAAACTCCAGGATCGTCGGTTGCTGCGCGTGTGGCATCGAGTGCGAGACCTGTACGAGCCCGTTCCCCAGAGATACGTGTTCCGGGACGCGGCCGCACTGTGCTCTGCCTGCCGCTTCCTGATGGTTCCGGCGGAAGGTATGGGGTGGGTGTGCGAGACAGACGACTGTGCCTCGTACTTCCCGGACGGCGACGTGCACGCGGCCGACCAGCTCTTCAGCCTGCCACTCGGTCTGCGCTGGTTCGTGGCTCATCCGGGGCGGACTGAGCTGGCGCTGCGCGGGTCGTTGGAGTCGCGGGGAGCAGCAATCGACCACCGGCACGACCATCTGGTGGTGACGTGGCAGGACGACGAGTCCTGGGTGCTCATGACGCGGGACCGGCTCAACCCCGCACTGCTGGCGCGGTCGATCGGTGAACGAGCAGCGGATCTCCGGGCGGACCGGGTTCTGGTCGTCGTACCGGGGAACCGGCTCGTTGCACAGCCGGACTACCGCGAGATCTTCGCTCGAAACCTCCCAACGGCGGCCTCCACGGCCGAACTCGTGGGGGACGACGAACTCATCGATCTGGCGTCGGCCCGTTCGTGCCGGCCGTGACCTGGACAGGAAGGCCATGCGGAGCTCGAAACCGCTGTTCGCCGACATCATCGAACGCATCCAGAAGTCTTACCGTGTGTCGACCGGCAAGCTGCGCGACATGTTCATCACCGAACTCGGCCTGCTCTTGGCGGAGCGGGTGATACCTGACCGTCCGGTTGTGGATGCCTGGACCCTGTTTACCGGGTACCCGTTCGCACGTCACGCAGGGCTGGCGGTCTCCAAGGAACAGCAGCGAATGCTCAGTGTCGCGCGGTACGAGCTGTGGACCCGCCGACGGCGCAACGCGTGGCGCGACGCGATCGAAGCGTACAACGAGATCGAGGAACCCCTTCGCGCCTACCACGAGGTCGATCCCACCCAGCCCTTGCGGCGGCGACCGTTGTCGGTGGCACCGGACCGGTTCGAGGTGTACGAGAATCTGCTGGCAAACGCTGCTCCATTCAAGGGAGACCAGCTGCCGATGGCGGGGTCGGGACTCCACTTCTTCAGCCAGGGTCAGGAGATCACCAGTGTCGATCTTCCCGAAGTTGGCCTGCCGCGGCCGGAGGGACACCGGATCGACGAGCCATTGCGCGAAAGTGGCCGACCCCTCTCGGTCCGCAAAGCGGACTTGCTGGTGACCGCGAGAGAGATGGATCAACGCAAGTGGGCGGACTGGGAGGGACGGCTCCGAAAATCCGGTCTGTACACGCGGATGGGCGACCGATACGTCGACAACGGCGAGGACGCCGTACTCACCGTTGACGGTATCCAGCACTTGCTCGGCATCGTAGGCGCGGGGAAGAGCACCCTCCGCGACGTACTCACGGTGCATTGCGTGCGCAAACTGGGACTGCGCGTGACCGTCGTGCTGAGCGACGTCGCAGAGATGCTGAAGCTCGTCGAGCTTCTCCGGTTGCACGGCTGCCATCCGGCTCCGGTCATCGGAATCTCCAACAGAATGCGTCATGCTCAACGTCTGCACCGACGGTTGGCGGGGCGCGGCAGGGAGAATCTGCTCGCGCACAACGATCCCAGCTTCGACTACCTCAGCACCGCATGCGTGTTGAACACCCTGCGGGATGGTGAAGAACCACTCACCAACAACGAGGTACCGTGCGCGTCGCTGCGGACCAGAGACCGGCAGGAATGGGTCGACGAAGACGACGTCGTCCGGATTTCCAGACAGCGTGTGGTCTGCCCGTACTGGTCCAGCTGCCCACGCCACCACGGAGCACGCGAGCTCCTGCAGGCCGATGTCTGGCTCGCGACACCGCCGGGCCTGGTCGACGCCTCGGTGCCGTGGCCGCAGAACGCCGAGCGGATCCGGTATCTGGAGCTGGCGTGCAGGCGGAGTGATCTGGTCCTGGTGGACGAGGCAGACAAGGCCCAGATCCAGTTCGACCAACTGTTCGCTCCGGCGGTGACGTTGGTAGGGCGAGGCAGCAGCTCGTGGCTGGACCAGGTCAGCGCGCACAAGATCCGGGAACTCGCCAATCGCGGACGGGTGCAACTGTCCGACAGCGACGTCCAGAACTGGTCGGCGGCGGTCAGCACGGCCACGCTCGCGACAGACCGGCTCTACGGGCTTTTGGTGCAACGGCACGAGATCCGGAAGTGGTTGCGCTCCGGTCACTTCAGCGCTTGGAGCCTGCAGCAGAAGCTGATACTGGATCGGTACCCAGCACCCGAATCACCAGAGGACAAGGATCCGGACGCGGAACCGAGGCAGGTGCTACGGGGCGTGCTCGATCGCTTCCGCGACAACCCGTTCGGAGATCGTGCCGACCGGGCTGCCCCTGACGGAGACCTGGTGCGCCTAACCATGGAACTGCTGCACACCACGTCATTGCGCAGAGCTCGCACGGAGCTGAGGAGCAAGCTGGCCAACCTGTTGAAGCTGGAGCACTCCCCGTCGGCGGGCTCGCTGCTGGACGTGTGGGCGCCCAGGTTCGAGTTCACGCTGGTACTAGCCGCACTCGAACCCAAGCTTTCGCTTATGACCGCGATGTGGCCGCGCGTGGAAACGGCGCTGAACCTGGAGTTCAACCAGCTGTACAGGAAGCCGTACGACTACGGCCCCGTCGTGCCCGAATCGCCGATGGGCAACGTGCTCGGCTTCCAGTTCCACGCCGACGACCCGGACCACGGCGGATTCCACAGTGGTGAGTTGCAGTTCTTCCAGTGCGTCGGAGTGGGTCGGAAGCTGTTCCAGGCGATGCGGTTGATGCCGGATGCAGACGGCAAGAAGAGCCCCAACGTGTTGTTGATGTCCGGCAGCAGCTGGGCAGGGGCGTCGACGCGATACCACGTGGACGTTGCGGTCGGAGCATTGTTGGCGCCGCCGCCAGGGGACATCGAACGGATTGGCGCGAGCGTCTTCCGGTTCCAGCCGGTGGATTCCGGCATGGGGCCGATCTACATCTCGGGTACCGAGAACCCGGACGCCCGCATCGAAGCGTTGAAGCAGATCGCCTTCGAACTCGGTGGTCCAGGGAGCAACGGCGTAAGTGCACTTCAAGAAGAGCTGGCCGACATCGCTGATGATGACAGGCACCGAATCCTCCTTCTCGTCGGCAGCTATGACGAGGCGGAGCAAGTGGCTGACAAGCTGCACTCGATTCAGCGATGGCGTGGCCGAGTTCTGCGGCTTGTTGCGGACGATGCCGAGATCGGGGTCGCATCTACCGACCGGGCGGGCGTGCTGCGCCGCGGCGACGTCGAAACGCTCGCCGACACAAGCGCGGACCTCCTGGTCGCACCACTGTTGGCGGTCGAACGCGGGCACAACATCCTCAACGAGGCGCACACCGCGGCGATTGGGTCCGTCTACTTCCTCGCGCGGCCAAACCCTCGACCGGACGACCTGATCCTTGCCGTGCACGCGATCAACGACTGGTCCATCCGCGTTCAGAGGGACGGACGCTTCAACGAGTGGGTCACCACGACTGGTTCCCTTGACGACGCTGGCCTCCGGTTCCGGCGCGAAGCCAGGAACGAGTGGAGGCGGGTGCTCCGCCGGAGCTTGGCCTGGAAATGGCTCGGCGATGACCGCGAGTCGGTCACCTGGGACATGCTCGTGGTCATCTGGCAGGTCATCGGGCGGCTCGTTCGCGGAGGCGTGCACGCCCGTGTCACGTTCGTTGATGCGGCGTTCGCGCCAAACACGGCCGAGGGTAGGCCGGATCTCGAAACCGAGGAGTCAAGCCTGCTGTTGAGCATGCACGCGGTACTCGACAAGCACTGCTCGGATTCTGCTGAAGGCTCTTCCACGATTCCGTCGCACGAGCGGCAACTCGTGCACGAACTGTACAAACCGCTGTGGTCAGCGCTCGGTAGCTGGCTGGCCGAAGAAGCGAGGAAGCATCGGTAACCATGAATCCGCTTATCCGCGTCGCCGCGTACGAACCCGTGCAGCCGCTAGCCCATACCTTCCGGACGATCGAGTTCTCCGAACGCTGGCGCCGAGAGTTGGTCTCGGCCTATCAGCGAACGTTCACGCGCGGACGTGAGCAGCGCAACCTGCCCATCGATGCCTTCAATGCGCTGCTCCGCGCTTCAACACCGGAGTTGATCGCCGCGAGAGGCGCGACCGCCGACCCGAACAACCCCTGGCTGTACACGACGGATCCGCCCTCCGATGACGTGCTCGCCATCCTCTTGGAGACCTGGGTCCGCGATCTGCTCACACGCGGGCGAGGCGCCGAGGAGTTTGACGACGACACCATCGCCCACCTCGTGGATGGCCTCGCGGACGCAGTGCCGACATGGTCGCGGACGGAGGTGGATCTGGCGGCCGCAACCCTGACCGAGGGGGGAACAGCGCGCCCGGATCCCCGGCTCTACCAACTCCTGCCCGAGTTCGCTGCCGCCCGTCTTGCCAGTTCCACCTACCGTTTCCGGGGTGCCGAGCTGTCCTTCCGAGTGGTCACGAGCAGAGACCAGGTGGAACTTGTGTCATGGCCGCCGCGTGCACACCGAGCCAAGGGAAAGGACTGGTACCACTCGCTGCGGTTGCGGATCTCGGTACAGACAGTTCCGTTCACCAGCGCGTTCCGCCTGCACGTGACCAGTGGTGTGCGCCGGTGGATCTCCGGTGAACCGGTGAAACTCCGTGACCGGGGAATCACCGCGTACCTCCAGATACCACTTCCCGACCCGCTGCGGTCACCGGGAGTGCCACGTCTGATCGCAAACCGCGTGGGCTACGACAGACAGCAGCGACGAGTGGACTGGGCGCGCAACAGCCTCGCCCGGTTGTTGCCCCACCTCCCTGTTCGGCTTTCGTTGCCCTCCGCGGAGGAACTCCTAGCCGAGCCGGACCGGTGGCGGCATGACGCCCGTGGAGTCACTGCGTGGCTCGTGCACAGCACCACGCTCCAAGCCGACCACGAGGTCGGCGTGGGGCTGCTTCCGGTGGAACGGTCGATGATCGACAGCTGGGTCGAAGAGGTGCTGAGTCCCGAATTCGTCCGGGCCCCTGATCTCATCCGGGCGACGCGGCGGACGAAGCCCCAGTTGTCGGTGTCCCGGACCGATCCGGACAGAAGGAAGGTCCAAGACCGCAGAGCTGCGGTATCGGCGGCCGTTCGAGGTGACCCACTGGTCATCGACATCCGGTTCGAGCACGAGTACGTCAAACGCGCACTGCTCAAAGCCGTGTGCTCGTTGCTCGGGCTCCCACCGACCGGCGGCCTCGAAGGAACGGAGTTCGAGTGGCGGGTCGGTGGTCTGACGGTGCACGTCCGGACTTCGCAGTGGGCCTCGATCCCGGCCGAATTGCGGGTGGCGTCGGGCCTGAGCCGACGGGAACGTGCGGAGGCGATCGCGCTCGCGGTCGAGCAGCGGCGCTCGGAGATCCATGCTCACTTCGGTTCCGTGCCGCTGGGGGCACCAGTCGGGCTCACACTCGTGGAGCTGCGCAACGCCGACATGTTCGGCAGCGACCAGGACCCGAAGACTGCCGTTCGGTTGGGATGCGCGGACGCACATCGAGTCACGCAGTTCATCACTCCCGGGGAGGAGAACCTTTCCGAACGGGCCAAGTCAGCCGTTCTCGATGGACTTCGGCAGCTCGGCGCGGTCATCACCCCGCATCACCGACTTGACGTGGACGTTCCTGCGAACCTCCAGTACGTCGGGATGTGGATGGCACGGAAGAAGTCCTTCACTTCGGGGCGGCGAGGACGGCAAGTACTGATCGCAGTGCGCCATCGCCTGGACGAAGGCACCTACCGCGTCGAGGCGTGGGACGATCTGAGCAAGGACTGGATCCCCTATCCCAAGCTTCTGTTGCAGCTGGCACGTTCCGAAGAATCCGACGCGGCTGGCTGGGGCAGAGAATGGATGACTCGACAGGAACAGCAGGTGCACGCCCAGGAGCGGATCCGGGCGATCCTCTACCAGGTGCGCGATACTCCCACGCTGGTCATGGTTCAAGCGGCCAACATGCGCAGTTCGTGGCCGTGGCTAACCAATCAGCGCGTTGTTCGCGACATGCTCGCGTTCGGCGACGACCCTCCGCAGCGGCTCGGGCTGTACGGGCCGGACCTGCGGTTGGTCCAGATCCGTGATGCCGGCAACCGGGATGAGGTGCCGCAGTGGTACGCGCCCCGCGCGGACGACCGGATCGCCGGGTTCGCGAGCGGACTGTGGCAGCCGAGGAACGCAACGGCGGACAATCGCGTTTTCATGAGCGTCACGGAGGTATCAAAGCAGGGAGTGAGACCGAAGCAGGCGGTCAAGTACGCGGAAGGGCCGACTTCGCCGACGATTCCCGGGTGGAATCCGGAGTACCGCGAGATCGTGGTGCTTGGGTGTCGATCAGAGCCCTTGGTCGAAGCGGAAACGCACGGGCACTCTGCCGACACGCCTCTGGTGTGGGCGACGTTGGCACACCAGCTCCGCCATGCTGACGACTACGTACCGCTCGGTCTCCCGCTTCCGCTGCACCTGGCTGCACTCGCCGAGGAGTATGCACTGGAGGCTCCGCCGGATGACCAAGGGGCCAGCGCGGGCGCGGTGACGACATCTCAAAGGACCTCGTCAGGGCCAACTGGGGCGTTCGGTTCCGAATCGCCCCTCGAGACAGGACGGTGATCCCGCGGTGAGGCCATGAACGGGCACAGCCGGGGTAAAGCGACGAGTCGACCCCAGCTCGGGCGGCCAGCGCGCCTGGCAAGGTTAGTCGTACGTCGCTTGGCAGGTGGTCAACACTGTCGAAGGCCGCCGGTAGCAGGGACGAATCGGCCGCGCTGATCACCTTGGCCTTCGCAATCCCGCAGTACCAATCCGCGCAGGCCACCCTCGAAAGCACGCGCAACCAGAGCGAGCGTCTAGGTGGCATCTACGCCCTCGAACGCATCGCCCGCTACTCTCCACCCGATCACCCTTCGGTGGTCAACGTGCTGGCCACCTTCGCACGCGAAACCTCCCGGACACTCACCTTCTTCGATTTCCGCGGGGTCCGCTTCAGCGGAACCCCAATCTCGGCAGCCAAGCTGGATTACACCATTTTCACAGCCTCTGCCCTCACCGACACCGGACTGATCATCTCCAATCTCGTCGCAAAAGGCGCCACGGTCATAGGCCGTTGAGGCTGGGCTACCGGCGTCCAGCTGGTTCGGGACCAAGCTGCATCAAGTGAACTGGCATCCTGCGAAGGTCATGCGGTGCTCCGTTGCCAAGAGCGATTGTGAGCTGGGTGGCCCGCTGGATCGCCCACCGCTGCCCAGCCGTGTCGAGCACACTGTGCGGATCGATGGAGGGAGGTGGAGCCGTTGGTGGATCGCACTGGGGAAAGTTCGCGCCAAGGCGATGCGGCGCACTCGGCCGGTATGCATCAGACGTTCAGTGGTCAGGCGCACGCCGTGATCCAGGCCGGGCAGGTCCACGGCGACCTCGTCGTGAACGTGGGAGCGGGTCGGCGCGGGCTCGGTGTCGGGTCGGCGCTGCCGCCGCTGCCGGATCACCTCGTGCCGCGGCCGGAGTTGTCCGAGCGCGTGGTGGAGTCGTTGTTGGCCGAGCACGAGATGGCCGTCGCGCTGGTCGGTGTGGCAGGCGCAGGGGGTTTCGGGAAAACGACGCTGGCGGCTTCGGTCTGCCGGGACCGTCGGGTGGCGGACCGGTTTTCCGACGGGGTGCTGTGGGTGACCGTCGGGGCCAACACGCACGGGCCTGAGCTTGCCGGTGTCATAAACGACGTGTCGGCGCGGGTGTCCGGGCATCGTCCGGTGTTCACCGATCCGGAGCAGGCCGGGCAGCATCTCGGCGAGGTGCTGGCCGGTGGGTGGTTCCTGGTGGTCGTCGACGATGTCTGGTGGGCCTCGCAACTGGCTCCGTTCCTGCTCGGCGCGCCGAACTGCCGGCGCCTGGTCACCACGCGGGTCCGCAGCGCGCTGCCTCCCGATGCGATGTCGGTGGCGGTGGACTCGATGACGCCGTCGCAGGCCGAGGCGCTGCTCGGAAGCGGGATGGACGTCAGCCCCGGGGACGTGGCGCCTCTGCTGGCGGCGACGGGTGGATGGCCGGTGTTGCTGCAGTTGGCCAACCGCGCTGTGCGCCAGTACGTCCGGCGGGGGATGCCGGTGGCCGACTCCGTGCGGCGGGTGGTCGAGCGCTTGGCCAACCGGGGCCCGACCGCGGTGGACGTCACCAGCGCCGATCAGCGCAGGCTCGCTGTCGCGGCCACCGTGGAGGCCAGCCTGTCGCAGCTGGCCGAGACGAATCCGGCTTGGCTTGAACGTTTCCTGGAGCTGGCCGTGTTCGGTGAGGACGTGGCCATCCCGGAGCAGACGCTGGTTACCTACTGGGGCGCCACCGGCGGTCTCGATCCCGACGAAGTGCAGCAGCTGTGCTTCGAACTGGACGAGCTGTCGTTGGTCCAGGGCTACCAACTCGGTCCGACTCCCGCGCTCGGCATGCACGACGTGATCGGCGCGTACCTGCGCCACCGTGTCGGAGTCCAGGCGCGGGAGTTCCAACGCGCGCTGCTGGATTCCTTCCGGGGGCACAGCGAAACCGGGGCGGCGTGGTGGGATCTGGCCGAAGACGACCCGTATCTGCGGCGCCACCTCGCTCATCATCTCCGGGGCGCCGACCTGACCGACGAACTCACCGCAGTGGCAACGGACTTCCGGTGGCTGGAGACCGTCCTCCGCCTCGACGGCCCCACCGCCGCGGAAGCGGATCTCGCCCACGTCGAGGGGACGTTGGCCGCAGCGCTTCGGCGCGCGATCACGCAGAACGCGCATCTGCTCCGCCCGATCCCGGGCGCGAACGGTGCTCTGGGTGCAACCCTGCTGTCCCGCCTGCACGGCTATCCCGAACTCGCCGACTGGGTTCTCGACGCGCCCCGCCCCGACCTGTTCCCCGCGTGGCCCATGCCGGATGCCCCGCACCCCGCCCTCCACCGGGCCCTGCACCACGACGGCGCCGTGACCGGGCTGGCCATCAGCCCGGACGGCACCTGGCTCGCCACGAGCAGCCTGGGCGGCGCGGCCCGGCTGTGGAACGTTGACGACAGCGCGGGAACCACCCTCGCCGCCGACGACGCTGCCGCACACGGTGGTCCGATCCGGGGTCCGGGCTGGAAGACCTGGTTGGGCACCGGCGGTGTCGTGACGGGTGCCGCGATCGCACCAGACGGCGGCTGGGTGGCCATCGGCTGCGCCAACCGCGCCGCTCGCCTGTGGAACGCCGACGGTTCGCTGCTTGCCACCCTCATCGGCCACACCGAGCTGGTGACCGGTCTGGCGATCAGCCCGGACGGCACGTGGCTGGCAACCAGAAGCTTCGACGGCACGGTGCGGTTGTGGGACGTCGACGGACGGCCCCGAGCCGTTCTCGTCGGCCATTCCGGTGCCGTGAGCCAGGTGGTGATCAGTCCGGACGGCAGTTGGCTGGCAACCGGAGGGGACGACGGCACGGTGCGGCTCTGGGGCGCGGACGGCAGCCCCCGAGCCGTTCTGGTCGCCCACACCGAACTCACGATCGTCGGCCAGACCAACCAGATCAGGGTGGTGGCGATCAGTCCGGACGGCGACTGGATCGCCACCGCGTGCGACGACGGCACCGCCCGGATCTGGAACCCGGACGGGACCGTTCGCGCCGATCTGACCGGCCACTACCGGAGCGTGCTTTCCCTGGCGATCAGCCCGGACGGGACGTGGCTCGCGACGGGCGGATTCGAGGGCACCGCACGGCTGTGGTCTCCCGACGGGAGCCTCCGAGGCGTCCTCAGCGGGCACGAACGCGGCGTGACCGACATTGCGATCAGCCCGGACGGGACGTGGCTGGCCACCGGGAGCTGGGATCGCACCGCCCGGATCTGGGAGGCGGACGGCACACCACGAGCAACCCTGACCGGCCACACCGGCAGCGTGCTTTCCCTGGCCGTCAGCCCGGACGCGAAGTGGCTTGCCACCGGAAGCGACGACGGCACCGTGCGGATGTGGGATGCGGACGCCCCGGCTGACACCCCCATCGGCAACCCCACCTCGCAGCTGTGCGTGGCGTTCAGCCCTGACGGGACCCGGTTGGCCACCGGCGGTCACGACGGCATCGTCGTGTGGGACGCCGACGGCGATCCGCACGTTGCGATCACCGATTTCGAAGGCACTGTGTGGGATGTGGAGTTCGGCCCGGACGGGGCCTGGCTGGCGGCTTGCACCCTCTACGGCACCGCCTGTCTGTGGAACACCGGCAGCTACTCGGATCCCATCGTCCTCCGGCACGACCTCGCGCTCCGGAACGCGGCTTTCAGCCCGGACGGCGACTGGCTCGCCATCGGCGACGAGAGCGGAAACGTCGGGTTGTGGAACACCGACGGCAGTTTCCGCATGACTCTCCCCGGCCGTGGGGAAGGTGTGCTGGGCGTGGCGGTCAGCTCCGACGGGGGTTGGCTCGCCATCGCCAGCAGGGACGGCGCGGTCGGGTTGTGGAGCGCCGAAGGTGATCATCTGGGCACATTGACCGGCCATGACGGCGCTGCGTGGAGCGTGGCTATCAGTCCGGACCGCACCTGGCTCGCGTCCAGCGGTGCCGATGGCACGGTGCGGGTGTGGAACACCGACGGTTCGCACCGCGCCACCTTGACCGGTCACAGCGGCACTGTGTGGAGCGTCGCGATCAGCCCGGACGGCACCCTGCTCGCCACCGCGGGCGACGACGGCACCGTCCGGCTGTGGAACACAGCGTCGCACGACTGCGTCGCCGCGTTGCGGACGGACTCCCCCTTGCAGCAGGTGGCATGGCATCCGAACAGGTCCCGGATCGCCGTCGTCGGCGAATCGGGCCTCTACGTGTTCCAGCTCGGAACGTGACGCCCAGAAACCCCCACGCCGCAAGCGATTTACCCCCGCGCCCCCGAAGAGTACGTTCGTGCGGAGTCACGAGCGGAGGGGGAACCGACTTGTCCGACGCACTGGTCATCGCCAACGGCATCGTGGTCACTATGAACGACTCCGGCGAGGTGTTGCACGGTGGCACGCTCGTCGTCGAAGGCGGCCGGATCACCGGGGTGCATCCCGCCGGGGAGGCCGTCACCCCTCCCGCCGGGGCTCGGGTGATCGACGCCCGGGGCAAGGCCGTCATTCCAGGGCTGGTCGACCTGCACTACCACACCGCGCTGGGCAAGGGGTACAGCGATCACCTTCCCCTGCTGGAATATCTGGAAACCTGCTGGTATCCGATCATCCGGGCGCTGGACCCGGAGGCCGCCTACTGGGCCGCGCTCGCCAGCTACAGCGAATCGCTGCGGTCCGGGGTCACCACGGTCAACGACATGTACCGCCAGCTCGACGCGTTGGGCCGTGCCGCCGAGGAGATCGGCATCCGGGCCGTGCTGTCCAACGACGTGGCGACCGACGAGCACAACCTGGATACGTTGGCCGACAACGAAACCGCTCATCGGCAGTGGCACGGCAAGGCGGGCGGGCGGATCGAGGTCCGGGTCGGGATCGAGTGGTTGCCGCTGGCTTCTCCGGAACTGCTGCGCGACGCGCGCGGGCTCGCCGACCAGTTGGGCACCGGGATCCACATCCACCTCAACGAATCCCTCGGCGAGGTGGAGACCGTGCGCGAGCGCTGGGGGCGCAGGCCCACCGAACTCGCTTACGAGACCGGCGTTCTCGGCAGCGACTGCGTGGCGGCGCACTGCGTCTGGTTGTCGGACGCCGAGATCGCCCTGATGCGCGAGACCGGCACCCAGATCTCGCACAACCCCAGCTCGAACGCCAAGCTGGGCAACGGGATCGCCCGGGTGCCGGAGATGCTGGCCGCCGGGCTCAACGTCGGTCTCGGGCACGACGCCGCCGAGTGCAACAACAGCCGGGACCTGTTCGAGGTGATGAAGTTCGGTTCGCTCGTCCACCGCGCCAACCGGGTGGACGCCGGACTGTTGCAGGCCCCGCAGATGCTGACCATGGCCACTCGCAACGGTTCCCGCGCGCTCGGGCACGAGACCGGCGAGCTGTCCGTGGGCCGGAAGGCCGATGTCGTGCTGGTCGATCTGCACGACCAGGCGTTCACCCCGCTGGAGCCGGGCAACGCTGATCACCTGTACTCGCACCTGGTTTTCGCCGCCAACGGGTCCGCCGTTTCCACGACGATCGTGGACGGCGTAGTGGTCTACGACGACCGGGTGTTCACCACCGTCGACGAGGACGAGGTGCTGGCCAAGGCCAACGAGTCCTTCCTGCGCATCCTGGAGCGCATCCGTTAGCGGGTGTCCTCAAAGCCAGGTGATCAGTGAGGCGAGGTTGATCACGGTTTGGTAGGACTGGGCGGTTTTGTCGTACCGGGTGGCGATGGCGCGGTAGTGCTTGAGGTGTTGGAAGCAGCGCTCGACGACGTTTCGGCGTGTGTAGATGCTGGGGTCGAAGGTGGGTGGTCGGCCACCGGTGCGGCCTGTGCGCTTGCGGTTGGCTTGTTGGTCGGCGCGTTCAGGGATGGTGGCGGGGATGCCGCGCCGCTTCAGGTATCCGCGGATGGCGCGGCTGGAGTAGCCCTTGTCGGCGATGACCCGGTCAGGGCGGGTGCGTGGCCTGCCCGGACCGTGACCCTGGAAACGGATTCCGGCCATGACGTCGGCGAACCTGGTGCAGTCGTTGATGTTTTCAGCGGTGAGCACGACCGACAGCCCCTAGCGGTCTCCCAGCAGGCCCGCCAGGTCCGGTAGCACGTGGTCCGGGCGGACCAGGTCCGCCGGAGTGGCGCCGCCGACCAGGATCGTCGGCAGGCCCGCCCGGCGTCCGCCCAGCACATCCGTGTCCGGGCGGTCGCCGACTACCGCGACATTTCCCCCTCCCAGCAAGGACTTCGCCACTTCGAAGATCTCCGGCTCCGGTTTGCCCACGCTGGTCGCGGTTCGTCCCAACGCCGTTTCGACCGCTGCCAGGATCGCTCCGGTCGCCGGCCACGGGCCGTCCCGCATCGGGAACGTGGCGTCGCGGTTGGTGGCGTACAGTTCCGCGCCGTTCTCCCCCGCTCGGCAGGCCGCGCGGAGTTCGTCGTAGTCGAAGCCCGTGTGGCCGGCCACCAGGATGCGGTCGGCCGAGCCCGCTTCCGCCGCGGAGAGCACCCTGCCTCCTGCCAGGGTCACCTCCGAGCGCAGTTCCTCGGAGCCGATCACGTACACCGCCGCTCCGCCGTCGGACACCTTCACCGCCGCCGCCCAGCCGGAGGTGACCACCGACTCCGCGGGCACTTCCAGGCCGAGGCCGGTCAGCTTCGCGGTGATCGCCGTGCGGGCGAACTGCGGGTCGTTGGTCAGGTAGACGACACCCTTGCCGCGCCGGTCGAGTTCGCGCAGTGCGTCCACCGCGCCGGGGATCGGCTCCCATCCGAGGTGGACCACCCCGTCGAGGTCCACGATGAATCCGTCGAATCCGTCCGCGATGCTCGGCATCGTCACGCGCTCCCGGCGGCTGCGAGGTCGGCGGCCCGGACGGCTTCCACGACCCGGTCGGTCGGGTCCTCGCCGGGGGCCAGGGTCAGTTCGGTCACGTTGGCGACCGCGTGCAGGCCGCGCACCAGGAAGGCGTACTCCGCTCCTTCCTCCAGCAGCAGCACCACCGGTTTGCCCAGGGCCGAGGCCCAGCCGATCTCGATGTGCGTTCCCGGTGAGGCCGGGGCCCCGGGGAAGGCCACGAACACCGCGCTGTCCGAGATCTCCTCGAAGTCCAGCCTCGTGCACTCCTCCGGCGGCAGGAACTTCGAGCCCCAGCTCTCCCGGCGGTGCGCGTTGTACACGTTGTACCCGGCCGCCTCCAAGCCCGCGATCAGCTTCTCCAGCCTGTCGCGCTCCTCCGGCCGCATGTTGCCGTCCGCGTCGACCAGGGCCTTGAACGGACCGCCGAGGAAAACGCTGCGTGTGCTCAACTCACTTCACTCCTGTCACGATGAGGAACGGCGCTGCTTCGGCCTCCGCGGGCCGTCCGGTGTCCAGCAGCGTGCCCGCGACCTGCGCGCCGGGGATGTCGCCGAGCACCGGGGTCGAGTACTCCACCGACGTGAAACCCGCGTCCGCGAGCACTTCTCCGTAGGTCTGCCGGGGCCAG
The DNA here is from genome assembly GCF_039534165.1 of Saccharopolyspora taberi. Taxonomy (NCBI): domain Bacteria; kingdom Bacillati; phylum Actinomycetota; class Actinomycetes; order Pseudonocardiales; family Pseudonocardiaceae; genus Saccharopolyspora; species Saccharopolyspora taberi. The sequence goes on along the minus strand of NZ_BAAAUX010000001.1, from coordinate 112,807 downwards.
TGGTAGTCGGACAGCTCCAGCACCTCGCCGTCCGGACGGTTGAGCAGCACCTGCCTGCGCTGCCCCTTCGCGTAGTCCAGGCCGGGCTCCCCGTTGCGGAAGGTGGAGAACTGCACGCCGGTCGTGTCCGGGTTGGTGTCCAGCACCGCGTACCGCCCACCCGGGCGGAGCACCCGGTGCACCTCGGCCGCGATCGCGCGGATCACGTCCAGGTCGCCGATGTTGATGTAGACGTAGCAGGAAATCGCCGCGTCCACCGACCCGTCGCCGAGGAACGGCACCCGCCCGGACTCGATCCGGCGGTAGTCCACCCTGGGATGCGGGCGGACCTCCCTGGCGATCTCCAGCATTCGCTCGGAGATGTCGACCCCGATCACGTCCACGTCACGGGCCTCGGCCAGTCGCAGCGCGACCTTCCCCGGCCCGCAGCCGTAGTCCAGCACGGTGCGCACGTCTTCGCCGAGGCGGTCGAAGACCGTCGCGTAGCCCAGAACCCGCTCGGGCAGGTCGTCGTAGGCGTCGAAGCCGTCCGCGACCGCGGTGCTGTGCTTCCAGTCGGTGCCCAACCCGTCCTCCTCAGCTCGTAGGCGCCACCGCGGCGCGCCGCAGCTGCCAGTTCTCCACCAGGTACCGGTACAGCGGCCAGAGCGAGCCGAGCAGCTCCTCGTCCAGCGGCTCCTCGGCGCGCACCCGGCGGTGCACCTCGAACAACCGCACCACCTGGTCCCAGTACTCCGGCAAGTCCACTGTGGAGCTCACTCGGTGCCCGCCGGTGCGCAGCAGTTCCTCGATGCGCAGGACTTCCCGGATCGCGGGCCAGTTGTCGCCCTCCGGCATCTCCGGGAAGCGCAGCGCCGGATCCTCGTACGCGGCCGGGTCGGCCAGCACCCGGTCCACCCGGTCGCTGTCCACGTCGTACACGTGCATCGACCCGACGCTGTGCACGTACTCCCCGACCCGCAGCCCCAGTTCGCGGGCCATCACCTCCTGGAGGAAGGTGAAGGAGAAGACGTCGCTGCTCATCCCCCGGTAGGCGTCGTTGGCCCGCATGAAACCCACCGCGTGCAGCGCGCCCTCGCGGATCAGGAACTGGAGGCCCAGCGTGCACGACACGTCCGGGTTGGACGGGACCTGGAGCTCCTCCCCGCGGAAGATCTGCAGCACCGCCCGCTTGCTGTCCGGGTCCTCGCGCAGCTGCTCGACCACCGTGCGCCACTGGTCGCGGCCGAAGATCGCCTTGCCGTAGGCGGTTCCGGTCAGCCGGACCCCGTCCGCGGAGTACTTGGCGATGCTGGGCGCGTAGGTCGCGATGAACTCCAGGTCGTCCCGGCCGGACAGGTACCACAGCGACTCGGCGAGGTTGAACACGATGTTGAGCCGCCGGGCCGGGATCACCGGAACCCGCTGGGTCGCGTCGCGCAGCACGTACTGCACGCCGAGGCGTTCCCGGCTGGCCGCTCCGCGCGGGGCGTTGCGGTAGGTCGGATCCCCGGCCACCGATCGCAACGTCGCCGCGTAGGCGTGGTGAAAGGTCTCGAACTCCATACCGCGTACCTCCAGGCACGTCGAGGTGGAACGTGGGACTACCCGGCAGGCACGTAGTCGTTGGTGACCAGCGGCCCCGCGTCGATCTTCTCCTTGGCCATGCCCGATGCGTGCAGCCAGTCGGCGAAGGCCTGCCACTTCGCCGGGTCCATCCGGCCGAAACCGCGGGGATTGGTCAGCAGCGGCGTGGTCGCCTCGACCATCCGGTCGATCGTGGCGGGCTCGAACCCGGTCGCGACCTTGCGCATCGACTCGGCGGCCGACTTCGGATCCGCCTGCGCCGCCGAGACTCCCTGCCCCAGCGCACCGATGAACCGCTTCACCGCGTCCCGGTACCCGGGGTCGTCGCGCAGCCGGTCCCGGTTGGCCACCACGACCAGCTCGTCGTACTCCGGCACGCCCGCGTCGGTCACCGGCACGATCGTCGGTGCCTTGCCCGCGTCGGTGAGCTGCACGCCCTCGATGTTGCGGTAGGCGCCGATCGTGGCGTCGACCTGGCCGGAGAGCATCGCGGCCACCAGGTTCGAGCTGACGTTGACCTTGTTCACCGAGTTCAGGTCCACCCCGTGCTTGGCGGTGATCTGCTTGAGGTAGACGTCGTCGGAGGGCAGCCCGGCGGTGCCGACGGTCTTGCCGGCCAGGTCCGCCGGGGTGCGCACCGGCGAGGTGTTGACCGACATCAGCGAGTTCAGCGCGGTCGGCACCAGCGCGGCCACCGCGGTCACCGGCAGGTCCTGCTCGGCGGCCATCAGCACGTCCGGTTCGTAGGAGATGCCCAGCTCCACCTGCTCGGCGGCGACCAGCTTGAGCGGGTCGGCCGGGTTGGACGGCGGGGTCAGCGTCACGTTCAGGTTCGCCGCGGTGAACATCCCCCTGTCGTTGGCCGTGTAGAGGCCGACGTGGTCGGGGTTGGGGAACCAGTCCAGCAGCACCCGCACGTCGGCTTTGCCACCGGGCGGCGCGGTCTGCCCGCCACCGGAGCAGCCGACCGCGGTCAGCAGGACGGCAAGGACAGCAACCGCGGCGCGGACAGGCAGTGTGGCGCGCATCCGGCGCTCACCTCCGGTTCCATCTGAGGATGATCTTCTCCAGCAGGCGCACGAACAGGAACAGCGCCACCGTTTCCGCGGTGAGCACGACGATCGCGGCGAACACCAGCGCGGTGCGCAGCTGCGGGGTGGCTTGCAGCATCACGAATCCGAGGCCGTCGGTGGAGCCCGACCACTCGCCGAACACCGCGCCGATGGCTGCGTAGGTGACCGCCAGCCGCAGGCCGGAGAACAGCTGCGGCAGGGCCGAGGGGAACTCCACCCGGCGGAAGATCGCCCACCGGCTCGCGTCCAGGGTGCGCATCAGCCGCGGCAGGTCCGGGTCCACCGACCGCAGCCCGTCCAGGGTGCCGACGGCCAGCGGGAAGAAGCAGATCAGCGCGACGACGACCAGCTTGGGCAGGATGCCGTAGCCGAAGGCGATGGCCAGGATCGGCGCGAGCACCACCACCGGCACGGTCTGCGAGGCGATCAGCAGCGGCAGCACGGTCCGGCGCAGCAGGACCGAGAAGTGCAGCGCCACCGCGATCAGCAACGCGACCACCACCGCCAGCAGCAGGCCCAGCAGCAGTTCCTCGGTGGTCACCCAGCTCGCGGAAGCGAGCAGCTCGGCGTTGTCCACTCCGGCCCGGACGATCGCGCTCGGCGCCGGGAAGAGGTACTCGGGCACGTCCACGAGACCGCTGACCAGTTCCCACAGCCCCACCAGCACCACGACGAGCAGCGCGGCGGGCCACCACTTCGCCGTCGCGCGCTGGTTCGCCGGTGCGGTCACGGTTCCGCCCGTCCCGAACCGAGCAGGGACAGCACGCGGGCGCGCAGCGCGGCGAACTCCGGATCCGCCACGGTCCGCGCCCGCGAACCGCGCGCCGGCAGTTCCACCGGCATCCGCGCCACCACGGTCGCGGGTCTCGGGGTCAGCACGACCACCTCGTCGCACAGCAGCAGCGCTTCCTCCACGTCGTGGGTGACCAGGACGGTGGTGCGCGGTTCCACGTCGAGCACTCCGCGCAGCCAGTCCTGCATGTCGGCGCGGGTGATGGAGTCCAGTCCGCCGAACGGTTCGTCCAGAAGCAGCACGTCCTTGTCCGCCACCAGGGTGCGCAGGAACGCGACGCGTTGGCGCATTCCGCCGGACAGCTCGTGCGGCCAGTTGCGCTCGAAACCCGACAGGTGGAACCGCTCGAACAGCGGGGCGACCCGTTCGCGGGCCTTCTTGCGCGGCACGCCGCGGTTCTCCAGCGCCAGCGCGGCGTTGTCGATGGCCCTCCGCCACGGCAGCAGGAGGTCCTTCTGCGGCATGAGCGCGCAGGCGGCCAGCCTGCCCGCCGGATCCTCGGCGCCACCTGCCCGGACCGTTCCCGCGGAGGGCTCGGCGAGTCCGGCGATGAGCGAGAGCAGCGTGGACTTGCCGCAGCCGCTCGGGCCGATCACCCCGAGACTTCGGTGCTGCGCCACCGCGAAGTCCACATCGCGCAGGACGTCGACGGCTCCGAAGCTCTGCGCGACCCCGTCCAGGGTGACCCCGCCCCCAGTAGGCATCACGGCAAAGCCCCCCATCAACTGATCACCGCTGCACACCGTACTCGTCGCGTCCATCCCGCACCACGGCCAGGGGCCGCAAGAACGCCCGGATGCCCAAGCGCTGCAAGGAAAGCGCTCACCAGTTCAGCCCATTGACGTCCTGGCTGGAGTGTGGAAATCATGCTTTGCGGTGCGGTGGACCGCACCGTCCGAGAGGGGGAAGCTTGTCCCTGCACGGCATCGCAGAGCTTTCCCCGGCGTCAGGCCGAAACCAGCGCCGCCTTCAGCTCCGCCGCGGCGGCACGCGGGTCGGCCGCGCCGTTTATCGCGCGCACCACGGCGACCCGGCTCGCACCGGCTGCCAGCACCTCCGGCAACCGGTCCACATCGATCCCCCCGATGGGGTAGAACGGCCGGTCTCCGGCGACTTCCGCGGCCACCCGCACCAGGTCGAGCCCGGCCGGAGTCCGCCCCGGCTTGGTCGGCGTCGCCCAGCACGGGCCCACGCTGAAGTAGTCCAGACCGGTCTCCGCCGCGGCCTGCCTGGTCTGCTCCGGGTCATGAGTGGACCGTCCGATCAGCACGCCGTCGCCGAGCAGCGCGCGGGCGTGCTCCAGCGGCAGGTCGTCCTGGCCGAGGTGCAGCACGTCGACCCCGGCCGCGGCGGCGATGTCGGCCCGGTCGTTCACCGAGAGCAGCGCGCCGTGCCGATCGCACGCGGCGCGCAGCACGGCCAGGGCTTCCAGTTCCTGCCGGGCCTCCAGCGGACCGAACCGGCGCTCGCCCTCGGAACCCTTGTCCCGCAACTGGATCACGTCGACTCCGCCGGCCAGCGCAGCGTCGGCGAACTCGGCGAGGTCCCCGGTCTCGCGGCGGGCGTCGGTGCACAGGTAGAGGGTGGCGGCGGCGAGGCGCTCACGGATGTCCACGCTCGCAACATAGAGGCCAGTGGCGGAAAAGGCGATAGCGACCAGGATGCGGGCAGGAGACGGTGAAGTGGGCGGGGAGAAGCTGGCGGTGGTCGGCGCCGGGGTCATCGGGCTGTCGGTGGCCTGGCGCGCGGCGTCGCGGGGCTGGTCGGTCACCGTGCACGACCCGGACCCCGCTCGCGGTACCTCCTCGGTGGCGGTCGGGATGCTCGCACCGCTGACCGAGGGCTGGCACGGCGCGGAGGGCCCGCTCGCGCTCGGCGCGGAATCCTTGCTGCGCTGGCCTTCCTACGCCGAACAGCTCAGTGTGGACGCGGGCGAATCCGCGGGGCTGCGCACCGAGGGCACGCTTGTGGTCGCAGTGGACTCCGCAGACTCGGGCGCGCTGCGGGAGCTCGCTGGCCGGCTGACCGAACGAGGTCGTGCGGTGGAAACCCTGACCGGCCGCGAGGTCTGGAGGCGGGAACCCGCGCTGGCGCAGGGAATCCGGTCCGCGCTGGACGTTCCCGGCGATCTGGCCGTGGACAACCGGCAGCTGCTTTCCGCGCTGCGGCAGGCGTGTTCCCGGGCGGGCGTGGAGTTCAGCCAGGAGCGCGTCGAGGACCTGTCCGCGTTGAAGGCCGACCAGGTCGTGCTGGCCGCCGGTCTCGCCTCCGCCGCGCTGCACCCGCTCGCGGCGATGCGCCCGCTGAAAGGCGAAATCCTGCGCGCCCGGGTGCGTCCCGGCGCGCTGCCGCCGCCGGGTCGCACCGTGCGCGGGCTGGTGCACGGCAGGCACGTTTACCTGGTTCCGCGCGACGACGGGCTCGTCATCGGCGCCACCCAGTACGAGGCGGACCACGACCTGTCGGTGACCCTGGCCGGTGTCCGCGACCTGATCGCCGACGCCGAGGCGGTGCTGCCGGGGATCGCCGAGTACGCGCTCGGCCCGGCCGAAGCCGGGCTGCGGCCCGCCACCGAGGACGACCTGCCGCTGATCGGCAGGGTGGACGACCGCACCACGATCGCCACCGGGCACGGCCGCAACGGACTGCTGCTCGCGCCGTTGACCGCCGATGCGGTGCTGGCCGAGCTGGCCGGTGCACCGCTGCCGGAGGTGGCGATCGCCGCACCAGGCAGGAACGGGAGGGGACCAGCGTGAACGTGACGGTGAACGGAAAGCGGCACGACGTGCCGGAGGGCTGTACCGCCGGTGAGCTGATGGACCGGTTGGAGCTGCCGAGAACCGGGGTGGCCATCGCCGTGGACGGCGCCGTGCTGCCGAAGGCCCGGTGGGCCTCGGCGCTCGCCGACGGTGCCGCCGTCGAGGTGCTCACGGCGGTGCAGGGTGGGTGAGCAGCTGGAGATCGCGGGCCGGGTGTTCGAGTCCCGGCTGATCATGGGCACCGGCGGCGCGGCGAACCTGTCGGTGCTGGAACGCGCGCTGGTGGCCTCGGGAACCGAGCTGACCACGGTGGCGATGCGCCGGGTCGACGCGCAGGGCGGCACCGGCGTGCTGGATCTCCTGCGGCGGCTGGACATCGCGGTGCTGCCGAACACGGCGGGCTGCCGGACCACGGCCGAGGCGGTGCTGACCGCCCGGATGGCGCGCGAGGCGCTGGAGACGAACTGGGTCAAGCTGGAGCTCGTCGCCGACGAGCGCACGCTGCTGCCGGACGTCACGGCGCTGGTCGACGCCGCCGCGCAGCTGGTGGACGACGGGTTCGTGGTGCTGCCCTACACCACCGATGACCCGATCGTGGCCCGCAGGCTGGAGGAGGTCGGCTGCGCCGCGGTGATGCCGCTGGGCTCGCCGATCGGCACCGGCCGGGGCATCTCCAACCCGGCGAACCTGGAGATGATCGTGGCGGGGGCCGGGGTCCCGGTGATCCTCGACGCGGGCATCGGCACCGCCAGCGACGCCGCGCAGGCGATGGAGCTGGGCTGCTCCGGGGTGCTGCTGGCCACCGCGGTGACCAGGGCCGGTGATCCGGAGCGGATGGCCGCGGCGATGGCCGACGCGGTCCGCGCCGGGCTCGGCGCGCGGCAGGCGGGCCGGATCCCCAAGCGGTTCTGGGCGCAGGCGTCCTCGCCGGGGATGGGCTCGTGATCCCGGCGGTGCTGACCATCGCCGGGAGCGATCCCAGCGGTGGCGCGGGCATGCAGGCCGACCTGAAGGTGATCTCGGCGCTGGGCGGCTACGGCTGCGCCGCGGTCACCGCGCTGACGGTGCAGAACACCCTGGGCGTGTTCGGCCTGCACACCCCGCCGCCCGCGTTCGTCTCCGCCCAGGTGGACGCGGTGCTCGACGACGTCCGGGTGGACGCGGTGAAGATCGGTATGCTGGCGACCGCGGCCACCGTGGCCGCGGTGGCCGACAGCCTGGCCCGGCACCCGCGGGTGCCGGTGGTGCTGGACCCGGTGATGCTGGCCAAGAGCCAGGACCGGTTGCTGGCCGCCGACGCCGTGGACACCCTGCGGAGGCGCCTGTTGCCCCTGGTGGACCTGATCACCCCGAACCTGCCCGAGGCCGCCGAGCTGCTGGGCACCAAGCCCGCCGAGGACGAGGACGGCATGCGCGACCAGCTGCGCCAGCTCGCCCAGCTCGGGCCGCGGGTGCTGCTCAAGGGCGGGCACCTGGACGGTCCGGACTGCGTGGACCTGCTCCGGGTCGACGGCGAGGTGCACCGGTTCACCGAGCGGCGGGTGGAGACCACGAACACCCACGGCACCGGCTGCGCGCTGTCGGCGGCCATCGCGACCCGGCACGCGCACGGATCGGACTGGCCCGCGGCGGTCGGCGAGGCCAAGTCCTACCTGACCGGGGCGCTGCGCGGAGCCGACGACCTGGACATCGGCGCCGGGCACGGGCCGCCGGACCACTTCCACGGCCGACGGTCGGCGACATGAGCCCGTTCCTCGAACTGGACGGCTGCTTCAACTTCCGGGACCTGGGCGGGCACCGCGCGCAGGACGGTTCGGTGGTGGCCCGGGGGCGGCTGTACCGCTCGGACGGCCTGCACCGGCTGACCGCGGCCGGGCGCGCGGCCTTCGACGAGCTGGGCGTGGTGACGGTGCTGGACCTGCGGTCGAAGGGCGAGGTCGAGCAGAAGGTCTGGCGGCCGCCGCCCGGCTGGCCGGGCCGGTGGCGGCACGTCCCGCTGCGCGAGCAGACCCCGGACTGGTCGGCCGACGACCGCGCGGTGCTGGACCAGGACGGCTTCGCCGTGACGCACTACCTGGACATCGTGCGCGAGGGCGGCGGGTTCCTGCGGACCGCCGTGGAACTGCTGGCAGAACCGGGCGGCCTGCCCGCGGCGTTCTACTGCGCGGCGGGCAAGGACCGCACCGGAATCCTGTCCGCGCTGGTGCTGCGCCTGGTCGGGGTGTCGGCGGAAGCGGTGGTGGCCGACTACGCGCTGAGCGAGGTGGCCACGGCCCGCTGGGCCGCTTCGGTGGCGGCGGGCGGCGTCGACGACACGGCGGCGGAATGGCCTTACGTGCCGCCTTCCCTGCTGCGCGCGGACAGAAGCACCATGCGGGAGTTCCTGCGCGAGCTGGACGCCGAGCACGGTTCCGTCGAGGGTTTCGCCGAACACCTCGGCATCGGCCCGGACACGATCAGCCGGCTGCGGTCCGCACTGCTGCGGTAGCGCCGAAGACGATCACCAGGGCGAGCACGACGAGCGTCACCATGCCGAGCCGGAGCCCGGCGGCGGTGGCGAGCGCGCCGACGATCGGCGGACCGGCGAGGAACCCGAGGTAGCCGATCGTGGAGACCGTGGAGATCGCGGCGGCGGGGTTGTCCCGGCCGCGCACGGCGGAGCTGAACAGCGTCGGCACCACCCCGGCGAGCCCGAGCCCCAGCGCGCCGAACCCCAGCAGGGCCGAGGCCGGGGTGGGCCAGAGCAGGGACGCGCCGAAGCCGAGCCCGGCCAGTGCCCCGGCGCCGCGCAGGAAGGCAACGGCCCCGACGCTCGCGACGAGCCGGTCGGCGGCGAACCGGCCCGCGGTCATCGTCAGCGAGAACACCGCGAACCCGGCCGCGGCCACGCCCGCCGAGCCGCCGAGGGTGTCCTGGACGTAGACCGCGCTCCAGTCGTTGGCCGCGCCCTCGCAGAGCAGGGTGCAGAAGGCCAGCAGCCCGAGCAGCACGAGCCGGCGGTCCAACGGCCCGCGCTGCTTCTTCTCGGCCCGGCCACCGGGATCGGGCAGCGCCCAGAACGAAGCGACCAGCCCGGCGCAGGACAGCCCCACCGCGGCGACCGCCATATGCGTCACCGCAGGAATGCCCGCGCTCGCGGCAGCGGTGCCCACGACGGCCCCGCCCAGCCCACCGAAGCTGAACAAGGCGTGGAACCCGGCCATGATCTGCCGCCCGTGCGCGCGTTCCACGTGCACCGCAGCGGTGTTCATGGAGACGTCGAGCATCGCGTTGCCGATTCCCAGCCCCATCAAGGACAACGCGAGCAGCACGACGCTCGGCGCGTGCGGGATCCAGGCCAGCGCCCCGGCGTAGACGAGCAGCGAGGCCCGCATCATGAACACGCTGCCGAGCCGGTTGGTCAGCCATCCGCCGAGCGGCAATCCCGTCACGGCGCCTGCGCTGAGCCCGAAGACCACCGCCGCCAGCTCCCCCGGGCTCATCCCCAGCGGACCGGCCACCGCAGGCACCCTCGTCGCCCAGCTGGCGAAAACCGCGCCGTTGACGAAGAAGACCACCGAGACCGCGATTCTCGCCCCCACTCCGGCGAGCCTAGGGCATCCGGGGGTGGGGTGGTCGTTTCGCCTTCCGCGCCGCGTTCGCGCCGTTACGATGCCGGGCGGAGTGATCAGAGGCTGCCGTTGCCCACGCCGCCGGTGGAACTCGGAGGAGCGGATGAACGACCACAGCACACCGCCTCGGCGCGGCAACGGCGGCGGAGACAGCGAAGAGGACCCCCACGACGACGATCAGTTGATCCCCTTCGACCGTTCAGGTCCCGAGCCCGGGGGAAAGAAGCCGCGGCATCGGGACATGACTCCCGCCCAGCGGCGTCGTCTGCTTCCCGGGCTCCTCGGCTGGAGGTACTTCCGCGACACCCCGGGGTGGCCGGTCCTGATCGCTCTCGCGGTCTTCCTGTTCCTGGCGCTTGTCATCTTCCTCCTGCGACAGCTGGCCGAACTCTACATGGGCATCTTCTCGTAACCGTCCGGTCCGAACGCCAGAGAGGAGCACCAGAGGTGACCGGCTTCCACGTACACCCACCCAGCATCCAGTCCTTCTCGGACCTGATGTACCAGTACGGAAACGACGTCAACGAAGTGCGGAAGTACCTCGTTCAACACCGCGACGAGTTCAGCGAGACATACGGCGGGATCGCCCTGATGGACATCGCGAAGTACCTGGTGCCGCCGATCGACGTGGTCAACCAGCTGATCAACGACGTGACCACCTGCTACCACCTGACCTCCAGCCAGCTGGAGTCCACCGGCAAGAGCTACGAGTCGATCGACCAGGAACGAGCGAGCCAGCTCGATCAGACCTATCCCGGAGCTCCGCGCTAGGAAGAAGTCCCATGCCCCAATTCACGCACACCGTGGACGTCGGCGCGTACCTCAGGCCACCGGAGGCGCCTGCCGACGCGATCGGGAAGATCGTGCAGGAAAACGCCAACTGGATCACCGGACCCGTCAACGACTTTCTCCAACAACTCACCGGCCGCGATCTCGCTTCTGACCTCCAGGACCTGATCGTCGGTGACTGGACTTGCGTCTACCGGCTCCGCGACGCGGTCGGATCGAGCGCGCAGGCCCTGTCCCTGGTCCAGGACGCGGCGTTCCGGGACACCTTGCGGCTGCGCGAGGACTGGAGCGGGAACGCGGCAGAGGCGTTCGTTCACTTCATGGGGATGCGCCACGGAGAAATCGAGAAGGTCTGCCAAGCACTGGTCGACCTCAGGGAGATCATTTCCCGGACTATCAAGGGACTGGAGGATCTGTGCGCCATCCTGGTCTCCCGTCTAAATGATCTTTCCAACGCGATCGCCGGGGCGATTCTGATCGCCGGGGTCGGCGGGCTCGCCGCACTCGCCGGCGGCGCTGCGGCAGGCCCTTTCGGTGCCGCTGCCGCCGGCATCATCGGCGAGGTCATCACGGGCGGTGTCTGGGCCGTGTACCTGATCTACGACACCATCAAGACGCTGATCGGGGACATCCCCAAGGCCATCGAGGCATGGCAGATAGGCAGCGAGGTCAAGACCAACGCGCCCAACATCACAAAGGGCCTGGACATCGGAAAGCCGTACGGCGGGCCGGAGAACCCGTACTGACGAGGGACCAGAGATGGGCGACCTGCAACCTTCCGATCGGATCAACGAAATCCTCCGCGGGATCGACGGAGTCGTCGAATCCGCACACCAGGCAGACAGGAGCAACCCGGTGGAGCGCTACGACAGCCTGCTCCACGAGCACGGGTACTCGAACATCCACGACTACCTGCGGAAAGCAGGTCGACCCGAAGCGCTCGACCACGTGGAATCGTCGACCATCCAGGACTACCTGAACGGAACGATCACGACTCAGACGCTCGTCGAACAGATGTCGACGAACGAGCACATGGTTGATCTGTTCGGTGCGATAGCCGGATTCGTCAACAGCGAGCCGGTGGACGAGGAACCACCGCAGGTGCCCGACGCCGCGGCCTCGAGCACTCCTGCGTGGGCCGAAGACGACGGGGACTTCTCCGACGAAACCTGGCTCCAGAGCGGGGTGTCGTACGACTAGCGACCCACGCATCGCCGACCCGCCGCCCCCCGCTCACCGGCCGTCCAGCCCCACCCCGAGCCCGGCGAGCCGGCGCATGATGTTGACCGGTGCGTCGGCGAGCTTGTACCGGCCGCCGTTCTTCACGGCGCCGCGCACGAGATCGTGCGAGAGCAGCTGGAGGCACTCCTCGACCGCGTTCTGGCTCGGGCGCGGTGAGAGTTCCTTGCGCAGGGCGTAGTTCACGTTCTCCAGGCTGATGTAGCCGTCCAGCAGCGGGTCCTCCTCCCTGGCTTCCTCGTGCAGCAGGGCCACGATCCTGGCCAGCAGCTCGGCCGACCGGGCGGACTCCGCGTACAGCTCCTCCACGTCGGCCAGGTCGTCGCCGTCGGTCTGGAACAGCACCCGCAGGTCCGTCAGCGAGATCGGGTGGACCGCGTGCCGGGTGAGCAGGTTCGCCAGGTCTTCCACCGTCATCAGGGAGAAGTTGTTGTTGGCCGCCCATTCCCGGACCCTGCCGCCGAAGTCCGGGCCCACCACCATCCCGAAGTCCGCGCGGTGGCGCTTCTGGTGGTCCTTCAGCGCGTCGAACTTGACCGCGTTCTCCGCGATCGTGCCGCTGGAGGACGCCTTCGCGTCCACGATCACCCGGTACGAGTCCTTCGCCGGGAGCTCCGCGTCGACCACCACGTCCGTCCGCCCCGAGCCGCCGGTGTGCTGGGAGCGGAACCCGAGGAAGCCGAACGCCGCGGCCACCGCGATCTCGAACTCCTCGCTGCGCTCCCCGTTCCGCCCGTACCGGCGCAGGTCCGCGATGATCTGGTCGGCCTGCGCCGCGTCGGTGGTGCTCTCCGCGGGCTCCACCGACTCGTCCGCGGCCACCTCGCCGGTCGGCAGGTCCAGCCGCAGTTCGTCGGCGAGCAGCTTGCCGGTCGCCGAGATCCGGTACCGGGTCCAGTCGATCCGCTCCACCAGGCCCGCGTCGGCCAGGAATCCCATCCTGGTGCGGACCTCGCCGTTGTCGATCCGCGCCAGCCCGAACTCCTCGTTGGCGATGCGGGCGACCTCGGGGACCGGCGTGGGCTCGTCGAGCAACGTCAGGATCTCGCCGACGAACGAGTAGCGGGAGTGCAGGTAGCGGACGAAGTCGACCTCGCTGCCCAGGTTCAGCAGCTCCGCGACGTCGGGCAGCGGGCCGTACTGCCCGTAGGCGACCATGTCCATGACGCCCATCTGCCGCATGGTCTGGATCGTCTGGGTCGCCGACGCCTTCTTCAGCCCGAGCCTGCTGAAGCAGCGCCGGTGGTACTCCTCGACCCCGACGCCGTCGCCGACGAGGTCGAGCAGGTTCCGGATCGCGTCGAACGGGGACTGCGGGCCGGAGGTCGAATCCCGGTCCGGCGCCTTCCGGCCGCGCGGGATGTAGCCGATGATGTCCTTGCGGGAGTAGGAGTTCTTCGACGTCAGGTTCAGGACGATGTCACCGGGCTCCGGCAGGGTCTCGGTCTCGTCGGCCGCCGAGGTGGTGGTACCGGTCGCCTCCTCCGGGGACACCAGCGCGGCGCGGGCGAGGAACTCCCGCCCGCGCTCGGTGACCACGAACTTGTTCGGCGCCCAGCGCTCCACCAGCCCCAGCACCTCCAGCCACGCGACCCGCCGGTACAGCTGGTCCGTGCTGGTCCAGGTCAGCCCGAACTCGTGGGCGATGGCCAGGAACCCGTCCTTGGACCGGGCTCGTTCGATCCGGCTCAGCAGCTCGCCGAACAGCTTCACGTTGTCGTGGATGTAAACCGCGAACGCCACGTCGTCCTGGTTCTCGAGCCAGGACTTCGCCGCGTCGGTGGCCACCCACCGGCCGTCGGGTTCGCGCCGCACGAGCATCCCGCAGGACAGCTGGTTGCCGCAGATGTCGTCGACCGGGCTGGTGACGTCCTCGCCCGCCGCGTTGCGCACCGCGATCGACGAACCCGGCGCGGCCGGGAGCTGTTCGAGGATCCGGCGCAGGATCTCCCTGCGTTCGGACTTCTTCCCGGGGACGAAACCGATCGTGTTGGACCGGTCCGCCCAGGACGGAATCTGCTGCGCCACCAAGTTCTCCTGCTGTCGTCGGCCTTACCGAGGGTGAGGCCGAACGTACCAAGCGTGTCCGACAGCGGCTCCGGTCAGCTGGTGGCAGCGCTGCCGCGGCGGGGCATCGCCAGCGCCGCGACGGGCG
>NZ_BAAAUX010000001.1:0-98806 GCF_039534165.1 Saccharopolyspora taberi | reverse complement strand
CGCGACGGCCGCCGCGACCGCCAGGCAGCCCGCCGAAGCGGCGAACGCGGCGGAGTACCCGCCCGCGAGCGGTTCCGGCCCCGGCACCCGCGCGACCGCGACGGTGAGCGCGCTGAGCGCGGCGAGCCCGACCGCGCCGCTGGTCTGCCGGACGGTGTTGAGCAGCCCGGCCGCGAGGCCGTTCTGGTTCGGCGGCACCCCACCGGTCGCCGCCACCGTGATCGGGGTGAACGCGGCGGCCGTCCCGAACCCGAACACGATCCCCGGCAGCAGCACCGACGACAGGTACGCGGCGTGCACCCCGACAAGCATCGCGATCGCGGCGAAGCCCACGGCACCGATCGCGCAGCACACAACCGCCGCGCGGCGCGCGCCCATCTTCACCGACATCGGACCGGCCGACTGCGCGCCGCAGAACATCGCCAGCCCGATCGGGAGGTAGGCCAGACCGGCTTCCAGCGGCGAATACCCGTGCACGTCCTGCAAGTACAGCGCGAGCAGGACCGGGCTGGCGAAGAAACCCAGCCCCAGCAGGAACATCACCACGTTGCCGCTGCTGACCGACCGGAGCCGGAACACGTTCAGCGGCAGCAGCGGTTCGTGCGCCCACTTCCCTTGGTGCAGCAGGAAAACGACGAGGAGCACGAGCCCTCCCAGCAACGGCACGACCGCGGACTGCATGACCGCGTAAACCAGTCCGCCCAGGCCCGCCGTCGCCAGCACCGCGCCGATCACGTCGAGCCGGGGCCGGGTTCGGGCCGCCTCCCGTCGCGGGAGCACCACGGCCGCGGCGACGATGGCCAGCACGCCGATCGGGACGGTGGCGAAGAAGACCCACCGCCAGCCCGCCCACTGCGTCAGCAGCCCGCCGACGACCGGGCCGGATGCGGCACCGATCGCACCCACCGCGCTCCACGTGCCCAACGCGCGCGCCCGCTTCCGGGGCTCGGTGAAGGCCGTGGTCAGCAGCGACAGGGTCACCGGCATCAGCAGGGCGCCGCCGAACCCCTGCACGGCCCGCGCGACGAGCAGCTGCTCAGCCGTCGCGGCCAGCCCACCGACCATCCGCGCCGCGGTGAACAGGCCCATGCCGAGGACGAACATCCGGCGCTGCCCGAAGACGTCGGCCAGCCGCCCGCCGAGGAGGAGGAACCCGGCGAACAGCAGCGTGTAGGCGTTGACCACCCACGGCAGGGCGGCTGCGCTGAACCCCAGTTCCGCGCGGATCGCGGGCAGTGCGACCGAGACGATGGTGGCGTCCAGGATCACCACGAACGAACCGGCGCAGGCCAGTCCGAGCACCGCTCCTGGCGCGGGTTTCGCCGCAGGAGGGCGGGTTTCAGTTCGCATGGTCTTCCGCTTCCGGTGAGACGTCGACTTTGAGGATCGGAGCCGACCAGTGGTCCGTCGGCATCGCGCGGAGGGAGTCCACTGCGGACCGGTGTGCGCGGTAGATCTCGGCCAGACCGCGGACTTCCCGCTCGTCGGCCGGAATTCCTGCTGCCGCCAGCAGGTCTGCGACACGCTGGAGGTCGGGCATCAGGCCACCTCCGCGGTGAGGTCCGGCGTCCGCAGGTGCCAGCCGGTGCGTTGCTGGAACGCGTCGCCGACGCGCAGGACCGAAGCGTCGTCGAACAGCTTCCCCGCCAGCTGCATCGACAGTGGACGGCCGTCGTCCGTGCTGCCGATCGGCACCGCGAGCACCGGGTTGGCAACGCTGTTCCAGTACGGCGTGTACAGCTTCGAGAACAGCTTCTCGTTGTCCTGGTGCCCGAATTCGTTGACCAGCTCTTCGAACCAGGGAGCGCCGACCGAGGCCGTCGGGCACACGATGACGTCCACGCGACCGAACAGCTCGGACAGCGCGGCCTGCGCGACCCTCCGTGCGCGCTGCGCCTGCACGTAGTCGGCACCGGAGACGAGCGCTCCGGCGGCGAGCAGACCTCGCGCGGCGACCGTGAAGTCCGACCAGCGCTCGACCAACTCCGCGCGGTGGTGGGCCATTCCCTCGCAGCAGGCGCTGATCACGACCGCCGCGACCATTTCCTCCCGGTACGGCAGGCGGACCTCGGTCGTTTCGGCACCGAGTTCTTCAAGCACCGCAACGGCATCGTCGAACGCAGTCGCCAACGCGGGATCAGCGTCCGGTGGGAAGTGCCCTTCCCGCACGACACCCACCCGCAGGCCGGTCAGATCCGCGTCGGCGGCGGGATTCTCGAACCGCGCGCGGGCGGAGTCGGGGTCGGCGGGATCGTGACCGGAGATGACCTCCAGCAGCACACCGCAGTCGCGGGCGGTCCGCGCCAGCGGTCCGATCCGGTCCAGGCTGTAGGCGAGGGGGACGCAGCCGGACCTCGGCACCCGTCCGAACGTCGGCAGCAGCCCGGTCACGCCGCAGAACGCGGCAGGCATGCGGATGCTCCCGGCCGTGTCGGAGCCGAGTCCGGCCAGGAACATCCCGGTCGCCACACCGCTGGCCGTCCCGGAACTGGATCCCCCGGCCCACCTCCCGGTGTTCCACGGATTTCGCGGGACCGGGAACGGTTTCGACGGATCGGGCAGCCCGCAGCCGAACTCCATGGTCGTGGTCTTGCCGGTGATCACGCCGCCCGCGTCCCGGACCCGCGCCACCACTGCCGCGTCGACCCCTGCTCCCCAGCCGTCCCCGAGCACGAGGCTCTGCGCGGTGGTCGGTCCCTCCGCCGCGGCGATGAGGTCCTTCACGCCGACCGGAATCCCGTGCAGCGGCCCGCGATCCAGCCCCTCGGCCAGCTCGCGGTCGGCGCGCCGCGCGGCCTCCAGCGCCGGTTCGCGGAAGCGGGTCAGGTAGACGCCGAGCACGCCGTCGGCGCGATCGGCGGCGGCCGTCGCGGCGTCGAGCAGCCCGACGCTGGTCACCTCGCCCGCCCGGAGCGCCCGGCCGGCGTCGGCAATGGAGTTCAGCACGCGTTCCCCTCCCGATCTTGGCATCGGGAAGAGCATGCGACTTCAACCGAGGTTCAACGCAACAACGCCGGGGCCGGGCGGGGCGTCGGGAGCGGTGCGGAGTCGACTGGTGGCATGTCGTTCCACACCGCCGCCCCGGTCGCGGCCCCCGTCACCACCGGGCTCGCCGCGGGCGAACCAGCCGTTGCGGATCGCGGAGCCGGTCCGCCGCGTTGCAAATGCTGATCGCGGAAAATCGTTACACCACAGGGCTTTCCGATGATCCGTCCTCAGTGGACGGCTAACGCCCGGTTGGCCTCGCCCTCTTCCAGAGCGCGGCCCGCCGCCGAGTCGAGGTTGGCGATGATCCAGGTCTCGATGCTGCTGCCGGCCTGCTCGGCCGCGCGCTGCCATCGTTCCAGCCGCTCGGTCGTCACCTGGATCGCCGGCATCGGGCGCTCCGGCGCCACCGCGCCGCGCTCCGCGAGGCGGCTGTTGCGGACGTGCTGGCGCAGCTGGTTGCGGGACCAGCCGGACTCCTCGGCGAGGTCGAGCCAGTAGTCCTGCTGCTCGGCGGGCAGCGCGGCGACCTCGGCGTGGTGCTGGAAGCTGAGCTTGTCCCGGCGCCGGGAATGTTCGAACCGGCGCGCGACCCACGCGTAGTTGCGAATCGTCTGGTAATCCAGCCGGGCCGTCTCGATCGCGCGCCGGTAACGGTCCGAGTAACGGGTCTGCCCGTACACCACCCAGTCTCCGAGAAACCAGGCGGACGAATTCACGATCCGCGTGATCTTCTTGCCGGTCCGCTCCCACTCCTCGAATGCCAGCGAATGCGGGAACTGCAGGCCCACCTGGGTCGCGAGAACTTCCCCATTCCGTTCGACGTGATTCTCCCGGACTCCGTATGAATCGCGACCGGACAACCGGGAACCTTGATCACGGTTGCGCATTTCGAGTACCACTGATCCCTTTCTGACAGGCACCGCCGAGCATGCGCACCCCGGCCACGCACGCCTTCGCGGTATCGCGAGCTCGTTCCCCAACAGTATTGATTCCACCTTACGGCCACAGCCGATCGCGGGATACATCCAACCGGGTGACTAAGAGTTACAAAGGTTGTCCACAGAGGACCCTGTCGAGAAACTGCGCCACCCCGTCCTCGTCCCGCGGCGCGGTGAGGTAGTCGGCGGAATCCATCACCGACAGCTCCGCGTCGGCCACCGCCACCGCGACATCCGCCCAGCGCAGCAGCGGAACGTCGGCCGGAGCGGCACCGAAGGCGACCGTGGTGGTGCCCGCGGGCACCAGCGTGCGCAGGTGCTCGGCGGAATCCACGCCGGGCGGCAGGACGTCCACGAAGTCCGGACCCGGAATCGCCACCGCGCCGATGGCGCCGATTTCCGCCCGCACTTTCTTCGCGAGGATCTCCACATCCTCCGAATCGGACTGGACCATGACCTTTGTCACAGCACCGGAAACCTCGGCGCGGGCCCGGCGGTGCAGTTCGGACGTCTCCGGCCAGCCGGTGCGGAAATCCTCGTCCAGCACGCAGCGGTCGCGGTGGTCGAATGCGATCCGGACACCGTCGAGCCTGCTCCGCAGCACATCGGTCAACCTGCGGGAATCCCGGACCGAGAAAGCGCTGCCGACCAGCAGCCGCGCTTTCCACGGGTCGACCACCACGGCCCCGCCGGAACAGACGAGCATATCGGCCCCGAGCCGGAGCGCCGAATTCAGGGCCGACCGCAGCGGCCGGGTGGTGGACAGCACGAATCGGCCGCCGTTGGCGCACAATCGGCTTATCGCCAGCCGCGCCCCTTCCGGGACCATCCCGCCCGCACCGGCCAACGTGTTGTCCAAAGTCGCGACGACCAGCAGTTTCCGTCCTGTGACAGCTTGCACGCGGCACCACTTCGGGAGAATTGAGAGCCTCGATTTCCGCGCGGCGAGCGCCGCGAGAAGGCCGGGTTCGACCGATCGACAACCGTAGCGCCCCGCAGCGGTCGGCTGTCAATGTTTCTGTCCCGCCGACGAGACCGTGCACGGAGCGTGACCTCGCGGACGTCGCGGGAATCCCTCCGCCCGCGCGGCGTTGACCCGGATGTGCTGCCACACCGCTTCTCCGTGCTCGACCGCTCCCGCACCCGCACCGGCCAGGGGCATCCCGAGGCGCTGCGTGACACCGTGGAGTTCGCCAGGCAGGTGGAGGAGCTGGGCTACCACCGGTTCTGGGTCTCCGAGCACCACGGCGTCCCCGGCGTCGCCGGGTCCGCGCCTGCCGTGCTGGCGGCGGCGGTCGCGGCGCAGACCTCGCACATCCGGGTCGGCACCGGCGGCGTGATGCTGCCCAACCACCGGCCGCTGGTCGTCGCCGAGCAGTTCGGTGTGCTCGAATCGCTGTTCCCCGGCCGCATCGACATGGGCCTGGGCCGGTCCGTCGGGTTCACCGGCGCGGTCCGCCGGGCGCTGGGCGCCGACAAGGACGCCGCCGAGGAGTTCGGCGCGCAGCTGGCCGAACTGCTCGGCTACTTCGCCGGGCCGCAGGGCGGAGTGGGCGCGACGCCCAGCGAGGGGCTGCGGCTGCCCGCGTTCCTGCTCGCGACCGGCGCCGGAGCCGACACCGCGGCCGATTTCGGGCTGCCGCTGGTGATCGCCGCCGTGCGCGGTAAGGACGCGATGGTGCGCGCGATCGAGCGGTACCGCGAGCGCTTCCGGCCGTCGGAGTGGTCGGCGGAGCCGTACGTGGTGGTGTCGGAGACCGTTGCGGTGGCCGAGACCACCGAGCGCGCCTACGAACTGCTGCTGCCCGAGGCGTGGTCGATGGCCTACTCCCGCACGCACGGCGTGTTCCCGCCACTGGTTTCCCCCGAAGAGATCAGGCGAACCGAGATGACCGACCGCGAGCACCGGATGTTCGAGGAGTCGTTGCGCGGTCAGATCCACGGCACCGCGAGCGAGGTCAGGTCCGCCCTGGACCGGCTGGGCGAGCGCACCGGAGCCGACGAAGTGCTTGTCGTGACAAGCACGTTCGACCGCTCCGCGATGCTCGACTCCTACCGCCGCCTCGCCGAGGTGGTGCGCCCGGCACGGGTCGGTTGAACCCGTCCGTTGTGGAGAACTCACGGAAATCGCCCGGAATCCGGCCGGGATCGCCGGTGTAGCCTTGGGGCGTCGGCGGTTTCGGCACGCAGGCAATCCACCTCGTGACCCCGCGCCACGACGGACCCGGCCGGGGCCGTCTGCCATGTCCAGGTGAGGTTCGCGATGGACGTACCGGAGAAAAGCACGCAACAACTGGTGCCCTGGCTGACCCTGATGGAGGCCATCCACCACCTCGACCGGGTGTGGGAGCACACCTACCCCGCCGTCGAGCGCGCGGGCACTCCCCCGCAGCTCCCGGCCAACATCAGCGTCGCGCTCGCGCAGGCGCTCGAACGCGGGCTCGAGGTGGTGACCGACGTGACCGCCGTGCTCGCCGCCCAGAGCGACAGCGGTGCGACCTACTCCGACGTGGCTGCCGCGCAGCAGAAGGCGCTCGACGAGTGGCGCCTGACCCGGCGGGCGCGACCCGGCGCGTGAGCGTCACGCGGACAGGCGCGCGAGCCGCCGTCGCGTCGGCCAGCGGACCTTCCAGGCCCAGCCGACCTTCTCGAAGAACCAGATGACCCGCGCCGAGATGTCCAGCTGGCCGCGCAGCACACCGTGCCGGGCACAGGTCGGGTCGGCGTGGTGGGAGTTGTGCCAGGACTCGCCGAAGGACACGATCGCCAGCGGCCAGAAGTTGGCGGCCTTGTCCCGGCTCTTGAACGGCCGCTCGCCGATCATGTGGCAGATCGAGTTCACCGACCACGTGACGTGGTGCAGGAACGACGCCCGGACCAGGCCGGCCCAGAAGAATCCGGTCAACGCGCCCCACCACGACCACGAGAGCAAGCCGCCGAGCGCGCTCGGCACGACCAGGCTGATCGTCGTCCACAGTGGAAACAGCCGGTCGATGCGCCGGATGTCCCGGTCCTCGAGCAGGTCCGGGGCGAACCGCTCGGCGTTGGTGAGGTCGCGCTCGAACAGCCAGCCCATGTGCGCGTGCCAGAAACCGCGCGCCACCGCCACCGGCGAGGTGCCGAACCGCCACGGCGAGTGCGGGTCGCCCTCGCGGTCGGAGTAGGCGTGGTGCCTGCGGTGGTCGGCGACCCAGTTGATCACCGGACCCTGCAGCGCGAGGCCGCCCGCCACGGCGAGCGCGATCCGCAGCCCCCGCTTGGCCCGGAACGACCGGTGGGTGAAGTGCCGGTGGTACCCGATGCTGATGCCCAGCCCGCTGACCACGTAGAACAACCCGGCCAGCAGCAGGTCCGACCAGTTCAGGCCCCAGCCCCAGGCGATCGGCGCGGCCACCGCCAGGGCCGCGAAGGGGACCAGGACGAAGGCGTGGACGGCGAGGTGCGCGGCCAGCGGACGGCGCCCTCGGACGATTGGTTCGGCAGGTCCATGAGTCATCGCGAACGGCTCCCGGGCAGCGGTTTCCTCCTTCCCGACCGTACGACCGGAGTCGGCAGATCACAGTCCAGGCGACGTACGGTTCTGGCATGCGGAGTCTGCTGATCGACATCGACGGCGTGCTGACCGTGTCGTGGCGCCCGCTGCCCGGCGCGGTCGAGGCGTTGCGGCTGCTCCGCCGGGGCGGCGGAGCGCTGCGGCTGGTCACCAACACGACCTCGCGCACCCGGGCGGCCATCGCCGAGACGCTGACCGGGGCCGGGTTCGACATCGGGCTCGACGAGATCATCACCGCTCCGGCCGCGACGGCCGCCTACCTCCGGCGGCACCACCCCGGTGCGCGCTGCCTGCTGCTCAACAGCGGGGACATCGCAGCCGACCTCGCCGGGGTCGAGCTGGTCGACGACTCGCCGGACGTGGTCGTGCTCGGCGGCGCCGGGCCGGAGTTCGACTACGCCGCGCTGAACCGCGTGTTCGACTTCGTGCAGCGCGGGGCCGCGTTCGTCGCGATGCACCGGAGCCTGCGGTGGCGCACCGACGAGGGGCTGAAGCTGGACACCGGCGCGTTCCTGGCAGGCATCGAACGCGCGGCCGACCGGGAGGCCGTGGTCGTCGGCAAGCCCAGCGCGGAGTTCTTCGCCTCCGCGCTGCACTCCCTCGGCGCCACCCCGGCCGACGCGCTGATGGTCGGCGACGACGTCGAGTCCGACGTGCTCGCGGCGCAGCGCCACGGGCTCACCGGCGTGCTCGTGCGCACCGGGAAGTTCACCCAGGCGAGCCTGGACCACGCCTCCGGGACGCCGGACCACGTGCTCGACTCGTTCGCCGACCTCCCCGCGCTCCTCGGCCGCTGACCCCGGTCACCGCACCGGCAGCAGCACGCCGCGCTCGGACTCCGGACGCGGGCCGCGGATCCGGCGCTGCGCCTCGGTGATCGGGACGTCGTTGATGCTGGCCTCCCGGCGGCGCATCAGGCCGTCCTCGGTGAACTCCCACAGCTCGTTGCCGTAGCTGCGCCAGACCTGGCCCCCGGCGTCACGGCACTCGTACTGGAACCGCACCGCGATCCGGTTGCCCCGAAACCCCCAGAGCTCCTTGCGCAGCGCGTAGTCGAGCTCCCGCGACCACTTCTCGCGCAGGAACTCGACGATCTCGGCCCGGCCGGTGACGAACCGGTCCCGGTTCCGCCAGACCGAGTCCTCGGTGTAGGCCAGCGCCACCCGTTCCGGGTCGCGGGTGTTCCAGGCGTCCTCGGCGGCCTGGACCTTCTGCGCGGCGGTGCGCTCGTCGAACGGCGGGAACGGCGGTCGCGACATCGGAGCTCCTTGCTGCTCAAGGGAGAACGATCGTTCTCCGACTGCTCGGCTAGCATAGGAGAACGGATGTTCTCTGCGCCAGCGGGAGTCGGGATGGACCATCGGGAACAGGTGCTGGACGCGGCCGGGGCGCTGTTCTACGAGCGCGGGATCCAGGCCGTGGGCATGGCCGAGATCCGCACCGCGGCCGGCGTCTCGCTCAAGCGGCTGTACCAGTGCTTCGCGTCGAAGGACGAACTCGTCGAGTCCTACCTGCGCAGGCGCGACCGCCGCTGGCGCGAGCAGCTGGCAGGCCACGTCGCCGGGAACCCCGGGGTGCTGTCGGTCTTCGACTGGCTGCGCGACTGGTTCGCCGACCCCGGATTCCGCGGCTGCGCCTTCATCAACTCCTTCGGCGAGCTCGGCGCCACCTCCGACGCGGTGGCCCGCGCCGCGCGCGAGCACAAGGCCGCCCTCCGGGAGTTCCTGCTGGACCAGCTGACCGGCGACGACCGGGAGAAACGCGCCGACCAGCTGCTCATGCTCGTCGACGGCGCCATCACCACCGCCGCCATCACCGGCGATCCCGGCGCCGCCGACACCGCCCGGGACGCGGCTCGCACTCTCATCACAAAACCGCCAAACAGCTTGTCTTCTGTGACTTGAAGCACAATTCTGGTCAGGACAGCCCGTCGCCCACCGAGCCGCAACGGCCCGGGGCCGCAGGCGAGGAGGCATCCATGTCCATCATGCGCGTCAAGTCAGCCGAGCAGTCCATCCGCGACGCCGAGGCACCGGAGTTCCGGCTGCGGCGAGTGCTCTCCGCCGTCGACCTGCTCGGAATCGGCATCGGGGCGATCATCGGCACCGGCATCTTCGTGCTGACCGGGGTAGCCGCGGCCACCGATGCCGGGCCCGGCATCGCCATCTCGTTCGTGCTCTCCGGCATCGCCTGCGGCCTGGCCGCCCTGTGCTACGCCGAGTTCGCCTCGGTGGTGCCGGTCGCGGGCTCGGCGTACACGTTCTCCTACGCCTCCATGGGCGAGTTCCTGGCGTGGATCATCGGCTGGGACCTCATCCTGGAGTTCATCCTCGGCGCCTCGACGGTGTCGGTGGGCTGGTCGCAGTACTTCGTGGAGGCGCTGAGCTCGATCGGCCTCGCCCTGCCCGACTCGCTCGCGGGCGCGCCCGGGGCGGGCGGCGTGGTGAACCTGCCCGCCGCGGTCATCGCGCTGATCCTGACCGCCGTGCTGGTCGTCGGCATCCGGCTCAGCTCCGCGGTGACCAACGTCGTCGTCGCGATCAAGCTGGCCGTGGTGCTGTTCTTCATCATCTTCGGCGCCTTCTTCATCAACACGGCCAACTGGAGCCCGTTCATCCCGCCGCACCAGCCGCCCGCTCCCGGCGCCGCCGGGTCCCCGCTGGACGAGCCGCTGGTGAACGCGATCTTCGGCGCGACCGGCTCGTTCGGCGTCAGCGGCCTGGTCGCGGGCGCGGCGCTGGTGTTCTTCGCCTACATCGGGTTCGACATCGTGGCCAGCGGCGCGGAGGAGACGCGCAGGCCGCAGCGCGACATGCCGATCGGCATCCTCGGGTCGCTGGCGGTGTGCTCGGTGCTCTACGTGCTGGTGTCGCTGGTGATGACCGGGATCGTGAAGTACCCGGCGCTGGACACCGCGGCGCCGATGGCCACCGCGTTCCAGGCGATCGGCGCGCCGTGGGCGGTCGGCCTGGTGTCGCTGGGCGCGATCGCCGGTCTGACCACGGTGATCCTCATCCTGATGCTCGGCCAGGCCCGCGTCGGCTTCGCGATGAGCCGCGACGGGCTGCTACCGGTGTGGTTCGCGAAGGTGCACCCGAAGTACCGCACGCCGTACCGGATCACGCTGATCACCGGGATCGTGGTCGCGCTGATCTCGTCGCTGACCCCGATCGACGTGCTGGCCGAGATGACCAACATCGGCACGCTGTTCGCGTTCGTTCTGGTGTCGGCGGGCGTGCTGGTGCTGCGGCGGACCCGCCCGGACCTGCCGCGCGCGTTCCGGGTGCCGTGGGTTCCGGTGGTGCCGGTGCTGGCCGTGCTCGCGTGCCTGTACCTGATGCTGAACCTGGACGGCTGGACCTGGATCCGGTTCGGCATCTGGATGGTGATCGGCCTGGTCGTGTACTTCGTCTACAGCATGCGCAACAGCCGCCTCGCCCGCGGCGAGTCCATCGAGGAGGCCGCCGAGGAGCTGTGAGGGAACGCGACGGACGCGCTCCGCGCCCCCAACCCAGCCATCGTCTTCAAGCGGCGAAGCCGCTTAGCCCAAGCACGCAACCGGCACCGCCGCGGGTTCTCAGGCGTTCGCTGGCGAGGACAGCTTTTTCCGTCGTATTGGACATACGTCGGAAAAAGAACCCGCAGCCAGCGGACGCCTGAGGTTCCGCCACCCGCACCGCCACGCAAAACAAGCCGAGAAGCCCCAGAAAATCAGCCGAGGCGTTCGTCCAGGTAGCACCAGCGCCAGTGCTCGCCGGGCTCGAAGGAGCGCACGACCGGGTGCGCGGTGGCGCGGAAGTGCGCCGTCGCGTGCCGGTTCGGGCTTGAATCGCAGCAGCCCACGTGCCCGCACTCGGTGCACAACCGCAGGTGCGCCCAGTCGTGGACGCCGATCGCGAGGCAGTCCTCGCACCCCTCGCGGGTGCCCGGCTCCGGATCGCCCGCCGTTGCCAGGTGTTCGCAGCTCGCCGCCATCGCGATCGCCTCCCGCTCGTGGTGAGCAACGACGGCTCAGAAACTAGCCTTCGGACGCGTGCGGCGCAGCGAACGGAGGCCGGGCCATGGACCAGATGCCGCAGTTGATGGCGCTGTTCGCGGGGTCGCTGCTGGTGACGGCGCTGGCCCGGCGGTGGGGGCTGTCCGAGCCGCTGACGCTGGTCGTGGTCGGGCTGGTGGTCTCGTACGTGCCGTGGCTGCCGGACTACCAGCTCGACCCCGAGGTCGTGCTGATGCTCATCCTGCCCCCGCTGCTCTACACCGCGGCGCTGGGCAGCTCGTCGGCCGGCATCCGGGCGAACCTGCGCCCGATCGGGCTGCTGGCGTTCGGGCTGGTGCTGTTCAGCACGCTCGTGGGCGGGCTGATCGCGTGGTGGCTGGTGCCCGGCATGTCGCTGGGCGTGGCGCTCGTGCTCGGCGCGGTGGTCGCGCCGCCGGACGCGGTCGCGGCGACCTCCATCGGCAGGCGGCTGGGCCTGCCCCGGCGGATCATGACGGTGCTCAGCGGGGAGAGCCTGGTCAACGACGCGACCGCGCTCACGGCCTACCGGGTCGCGGTGGCCGCGGTGGTCGGCACCGGGTACTCGCTGCTGTCCGGCGCCGGGATGTTCCTGCTCGCCGCCGTGGGCGGGCTGCTGGTCGGGCTCGCCGCGGGCTGGATCGTGCACCGCGTCCGGAGCCTGATGGGCGACGGGATGCTGGAGAGCGCGCTCGGCCTGCTGGTCCCCTTCGCGGTGTACCTGCTCGGCGAGCAGATCCACGCCTCGGGCGTGCTCGCCGTGGTGGTGGCCGGGCTGTACCTGGGCAAGCGGACTCCGGAGGCCGACGCGGCGACGCGGTTGCAGGACCGCGCCGTGTGGAAGTCGGCCGACACCCTGCTCGAAGCGCTGGTCTTCGCGCTCATCGGGTTGCAGCTGCGCACCGTCGTCGACGGTGTGGGCGACCGGCTGGGGCAGCTGGTGGTCGCCGGTTTCGCGCTGACCGCCGGGCTGGTGCTCGCCCGCGGGCTGTGGGTGTGGACCACGCTCTACCTGCCCTCCCGGCTGTCCGGCAAGCAGGAACCGAAGCCGTGGCAGCACGTCTTCGTCGTGTCGTGGGCGGGGATGCGCGGTGTCGTGTCGCTGGCCGCGGCCTCGGCCATCCCGGTCACCACCGAGGCGGGCGCGGCGTTCCCGAGCCGCGACGCGGTCCAGTTCCTGGCGTTCTTCGCGACGCTCGCGACGTTGCTGCTGCACGGGCTCACGCTGCCCTGGGTGATCCGCAAGCTGGGCGTGCGCGGCCGGGAGAGCTACACCGACGCGCTGGCCGAGGCCGAGGCGTCGCACGCCGCGGCACGCGCCGCGCAGGACCGGCTGGCCGAGCTGACCGAGGAGTCCGAGCCGCCCGCCGGCGTCACCGACCGGCTGCGCCGGGTGTCCGAGCACCGCACGAACCGGGCCTGGGAGCGGCTGGGGCGGTCCGCCGACGAGGTCGGCGAGAGCCCGACCGAGGCGTACCGGCGACTGCTGATCGAGATGCTCGCCGCGGAGCGCGATGTGTTCGTCCGGTACCGCGACGAGCACCGGATAGACGACGAGGTGCTGCGGCGGGTCATGCACGAACTCGATCTCGAAGAGCTGGCGCTGCGGCAGGCGTGACGCTCAGACGTCCAGGTAGCCCAGCTGGGACGACAGCTCCTTGGCCGCGACGGTCATCGCACCGACCACCTCGCGCATGCGCCGCCGGGAGAACCGGTACGAGGGACCGGACGCGCTCAGCGCGGCGATGACCTCGCCGTCGTAGCTGTAGACGGCGACGGCGGCGGCGTTGAGGCCGAGTTCCAGCTCCTCGTAGCTGGTCGCGTAGCCGTCGCGGACGATGAGCTTGAAGTCCTTGCGCAGCTCGCCCGCGTCGGTGACGGTGCGGGCGGTGTAGCGCTCCAGCTCCTCGGCGAGCAGTTCCTCCTGGTCCTCGACCGGGGCGTGGGCGAGCAGGACCTTGCCGCTGGAGGTGGCGTGCAGCGGCGTGCGCTGGCCGACCCAGTTGTGCGCGGTGACCGACGCGGTGCCCCTGGCCTGGCTTATGTTGATGGCGACGTCGTTGTCCCGGACCGCGAGGTTGACCGTCTCGCCGAGCTCGGCGGCCAGCGAGTCGCAGAACGGCCGCCCCAGCCGGGACAGGTCCATCCGCTCGGTGGCCGCACCGGCCAGCCGGACGATGCCGAATCCGATCGCGTACTTGCCGCGTTCGCCGAGCTGCTCCACCAGCCCCCTGGCCTCCAGGACGCTGACGAGCCGGGACGCGGTCGACTTGTGCACGCCGAGCTCACCGGCGATCTCCGTGATGCCGGCTTCCCCGTTGCGCGCCAGCAGTTCCAGAACCGTCACGGCCCGGTCGACGGACTGGACCAGAGCCCCGGAGCTCCTCCCGTGCGCTGCCTCTCCGTTACCCACGGGTCAACCGTATCGGTTCCGGGCGTGGAAATCGTCAACCATCCGCACGCCCCCTTGACATTGCCGCGGTTCCGTTGCACATACTACCCCTCGTTCCGTCATTCGCAACAAAACGCTTGTGCTGTCGGGCAAAACGGGCATCGGGCACGACAGGTCCTTGACTCTCACACTGTGGCAGGCCGTGCAGTGGAGAGGTCATGTTGAACATCGGAGATTTCGCCAGGCACGGCCGGGTGTCCGTGCGGATGCTGCGGCACTACGACGCGCTCGGGCTGCTGCGGCCCGCACACGTCGACCCGTCGAGCGGGTACCGCTCCTACGACGCCTCGCAGCTGTCAAGGCTCAACCGGATCATCGCACTCAAGGACCTCGGGTTCACCCTCCAGCAGGTCGCGGCGATCCTCGACGAGAACGTCAGCGTCGAACAGCTGCGGGGGATGCTGCGGCTGCGGCAGGCGGAGCTGGAGGCCGCGCTCGCCGCCGACCGCGCGCGGCTCACCCGGGTCGAGGCGAGGCTCCGGACGATCGAGAACGAGGGACGCATGCCCACCGACGACATCGTGGTCAAGCAGGTTCCGTCGGTCCGGCTGGCGGAGCTGACCGGAACCGCGGGGAGTTTCGGCCCCGACGACATCGGCCCGGTCATCCAGCCGCTGTACGAGCAGCTGTTCGGCAGGCTGGCCGCGGCCGGGGTCCGGCCGGCCGGACCGACCGTCGCCTACTACGAGGAGACCGACGACGAGCAGATCCTCGTGCACGCCGGGGTCCAGGTCGCCGACGCCCCCCGGGAAACCCACGACTTCGACATCGTGGACCTGCCCGGGATCGGCAGCGCGGCGACGATCGTGCACCGGGGAAACATGAACGACGTGCTGCCCACCGTGCAGACGCTCGCGCGCTGGATCGACGACAACGGGTACCGCCCGGTCGGCCTCACCCGCGAGCTGTACCTGTCGACCGAGGGCGACCGCGACCAGTGGGTGACTGAGCTCCAGCAACCGCTGGCCTGAGTCCGCCCCCGGCATCGAACTTGCCGGCGGCCCCGTCAGCTGGCGCGGAACTCCTCCTGCGCTGACACGTCCACAGTGGATCCGAGCGGATTCCCGATAGTCGTGCAGTGCTTGACTTGCTCGACCGCGCCGGCGCCGATCGTGCGCCACACGTCGGCGACCGTGAAATCCCGTTGCAGGTCGACGAAATGGTCGTGCCACTGCGACGGATCACCGGACTCCCCCGGCGTGATCCACAGCGGACGCGGCCGGGCCGGCGTCCGGTCGCCCGACACCGGGGGCACCGGAGGCGCCGCGACCCGGAACCCGCTGGCGGTCGCGGCGGCGGCACCGGCCGCGAGGCCCTGCGCCAGGCATCCGGCCAGGTCGTAGGTCCCGCGCGCGGCGCCGATCACCTTCGCCGGGCCGTCCTCGGGCACGAACCCGGCCACGATCCCGTCCCAACGCAGCGAACCGCCGGACTGGCAGTGCAGCTGGACGGCCGGGTTCCAGCCCCCGGACACCGCCAGGAGATCGCACGCGATCTCGCGGACATCACCGGTGATCGAGCCGTCGTCGATCTCGGCGACACGCACCGATGCCACCCGGCGCTCCCCGGTCGTCCCGACGACCGCCGCCCCCGCGTACACGTGCGCACCCGCGGCCCGCACCCGCGCGGCGAGGTGCTCGGGCGGCTGCGGCCGGGTGTCGACCACGGCGTGCACGCGCGCGTCCGCCGCCATCAGGTCCAGCGCCGTCAGGTAGGCGCTGTCCGATGTGGTGGCGACGACGATCTCGTTTCCGGGCAGCACGGCGTGGCGCTTGAGGTACCGGCGCACCGCCGACGCGAGCATGATGCCCGGCCGGTCGTTGTCGGCGAAGACCATCGGCCGCTCCTGCGCCCCGGTCGCGAGGACGACCCGCTGGGCGCGCACGTGCCACAGCCGGCTGCCCGAGCCCCGGCGCTGGGCGATGAGCACGTGGTTCCGGTCGGAGCAGCTGACCGCGGTCGCCCTGGTCAGCACCCGCAGCTCGGTCGTCTCGACGAACTCCCGCACCGCGCGGGAGATCCACGCCGTCGCGGGGCGGCCGTCGATCTGCTCGGCACCGTCGAGCAGCGCGCCGCCGAGCTCGCGCCCCTGGTCGACCAGGACCACCCTGGCACCGCTGCGCCCGGCCGCGAGCGCGGCGGCCAGACCCGCCGGGCCCGCGCCGACGACCAGGACGTCGGCGTCCACGTACGTCTCGTCATGCACCTCGCCGCCGAGCCGGCCTGCCCCGGAAAGGCTCTCGGCCGCGAGGCCCTCGCACAGTTCGACCTCGGTCGCGGGCAGCATCGGCTCCTGGCCCGCCCCGAGCACCCGCACCACGGCGTTGGGCTCGGTGCCGTCCGCGGTGAGGATCCCCCGCGGCCTGCCCCGGTGGATCGACGCGCCGACCTCGATCCGGCCGTTGGCCAGCAGCGCGGAGGCGAGGGTGTCGCCCTGGTAGCCGAGGAGTTCGGCGCCGTCGAAGGAGAACCGCAACGGCCGGGTGCGGTCGATGCGGCCTCCGGAGTGCAGTCGTCTCATGGCAGCACCGGGCCCATCTCGGAGTCGGAGGAGAACTCATGTGTGACTCTTAGACGACTGATATGTCAGTCTTCAGGGTAGGGTATGGGCCGTGTCCGCTGCGGTCAATTCCCGAAACGAGGGCCGGTCCCAGGCCGAACGCGCCTACCTGACGCTGCGCGACCTGATCCTGACCCTGCGACTGCCCCCCGGCTCCCCGGTCCAGGAGGAGCCGCTGACCCGGGAGCTCGGCATCGGCCGGACCCCGTTCCGGGAGGCGGTCAAGCGGTTGGAGTCGGAGTCGCTGATCGCGATCTACCCGCGCCGGGGCAGCTTCGTCACCGAGGTCAACATCACCGACCACGCCCTGATCGCCGACGTCCGCCGCAGGCTGGAGGGCCACGCCGCCTGGCGCGCGGCCGAGCGCGCGACCGACGAGGAGCGGGCGGAGCTGGCCGAGCTGCGCCGGATCGTCGGGGACGTCTCCGCCGAGCAGGAGCCGATCATGTCGGTCGACACCCTGGTGCACCGGGCGATCTACCGCTGCACCCACAACCGCTACCTGGAGGGCACCCTCGGCCAGTACTACAACCTGTCCCTGCGCATCTGGTGCCTGTTCTTCGAGCGGCTGCCCGACGTCACCGAGCACGTCGGCGAGCACGCCGAGCTGCTCGACGCCGTCGTCACCGGGGACGGCGAGCGCGCGGACCGGATCGCCGTCGCCCACGTCGACCACTTCGAGCAGGCGATCCGCAACGTGATCTGACGCCGTTCCGCCCCGAACCGGACCAAGATCGACATAGGCTCCGGCCATGTTCGAGGCCGAGTTACCAGTGTTCGCCGGGGAAACCCCGGGCGCAGGAGTCCGCGCGGCGGTGCGCGTGGGCGCGAGCCCGGCGCCCGCGGGCGCCTTCCGGGGCGTCCCGCTGCTGCGGCTGCTGGGTGAGCCCGGTTCCCGGACCCTGGTCGTCGGCCGGGTTCGCGTTGCGGTGCAAGCGGATCAGCCGCCCGAGCTGACGCTGGAGCCGTCGTCGGCGTGGTCGGAGGAGCAGGGCTGGCGGCAGCGGGACGACGTGCCGGAGCCCGTCGCCGAGGCGCTGCCGGGGACGCTTTCCGAGCCGGCCCACGACATCGGCGGCGACGCGGAGGCGATGGCCGCGCAGCTGGCCAAGGCGGTGGCCGAGTCCTCCCGCAACGAGATCGCCAAGATCCGCGCCCTGCGCTACGAGCTGGAACGCCAGCTGGCCGACCAGCTCGCCGACCGCCGCGAACGCAGGCTGCGCCCGCTGCTGGCCGAGCTGATCGAGCTGTCGATCGCCTTCCACCGCGCGGTCGACACCGCCCGGGAGGCGGTCAGGGAGGACCTGTGGGTCTGGCTGTCCCCGGACGCGGGCGAGTCCCCGCTCCACAGCCGGACGCTCGACCACTGCCGGGCGATCGAGACCGAGACCGAGCAGGAGGCCGCGCGGCTGCACTCGCTGCTCAGCAGCATGTCCACGGTCGCGGTCGCGCAGGACGCCGAGGCGCAGCAGCGGTTCAACCTCATCGCCGCGGCCACCGCGGCCGGACTGGGACTTCCGGCCCTGGTCCTGTCCTTCTACGGGGCCGACCCTTTCATGCCCCTGGACACCGTCGACCGCGCCTGGCGGGCACTCGCCCCCATCGGCGCGGTCGCGCTGCTGGCGGCAGTGGTGGCGCTGCACCGGATGCCGGGCCGGACCAAGCGCCACTACGGACTGGCGCTGCTGCTGGTGATCATGCTGCTGGGAGTGCTGCTGGTGGCCGGGATCCTCGTTCCGGGGCAACGGTGATCCCCTTTCGGGGTAGATCCAGAAAATCGGTCCCCATGTGACTTGACGCACACCGAGATCGAAGAGCACTGTTGCGATATACGAAGGCAGTTGTCGTAGGCGCAACAAAGCCAAGAGGATCCAAGGGCGTGCAGCGATGGATTTGGGTGCGCAGATCCTGGTCGAGGGCGAGCCCGGCCCGGCGACCGGCTGGGGCGTGCAGGCCGGACCGCTCGGTCCCGACGAGGCGGTCGGCTTCACCGGCCCCTGTGCCGGCGCCGGCCTCGCCCGCGTGTGGCCGCCCGCGGAACTGTCCGAACCGGGCACCCCGTCGCGGGTGTCCCACTTCGACCGGCGACATCCGGCTGCGATCGTCGCCGACCCGGTCCTCAACCCCGAGATGACCAGTACGCGCCGCTGAGCAAGCGGCCCTCCCAGTCGACAACAGCGCCCGGACATCCGAGGTGCGGGTCCGCCGCACCCCCGAAACCCCTGGAGGACAACCCCATGGCCATCAACCCGAACCCGGGAGTCCTGCTCTACCCCAGGCTC
The DNA here is from genome assembly GCF_039534165.1 of Saccharopolyspora taberi. Taxonomy (NCBI): domain Bacteria; kingdom Bacillati; phylum Actinomycetota; class Actinomycetes; order Pseudonocardiales; family Pseudonocardiaceae; genus Saccharopolyspora; species Saccharopolyspora taberi. The sequence goes on along the minus strand of NZ_BAAAUX010000001.1, from coordinate 80,018 downwards.
CGCAAGTCCCCGTTCTTCTACGCCTCGCGGCGGCACGGGGTCGGTCTGTACAGCGTGTACAACCACACCTACCACGCCCGCCACTACGGCGACCCGGTCGCCGAGTACTGGCACCTGCTGGAAGGCGTGACGCTGTGGGACGTCGGTGTGGAGCGGCAGGTGGAGATCACCGGCCCGGACGCGTTCGAGTTCACCAACATGCTCGTCCCGCGCGACCTGAACAAGTGCAAGGTCGGGCAGTGCAAGTACGTCTTCGTCACCGCCGAGGACGGCGGCATCATCAACGACCCGGTGCTGCTGCGGCTCGGCGAGAACCACTTCTGGCTGTCGCTGGCCGACAGCGACGTGCTGCTGTGGGCCAAGGGGCTCGCGCACAGCCTCGGGATGGACGTGCGGATCAGCGAACCCGACGTCGGCCCGGTGCAGATCCAGGGCCCGAAGTCCCGGGACGTGATGGTCGACCTGTTCGGCCAGTCCATCCTGGACGTTCCCTACTACTACGCCGTGGACCGCGAGCTCAACGGCATGCAGGTCGTCGTCTCCCGCACCGGCTACACCGCCGAGCTGGGCTACGAGATCTACCTGCACAACGCCAGCCGCGACGGCGTGAAGCTGTGGGACACCATCTGGGAGGCGGGCAGGCCGCACGACCTGCGGGTCATCGGGCCGTGCCACATCCGCCGCATCGAAGCCGGAATCCTGTCCTGGGGCTGCGACATCACCTACGACACCAACCCCTTCGAGGTCGGCTACGGCTTCGAGGCCACGTGGATGGTCGACCTCGACCAGGAGGCCGACTTCATCGGCAAGCAGGCGCTGACCCGGATCAAGAACGAGGGCGTCTCCCGCAAGCTGGTGGGCGTGGAGATCGGCGGGCCCGGCGTCGGGTCCTTCAACGACGGCCAGATGATCGACACCTTCGACGTGCACGACCCGCACGGGCTGCGCATCGGCGAGGTCACCTCGGCCTGCTACTCGCCGCGGCTGGAGCGCAACATCGGCTACGCCATGGTTCCGGTCGCCTACCAGGGGATCGGCACCGAGCTGGTGGTCGAGACCCAGCACGGCAGGCAGGACGCGGTTGTGGTGGAGAAGCCGTTCCTGGACCCGAGCAAGAGCATCCCCAAGCGCCTCGAGCAGGCTTCGGCGTAGCGGAACCGGGGGGACGGCGATGGACGAAAGCACCAGGCAGCTGCAAGCGCAGCTGGCCAACGCGCGGTTCGAGGTGCTGCCGCTGCGCGGCGCCGCCGAACAGGTCTCCGCGCTGCCCGGGGGCACGACGGTCACCGTCACCTCGTCACCGAAGAAGGGCCTGGACGCGACCTTCGAGCTGACCGCCCGGCTGCGGGACATGGGCTACCACGTGGTCCCGCACCTGGCGGCGCGGCTGGTCGCCGACACCGCGCACCTGGCGTCCGTGCTGGACCGGTTCGAGGCGCTGGGCCTGACCGAACTGTTCGTCGTGGCCGGGGACTCGCCCGAACCCGCCGGGCGGTTCCCGGACGCGCTGTCGCTGCTGCGCGCCCTGGACGACCTGGGCCGCAGGCCGCCGCGCGTCGGCATCACCGGCTACCCGGAGCGGCACGCGCTCATCCCGGACGCCACCACGATCCGGGCCATGGCGGACAAGGCCGAGCACGCCGACTACATCGTGTCGCAGATGTGCTTCGACCCGGCGACGCTGGCCGCCTGGATCAAGGACGTCCGCGCGCGGGGCGTGGAGCTGCCGATCCACATCGGAGTCCCGGGCGTGGTCGACCTGCACCGGCTGTTGCGGATCTCGCTGAAGATCGGGCTCGGCGAGTCGATGCGCTTCGCGCGCAAGCAGCACGGCGTGGTCACCAAGCTGCTCACCCGGTACACCCCGGAGGAGCTGTTCGACGGGCTGGCTCCGTGCCTGACCGATCCGGCGGCGGGCATCGCGGGCTGGCACTTCTTCACCTTCAACGAGATCGAGAAAACCGTGCAGTGGCGCCAGGACCTGGTCGCCCGACTCGGGGAGGTTCCCGCGTGAACGTGCCATCCGATCTGGACATCTCGCGCGCGACCGCGCTCAAGCCGCTCGACGACGTCGCCGCGCAGCTGGGCATCGGGCAGCACCTGCTGGAGCCGTACGGGCACAGCGTCGCGAAGATCTCGCTGGACGCCATCGACGAGCTCGCCGAGCGCCCGCAGGGCAAGTACGTCGTGGTCTCGGCGATCACGCCGACACCGCTGGGCGAGGGCAAGACCACCACCACGGTCGGCCTCGGGCAGGCGCTGCGGCACCTGGGGAAGGTCTCGGCGGTGGCGGTCCGGCAGCCGTCGATGGGGCCGACGTTCGGGATCAAGGGCGGTGCCGCGGGCGGCGGGTACAGCCAGGTCGTGCCGATGGAGGCGCTGAACCTGCACCTGACCGGCGACATGCACGCGGTCACCGCGGCGCACAACCTGCTGGCCGCGATGCTGGACAACCACCTGCACAAGGGCAACCAGCTCGGCATCGACGAGCACCGCATCACCTGGCGCCGGGTGCTCGACATCAACGACCGGGACCTGCGCAACATCGTCACCGGACTCGGCGGCCGGGCCGACGGATCGCCGCGGCAGACCGGTTTCGACATCACCGCGGCCAGCGAGGTCATGGCGGTGCTGGCGCTGTCGACGTCGCTGCGCGACATGCGCAGGCGGCTCGGGCGGATCGTGGTCGGCTACACCCGCGACGGCTCCCCGGTCAGCGCCGAGGACCTGCGAGCGGCGGGCGCGATGACGGTGATCATGCGCGAGGCGATCAAGCCGAACCTGATGCAGACCACCGAGAACACGCCGGTCCTGGTGCACGCGGGCCCGTTCGGCAACATCGCGCACGGCAACTCCTCGGTGGTGGCCGACCGGATCGCCAGCCGCTGCTCGGACTACCTGGTCACCGAAGCAGGTTTCGGCGCGGACATGGGCGCGGAGCGGTTCTTCAACATCAAGTGCCGCACCTCCGGACTGCGCCCGGACGCGGCGGTGCTGGTGGCGACGGTGCGCGCGCTCAAGGCGCACTCAGGACGGTACAAAGTGGTCGCGGGCAGGCCGCTGCCGAGCGCGATGCTGGCCGAGAACCCCGACGACGTGCTGGCAGGAGCGGACAACCTGCGCAAGCAGATCGAGAACATCCGGCTGCACGGCGTTTCCCCGGTGGTGGCGGTCAACGCCTTCCCCACCGACTACGCCAGCGAGCACGACGCGATCCGGCAGGTCGCCGAAGAAGAAGGTGCCCGGGTCGCGGTGAGCAACCACTACACCGAGGGCGGCAAGGGCGCGCTCGACCTCGCCGAGGCGGTCATCGAGGCGGCGGAGGAACCGTCGCAGTTCCGCCTGCTGTACCCGGACTCGGCGGACCTGCGCACCAAGATCGAGACGATCGCGACGCGGGTGTACGGGGCGGACGGCGTGACCTACGAGCCCGAGGCGAAGCGCGCGCTGGCCGACTACGAAGCCAACGGCTTCGGCAACCTGCCGGTGTGCATCGCCAAGACCCACCTGTCGCTGAGCTCGGACCCGAAGCTGCTCGGCGCCCCGACGGGCTGGACGCTGCCGGTGCGCGAGGTCCGCGCCTCGGTGGGCGCGGGCTTCATCTACCCGATCTGCGGCGAGATGCGCACCATGCCGGGCCTCGGCTCGCAACCCGCCGCCGAACGGATCGACATCGACGACCTCGGCCAGATCACCGGGCTGAGCTGAACGTCGCGGCGCCGCCGGTGGTTCGAACACACCGGCGGCGTCACCCCGATGGACCTGTCAGGATCGATGCAGCGGGGGCTACCGTTCCCGCTTGTTCCTGACCGGGCTGCGACGTTCAAGAAGGTCCGATGGCCGATCGAAACTCTGGAACCGGTGACCGGGACGGCCTGATCTCACTGTCCCGCGGAAGCTGCTACTGGCCTGGGTGCGGTGTGCCCGTGCTGGTGTTCGTCAACGACCGCCCCAAGCTCAACCTGCGGATCGCGCACATCCGCACGTCCGGTGACGGGCCTCGGTCGAAGCCGAACATGCCAAGCGTCGAGCGCGATTCCTTCGCGAACCTCGTCCTCCTGTGCCAACCGCACGCCGCCGTGGTCGGCGAGGAGGAACGCCCGGCGGATCTCCTGCTCCGCTGGAAACAGGAGCGTGAGGCGCCGGAAACCGAGGCGCTGGCGGGTCTGCGGGGCGTGACCGAGAGCCGGCTGGAAGAAATCCTCGCCGAGGCGGTGGAATCCCGGGACGCTCAGATCAGCGATGCCCTCGATCGCCTCCAGGAGGTGGATTCCGAGGCCGCGGGGGTTCTGCGTGGTTTCGTCGACGAGATCAAAGCCGCCCGCCGTCCGGGGTTGAGCCCCGGTGCCGTCGACGTGCTGGACAGCGCCGCTCATCGGCTTCGCAACCTGGACGAGTCCGCGATCGCCCTCAACAGCGCCGCCCGCAAGCTGCGCGACGTCAACGAAGCGGCTCACCTGCTCGACTCCGCCGCGCACAGGCTCCGGGAAATCCCGGAACTGATCGCGGAAATGGAATCGGTCCGCCGAGCAGTTCGGCGTGCCCACGACCGCTAGTCCAGCTGCTGATCACGCTTGTCCAACCGCAGCAACCGGTTGGCATGCGGGACGTGCTGTCCATAATGGACGGTGACAGCGCGTCGCGGTCCTGGCACCGGAGCGCGTGCTCTCCCGGCCGTAGTCAGTCGGCGAGTCCCAGGCGCAGGTGCTCGATGTGGTAGACGGCCTCGTCGAGCAACTGGGCCACGTGGTTGTCGTATAGCGAGTACACGACGCTGCGCCCCGAGCGGTTCCCGGTGACCAGGCCCAGCGAGCGCAGCAGGCGCAGCTGGTGGGAGACCGCGGACTGCTCCATGCCGACCGCCTCGGCGAGGTCGGTCACCGACATCGCTTCCTGGCGCAGGCGGCTCAGGATCAGCAGCCGGGACGGCGTCGCCAGGGCCTGCAGGGTCTCGGCCACCGACGCCGCCGACGCCGCGTCCAGCCGTGCGGCGGGTTTGACCTGGCGATCGACTCCGTGACCCATGCCCGCAGTCTAGAGGTCGCCCGACATATGAATGACTGATCAGGTGTTCATGTATTCTCGGCCGCGTCGCTCCCCGACCGACGAAGGATGCCCCGATGTCGACGCTCATCGACCCCGCGGTCGAACGCGCGGCCTCCGCCGCGCCCACGCGCCGGAACCTGCTCGCGCTCCCCGAAGCGCGCTGGGCCGCAGCTTCGCTGCTCGCGTTCCTGCTCGGCCTGGCGGCCGAGCTCTCCGGCGGCCCGGCCTGGCTGCACTGGACGCTCTACCTCGCCGGCTACGCCGCGGGCGGCTGGGAACCCGCCCTGGAGGGCCTGCGCGCCCTGCGCGAGAAGACCCTCGACGTCGACCTGCTGATGATCGTCGCTGCCATCGGCGCCGCCGCGATCGGCCAGGTCATGGACGGCGGGCTGCTGATCGTCATCTTCGCCACCTCCGGCGCGCTGGAGGCCTACGCGACCGCCCGCACCGAGGACTCCGTGCGCAGCCTGCTCGACCTCGCCCCCGAGACCGCGGTCCGGGTCACCGCCGACGGCGAGGAGACCGTCGCCGCGGCCGAGCTGCGCGTCGGCGACGTGATCGTGGTCCGGCCCGGTGAGCGGATCGGCGCCGACGGCGAGGTCGTGGACGGGGCCAGCGACGTCGACCAGGCCGGGATCACCGGTGAGCCGCTGCCCGCGCCGAAGGCGGCCGGGAACGAGGTGTTCGCGGGCACGCTCAACGGCTCCGGTGCGCTGCGCGTCCGGGTCACCCGGGACCCGTCGGAGACCGTCATCGCGCGGATCGTCGCGCTGGTCGAGGAAGCCGGGCGGACCAAGGCCAGGACCCAGCTGTTCATCGAGAAGGTCGAGCAGCGCTACTCGGTCGGCGTGGTCGCCGCGACGCTGGCGGTGTTCGCCGTGCCGCTGCTGTTCGGCGACTCGCTGGAGAGCTCGCTGCTGCGCGCGATGACCTTCATGATCGTCGCCTCGCCGTGCGCCGTGGTGCTGGCGACCATGCCGCCGCTGCTGTCGGCCATCGCCAACGCGGGCAGGCACGGCGTGCTGGTCAAGTCGGCGATCGCGATGGAACGGCTCGGCGAGGTCGAGCGGGTCGCGCTGGACAAGACCGGCACGCTCACCGAGGGCACGCCCGTGGTCACCGCCGTCCGCCCGGCCGCGGGCCACGACGCCGACGACGTCCTCGCGCTGGCCGCGGGCGCCGAAAACCTCAGCGAGCACCCGCTGGCGCGGGCGATCGTGGCCGCCGCGAAGGAGCGGGGACTCGACGTGCCCGCGGCCGAGGGCTTCCGGGCCACGCCCGGCCACGGGGTTTCGGCGCAGGTCTCCGGAAAGCTGGTCGAGGTCACCCGCCCGGACAGCGAGCCCGAAGCCGAGGGGCACACGGTCGTCGTGGTCGTGGTCGACGGCGTGCACGCCGGGGCGCTCAGCATCTCCGACCGCCTGCGCCCGGACGCCGCCGAAGCGGTGCGCGCGCTGCGGGAGCTGACCGGCACCGAGCCGGTGCTGCTCACCGGCGACAACGAGCGCGCCGCCGCACGGGTGGCCGCCGAGGTCGGCATCACCGAGGTCCGCGCGCGCCTGCTTCCGCAGGACAAGGTCGCGGCGGTGCGTGAAGGAGCCCCGACGATGGTGGTCGGCGACGGCGTCAACGACGCGCCCGCGCTCGCCGCCGCGCACAGCGGCGTGGCGATGGGCCGGGCCGGATCGGACCTGACGCTGGAGACCGCCGACGTGGTCGTGGTCCGCGACGAGCTCTTCGCGGTGCCCAGGGTCGTCGACCTGTCCCGGCGGGCCCGGCGGCTGGTCAAGCAGAACCTGGTCATCGCGGGCACCTTCATCACCGTCCTGGTCGTCTGGGACCTGGTGGGGCACCTGCCGCTGCCGCTGGGCGTGGCCGGGCACGAGGGCTCGACGGTCCTGGTCGGGCTCAACGGCCTGCGGCTGCTGCGCGAGGCGGCCTGGCGGCGCTGAGGCGCTACCGTGGCGACATGAGCTGGGACGAGGCCGACCGGGTGCGGGTGCGGGCGAAGCTGCTTGACCTGGTCGCCCGGCTGCCCGGGACGGAGCCGGACGACTCCCACGGGCACACCGGATTCCTGTTGCGGGGCAAGCGTTTCGCGTGGCTGCTCGCCGACCACCACGGCGACGGCAGGCTCGCCCTGTGGGTCAAGGCGCCGCCGGGCGAGCAGGAGAGCCTGGTCGCCGCCGACGCCACGCGCTACTTCGTCCCCGCCTACCTCGGCCCGAAGGGCTGGGTCGGCGTCGACCTGGCCGCCGACCCGGACTGGGACGAGGTGGCGGGGCTGCTGGAGCAGGCGTGGCGGATGGGCGCGACCAAGCGCGCCATCGCCGAGTTCGACGGGTGAGGCTCAGCTCTCCGAGAACGACAGCTCGGCGAACCGGACCGGGAAGCCGCTGCCGTCCGGCGACGCGCACATCGGGCCCGCCTCGGCGTCGCCGCCCGGCGGGAAGTACGCCAGCCGCAGCAGGGTTTCCGGTTCGCCGCCCTCCGGCGCGTAGCGGATGGTGACGGTGTCGGCGGTGCGCCGGAGGTCGATGGTCACCGACTCGACCTTGCCGTGGAGGGTTTCCAGCGGCACCACGTTCCAGTCCGAGACCTCGCGGGTGACCACGGCGCTGAGCAGCTGCTCGCCGTCGACGTACTCGATGCCGGTCTTGATCCAGTTGTTCTCGTCGAGCCGCAGCAGCAGGCCGGCCTGGTCGTACTGCTCGCGGTAGTCGCCGAAGAACCTGGTCGTCATGCGGAATTCCGGGCCGACCCGGCGCAGCAGCGCGTGGCCGGTGTCGCGGACGAACCCGTAGTGGGTGGTGCGCCAGAAGTCGGTGCCGCTGTCGGTGGTCGCGGTCATTCCCGCGTAGGAGAGCCAGTTCTCCGGTGGATTGAGCCAACGCCATCCGCCGATGCCGAACATAGTGAGGTCCTCGACCTGCTGCATGCCACCAGATTCCCGTTGTCCAGCCCCGACCCGACAGTCCACCGCCAGCCTAGTGGAAAGGCGCGGTCCTCAGCGGACGACGACGACCGGGCACTTGGCGTGGTGCACGAGCTTGAGCGCGACCGAACCGACCATCATGCCGGTGAACGCGCCGTGCCCCTTGTTGCCCAGGACCAGCAGGTCGGCCTGTTCGGACATGCCGACGAACTCGTCGATCACCTGCCCGCGCACCAGCCGCGGCCGGATGTCGACGCCGGGGAACTCGCCCCGGACCGCTTCGACGGTCGAGTCCAGCGACTGCCGGGCGCGCCGCTCCAGCTCGGTGTCCGGGGTGGGCAGCCGGTAGCCGAACTGCACCGGCTGGTGCCAGATGGTGACCGCGTGCAGGATGCCGCCGACCCGCTCCACGTACTCGGCGGCCCAGCGCAGCGCGCTGACCGACTCCTCGGAGCCGTCGATACCGGCCACGACCGTCTGCGGTTTCTTCGCCATGATCGAACTCCCTTCGGCGCGCTCAGCCGCACCTATCGGACGTTCCGGGACGAACCGCGTTGATCGTATGGCACCTGTTCGGGCGACGCCACCAGTTGCCGGGACCGGTGTTGGGCCGGTCGGGGGGTCAGCCGCCCACCAGCTCAGAGCTGGTCCACCGAGGTCACGCGGACCACGGCGGTGCCCTCCTCGTCGGACTCGGCCAGGTCGACCTCGGCGCTGAAGCCCCAGTCGTGGTCGCCCTCCGGGTCGTCGAAGATCTGCCGGACGGTCCAGCTGGACTCGCCCTCGGTGATCATCAGCAGCGCCGGGCCGCGGGCGTCGGGGCCGGTGCCGATCTCGTCGTGCTGGTCGAAGTACTCGTCCAGCGCGTCGGCCCAGCCGTCGGCGCCCAGGTCGGGGTCCAGCGCGCCCAGCTCGTCGGTGTGGCGGCGGGCGGCCAGCTCGACCCGGCGGAACAGGGCGTTGCGGACCTGGACGCGGAACGCCCGCTTGTTCGCGGTGATCCGCTCCGGGCCCTCGTCGACCGGCGTTCCGGCGGCGCCTTCCAGCGCCGGGTTGCGCAGCCGCTCCCACTCGTCGAGCAGGCTGGAGTCGACCTGGCGGACCAGCTCGCCCAGCCACTCGATGAGGTCGGTGAGCTCCTCGGTCTTGGCGTCGTCGGGCACGGTGTGGCGCAGCGCCTTGTAGACGTCGGCGAGGTAGCGCAGGACCAGGCCCTCCGAGCGGGCCAGGCCGTAGTGGTTGACGTACTCGACGAAGTTCATCGCCCGCTCGTACATGTCGCGGGCCACCGACTTCGGCGACAGCTCGTGCTCGCCCACCCACGGATGCCCCTTGCGGTACATCTCGTAGGCCGCCCCCAGCAGCTCCTCCAGCGGCTTGGGGTGGGTGATCTCCTCCAGCAGCTCCATCCGCTCGTCGTACTCGATGCCGTCGGCCTTCATCTGCGCGACGGCCTCGCCGCGGGCCTTGAACTGCTGGGCCGACAGCACCTGCCTCGGGTCGTCCAAAGTGGACTCGATCACGGAGAGCACGTCCAGCGGGTAGGACGCCGACTCGGCGTCCAGCAGCTCGATCGCGGCCAGCGCGAACGGCGAGAGCGGCTGGTTGAGCGCGAAGTCGAACTGCAGGTCCACGGTCACCCGGACCCGGCGGCCCTGCTCGTCGGGTTCGTCGAGGCGCTCCACCACGCCCGCGGCCAGCAGCGCGCGGTAGATCGCGATGGCCCGCAGGATGTGCTTGCGCTGGGCCGGGCGGTCCTCGTGGTTGTCGGTGAGCAGGTGCTTCATCGAGGTGAACGCGTCACCGTTCCCATTGCCGGGCCGGTTGATCACGTTGAGCAGCATCGAGTGGCTGACCACGAAGCTCGACGTCAGCGGCTCCGGCTCGGCCTCGACCAGCTTCTCGAAGGTCTTCTCGCTCCACGACACGAAGCCCTCGGGCGCCTTCTTGCGCACCAGCTTGCGCTTCTTCTTCGCGTCGTCGCCCGCCTTGGCCACCGCCCGCTCGTTCTCGATGACGTGCTCGGGCGCCTGCACCACGACGTAGCCCGCGGTGTCGTAACCCGCGCGACCGGCCCGGCCGGCGATCTGGTGGAACTCGCGCGCCTTGAGGTGGCGGGTCCGGACCCCGTCGTACTTGGTGAGCCCGGTCAGCAGCACCGTGCGGATCGGGACGTTGATGCCGACGCCGAGGGTGTCGGTGCCGCAGATGACCTTGAGCAGACCGGCCTGCGCGAGCTGTTCGACCAGCCGCCGGTACTTCGGCAGCATCCCGGCGTGGTGCACGCCGATGCCGTGCCGGACCAGCCGGGACAGCGTCTTGCCGAAACCCGCGGTGAACCGGAAGTCGCCGATCGCCTCGGCGATCCGGTCCCGCTGCTCGCGGGTGGCGACGTTGATGCTCATCAGCGCCTGCGCCTGCTCCAGCGCAGACGCCTGGTTGAAGTACACGACGTAGACCGGGGCCTGGTTGCCGCCGAGCAGTTCCTCGATCGTCTCGTGCAGCGGGGTCATCGCGTACCGGAAGGTCAGCGGGATCGGCCGTTCGGCCGAGGACACGACCGCGGTCTCCCGGCCGGTGCGGCGGATCAGGTCGTCCCGGAACCGGGTGACGTCGCCGAGCGTCGCCGACATCAGCACGAACTGCGCCTGCGGCAGCTCCAGCAGCGGCACCTGCCAGGCCCAGCCGCGGTCCGGCTCGGCGTAGAAGTGGAACTCGTCCATCACGACCTGGCCGACGTCGGCCGCGGTGCCGTCGCGCAGCGCGATGTTGGCCAGGATCTCGGCGGTGCAGCAGATGATCGGCGCGTCGGCGTTGACGCTGCTGTCGCCGGTCATCATCCCGACGTTGGCCGCGCCGAAGACCTCCACCAGGGAGAAGAACTTCTCCGAGACCAGCGCCTTGATCGGCGCGGTGTAGAAGGTGCGGCGGCCGGAGGCGAGGGCGGCGAAGTGCGCGCCGGTGGCGACCAGGCTCTTGCCGGACCCCGTGGGCGTGCTCAGGATCAGGTTCGCCCCGGTCACGACCTCCATCAGCGCCTCTTCCTGCGCCGGGTAGAGCTCGATGCCCCGCTCGGTGGTCCACGCCGTGAAGGCGTCGAGCAGGGCGTCCGGTTCGGGGGTCTCGGGGAGCTGGTCGGTGAGCGTCATCGTGCCCCCGATCGTCCCTGGTCAGGTTCCGCCCCCCGCAGTCGGGGTCGGATCGGCGCGAACCGGGCTCAGGTCGTGTACCCCCACACGTGCAGCACAGACCGCGCAGGATCGCTCCGGTCCACCAAGATCTCCCGGAAAGCCCCGGTCCCGACTTCCTCCTGCGCGGAAGCGACGTCAGCCCCCACCGCGACGCCGTCGACCGGCGGCAACGAGACGGCCCGCCCCGGCTCCAACGCGACGACCACCCCGGACGCACCAAGCAACGCCTCAACGTCCCCAGGCCCCACCGCAACGGCGATCTTGCACATAACGTCCTGCCCGCGCTCGCACTGCGCCCCGAGCACCTCCGCCCCAGGCGGCACACGTACCCCGGTCAGCTGCGCAGCCTCCGCCACGACCTCCGGGTCCGGCCCCGAAGCGCCGCAACCGGCGAGCGCTGCGAGGCAGGCGGCGGGCAGCACCGCTCGTCTGATCACCCCGCCGACCGTAATCCCCGGCCACCCGGTCCAGCGATGGCCCGCACTGCTCCGTTCGAGTGCACCGCGCCCGCGATCCGCGATGCATAAGGCCCTTTTTGGTCATCGCAGCAACCCATCCGGTTAGCGACAATGGGAGTTCGACACCGCCCGTTCGGACCCGCGCGGTCCCGCCAGAAGACGGAGAGCCGGATGCTCGACCGCAGTGTTCGTTTCATCGGTGGGCCGCTCGACGGCCGCACCCAGGACCTCCGCGACTCCGAGGCGGTCGCGGGCCGCCTGCTTCGCCACATCCACCTGCACGACGGCCCGAAGATCGAAACCCACTACGAGTTGCACTACACGCCCGGAACCGGCTGGGAGTACCACCTCTGCGGCAAGAGCCCGTAGGTGCAGAACCGCGTAATTGCCAGTCGCGCACCACCACGCCCCTCGCTCGCAGCGCAAACCTCTCCCGCGGCGGAGAACCGGGAATTCACCAGAACCCGGGCGAACCGGTCCGTGAATAACCTGACCTCCGACGGCCGTTCCCGCGACGAGCAGCACACCGAGGAGGTCGGCGATGACCGCCGCGACGCGCGAGAGTTCCCGGGCCGAGCTCGACGCCCTGCTCCGCTCCGGCCCCTTCCACCTGGCGCTGCGAGCGGCGATCGAGCACAGCGGTCTCACGCTGGAGGCGCTGCGCGTCCGGCTGGCCCGCCGCGGCATCAAGCTCAGCCTCGCCAGCCTCAGCTACTGGCAGCACGGCCGCAGCCGCCCCGAGCGCACCGACTCCCTGCGCGCGCTTCGCGTGATCGAGCACATCCTCGACCTGCCCGCCCAGTCGCTGACCGCGCTGCTGGGACCGCCCCGCCCGCGCGGCCGGTGGACCCAGCGCGAAGCCGGCTACCGCCGCTACGACGGCATCCTCGAACCCGCCGCGCCGCTGACCCAGGCCATCGAGCCGGTGCTGGGCCCCTCCGACCGCCAGCTGCGGGTGTTCTCCCAGGAGGACGTCGTCACCGTCGGCCCGGACCGGACCATCCGCCGGATCCGCACCCGCGCGGTGCTGCGGTCGCTGGAGCAGGGCGCCGACCGGTACCTGGCGGTCCTGCGCGGCGAGCCGGGCAGCGATCCGGCCGCGCTGGTGCCCGCGGCCAGGCAGAACTGCAGGCTGGGCCGGGTCAGCAGGCACTCGGCGTCCCCGGTGGTGGTGGCCGAGCTGCTGTTCGACCGCGAGCTGCGCGCCGGGGAGACCCACCTGCTGGAGTACGAGTTCCGCCTGGACTCGCCGGTGCCCAGCCACGACCACCGGCGCGGGTTCCGGTACCCGGCCGACAGCTACGTCGCGTCGGTGCACTTCGACGTGTCGGCCATGCCGGCCCGCTGCCACCGCTTCCGCCGCGAGCCGTTCTCGGCCGAGCGCGTCGAGAGCGAGCTGCCGATCACCCGGGACCGCTCGGTGCACCTGGCCGCCCGCGACGTCCCGCGGGGAGTCATGGGCGTCTCGTGGCGCTGGGACTGACCACATCTGAAGTTCTGGTAGGCAACAGAGGAACGCAAAGTCCGTTCAAACAACTCGATAAGTGAATCCGCGCTAGGCTTGACGATGCGATGTGCATCACAGATTCGAGAGGTCTCGCCAACCGGCCGGTGGGCCTACCATCACTGTTCATGGTGGCGCACTCAACGGCGAGCGGACTGCCGCTCGCGGCGGAGTTCCCGGAGCCCGCCCGGGAGCAGTGGCAGCAGCAGGTCGACAAGGTCCTGCGCCGGTCCGGGCTGGTGCCCGAGGGCGAGCAGGCGCCGGACCCGGTCGAGGACGTGCTGGCGACCGAGACCTACGACGGCATCACGATCCACCCGCTCTACACCGCGAGCCCGGCCGATCCCGGTGCGCCCGGACTCGCGCCGTTCGTGCGCGGCAGCAGGCCGCAGGGCTGCGTCCACGACGGCTGGGAGGTGCGCCAGCAGCACGCGCACCCGGACGCCGCCGAGACCAACCGCGAGGTCCTGGCCGACCTCTACAACGGCGTCGGCTCGCTGTGGCTGGAGCTCGGGCCGACCGGCCTGCCCGTCGGCTCGCTGGCCGACGCGCTCGAAGGCGTGCACCTGGACATGATCAGCGTCGTCCTCGACGCCGGGCCGGACAGCGCCGAAGCCGCGGCGGCCCTGCTTGAGCTGGCGCGCGAGCAGGGCGTCGCGCCCGGCGCGCTGCGCGGCAACCTCGGCGCCGACCCGGTCGGCCTGCGGGCGCGCACCGGCGAAACCGTCGAACTCGACTCCGCGCTGGAGGCGGTCCGGCTCAGCGCGGGCTCCGGGCTGAAGGCGATCACCGTCGACGGCCTGCCGTTCCACGACGCGGGCGGCTCCGACGCCGAGGAGCTGGGCTGCTCGATCGCCGCGGGCGTGACCTACCTGCGGGAGCTGGCCGACGAGGTCGGCGTCGACGCGGCCACCCGGGCGCTGGAGTTCCGCTACGCCGCCACCGCGGACCAGTTCCTGACCATCGCCAAGTTCCGGGCCGCGCGGCGGCTGTGGGAGCGGGTCGCCCGTGAGGTCGGCGCGGCCGACCGCGCGCAGGCGCAGCACGCGGTGACCTCCTCGGCGATGCTGACCCGCCGCGACCCGTGGGTGAACATGCTGCGCGGCACGATCGCGGCGTTCGCGGCCGGGATGGGCGGCGCGCAGGCGGTGACGGTCCGGCCGTTCGACGCCGCGATCGGCCTGCCGGACGCGTTCTCCCGCCGCGTCGCGCGCAACACGCAGTCGCTGCTGCTGGAGGAGTCGCACCTGGCGCAGGTGATCGACCCGGCGGGCGGCTCCTACTACGTGGAGACGCTGACCGACGAGCTGGCCCGCGCGGCGTGGGCGTGGTTCCAGCGGATCGAGGCCGAGGGCGGGCTGCCCGCCGCGCTGCGGTCGGGCCTGGTCGCCGACCGGCTGGCCGAGACCTGGGAGCGCCGCCGCGGCGCCATCGCGCACCGGACCGACCCGATCACCGGGGTCAGCGAGTTCCCGAACCTCGACGAACCCGCGCTGCGGCGCGATCCGGCGCCCGCGCCGCGGTCCGGCGGACTCCCCCGGCACCGCTACGCCGAGGGCTTCGAGCAGCTGCGCGACGCCTCCGACGAGCGGCTGGCGGCGACGGGAGAGCGGCCCGGGGTCTTCCTCGCCACGCTCGGTCCCCTGGCCGACCACAACGCGCGGGCCTCGTTCGCCCGCAACCTTTTCGCCGCCGGCGGCCTGGAAACCCCGGACGCCGGACCGACGGAGTCCACTGCGGACGTCCTCGCCGCCTACGACGGCGCACCGGTGGTGTGCCTGTGCTCCAGCAACAAGATCTACGCCGAGCGCGCCGCCGAAACCGCGCGGGCGCTGAAGGAAGCGGGCGCGCGGCACGTGCTGCTCGCGGGTACGTCCGAGATCGAAGGCGTCGACGGCCGCGTGTTCAGCGGATGCGACGCGCTCGAAGTCTTGCAGGACCTCCACCGCAGGTTGGGAGAAAGCCGATGATCCCGAACTTCGCAGGCGTCGAGCTCGGCAGCCCGGGCGGGGAGGGCGTCGAGCAGTGGAAGAGCGCGCTGCTGGCCGAAACCGGCAAGGAGGCCGACGCGCTGGTGTGGGAGGCGCCGGAGGGCATCGGCGTGCGCCCGCTCTACACCGCGGCCGACACCGAGGGGCTCGACTTCCTGCACACCTACCCCGGAATCGCGCCGTTCCTGCGCGGGCCGTACCCGACGATGTACGTCAACCAGCCGTGGACGGTGCGCCAGTACGCGGGTTTCTCCACCGCCGAGGAGTCCAACGCCTTCTACCGGCGCAACCTGGCGGCCGGGCAGAAGGGCCTGTCGGTGGCCTTCGACCTGGCGACCCACCGCGGCTACGACTCCGACCACCCCCGGGTCGGCGGTGACGTCGGCATGGCCGGGGTCGCGATCGACTCGATCTACGACATGCGTCGGCTGTTCGACGGCATCCCGCTGGACCGGATGAGCGTGTCGATGACCATGAACGGCGCGGTGCTGCCGGTGATGGCGCTCTACGTCGTGGCCGCCGAGGAGCAGGGTGTCGCGCCCGAGAAGCTGGCCGGGACCATCCAGAACGACATCCTCAAGGAGTTCATGGTCCGCAACACCTACATCTACCCGCCGCAGCCGTCGATGCGGATCATCTCCGACATCTTCGCGTTCACCTCGCAGCGGATGCCGAAGTTCAACTCGATCTCCATCTCCGGCTACCACATCCAGGAGGCCGGGGCGACCGCCGACCTGGAGCTGGCCTACACGCTGGCCGACGGGGTCGAGTACCTGCGCGCCGGGCGCCAGGCCGGGCTGGACATCGACTCGTTCGCGCCCCGGCTGTCGTTCTTCTGGGGCATCGGCATGAACTTCGCGATGGAGGTGGCCAAACTCCGCGCGGCGCGGTTGCTCTGGGCCAAGCTGGTCAAGAAGTTCGAGCCGGCCAACCCGAAGTCGCTGTCGCTGCGGACGCACTCGCAGACCTCCGGCTGGTCGCTGACCGCGCAGGACGTCTACAACAACGTCGCCCGCACCTGCGTGGAGGCGATGGCCGCGACCCAGGGCCACACCCAGTCGCTGCACACCAACGCGCTCGACGAGGCGCTGGCGCTGCCGACCGACTTCTCCGCCCGCATCGCCCGGAACACGCAGCTGGTGCTGCAACAGGAATCCGGCACCACGCGGGTCATCGACCCGTGGGGCGGCAGCCACTACATCGAGCGGCTGACCCAGGACCTCGCCGAGCGTGCGTGGGCGCACATCACCGAGGTCGAGGACGCGGGCGGCATGGCGCAGGCGATCGACGCGGGGATCCCGAAGCTGCGGGTGGAGGAGGCCGCGGCGCGCACCCAGGCGCGCATCGACTCCGGCCGCCAGCCGGTGATCGGGGTCAACAAGTACCGCTTCGACGGGGACGAGGAGATCGAGGTCCTCAAGGTCGACAACGCCGAGGTCCGCGCTTCGCAGCTGGAGAAGCTCCGGCGGTTGCGGGAAGAACGCGACGGCGAGGCGTGCGAGGACGCGCTGCGGCGGCTCACCGCGGCGGCCGAGGCGTCGCTGACCGGCGAGCGCCCGGACGACCTGGCGCACAACCTGCTCACGCTGGCCGTCGACGCCGCCCGGCACAAGGCGACCGTCGGCGAGATCTCGGACGCGCTGGAGAAGGTCTTCGGCCGCCACTCCGGCCAGATCCGTACGATCTCCGGCGTGTACCGGCAGGAATCGGGACCGTCGGAGTCGCTGGAGCAGGCCCGCGAGCTCGTCGAGGCGTTCGCCGAGGACGAGGGCCGCCGCCCGCGCATCCTGGTCGCCAAGATGGGCCAGGACGGCCACGACCGGGGCCAGAAGGTGATCGCGACGGCGTTCGCCGACCTCGGCTTCGACGTGGACGTGGGCCCGCTGTTCCAGACGCCCGGCGAGGTCGCCCGGCAGGCGGTGGAGTCCGACGTGCACATCGTCGGGGTGTCCTCGCTGGCCGCCGGGCACCTGACGCTGGTGCCAGCGCTGCGCGACGAGCTCGCCGAACTCGGCCGGGAGGACATCATGATCGTCGTCGGCGGCGTGATCCCGCCCGCCGACTTCGACGCGCTGCGCCAGGGCGGGGCGACCGCGATCTTCCCGCCGGGCACCGTGATCGCCGACGCCGCGCTCGGCCTGCTCGACTCGCTGCGCACCCGGCTCGGGCACTGACCATGCCGCGCACGATCGACGTCTCCGACTACGCGAAGGGCGTGCTCGACGGGTCGCGCTCGAAGCTCGCGCAGGCGATCACGTTGGTCGAGTCGACGCGGGCGGACCACCGGGCCAAGGCGCAGGAGCTGCTGATCGAGCTGCTGCCGCACAGCGGCGGTGCGCACCGGGTCGGGATCACCGGGGTTCCCGGCGTGGGCAAGTCGACGTTCATCGAGTCGCTGGGCACGATGCTGACCGCCGCCGGGCACCGGGTCGCGGTGCTGGCCGTCGACCCGTCGTCGACGCGCAGCGGCGGCAGCATCCTCGGCGACAAGACGCGGATGGCGAAGCTGGCGGCGGATCCGTCGGCGTTCGTGCGGCCCTCCCCCTCGGCCGGCACGCTCGGCGGCGTCGCGCGGGCGACGCGCGAGACGATCGTGCTGATGGAGGCCGCCGGATTCGACGTGGTGCTGGTGGAAACCGTGGGCGTCGGCCAGTCCGAGGTGACCGTCGCGGGCATGGTCGACTGCTTCCTGCTGCTGACCCTGGCGCGCACCGGCGACCAGTTGCAGGGCATCAAGAAGGGCGTGCTGGAGCTCGCCGACCTGATCGCGGTCAACAAGGCCGACGGACCGCACGAGCCGGAGGCGCGCAAGGCCGCGCGCGAACTGCGCGGCGCGCTGCGCCTGCTGACGCCGGTCAGCACGTCGTGGAAGCCGCCGGTGCTGACCTGCAGCGGGCTCGACGGCACCGGCCTGGATTCGCTGTGGGAGCAGGTGGAACTGCACCGCGGGACGCTGGAGGAGACCGGCGAGCTGGCCGAGAAGCGCAGCCGCCAGCAGATCGAGTGGACCTGGGCGCTGGTGCGCGACCAGCTGATGTCGGAGCTGACCAGGCACCCCGCGGTGCGCTCGATCGTCGGCGAAGTGGAATCGCGGGTGCGCTCCGGCGAGCTGACCGCGGGCATCGCCGCCGAACGCCTGCTCGACGCCTTCCGGGAGCGCTGATGCTCGACGTCGTCGTGGACCACGGCTCCGGTGTCGCACCGTTCGAGCAGGTGCGGCGGCAGATCGCGCAGCAGATCAACGACCGCACCCTGCCGGTCGGGACCAAGCTGCCCACCGTGCGCGGGCTCGCGACCGACCTCGGCATCGCGGCCAACACCGCCGCCAAGGCGTACCGGGAGCTGGAGCAGGCCGGGCTCATCGAAACCCGGGGCCGCGCCGGGACTTTCGTCGCTTCCGCCGGTGACCGCAGCAGCGAGCGGGCGGCCGAGGCCGCCGCGGAGTACGTGCGGGCCGTGACCGCGCTCGGGATCGACCGGGAGCAGGCGCTCGCCATCGTGCGGGCGGCGCTGGGGTTTTAGCGGTGGGGGTTGGGGGCCGAAGCGGCTTTGCCGGTTCGGGTTCTTTTGGGCTCCGGGGCCGAAGCGGCTTTGCCGGTTCGGGTTCCTTTGGGCTCCGGGGCCGAAGCGGCTTTGCCGGTTCGGGTTCCTTTGCGTAGGTGGTTTCCGGGGCCCTCGCCGGCCCCGGACCCCCGGCAGGTCTCCGGGGCCGAAGCGGGTTTGCCGGTTCGGGTTCTGTTTTGCGGGTGGTTTCTGGGGTCCTCGCCGGCCCCAGACCCCTGGCAGGTCTCCGGGATGAGTCTTTGTTCGTCCGCTGCGGTTCGGTTGGGGTGGTTCTCATCCCGTCGACCTCCACGGAGGGCTATCAGACCGCGTCAAGGGGGCCTTATTGCTTGGCCGCTGCGGTTTTCGGGAATGTGCCCCCTTGACACGGCCTGATCGGGCTTTGCCAGGTCGACGGGATGAGAACCAAACCCCGCCCTTGTAGGTAGGGGCTTTAAAGACAGCTGGGCGCGTTGGGTGGGCGGTTGGGCGCGTTGGGTGCGCGGTTGGACCCGGTCCGCTCCCCTCACCCGACTTCGGCGGCCAGTCCCCGCATGGTGGCGATCTCGTCGGTCTGGGTCGCCAGGACGTCCTGCGCCATCTCGTGGACCTGTTCGTCGAGGCCCTGGGTCAGCAGGTCGGTCGCCATCGTCAGTGCGCCCTCGTGGTGCGTGGTCATCAGTTGGAGGAACAGCCGGTCGAAGTCCTTGCCGTTCGACGCGGCCAGCTGCGACAGCTGCTCCGGCGTGGCCATGCCTGGCATGGTGCCGTGGTCGTGGCCGTGGGCCGCGTGTTCACCACCGTGCCCGGCCAGCCAGCCCTGCATCATCGCGATCTCCGGTGCCTGGGCGCCGCCGATCCGTTCCGCCAGCGCGCGCACCTTCGGGTGCTGGGCTCGCGTCGGGGCCAGCGCTGTCATGTCCAGGGCCTGCTGGTGGTGACCGATCATCATCGTCACGTAGGTCGCCTCCGCCGTTCCCGGGGGCGCTGACCTGGCCAGCTGCCGCAGGTCTTCCGCGGTGGCGATCTTCGGTTCGTCGCCCGGCGCGCCGGGCAGCACCACCGGCGCCGCGGGTGGCTGCTCGGCCGGGGCGCACGCGCCGAGCGCCACGAAGGCGACCAGTGCCGCTACGAACCTGCCAGCGACCTGCATTGACCCTCCCGTAACCGAATGCGGCCAAACGGCCGATTGGGACCGCCGAACGTGACAAACATACTGATTCGGCGTGATCACCGGTACCTCCGCGTGCCGGGCGGTCGCCTGCACGACAACCGAATCGAAGGTGGGTGGAGTCTGTGGGTCCGAGATCTGTTCGGACGAGGTCGCGGCTGCGGTCGGCGGCAGCCGTCGTCGGCGCGGTGCCGCTCGTCCTCGGTCTGCTCGCGGCGCCGTCGATGGCTGACACTCCGGGCAGCGAAGGCCCGGAGGACCTGGATGGTGGCACCGTTTCGGCGCAGTCGAACGCGCGCGAGGTGACCAAGAGCGAGAACATCGAGCACGCCGCGAACCTGCCGAAGCAGGCCCCGTTCGACAACCTGGACGCGTTCGGCACCGACATCGCGTTCAAGGGCAACTACGCGTTCGTGGGCAACTACGACGGCCTGGTCGTCTACGACATCTCCAACCCGAAGAAGCCCGCCATCGTCTCGCAGGTCGCCTGCCCCGGTGGCCAGGGCGACGTGTCGATCAGCGGGAACCTGCTGTTCGTCTCGACGGACTACCCGCGCAGCAACAACACCTGCCAGAGCGAGGAGCGCACCGCCGCAGACCCGGACGCCTGGGAGGGCATGAAGGTCTTCGACGTCAGCGACCCGGCCAAGCCGCGCTACGTCTCGGCGATCGCCACCGACTGCGGTTCGCACACCCACACGCTGGTGCCGGACAAGGCGGGCGAGTCGGTCTACCTCTACATCTCCTCCTACGGCCCGAAGCCGGAGTTCCCGAACTGCCAGCCGCCGCACGACAAGATCTCGATCATCGAGGTGCCGCTGGCCAACCCGGCCGAGCCGGTGCTCGTGGACGCGCCGGTGCTGTTCCCGGACGGCGGCAACCCCGGTCAGCCGGGCGGCATCCGGGAGACCAGCGGCTGCCACGACATCACGGTGTTCCCGGAGAAGGACCTCGCCGCCGGTGCGTGCATGGGTGACGGCGTGCTGTTCGACATCTCCGACCGGGAGAAGCCGCGCGTGATCAACCAGGTCCGCGACGACGAGAACTTCGCGTTCTGGCACTCGGCGACGTTCGTCGACGGTGGTAAGACACAAAGAGCTAAGCACACGTAATCGCGTTGGTGCAACTAGGGTTCTGCCTCCCACTTGGGGACCACCCGAATGGCCGCGCGCCGACGACCGCGACCAGCACTGTTCGGCTCACCGGGCGTGATCTCGACGCGATCAATCAGCTGCGCGAGCATTTCGCGACGGCGCAACACAGGCAGCAGATCCCACGTGCCGAGCAGGTCGCGCGCGAGTTCATCCGGTGGCGGACCGGGCGGCGTGGTGTGCTGCTCGGCCACCGCAACCCGCCGCTCTGCGGCGCCGCGCTCGGTCATCAGCTCGTCGCGCGCGGCGTCGTAGGCTGGCTCCGGCACGCGGCCGGCGACCAGGTGCCGAGTGAGCTCGGCGAGCTCGCGATCGATGCGGCCGAGCTCGGTGCGCGCCGCTTCGGCGTCGGATCGAACCCGCAGTTGCGCTTGCTGCGCGTCACGCGCCCGCTGTGCCGCGGTGCCTACGTCGTCGGCGACTTCGCCGAGCCAGTGCTTTACGCGTTCGATCACGCGGGATTCCATGACGTTGCACGGCTCCCCCGTCCCGAACCGAAGATGGTTCACGCAGGTGAACGTGTAGTGCGGGCCGATCTTGCGGCGGTTCATCGGGCCGCGCCCACATCCGTCGTCGCCGCATCGCATGAGTCCGGACAGCGGGTGTTTCGGGTTGATCGTGCCGGGTGCCATGTGCGTACGGGCGTACCTGGCGTCGAGGTAATCCGACCACTCGTCATCGTCGATGACCGGGTCTTGTGCGCCGGGCATCCATTCGCGGTCGCCGATCGGGATGCTGACTTGTTTCTCGTCTTGGTACTCGTCGCGGACGAGCAGCCCGGCGCCGAAACCGGAGTCGAGCACGGTTTGCACGGCTTTCGGCGCCCACCGTCGCCCGCGGCTGTTGGCGATGCCGCGGGTATTGAGTTCGCGGCTGATGGCGGCGAACCCATGCCCGTCGACGTACGCCAGGTACATCCACCGCAGTGTTTCTCTGGTGTCGGGGTGCGGTTCGTATCGTTCGCCGTCGTCAGTGTGGCGCACGTAGCCGAACCGGGGTCCGCCGGTAGCCGGAAGGCCGCGGCTACGCCGGTGGTCGTGCGCTTCGCGCCATTGCTCGCCCTTCTGGTTTGACTCGAAGGTGGCCGCGGCGAACATGACGTCGCGGCCGAACTGTCCGCCGGCCGTCTTGGTGTCGAACGGCTCGGTAGAGGACTCGACCACGGCGCCGGTCCGTTCAACGGTGTCGATCGCCAGGTGTTGATAGAGACCCTTGCGTGCGAGTCGAGCCCAGCGCCACACGATGACGCGCTGGACGTCACCGGCCGCGACCATCGCGAGGACCCGTTGGATGCCGGGCCGTTTGTCCCACTTCCGCCCGGAGATGCCCGGATCGGGGATGACGTCGACGACTCGGTATCCGTGGCGCACGCAGTGCTCACGACAGGAGGTCTCCTGCAGTTCCAGCGACACGGACTCTTCGCGGTAGAGCGACTGTCGGACGTAGATCACGGCTCGCGGTGGTTCGTTGGTTCGCGCCCGCTTCGCGCGGGCAGGTGCGGACATGCGCGCCTCCGTTGTGGTGGGGGATCTTCCCTGCGAGGCTACGACTTTCTGAGTGCGATGGTGAGGGCGGCGGCGAGCGCGCCGATTGCTTCGGACGCAGCGGCGGGGGTGAGTTCCAGAGGATCGGCACCGTCGTCACGGGTGGCGGTGATGACCCGTTCACCACCGATGATCTCTACGGCTATGTGGGTGCTGTCCCCTGAACGTCCGCCGATCGTCGCAATGTCCTGCCGCTTGTATCCACCGGCCGCGTTGCTCACGGCGCCCTCCCGGATCACTCGTCGTCATACTCGATCGTGAGTTCGAATCACACGCCTACGCTCCGAGCATCGCTCTCGGGAAGAGCAATTACTACCGGGTAGGAGACCCGAAATTCGCATTTGTGCACTTGATCGTTCAAGTGTTACAACATGCGGGCGAACCTGGTGGGATCTGTAACGCGGGGCACCCTGTCAGTCGCCATCCGTTCGGCGCAATCGGCGGTGCATTTCGGCTACCAGCTCGTCATCGCTGACACCACTCAGCCCTGCCGGCGCGGTCACACTGGCACGCGCTTCTTCCGGCGTGATGATGCCCGCGACGACGAGAATTTCGAGCAGTGGCACGCCGAGCACCTTGGCTGCGGCGCGCGCGTTTTTGATGTTCGGCACCTGGCCGTTCTTCCACCGGAAGACGACGGATGGGGAGATGTCGGCAGCGGCGGCGAGGTCGCGAACCTCCCACCCCCGCCGGCCTAGGTGATCGGCGATGTAGGTGGCCCAATCCTGCACGTCGTCGGTGTCACGCATGCGACGCAGCCTAATCGCATGCACGCGACTCTGTGCCCCCGGATTTCGAAGTGCGGCCATGCAGCCCACGCAACCGGGTGAACCCTACTCTCAGTAGGTCAACTCTCATTCGTGCCACCGGTTGCAAGGCGTGCGACTCGTCCATTAGAGTCGCGACCATGCGAGTCAGTCGCACTCATAGGAGACACCGCCCATGACAGCCGCCCCCACCGCCCGCGCCGAAGCCATCCGAGCGCGCGCCGCACAGCACGGCATCGACGTGCGCACCCGCACCGGCGCCGCCGAGCTCGCCGACCGGCTCGGCGTTCACACCGCCACCGTCTACCGCGCGCTGAACGGTTCGACCGCGCCCGGCCCGCGGTTCGCCGCGGCCTACGCCGCCGCGTTCACCGGCGCCGCGCTGGTCGACCTCTACCCCGCAGAGGCTGCGGCGTGACCACCCGCGCCGACTGCATCGCCGCCGCAGGCCGGGTGTTCCGGCTCGCGCTGACCGAGATGCAGTCGCTTCCGCCGCGGCAGGCCGCCGAAGCCGCGCACTACGCCGGCGGTCCGAGCGTCGACGAGCTCGAAGGCCGCATCCGCGCGCTGCGCGGGATCGCACATCGGGCCGCATGAACGAGAAACCCCCGCTGCGCCAAGCGCAACGGGGGATCTCACAGGACGAACACCCCCCACCACAGGGGCGCTCATGAACCCAACAAAGGAGTTCACGTGACACCAGAGTACCGCGAGATCACCAAGTACGCGGAGCGATACACGTGCACACGCGTCGAAACCACCGCCACAGTCCCAAATGGGCCGTGCTTGTGGTGCCAGATGCGCGGCGCCGTGAACGTCATGGAAGTGATCTGGATTCCGCGGCCGGACGTGCTTTCGGACGGCTCGGCGGAGTGCTGCGCCGGCTGCGCCGTGTCCCGAATCCGGTGGGCAGTCGATGACGCGCTCGACGGCTCGCGTGTCCGCATCGAACTGTACGGAGGTACTGCCGCATGAGCGCCGTCGCCGAGCTGGTCGGCCATTTCGAACCCGGTTCTCAGGAGTGGCACGCCGCGCGCGCCGAAGGGTTGGGCGGATCGGAGATCGCCGCCGTGCTCGGCCTGTCGCCGTTCGAGTCGCGTTTCTCGCTGTGGCACCGCAAAGCCGGACTGGCCGGCGCGGTCGAGGAAACCGAGCAGATGCGCGCCGGGAAGTACTTCGAGGACGGCATCGCCGCGTGGTTCGCCGACGAGCACCCGGAGTTGCAGGTGCGGCGCATGGGCACGTGGCGCAACCGTGAACGCCCCTGGCAGATCGCCAACCCGGACCGGTCGGCGAAAGGCCCCGAAGGATACGAAGTCGTCGAGATCAAAAACGTCTACGACGCCGACGGATGGGGCGAGCCGGGCACCGACGAAGTGCCCGTGTATTACCGCGCACAGGTGCTTTGGTATCTCGACGTGCTCGGCCTGTCCCGCGCCCGCATCGCCATTGCCATCGCCGGGTGCAAGTTCCGCGAGTACGTCGTGCCCTACTCGGCCGACGAAGCCGCGATCCTGCGCCGCGAAGCGGTCGAGTTCCTGCGCACGATCCGCGAGCGCGAGCGCCCGTCCATCGACGAGCACACCGAGACGTACCAGGTGATCCGGGAGATGCACCCGGACATCGATCCCGCACAGGTCGAGATCTCCCGCCAACTGGCGTGGCAGTTCCGCACGGCGCACGAGGCGTACAGCGCCGCCAAGGCCGAGAAGCAAGCCGCCACATCTGCCGTCGCCGACGCGATGGGCACTGCCCGCCGAGCGTTCTGCGACGGCGAGCAGATCGCCATGCGCCAAGCGCGCAACGGCGGAACCCCGTTCGTCGTCGCCACCAAACCGAAGCCCACCACAACCCGAATCGAGGACGCAGCAGCATGACCGCACAAACCATCACCACCGCCGTCGCCAGGCGGGACGAAAACCCGGACGAGTCGAAGGCCGCCGGCCCTGGCGCGATGATCCGCAGCTATCACGCAGACCTCGCGCAGGTGATGCCGACGCACGTCCGGGCCGACGTGTTCGTGCGCGTCGCTACCGGCGTGGTGCGGCGCGACGACAAGCTGACGCAGGCCGCGAACAACTCGCCCAACTCGCTCATGGTCGCGCTGATGGACGCCGCCCGGCTCGGTCTGGAACCGGGCACGGAACAGTATTACCTGACCCCGCGCAAGAACAAGCAAGGCCGCTTCGAAGTGCTCGGCATTCCGGGATACCAGGGGTACATCGAACTGATGTACCGGTCAGGTGCCATCGCGTCGGTTGTCGTCGAGGTGGTGCGCAAGAACGACAAGTTCAGCTATCGGCCCGGCCGCGACACCGTGCCGGAACACGATATCGATTGGATGTCGGAGGACCGCGGCGAACTGGTGCTCGTCTACGCCTACGCGGTGATGATCGGCGGCGCTACGTCAAAGGTGGTCGTGCTCAACCGCGACCACATCGCGAAGGCGAAGGAGTCATCGCAGGGCGCGAATTCGTCCTACTCGCCGTGGCAGAACCACGAAGAGGCGATGTGGATGAAGACCGCGGCGCGCCGGTTGGCCAAGTGGGTGCCGACCTCGACCGAGGATCGGCGCCTGATCACCGCGAGCGCGGAGCGCGCCGACCTTCCCAACCTCGCGCCGGCCGATCTCGACCCGGACCCGATCGACATCACGAACTACACCGCGCCCGCCGACGAGCCGATCGACGGCGAGATCGTCGAGAACGGAGACGAGTCGTGACCGAGACACCCGCTCTCCCGTGGGCACCGTTGGCCGCCGAAGCCCTGCGGGCAGGGGTCGCCGGCCGATGGGCGAAGGCCGCCGCAGCAGTGAACCGGCTCACCGACAACTACGGCGGCGAAGTCGTTCCGAACGTGCTGTGCGCGTGGATCGACACCGCACTGATTCACTGCGCCCCACCCAGCGGTGAGCCGGTGCACGTCGCGTGGTTCAACACCGACACCGGCGAGCTCGGCGACGCCGACGATGTGCCGCCGCCGGTCCGCTGGGCTGGTCGTCTGGTCGCTGCACGTGTCGCCGACGACCGCGAGCAGTTCACGGCCCTGATCGACGCTGTCCGCAGCGATGACGAGTGGTCGGCGGGATGCTCGGCGCTGTTGCAGATCTGCGCGCTCACGCTGCGCCACAACCTGAACGGTGCGGCGTCATGACGGCCGATCAGCTCGCGCTCGGCTACGCCGACCGGCACGAAGGGCAGGCCGCCGCACTCGCGGCGGCCACCGCCGGCCACCGCGACTACCGCGAGCGCTGCGATGCCGCGCTCGCCGAGCTCGTCGCCCGCGGGCAGCCGTTCACGGTCGAGGACGTGCGCGCGATGGCCGGCGACGACCAGGGTGCGGGCTGCAACATCCTGCCGTCGGTGATGGGTGTGGCCGCGCACCCGTCCGCGCCGGATCGCATCGCGATTGTTCCGACGCAGCGACGCTACCGCAGTGCCCGCCGAGCGCGTCGGGCGAGCCGTAACCAGGTGTGGATCGCCCGCGTCACCGCGCAGGCTCGCGAGGATGCGCCGTGACCGCGCCGGACTGCGACCACGGCGAGAAAGTCGCCTACCCCGACGGAGAAACGGCCGCTCGCGCACTCGTCGAGTGCAAGATCTCGCGGGCGCTGCACAACAACACCCGGCGCCGCGCGCGACGCGCGTACGAGTGCCGCCATTGCCACCGGTGGTTTTTGACGAGCAGGCCAGATCTGTTCGCTACCGCAAGTTGACCAGGTGGGCCGCGCCCAACACGGGTGCGGCCCACCCGCTCTACCTCAGAGAGACCCCCAATGCCGCGTTCCCTTGTCGTGCCCCGCAACCCGCGGGCACGCGTCAACTCCGCGAAGTGGCGCCACTGCGCCGCCGGACGGCTGCCCGCCGAATCCCTGTCCCAACGGGACCGTGACGACCTCGTGCGGGCGCTGCACTCCCGCGGCTGGACCGATGCCCAGATCGCCGACCACTGCCGCATGAGCCTCTACACCGCCGGCCGCATTCTCGACCGGCTCGAACTGACCCCCAACGCCAACGGTGGTGCCTGACATGCCGTGGTTCTTCGTCGATGACCAGCTCGCCGACAACGCCAAGGTTCGCAAGGCTGGAACGCCCGCGCTCGGCCTGTGGGTGCGATGCGGCGCATGGTCTGCCGGGAACTTGACCGACGGTTTCGTGCCGGCCGACATCGCCGCCCGCTACGGCACCGTCCGGCAGGCCGAAAAGCTCGTCGCCGCCGGCCTGTGGGCGCCCGCCGAACGCGACGGCGAACCGGGCTATCAGTTTTGGGACTGGACCGACTACCAGCAGACCCGCGACCAAGTGCGCGCGCGTCGTGCCGCGGACGCCGAACGGCAGCGGCGCCGCCGGTCCGCGCCGGACGTCGACACCGGTTCTGCCGAAAACACCCCCGAAAACACCCCCCAAAACAGGGGGGCAAATGGGGGGGTAAACGTGAGTGAATCCGACGACGAAAAATCCGGCGAGTCTGACGCGAAACCGCAGGTAGGCGACGGGTGTCACGGTGTGACTCACACCGTGAGTCACGGGTGCCCCCTCCCCTCCCCTCCCGCAGCACTACCTAAAGGTAGTGCTGCTGCTCGCGGGCGCGGGCGCTCGCGCAAGCCGTCAACCGACCTTGCCGAGCTGTCCAACGCCGCGGTAAAGCCGGCCGCGTACACGCTCGTGTCGCAGTGGCGGCAGAAGTTCCCGGACGCTCCGCCGTACCTGGCGAAGACGCTCCGCGACCTGTCCAAAGTGGTCGATGGGTTGCTCGCGCAGGGCGCACAGACCGATCTCGTCATGGCCGCGCTCGACGAATGGGACGCCCGAACCGACGTCCACAGCCCCGGCGCCCTTACGTGGCTCTACGGCGATGCGGTCAAGGCCGCACGCGGTACCCGATCCGGCCGCCCAGACGGCCGCCAGGGGCGCGGAAGCAAGGTTCAAGGGTGGTTGTCGCTCGGCGACGATCCCGACGCGCCACAGCCCAAATCAGCCCGCGGCGACAAGGTGCGCGGATGGCTCGACCTCGAAGACGACGACCAGGCGCCCGCGCTCAAAGCCATCACCGGAGGACTCACCGCATGAACCGCAACCAGGTGAAGACGATCCTTGGCGCCGCCGCTGCTATCGATCCCACGATTCCCGCGCCCGACGCCGGCGTGTTGGACATGTGGGCCGCGATGCTCGACGACGTGCCCGCCGAAGCCGGACAGGCCGCGGTCCGCGCCTACTACCGCAGCGACGCCTACGCCGAGCACCACCGCACCATCACGCCTGGCGACATTTTCGCGCACTGGAAGCGCACCGAGTTGGACAACCGCAAGCGCGAATCGCTCGCCGAGATCACCGCCGCGCGCGCCGCGATCGAAGCAGCGCCCCGCGAGCTGCCATCGATTCACGCACTGTTCGCCCGGTTCCGCGCCGAGCGCACCGGCGACGACCCCGACATTGCCGAAGCCGAAGCGGACGCCGGGCGCATGGTGCGGACGGTGCCGTGCCCGCACTGCAAGGCAGCCGCGGGTGCGCCGTGCACGACGCCCACCGGCCGCGAGCTTCGCCGCGAGCCCGCTCACCCGAAACGGTTCGAAGCACTGCACGCAAAGTCCTAGTTGCATTCATGCGAGCGAGTCGCTATCGTAAGAGCTAGAGCAACGCGACCGGCCCACCACGCAGGGAGTCGAAATGACCACCACCCCGGCACTGAACAAGGCGCACAACCACACCTTCCGGGCCGGCGTGCTCACCATCCACTACACCGAATCCCCGCACGGCACCCCGCCCCGCAAGGTCAAGACCATCTGCGGACAGTCGCACCGGCGAACCTACTTCGGTGTGATGTCCGACCACCCAGATAACGCCGCGTTCACGGTGAACTGCACGAAGTGCCTCACCGTCGCCGCGAAGTAGACGAACACCACGGGGCGCCGGCCGACCGGCGCCCCAACGCTCCCCCCACCACAGGAAGGAACGACCAGTGCCCGACCACTCCGGCGAGATTCCCGGACAGATCAGCATCGAAGAGGCCATCGCCGACGTCGAACGCTCCGTGCGCGCGCTCGGCGACGCCGTCCGGCAGAACGCGCCCGCCGAGCAGCCCGCGGCCGAGCAGCTGACCGAACAGCAGCTCGCCAACCGCGCCGCACTCGCGAACAGACTCCGCGACGCCGACAAGCACGCCCGCACCGTCCACCCCGGACAGTACGGCCGAAGCCTCGCCGTACTGCTGCGCTTCCTCTCGCACATCATCGACGACCCGACAAGGCCGCTCGGTCTCATGCCGCACCACGCGCAACACGTCGCCGACCACCTCACCGAGCAAGCCAGCGACGCGCACAGGGCTGACCTCTGCAAGGGCACCCTTGGCGGGTATCCGTTCTGGCACGACGAGGGCGGCAACACGGTTCGGATCGCACCCGAGCCCGACGGACTCGGCGTGAACTTCTGGGTGACCGAGTGCGGCAACGAAGACGGACCCCGGCTCGGCTGGGAAGAGATCCGCGACATCGGCCGCCACCTGGCCGAGCTCGACGCCCACCGCGCCACCACCGAAAGGAACGACCAGTGACCGGACCCGAGCACTATCGGAAGGCCGAGAAGTCGCTGAAGGCGGCCGAGCACGCCGAAGGCGGCAGCGACACCGAGCGCTACAACCTCGCCAAAGCCCAGGCTCACGCCGCGCTCGCACTCGCCGCCGCAACCGTCCTGCCGACCGTTACCCGCTTCATGGGCGACCGCGTGGCGGTCACCGAATGGGCACACGCCATCGACGGCGGCGACCAGTGACCGCCGACCGCATCGCCTACCGGCTGCACGGCGTGCCATGCGCCATCTGCGGACTACCCGGCGCGTTCGTCACCATCGGCGGACTCATCCACCACGCATCCGTCGTCGCCCTCCCGCCCTGCAAGGCCGACCCGCTCACCAGCAAGCCGACCCGCAAGCCGTAGCACTCATGCGAGCGAATCGCTAGCATGAGACCCCACAGGACAACCACCGAAAGGACCCGCGAAATGACCATCGCGACCCCCACCACCAACGTCAGTGACGACCTGCTCGCCACCTTCGACCGCATCACCGACGCCGGCAAAACACTGCCCCTCACCGAAATCAAGAAGCGCTTCGCCACGTCCGAGCACTTCCGCTACCGGGCACACCAGCTCTACCGCGACGTGATCACCCTGCCGCTCACCATCGGCATGGTCACCGGCGAACAGTCCGACGCCGTCAGCAAGATCGTGGCCGGACTCCGCGAAATGCACGGCGACGAGCTCGTGTTCGCCTTCTCCGGCCACGGCGACGAAGCCACCATGAACGTCCGCCTCTGGCGCGACGAAACCACCCTCCGCGCACTGTGGAACGAGTACGCCGAAGACGAGTACAAGACCACCGTTCTCAGCGGCAACCAGGCCGCTTGACCTCCCTGGTGGCGCGCACGAAAGCGACTCGCAGACGTGCGCGCCACCGCCGAGCAGGAAGAACCACCACAGTGACGACCACCACCGCACAGCGCTACGCCGCAAAACTCGCCGGCACCTGCGTCTACGGCCACGACATCACCGACGACGAAAACGTGTACTTCCGCCCGCTGAAGTCCGGCGGAGTCTCCCGCCAATGCCGCGAATGCCGCCGCCGCACACAGGCCACCGCAAACGACAAGGCACGCGAACGCGTCCGCGAAGAAGCGCAGCAGCCCGGCGTAACCCTCCTGTCCGGCGCCGACACCCGCGCAGCGACCGGCGATCACGACTGGCACGCCCACGCCGAATGCGACGGCGCCGACCTCGACGCGTTCTTTCTCCGCGACGACGAGCGCGGCATCCCCCAACGCGCCCGCGACGCCGCCGGCGACTACTGCAAGTGGTGCCCCGTCCGCCGCGAATGCGGCGACGACGCCACCGCCACCCGCTCACACGGCCTATGGGGAGGCGCCTGGCGCGACCGCCACCCCAAAGCCAACCGCTACCGCATCCGCAACCTGATCGGAGACGACCAGTGACCAACACCCGACCCGCACCACCCGGCCTGGCCATCGACACACCGCCCTGTCCACTGTGCGACCGATCCACAGACCCGACACCAGACGGCACGCTCGATTGCGAGAACTGCGGGTGCTTCTGGGACGCCAATAGGCCCGACGAGCCCGGCGAATGGTTCGAGCCTCACGTCCCAGCGTGCGGCGCCACCGCACAGCCCTACGCCGACAACCGGTACGCGAGCGCCGAAGTCCGCGCCCTGGTCTACACGTGCGTACTCGACACCGGCCACGACGGCGACCACCGCGGCACGGACGAAAACGACGGCGTCGAGAACTGGCGCCGGGAAGTCCTCACCGTCGAGCTCCCCGCAGGGGTGAACGCATGATCCACACCACCGTTCACACCGCCCGAAAAGCACACTGGTGCGACCAGTGCGGCCGACGCTGCATCAAACCCGGCGAACGCTACGTCAAAGGCAAAGTCTCGCCCGGCCACGACCTGATCAACGAAACCCCGCGGTGGATCACCTACCGCGAGTGCGACGAGTGCGCCAACCGCTACGGCCGCGGCCACCTCACCGCCACCGACAACACCCCGCCGGCGGTGACCCCGTGAGCACCTGCGAAGCCTGCCGCGAACCCATCATCGTCGCACTACTCGCCGGCAAAGCCACCCCGTTCGACCCCACCGACGAACCCACCGGCGACCACACCATCACCCGCCACCCCACCAAAGGCCACGCCATCGCCGTCAAACTCCGCCCCAACCAGAAACCCGGAGCACGACGAGCCGGCCAACGCCTCTACCAGCTGCACCGCCGCAGCTGCACCAAAGCACTCAGCAACCGCCGGCGCTGACCATTTCAGGAGGCCCCACCCGTGACCCCAGACGAGTACGTGCAGACCGTCCGCGACGAGATCGTGCGGCTGTCCATCCAGCACACCAGCGCAGACCAACTCGGCATGGCCATCACTTCGATACTCAACGCACACCGAGAGTTCCCCATCTACGACGAGTGCGACCACGAGCACGACCAGATCGACACACACGTTGCCGACATCGAGGACATCGGGCTGACCTGCAACAAGATCAAGAGCGCATGCTCCCTGTGCTGTACCGAAGACGGAGGAGGCGACTACCAGGACGAGCGCTGCGCCGATGCCCACACGTCCGACTGCTGGCCCTGTCAACCATGGTTGGACGCCGGCGACGCCCTCAGCATCCCCCGACCCGACACCCAACACCGCCGGCGCTGACCGGACGAGCCCGACACGCGCGTACGCGCGAGACAGGAGACACCCCCGATGGCCGGCGAAACCGTCATCACCGTGGTTGGCAACCTGACCGCCGATCCTGAACTTCGCTTCACCCCTTCCGGCGCGGCGGTCGCGAACTTCACCGTTGCGTCCACTCCGCGCACATTCGACAAGACCACGCAGGAATGGAAGGACGGCGAAGCCCTGTTCCTGCGCTGCTCAATCTGGCGGCAGGCCGCCGAGAACGTCGCCGAGTCGCTGACGCGCGGCATGCGCGTCGTCGTACAGGGTCGCTTGCGGCAACGCTCGTACGAGAAGGACGGCGAGAAGCGGACCGTCGTCGAAATGGAAGTCGACGAGATCGGCCCATCCCTGCGCTACGCGACCGCGAAGGTTGCGAAGGTCGACCGGCAGGGAGTTCCCGAGCGCGCCAGCAGCAGCGACGCATGGAGCACTGCGCCCGCTGGTTCCGGTGGCGGATTCGCCGACGAGCCCCCGTTCTGACATGCCTCACTGCCCGGCGGACACACCGCCGGGCAGTGGCACTCATGCGAGCGAATCGCTACTATCAGAGTCACAGGACGAACCGGAGGACCACCACCATGCCCACGTTCACGACGACCGTCCGCCTTGCACCGGAAGGCACCGACGAACACACCCGGCAGGTCGACCGCATGGCGCGCGCGATGTTCAACCGCAACCACCCCGGCCGCGACTACGACGCCGACGCCGGCGAAGCCGAACGCGAGTTGCACCGGCAGGACGCCCGCGTCGCCCTCGACGCACTCGCCGGCGGTGCCCGATGACCGGCACCCGCACCCCGATCGCCGAACTGCACAAGCTCGGTCTCACCTTCCACAAGACAACGCCGCTGCGACGCGCCGGACACACCACCGTGGAAGACGTCGCCGAGCTCGTCGCCGAACACCGCGCGACCCCCGACGGTTCGCGGCTGTCGACCGTTTCCGGCATGGGCACAGCCCGAATCACCGCAGTCTGCGACGCAATCGACCGCTGGAACGGGAGCGCCGAATACGCGCCACACCCCGACTGGCAGCAGTACATCGACGGCGGCGAGATCTACGCGGGCGACGAAGGATGACCGCCGGCCGGTTACCCGCACTGCACCGCCTGTCCAGATGGCTCGCCGCCTTACCCCGGCACCAACCCGAAAGGCCACCCCGTGACCGCGCCGACCACGTACCGGCTCGACCTGCCGTACCAGCGCCCACCGCTCACCGCGAACCAGCGCATGCACTGGGCGCGCAAGGCAAAGATCACCCGCGCCGTCCGGCACGCCGCCAAAGTGGCCGCCCGCAACATCCCCGCGCTCGGTCGGTGCACGGTCCGCCTCGTCTGGACCGTCACCGACCGGCGCCGCCGCGACGCTGACAACGCCGTACCCACGCTCAAAGCCTGCGCCGATGGCCTGGTCGATGCCGGAATCGTCGCCGACGACGTGCCCGCCCTCATGACAAAGCACATGCCCGAAATCGTGCTCGGCGACACCGCCGGCCTGGTGCTCATCGTCGAACCGCTCGCCCCGGAGGTGACCCCGTGACCGCGGCAGACAACCGCGTCGCCGTTGTCGTGTTCCTTACCGTTCACGACGGCGACGATTTGGCCGAACGCCAGATCACCGCCGACCGCGCCGTACACCAGGCACTCAGCGCGGCAGGCAGCCGCGACGGCGGGCGTCTAACCCTGCTCGCACGGTTCCCCGATGCCACCGAATCGGCCGTCACCGTGAACGGGCACATGGAGCTCGGCCGTGCCATGCGCAGCGGCTACGTCTGGGCGCACCCCACCGCCGACGCATACCCGCGGGAGACGTCGTGACCATCGCGCCGCAGCTCGATCGCCGCCGCCTGGCCGCCGGCGCCGCGAAGCCGAACACCGCCGACGAGCGGCGCCGTGCCGCCCTCTACGTCGCCGACCACGCGCACTCCGTCGCCGACTGCGCCGCACTGCTCGACGCGCTCGGCCTCACCCCGCACGACGCCCGACAGGAGACCCAGCAGTGACCACCACACCCGAACAGCGCGCCGACGCCCTCGACCGCGCCATGAGCGTGCTCGTGAAACACGGCGAAGTCACCGCCGCCGCGGCTGACGTGCTGCACGTCGCCGATTGGCTGCTCGGCGAACACCAGTCCGCGGCCGGGCCGAAGCCGTGCCCGTCCCGCGGTGGCTGGACAAACGAGCCGTGCGAGCTCGACGCCGGCCACGACGGACACCACGTGTCGACCGAATGCACCTGGCAGGACAACCCAACCCGTCGGGAAGCGCTCGCCGAGATGACCCGCGAGACCGCAGCGGACGGCACCGCCGACCGCATCACCGACTTCGTCAACACCCGGCCCATCGAAAACCCGGTCACCCGCGCCAACTACGACCGGATCAAAACCGCGCTCGACGAGCTACGCGACATCACCGGACAGCCCGACACCGCCACCCCCGCCGACGTCGTGGCCTACATCCGCGGCCACTTCGCCGAAGCCACCGAAGTCCTCGGCGACCGGGATTACTGGGCGCAGGAGGCGGGCGCGCTACAGCGGACCGTCGACAACTGGAAGGCGCGCACCGACAACGCCGAAGCGGCGAAGCGCGACCACGTGCGCATCCTCGCTGACGTTGTCGAAGCCGCAGGATGGACCCGCGGCACGGGGCAGACGCTCGCCAAGTTCGTCGGTGCCATGCGCGAGCGGGGCGAGACGGCAGAGCGGCTGCGTGAAGCGGCGGCAACGGGTACCGCCCAGCTCAGGGAACGGCTTACCGCGGCCGAAACCGAGCGCGACAAGCTCGACGACAAAGCCGACGAGCTCGACGCCCGCGTTGAAGTCCTGTCGGTGATGCTGCGCGGGATGGCTCGCCGAGTCGGTGCCCAGCGCAAGCGCATCGACAAGCACGGACAACGCAAGGCTGTCTTCCCCCGCGGCGCCCTCGAACCGCAGCCCATCGGCCCGGTCATGGCGCAAATCGCGCAGCGGGTCAACGCCTACAACAACCGCACCGACCGGAGGTAGCCGTGTTCGACCACGCCGCACAGCCGTGCACGATCGGCCGCTGCACCCGCCCGGCCGAGCTCGGCCGCTGGTGCTGCCCGCAGTGCGCCGAGCAGATGCGGGCACGGCTGCGCGACATTGAGCAGTACGCCGACGCCCTCGACGCCACGCCAGGTGTCGGGGGCGACAGCGGGCGCCGTTCCCCCGGCTACGGCTCGCGTCCGCCGGCCAACCTCGACGTGATCGCCGCTCGCGACCCGCGCAGCGTCGCGCACGCGGTCGGACCCGACGACATCGACGATGCCACGCGGTCGATTGTCGGCACGCTTGCCGCGCTCGCCCTGTGGGTGCGAGACGAACGCAAGCGGCTCGGTGAACCACCCGAAGCTGCCCGCAGCGGCGCGGCGACCATCGCCACCGAGTCGCGATATCTGCTCGGCCGCATCGACTGGTGCACCCGACAGGCGTGGGTCGATGACCTCGCCGACGACATCCGCGAACTGCACGGGCAGGCTCGTCGGCTCGCGGGTGAGGCACCGCCGCGGTCCCTTGCGCCGTGCGGTGGATGCGGCGGCCCGCTGTTCCCGATCGGCGACACCGGCACCGTCGCGGTCCGCTGTGGCGACTGCGGCGGAACCTACGATGGACTCACGCTGCTCACCTTCGGGCAGCGGCTCGCGTTCGAAGCGATGGGGGCCGCATCGTGACCGTGAGGGGGAAGTCATGGGCAAGTTCCGATCCCGTGCGCAGTGGCGGGCGATGCACGCCCGACACGGACACCGCGGATGGGTCAAACGCTGGTCACACCGCACCCGATGGCGCACCCTTCCGGTCCGTTCCCGTAAGCGCCGGAAGAGGTGAGCGCGTCGGGCGTCCGCCGCTCGTCCGCTACACCGGTACCGGCGCCCTGGTCGACCGGGCGACCCTGGCGAGGCTGACCGGCCGCAGCTTCAACACGATTCGTGCCATGTGCCCCGTCGCGAAGCGGGAAGGCATCCGGCCGCTCTACGACGCGCAGGTGTGCGCGGCGATCCTCGCAGATAAGGCCACGCGAAACCGTCAGCTCGTGCCAACTGGCACGGACTGACGCTTTGTGCTTAAATCACGTTTGTGCGGGCCGAAGTGTGTCCGCATCCGTCTGAAATCCTCGGTTCGAGTCGCGCCGGCGAGGCTTACTCTCGCTCACCCTCGCCGGCACCACGGTTGGTAGCTCAACGGCAGAGCACGACGACGGCGGCAGTGGCAACACCACCGCCCGGACGCGTAGATGCGGGTTCGAATCCCGTCCGACCGGCTCAACGCCCACCGGCGTACATCGCACATCGGGGGGTGACGCACTGTGGCGCGTCGCCTGACTCCCGTCACCGACACCGAGCGCGCGCGCGTGCGCGAGCTGCACGAGCAGGGCAAGACCCGCAACGACATCGCGAAACTCATGGGTCGCTCGCCCGGAACCGTGACCGTCATCGCGCGCGAGCTCGGACTATCGTTCGACCGATCGGCGACCGCCGCAGCAACCGAAGCCAAGCAGCGCGACAACCGCGCACGCCGCGCCGAGCTCGTCGACCGCCTCTACACCCGCGCTGAACGCGTACTCGAAACGCTCGAAGCCGACGAGTACCGGTTCACCGCCACCACCATCAACGGCATCGAAACCGAACGGCTCGGCCACGTTCCCGCGCAGGACGAGCGACACCTGTCGTCGTCGATATCAACGCACCTGACCACCGCGGCCAAGCTCGAAGCGATCGACGCTGACGGACAGGCCGAAGCCGCCCGCTCCATGCTCGGAAGCCTGGCCGAAGCGCTCGGCATCACCGCACCGGGTCACGATGACGGCGACGACTGATCTGCCGCTGTCGCCGAAGCAAATCGAGTCGCTGCGCGGATCGGCGGCACGCGTCAACATCTGGTCAGGCGCCATCCGGTCAGGCAAGACCATCGCGAGCCTGCTGCGGTGGCTGATCTACGTCAGCCAAGCACCCCGCGGCGGTCAGCTCGTCGTCGTCGGCCGCACCCGCGACAGTGCGGCCCGCAACGTCTTCGCCCCGCTGCAAGACCCGTCGCTGTTCGGTGCGCTCGCCGACCAGGTGCACTACACCGCCGGCGCGCTCAAAGCCACGATCCTTGGCCGCACCGTGTACGTGCTCGGCGCGTCCGACGCGAAAGCCGAAAAGGTGTTGCGCGGGTTGACGTGCGCCGGCGCGTACGTCGACGAAGTCACGGTGATCGACGAACAGTTTTTCGTGCAGCTGCTCGGCCGCATGTCCGTTCCGGGTGCGCAGCTGTTCGGCACCACCAACCCGGATTCGCCGGCGCATTGGCTCAAACGCCGGTACCTCGACCGGCTCGGACAGCTCGGCGACTGGCGCGGGTTCTTCTTTGCCCTCGACGACAACCCGGCGCTCCCCGCGGAGTACAAGGCCGCGATTCGCCGCGAGTACACCGGCCTGTGGTATCGGCGGTTCGTGCTCGGCGAGTGGGTCGCCGCAGAAGGCGCCGTGTATGACATGTGGAATCCCGACGAGCACGTGATCCCATGGGCCGAGCTGCCCGACATGCGGCGCGTGCTCGCGGTCGGTATCGACTACGGCACCACCAACGCCACCGCCGCGCTCATGCTCGGCGAAGGTGTCGACGAAACGCTGTACTTCCTCGACGAGTGGCGCCACGACCCCGCGCACGCGCAAGCACGGCTGACCGACGCGCAACTGTCGGCCGGCATCCGCGGATGGCTCGACGCCGAGCACCACCC
Organism: Saccharopolyspora taberi; assembly: GCF_039534165.1. Classification (NCBI taxonomy): domain Bacteria; kingdom Bacillati; phylum Actinomycetota; class Actinomycetes; order Pseudonocardiales; family Pseudonocardiaceae; genus Saccharopolyspora; species Saccharopolyspora taberi. The sequence continues at coordinate 41,742 of NZ_BAAAUX010000001.1, read as the reverse complement.
CACCCAGGAAGGCATCCGACCACAGTGGGTGGTAGCCGACCCGGCCGCCGCGTCGTTCCGAGTGCAGCTGCACCAGGACGGCACGACCACGCAGGCCGCCGATAACGACGTCGCCTACGGCATCCGCACGGTGGCGACGCTGCTGGGCGCCCACAAGCTACGCGTCTCGGACCGCTGCAAGGGCTGGATCACCGAAGCGCCCGGCTATTCGTGGGATGACACCGCGACCGACAAGGGCGAAGACAAGCCCATCAAGACCGCGGATCACTCACTCGACGCCGGCCGCTACGCCATCGCCACGACCGAAGCCCTGTGGCGGCAAACCATCGACGTGTGAGGGGGTACCGCGATGCCCGACCGTGAACGGCCGACCGTGCCGATCTACATCAGCGCCGGCGACGGACCCCGCCACCGCATCGGCACTGTCACCGCCGATCCCCTGGCCACCCGCGAAGCTACGGCCGCGTTCCTGCGCGAAGTCGCCGACGAGCTCGAACGACAGGAGGACGAGCAGTGACCGCCTGGCCTCCCGCCCCGTTCGACGACGCCCAAACCCGCATGTCCGAGTGGAACGCCTGGTACACCGGCGATCCCGACGAGCTCGCCGCCACCTACAGCGGCGCGACCGTGCGCAACCGCCCATCGCAGTACCGCGGTGGACTCGTCGGCGCCGTCTCCCGGTTCTTCTGGGGCCGCCCGGCGCCGCTCACCCAGCGCCCCACCCGGTTGCACGTGCCGTTGGCCGCAGACATCGCCACCGCATCGGCTGATCTGCTGTTCGCCGAACCCCCGCGGCTGCTGCTCGACGACACCACGGCACAGCAGCGACTCGACGAGATCATGAACACCCCGGCCGCGCACTCCGCCCTGCTGGAATCCGCGGAGATCACCGCGGCGCTCGGCGGCGGATACCTGCGGGTCATCTGGGATCAGGATCTCGCCGAACACGCGATGCTCGACACCGTCGACGCCGATGCCGCGGTACCGGAGTGGCGCTACAAGCAGCTGTCCGCGGTCACGTTCTGGTCGATCGTGGCCGAAGACGGACAGCAGGTTTTGCGGCACCTCGAACGGCACGAGCCGGGCCGCATCGTGCACCAGCTCTACGACGGCACCGCCGAAGACCTCGGCCGCCCGATCCCGCTCACCGAGCACACCGCGACCGGATGGGCCGCCGAGCTCGTCGATGACAGCTCGGCGATCACCACCGGCACGCATCGGCTCACCGCCGCCTACGTGCCCAACATCCGCCCGTCCCGACAGTGGCGCGGCACACCCGACCTTGCGCCGCTCGGCCGGTCCGACTTCGACGGCATCGAAGGACTCTTCGACGCCCTCGACGAGACCTACAGCTCGTGGATGCGTGACATCCGGTTGGCGAAAGGCCGGCTGATCGTCCCGACGTCCTACCTGGACAACAACGGCCCCGGCCAGGGCGCGAGCTTCGACGACGAGCGCGAGCTATTCACCACGGTCAACACGCTCGGAGGGAAGGACGGCGGAACGCAGATCACCGCAAACCAGTTCGCCATCCGCGTGCAGGAACACCGCGACACCGCGGCCGAGCTCGTGCGCGCCGCGCTCCGCGCCGCCGGCTACAGCCCGGCGACGTTCGGCGACCAGGACGGCGGCGCCCCGGTGACCGCAACCGAAATCGCCGCGCGCGAACGCATCAGCGAGCGCACCCGCGACAAAAAGGCGCTCTACTGGGCGGCCGGACTGTCGCGGATCACCGCCGCGCTGCTCGACGTCGACCGCGCCGTGTTCAACGGACCCGGTAGCGGCGACCAGTTGCCGAAGGTCGAGTTTCCCGACCGGGCACAGCCCGACCCCGAAGCACTCGCGCGCACTGCGCAAGCCCTGTTCGCCGCAGAAGCCGCGTCCACGGAGGTTCGGGTGCGCATGGTCCACCCGGATTGGGACGAGCCGCAGGTGACCGCGGAGGTTCAGCGCATCCACGACGAGCAGGGCGCGAACGACCCCGACCCCGCCGCGTTCCTGAACAACGCCGCGGCCGGCGGCGAGCCGTTCGGCGAGCAGTAGCGATGGGTGGTGGGTGCGGTGGCGGCAGACCCCGACGAGCTCGACCGGATCGCCGCCACCGTCGCCCAGCTCTACCGCGAAGCCGAAACCGCGCTCGCCGTCCTGATGTCCCGGTACCTGCGCGGTGACCTTGACCGCGACATGCCGGCGCCCGCATGGGCCGAACGCAAGCTCGGCGCCGTCCGGGCACTTCGCCGCTCGGCACAAGCGATCCTCGCCGCGCTACAGGCCGATTCGTCGGAAGCGTTCCGCCACGCCGCGGCCGATGCGTTCCGCGCCGGATGGCGCTCGGCGCTCGACGAACTACCGCGCCGCTGGTTCCCGCGTTCCGGCCTGTCCGAGCAGGCACAGGCCGCAGCCGAAGAGATGCCCGGCTTCGCCGCCATGGAAGCGCTCGCCGCATCGGTTCACGCCGATGTCGGCGCCCGCTCGCGCAACGTGCTGCGCGACGTGCTCGACACCTACCGGGCCGTGATCACCGCAGCCACCGCCCGCATCCTCACCGGCACCCAAACCCGCCGCCAGGCCGCCCAATCCGCGTGGCAGCGGTTCGTAACCCGCGGTATCACGTCGTTCTACGACCGCGCCGGCCGACGCTGGAAGCTCGGTTCCTACGCCGAGATGGCCACCCGCACCGTGACCCAGCGGGCCGCGGTGCAGGGGCAGACGGATCGTCTGCGCGCGGCCGGTGTGTCGCTGGTGTACGTGTCCAACGCGCCGCAGGAATGCGGGCTGTGCCGCCCGTTCGAGGGCCGCGTGTTGCGGATCGACGACGGGCCGACCGGTGAAGTGCAGGTGCCGCACGCGCTCACCGACGAGCCGGTGACGGTCGAGATCGTCGACACGCTCGCCGGTGCACAGCTGCGGGGCCTGTTCCATCCGAACTGCCGGCACTCCGTCAGTGCCTACCTGCCTGGTGTGACGAAGCCACCGCCGCAGCCGACCGCCGACCCCGAAGGGGACAAGGCGCGGCAGCGGCAACGCGAGATAGAGCGCACGATCCGCAAGTACAAGTTGCGGGCCGTGGTTGCGCTCGACGACGACGCCCGCAAGGCCGCCAATCGCAGGGTTCGCGAGTGGCAAGGCATCCTTCGCGACCACTTGGCCGAACACCCGAAGCTGAAGCGGCTCCGCTACCGCGAGCAGCCCGGCGCCGGGAACATCGCGACCGACTCAACCCGCGCGACGGGCGTGGTTGCCGCACCGGCCGATACGACGTTCGAGGGTGTCGCGGTCCCGACAGCGCGCCGGCCACTCGACGACCAACCGCGCGAGGACCCGCAGACCGTGCGCGCCACGGACGATGTCGACCAGCTCGACCTACTCGACCAGCCCGCCGAGCCGTTGCCGGACTTCACGGCGATGTCCGATGACGAGCTCGCGGAAGCGCTCGGAACCTACGGTGACAACGACGACGCTGTTGAAGCGATCCTTGCCGAGCTCGATCGACGGCAGGAAGCCGCCGAGCAAGCCGAACAGGATGCCGAAGCGCGTCGGCAGCGTGACCGCGAACGCCGCGAGTCCCAGCGCATCGCCGAGCAAGAACGACAGCTCGCCGAATACGACCGTCTCGTTTCCGAGGGAATGTCCGAAGAGGACGCGTGGGCCGAAGCCACCGGCCAAAGCGTGGAACAGCAACGCCGCGAAGACGCCATCGCCCGGCTACGCGCAGACGGTTTCACCGGCCGCGGTTTCGACGAGCTCGCCCGCGCCGCGTACCGAAAGTACATCGACGAGCAGTACTGGCAGGCCGAAGCCGACACCAACGGCTACCTCCTGTCCAATGCGGGTGAAGCCGCCGGAGTTGACCCGCGCGAATTGTTCACCGGTCCCGCGGCACGTGCACGCAAATGGGCGAGCGATGAACTGCTCGAATGGTGGGAAGAACACGGTAGAATCACGTTCGACGAGTTCGCCGCGCAGTTGCTCGGCGACACCAACGCCGCACGTGATGCGGGATTCCGGACAGGTGGGGAGGACTGGTTGCGATGACCATCACCCGCGACCAGGTCCGCGCCGCCCGCGACGCCGGAACCGCAGCCGGAAACGCCAGGCGCCCGGCGCCGAATCCGTACTATGCGGCGCCGTTGAAGCCCTGGGAGCTCGCGCGCATGACCGACACGCAGCGCGCCGAGCATGACGCGCGGACCCGCGAACGTCGCGCGCTCGCCCACGTCTGGCAGCAGGCACGACGCCGCGCGATAGACGCGCACTAGCCACACTCCCGCTCCAATCGCCCACCCGGCCGGCATTGCCGCGCCGGGTGTTTGTCATGCCCGGCCAGGCGCCGGGCAATCACCGGTGACCCAGGAGGTTCCCGTGCACCACCTGCCCATCCATCCCGTGACCGGACTGCGCGCGCTCGGCTTCACCCGCCGCGGCCCGATCTGGCCCGTGCTCGGCGGTTCCACCGACAACGACCCGACCGGCGACAACGGCAACCAGGGCGGGCAGCCCGGCCAGCAGGACACCGGCCAGGGCAACGACAACGGCCAGAACGGCGGGACCGGCCAGCAGGGCGGACAGCCCGACAACACCGGCCAGCAGGGCGACGCCGCCGACGACCTCGCCAACCTCGAACCGGCCGCCCTGGCGAAGATGGTGCGCGACCTCCGCAAGGAGAACGCTTCCACGCGCACCAACGCCAAGCAGCAGGCCGCGACCGAAGCCGCCGAGACCGCCCGCACCGAGCTCGTGCAGCAGCTCGGTAAGGCGCTCGGCCTGATCGACGACGGCAGCAAGGCACCGACGGCCGACGAGCTCGCCCAGCAGCTCACCGCGCGAGACACCGAGCTTCGGTCTCTGCGCGTCGAGCGTGCCGCCGAAAAGGCCGCCCGCAAGCACACCGCCGACATCGATGCCCTTCTCGACTCCCGCTCGTTCGCCGCCGAGCTCGACAAGCTCGACCCGAACGGCGACAGCTTCGCCGCCGACATCGACAAGCTCGTGTCCGAGACGGTGAGGAACAACCCGAAGTACAAGGCCGCCGGCCAGGCGCCGGGCCGTTCCAGCTCCGAACACGCCGGCGGGTCCGGTGCCGGGAGCAAGCCGAAGTCACTCACTGACGCAGTGGCCGCCCGATACGGCCGCGCCTGACCCGCAAGGAGACAACAACCATGGCGATCACCCTCGCCGACGCTGCGAAGAACACCACCGATGCGGTCGACCTGACCGTGATCGACGAGTTCCGCAAGTCCAGCGCGATCCTCGACGCCCTGACGTTCGACCCGGCCGTGTCGCCGGCCGGCGGTGGGGCGACCCTCACCTATGCCTACACCCGGCACATCACCGAGCGCGGCGCCGCGTTCCGTGCCTACAACAGCGAGTACACCAAGGCGGACGCCAAGCGCGAGCGCTACAGCGTCGACCTGAACCCGTTGGGTGGCGCGTTCGAGGTCGACCGGGTGCTTGGCAACCTCGGCCCGGCCGCGTCCAATGAGGTCAGCTACCAGATCGGCCAGCTGATCAAGGCGACCCGCGCGAAGTTCGCGGACTCGTTCGTCAACGGGGACGAGGCGGTCGAGGCCAACGGGTTCGACGGCATCGACAAGGCCGTGACCGGCACCGTTACCGAGCGCACCGCGGTCACGTCGTGGGCTGACCTGTCCACCGAGGACGGGCGGCACGACGCACTCGACGAGCTCGACGAATGGCTGGACTCGCTCGACGGCACCCCGTCGATGATCCTCGGCAGTGACAAGGGCATCGCCCGCATCCGCAGCCTGGCGCGTCGCGCCGGTTACTACGACCGGTCCCCGAACGCGTTCGGTCAGGAGGTCGAGGCGTACCGGGGTATCCCGCTGATCAACCCGCGGGAGAAGGCCGGCAGCGCCGCGCCGATCATCGACACCGACGGCCCGACCGGCGTCACGTCGCTGTACGCGGTGCGGTTCGGCCTCGACGGCGTGCACGCCGTGTCCACCCCCGGCGCGCTGGTGAAGACGTGGCTCCCGGACTTCACCACCGCCGGCGCCGTCAAGACCGGTGAAGTGGAGATGGGGCCGGTGGGCGTCGTCGTCAAGCACACCCGTTCCGCGGGCGCGTTCCGCGTCGTCGTGCAGACCCCGACCCCCTGACCCGGTTCGGTAGTGGGCGAGCACACCCGCTCGTCCACTACCGCCCGTCTACCCCGGAGGTAGCCCGTGGCCCGCGTGAGCGCACCCACCCCGTACACCGGCACGGTCGTCGGCGTCGAGTTCGTCGACGGCACCGGAGAGACCAGCGACCCGGCGGCGCTTGCGTACTTCCGCCGGCACGATGCCTACAGCATCGACGGCGACGAGCAGCCCGCCGCGCCCGCGTCGGGACCGGTCGAGATGCCGAAGCCCAGCGCCCGAAAGTCCGACTGGCTCGACTACGCGGTGTCGCAGGGCATGTCCCGCGACGACGCCGAAAGCTTGACCCGTGACGATCTCGCGCGGTTCTTCACCGACGGCGAGGGCTGACCGGTGCCTCGCGTGTACGCCACCCGCGCCGAGCTCGTCGCCTACGCGCCGGCCGATGCGGTGATTCCCGACGAGCCGGAAGCGTCGCGGCTGCTCGCGCGCGCGTCCGAAGCGGTGGAAGAACTGACGTTCACCGCGATTTACGACACCGATGCCGACGGCATGCCGGTCGATCCCGAGGATGTCGCCGCGTTCCGTGATGCCACATGCGCGCAGGCCGTGCACTGGTTGGAAACCGGCGACGAGTCCGGGCAGGCCGGGCAGTGGGGCACCGTTTCCATCGGGTCGGTTTCCCTGTCCCGCAACGGTGCCGGCAATGCCGACGGTAGCGACGGGCGGACACCGGACACGGTCTCTCGGCCGCTGCGACTGGCCGGGCTGCTGCCCGGCTACATCGTTCACCGGTAGCCGAAAGGGGGCGCTGTGGCAGGCATTCCCCGCTTCCTGCTCGCGCAGGCCGGCAGCGATGTCGTGATCGAAGCCTATGAGGGCAGCGGAGCATACGGCGACATCTACGGCGACCCCGTCACCGTGCGGGCGGTGGTCGATGCGTCGCGGCGCCTGGTGCGCGACGACGCCGGCACCGAAGTAGTCAGCGAAACCACGCTCTACGCGCCGCTGTCCACCGTGGCGCCGGCGGGGTCACGGGTGACGCTGCCCGACGGCACGAGCTCAACCGTGATCACGGCGAAGCGCCGCGATGGCGGACGGCTTCCTGTCCCTTCTCACGTCGAGGTGGTGTTGACCTGATGGCGTTGACCGTCAAGACCGAATGGAACGGCGAGCGCGTCACAGGCCGCGCCCGTGCCGGCGCGCTGAAAGGGTTGGAGCTCGCGGCCGAACACGTGCTCGGCGTCTCCCGTCAGCTCGTACCGCTCGAAGAAGCCACCCTTGAACGTTCGGGGGTGGCCAGCGTCGACGAGTCCAGCATGAGCGCCGCCGTGTCCTACGACACCGTGTACGCGGCCCGGCAGCACGAAGAGTTGACGTGGCGGCACGACGCCGGTCGACAGGCCAAGTACCTCGAACAGCCCATGTCGACCGAAGCCGACACGGTGGCCGCGCTCGTACGGTCCAGCATCCGAAAGGCGCTGGGCTCATGAGCTGGACTCGCGACCTTTCGCACGGGCTCGCGGGCTACCTCGCCGAACACGGCGTCGGCACCTACCGGGCATCCGGCGTCTACACCGACACCGAAACCGGCATCGTTGTCGGCGCTGTTCCGGCCGCCCCGGCGCGGATCGTGGCGCTGACGCCGTACCGCGTGACCGTCGATGCCACGCAGGCCGATGACGTGCTCGGCGTGCAGGTACGGGCACGTTCGGCCGGGCAGGACCCGCGCGACGCGCTCGACCTGATCGACGCCGCGTTCGAGGCGCTGATCGGCGCCACACACCTCGACCTGTCCGGTGTGCGCGTGCACCTGGTCGAGTTCCTGAATTCCGCTCCGATGGGCCGAGACAGCAGCGGCCGATACGAGCACGTCAGCAACTACCGATTGACCGCCCATCACCCGACGGCCCACCGCCAGTAGGAGGCACATCATGGCCCTGCGCAGCATGCTCGCGAAGGACTGGACGCTCGAAGTCGAGGACCCCGTCACCCCGGACACGTGGGTGCCCGTCAAGGGGCTGACGAAGTTCGAAGAGTCCGGCGACGACAACACCGAGGACGACAGCGACTTTGACAGCGGCGGGTGGGGTTCCGACGTCGTGACCCAGCGGAAGTGGCAGATCGAGGCGGAGGGCAAGCGCAAGCGTGACGACGCCGCGCAGACCTACACCCCCGATCCCGGCCAGGAGTTGATCCGCAAGGCCGCCCGCAAGGTCGGGTTCGATGCTGCGATCTCTGTGCGCTGGTACCGGCGCGACGGTTCGCCGGATGCCTACCAGGGCACCGCGAACGTTACGGACTTCACCAAGGGCGGCGAGGTCACCGACCTGGAACCGTTCTCGTTCACTCTGGCCGGTCAGGGTGAGCCGGTCGAGATCGCCAACCCCGGCACCGCCGGCGGTGGCGCCTGATGGCTCTCCGCGACCTCGACGAATTCCTTGACCCCACGTTGTCACTGCCGATCCGGGGCAAGGTCTACACCGTCGATCCGCCGGACGCCGCGACTGGTCTTCGGTTGCAGCGGTTGTCCGATTGGATGATCGGCACCGCCGCCGCGGTTGAGACTGAGGTTGACGCGCCCGCGCCGACGGCCGAGCTTGTCGACGACGCCGCCGAGCTCGACATGTACCGGGCCGCGCTCGGCGGCGCCTACGACGACATGGTGGCCGATGGTCTGCCCTGGCCCACGCTGAAAGTCGCCGGCATGACGGCGTTTCTTCACTGGACCGTCGACCCCGAAACCGCAGAGGCGTACTGGTCGGCCGGTGGCCGCCCGGAACGTCCCGCGGGGAATCGGGCGCAGCGACGCACGGCCCGATCGACCCCGCAACCGGCATCGCCGAGTGGTACGCCCCCGGCGCGCAAGACGCCCGCGAAGGCGGGCACTCGTGGCGGGAAGTCCTCTCGCGCTGGGCGCTGATCGAAGCGGACTTGCACGAGTTCTACGGCATCGACGTCGATTCGGGCGTGTTGCGTACGCGCTCGTGGCGGTGGCTGCGCGCCCGAATCGTCGGCCTGCTCTCGTGCGAATCCCGGCTCGCTCGCGCCCTGACACCACCCGACACCGACGCCGAGAAAGCCGCCCGCAAGGCCGCTCGGCGATGACCGACAGGGGGTGATCCGGTGGCCCTCACCGTCGGCGAGCTCGTCGGATACCTGCGACTCGACACCACCCGGTGGGATCGGGCGCTCGCCCGCGCACGCAAGGGACTGCGGGACTTCGGCCCGCACGCGCTGAAAGCGTCCGAGTCGGTCGGCAAGGTCACGTCCGCATCGGTGACCGCGGCCGGCGCGCTCGGCCTGGTCGGCAACGCCGGCGTGGCCGCGGTCGGCGCCCTGGCGATGCTGCCCGGCGTGGCGGTCGCCGGCGGCGCGGCCATGGCCACGCTGAAAGTGGCAACGTCCGGTTTCGGCGAGGCCATGAAGAACCTTGGCGATCCGGAAGCGTTCGCCGAAGCACTCGCCGAGCTGTCCCCGAACGCGCAGGCCACCGCGAAAGCCGTGCGTGACCTGGTGCCGCAGTGGGACAAGCTGACCGACGCCGTGCAAGATGCGGCGTTCGCCGGTACCTCCGCCCAGGTGCGGGACCTCGGCGGGAAGTACATTCCCGTCCTGCGCGCCGGAATGACCGCGATTGCTACCGGGTTCAACCGGGCCGCGCTCGACGTGGGCGCGTTCCTCGGTGAAGCGCGGCAGGTGCGCACCGTCGAATCCATCATGGGTTCGTCGGCGGTCGCTACCGGCAATCTCGCGGCCACCGCCCGGCCGCTGATCTCCATCTTTCTCGACCTCTCCGAAGTCGGGTCGCGGCTGTTCGCCGAGATGACCGGCGGCGCCGGCGCGGCCACGCAACGGCTCGCCGACATGGTGGCCGCGGCCCGCGAATCCGGTGCCCTCGAACGGTTCATGCGCGGCGGCATCGAAGTGCTGCGGCAGCTGTGGACGGTCGCCCGCAACGTCGGAACCGTCCTGGTGAACATCTTCCGGGCAGCGTCCCCCAACGGCGAAGCGTTCCTTGCCACGCTGGTGCAGTTGACCGGGCAGATGGCCGCATGGTCGCAGTCCGCGCAGGGGCAAGAGCAGATCGCCGCCGTGTTCTCCCTGCTCGCGCAGGTGTCCGGCCATCTGGGAAGCATCCTTCCGCTCGTGGCGTCCGTAGTCGGCACCTTGGCATCGGCGTTCGCGTCGCTGCCCGCGCCCGTTCAGTCCGTGGTTGCCGGCGTGCTCGCGTGGATCACGGTTATCGGCCTGGTCGGCGCGCGCCTGGCGCCGCTGATCATGGGACTGACGACGCTCGGCGGGAAGTTCCTCACCGCCGCGACCACGCAGGGCACGGCGACCAACCGGATGCTCGCCGCGATGGGACGGTTCGCTGGGGCGGTGGCCGCGTGGATCGCCAACGCGGTTCGCATGGCGGTGACCACCGCTGTGCAGTTCGCGGTGATGGCGGCACGCTCGGTTGCGTCGCTGGTCGTGATGGCCGTGCAGGTCGGGGCGCAGTTCGCGGCGATGGCCGCGCGCGCGGTCGCGTCGATGGCGGTGACCGCCGCGCAGGTGGTTGCGCAGTGGGCAGTGATGGCGGCCGGCGCGATGGCGCGTGCGGTCGTGATGGCCGCGAGCTGGGTTGTTGCGATGGGGCCGATTGGGTGGGTGATCGCCGCCGTTGTCGGCCTGGTCGCGCTGATCGTGGCCAACTGGGACACCGTCGTTTCGTGGACGCAATCGGCCTGGTCGGCGGTGTCCGAGTGGGTGTCGACAGCGTGGCAGTGGTGCGTCGAAACCGTGCAGTCCGCGGGACGCTCGATCGTCGAATTTGTTACCAACGCATGGAATTCTGCCCGCGATGCCGTCCACAGTGGAGTATCGGCGGTCGTGAATTTCGTGCGTGGACTGCCAGGGTCGATCCTCGACGCGCTCGGCAACCTCGGCTCGCTGCTGGTCGATTCCGGCCGCGCGCTGCTGCAAGGGCTGTGGGACGGCATCTCGGGTGCGGTCGGCTGGCTGAAGGGCAAGGTGTCCGGCGTCCTGTCGTCGATCCGAAACCTGTTCCCGTTCAGCCCTGCGAAGGAAGGCCCGTTCTCCGGCTCCGGTTACACCACGTTTTCGGGTCGCGCGCTGATCACGGACTTTGCCTCGGCCATCGCCGCCGACGGCACAGCCGCGGTCGCCGCAGCGCACCGCGTCGCCGGCCAAGTCCGCTCGGCCCTGGCTCCCGGTGGGATCGGGCTCGGCGTCGGCGTGCCCGGCGTGGCCGCACCCGCCGGCCTCGCCTACAGCCCGCCGTCGACGCACACCACCAACAACCACGGCGACAGCGGCGAGTCGACGCGACCGATCCGGGTGGACGAGCTTCGCGATGCCCTGGCCGGCATGTCGATGGTGCTCGACGACACCGGCGGCCGTGTGCTTGCTCGTGTCGTCAACCGCGCGCAGGCAAGTAACCGCAGGAGGTAGCCGTGCCGTTGTACCTCGGCCCGTTGGGGCGCCTACGCCCGATGCGGGCGCCCCGCCAGGACTTCGAGGTAGAAGCGTCGCGACAGGGCGGCATGCACGTCGCCCTGTCCGGCGCGGTCACCGTCGACTATCTCGGTTCCCGCCGCAAGTTCCCCTTCGAATGGCGCTGGCTTTCGGATGTGGAGCGCGACTACCTCGAAGCCCTGCGGGACAGACACGTGCGCGGACCGCTGCGGTTCGTGCTTCCCGGATGGCGCTCGAACCGGCTCTCGCGCGCTGCTGCGAGCGTGGGCTACGGCGGACGGGACACCAGCGCCATCACCGTCACCGCCGGCAACCTGGCACCCGCCGCCGTGTGGCCCGACGACGCGCCACCCGCGGGTGACGCGCTCGCGTGGTCACTGTGGCCCGTCTCGGCCGCGCTACGTCTCGACCGCGACCACCCGGCGCCCATCCTTCCCGACGAGACCGTGACCGCATCGGCCTACGTGCAATCCACCCACGCCGTCACGGTGCGCCTGGTCGCCGATCTGCGGACCGCCACCGGCTACACCGCGGCGGTCACCGGCACCGATGTCGTGCTGACCGCCGGCGTGTGGTCGCGGCTCACCGTGACCGTGCCGCCGACCGCCGGCGTCATCGGCCTGTCGCCGTCGATCGTCCCGACCGCCACCCCCAACCCCAACGCCGTGCTCACGGTCGCCGCCGCGCAGGTCGAAGCCGGCACCGAAGCGACCGCATGGGCGCTGGGCGGTGGCGCCCCGGTCTGCTCCGTCGACTCCATGCCGGTCACCGCCGCCCGTCGCGGCCAGTCACACCCCACGCTCACCTTGCAGGAGGTCTAACCGTGCTCGCGCACACCCCGGCCGCCGCCGCGGCGATCACCGCCCGAGAACGGTACTTCCGGCCGCGGCTGCTCATCGACTGGAACCGCGACGGCGCGTTCGACCATGAGCTGTCTGACCTGTCGCGGTTCGTGCGCACCGGCGAGCGCGAGCACGCCCTATCGAGCACCGTCCCCGAAGAAATCATGCTCGTCGAAGGGGAAGCCGCCGCATCACTGCCGTTGACCCTGGCCGGCGAGCTCAACGGCGAACCGCTCGCCTACTGGTTCGCCGCCACCAACCCCGATGGCCCGTTCTTCGGGCAGCTGCCCGAAGGCACGCCGATGCGATTCGACATCGGCGTGTGGACCGATGCCGGATGGGAGGACTTCCGGCAGATCACCGGCATCGTCCGCGACATCACCGCCGACCGTGACACCGGCGAAGTCCACATCGAATGCCTCGATCACGTCGAGCTCACCCGCGGCCCGGTCAACCTCGCCCCGTCCGGCATCCTGCAACGCGCCTTGCAGCAGGGCGTAAAGCGTGGCGGGCTCACCGACTCGGCGGCGATCATCGACCTGTGCGCCCGCGCCGGCGGTTTCACGATGGGACCGCCGAAGCGGTGGGCGTGGTGGCAGGGGCAGGAGTCCGGCACCGCGTTCGGCCCCGTGCTGTCCGTGCCCTTCCACGGGTCCGTGATCCCCGAAGTGGGCACGCTGGACAACGACCAGACCTACCAGCGCACGGAGGAATGGGAGACCTCGGCCAACTCTGCGACGCGTGCGCGCGCGGAGGCATACCGCGACGGACCCCACGGCTACCTCGCGCACGAAGCATCGCCCGTGGGCGTCACGCCCGTGTACCACAAATACTGGGTCGACGAGCAAGACCGTGGCGTGGCGGGCACGATGCAAGCCACGTGGGTCATGGGCGCGTGGGTGCACTGGCCCGGTAACAACGTCAACGCCGACTCGGCGCCGATCACCCTGCAAATCCGCAAAAACCGGATGCAGATCGTCATCGAAAACAGCAACGGTGGTGTCGCGCCGCGCCTGATCGACCAGGCCGGCGGGGTCGGCACCGGCCCGTACCTGTTCATGGTCGCCGGGTGGAACTACGTAGAAGCGCGGTTCCTTCCCAACTCGTCAACGCAGATCACGATGCAGATGCGGGTCAACAGCACCGTATCGGCAGAGCAGATCCTTACCGGACGCAACGCGCCCAACCTCACGGACCCGTTGTCGGGGCTGGTCACCATCGATCACACCTACGCGGTGTCGGATGTCTACGTGGTGCAGGTGGCCGGCGCTACCTGGTTTGGCAACTTCAGCTATGACACCGCACCGGCGGGTACGGCAGTGATCAGCGCCGGCAACAACCGGCTCACGCACACGCTGCGGCAGACCGGCCGCGAAGCGTGGGCGCTGGCAAAGGAGATCGCCGCCGCCGAGTTCGGGTGCGTGTTCTTCGACGAGCAAGGGCGGTTCACGTTCTGGACGCTCGATGACGTGCTCGACCGACAGACCGGCGTCGTCCGGCGGTTCACCGTCGACGACTTCACCGGGCTACGGCTGCGCTCGACCGTCGACAGCATCCGCAACGTCTGGACCGTCACGACGACCAGCGGACGCGCGGTGTCGGGCATCGCCTACGACCTCGCATCCGACGGCGTGCCGCTCTACCGCGCCGCGTCCGGCGAGCTACTGCCGGTGGATTTCGTCGTCGCGGCAGGGACAGCGCTCGAAACATTCATCCCGACCGGCGATGCCATCATCGCCGTCGAGCCGTTCAACCTTCCCGTGATCCCCGAAAACGGGTTCTGGGACAGCGAAGTACCGTTCGCCGGCCGCAAGCCGTACACGGGCACGGACTACCGCGAGGGAACGACCGGCGACACCGAGCAGAAGTTCATCAGCCGCGACCTTGCCCGCCTCTGGGTGTGGAACGGCTGGGACGAGCCGATAGGCCACGTCGACCCCAACGGCGCGAGCCGATTCCGCATTCAGGGCACCGTCGTGGCCGAAGACGCCGCGAAAACCTGGACCGTCCGCAACACGGAATCCATCGCCCTGGCCGGCGAGCGCGTCATCGAACTGACCGGCAACACCTGGCAGCAAGACGAATGGGTCATGCGGGTCTTGCTCGAACGGCTCGTCGCCCGGCTCGGCCGCCCCATTCCCGTGTCGGACACGATCACCGTGCCCGGCGATCCGCGGGTGCAGATCGGCGACACCATCGAAGTCGCCGACGCCGCCGGATTCGGCCCGCGAATCTGGCTGCAAATCTACGGAATCCGCCGCGTCTTCGACGCCGATGCCGGCCTCACCGACACCTACACCGTCGAAATGATCCAACCCCCTGGCGCGTCGAAGTGGGACGGCACCACGCCGGCGGATCGCTGGGACTACGGCTATTGGAGCTGACCCGTGACCATTCCGTACGTGCCCGCAGGCGGCAACCTCGAATCCGCCGCGCAAAACGCCCTGATCGACCAGTCCAACGGCTACGGCCCGTTGCTCGACGCGCACGGGAACCGGCTCGACGATCTCGAATCCGCGCCACCGCCGGCGCTGGACGATCTGACCGACGTCACGATCACCACGCCGGCGACCGGTCAGGCCGTGATCCGCAACGCGTCCGGGTGGGTCAACGGCTTGCCGACGCCGGCGAGCCACACGCACGCGCAGTCCGACATCACCGGCCTGTCGTCGACGCTCGCGGGCAAGGCCAACGCCACGCACACGCACGCACAGTCCGACGTGACCGGCCTGTCCACCGCGCTCGCAGGCAAGGCGGACACCACGACCACCGACGCGCTCGATACCCGAATCGACACGTTGGAGACCGCGCCGGCGCCCGCGCTCGGCGACCTTCCCGACGTCGACACCACGGGTGCAATCTCCGGGCAGGTGCTCAAATACACCGGCACCGGATGGGCGCCGGGCACCGACAACACCGGCGGCGGCGAAGGTGGCGGCGCGACCACGCTGGACGAGCTGACCGACGTCACCACGACCGGCGCCACCACAGGACAGGTGCTCACCTACTCCGGCGGCACCTGGTCGCCGACCACGCCGACCCCGGCCGCACACACCCACGCCATCAGCGACGTGACCGGCCTACAGGCCGCACTCGACGCGAAGGCCACCACGAGCAGCGTCACCACCCTGTCGGGGCGGGTCACCACCCTCGAAACCGCCGCGACGAACCTGGTTCCCACCACGGCCAGTGATACCGCGCTCTACGGCGACGTGATCAGCTCGCACCAGAGATCCGACTGCCAATGGGGCGAATCTGTGTCCAACGGGTTCATGACCGCGGTCGCCACCCGCAGTACCAAGACGTTCACCGCGAGCGAAATGCGGTTCTGCGTCACCTCTGCCGCTGCCGGCGGTACGGGCACGTTCGACGTCAAGGTCTACACCGGAAGCTCGCTTGCGGCACTGACCGAGCGGGTGTTCCGCTTCGGCGTCGAGCACGTCAACGCCACCGGCGTCCGGCACATCAGCATCGGCAGCCTGGCGATCACCGAAGGCCAGTACGTGGCGCTGTGCCTGATCGTCACGGGCTGGACCACATCGCCGCGGCTGTCCTCGACGCCGACCGGCACCGGTGCCCAGCTGCTCATCGGCGAACAGCCGTACTCGGTGTACCAGGGCGGCCAGACCTACCCGCCGCCGGCGTCACTGAACATGACGTCGGGCGTGTGGACCCGCGCAAATCAACTGTTCTGGTTCGCCCTCGCCTGATCACGAAAGGGGGCGCGCGTGGACGTCGCCGGAATCCTGGCCACCGTCGCACCACAGGCCGGTATCGGCGGCGTCCTGCTCGCCCTCCTGTTCTTCGTCATGCGGCACGCGAGCAGCGACCGCACCGACTACCGGCAGGCACTCGCCGACGCCGAAGCGCGGCACGCCGCCGAGCTCGACCGGATCAACACCGCGCATGACGCCGAGCTCGCCGAACTTCGCGAACGACTCGACGCGCAAGAGCGCCGCACCGACGAGCTCGCGCAGAAGCTCGACGACGAACGCCGCGCCCGCTGGCACGCGGAGGACGCCGCGGCGCAGGCACGACGGGGGAACGCATGACTCGACCGAAGTGGATGACCTGGGCGCGGGCACGCGTCGCCGTGCTCGTGCTGCTCGTCTGCTGGGTCGGGTGGCTCACCCTGACGCTCGGCGCCCGCACACAGCAGGCCGAGCAGCAGACCGGGCGCGCCGCATCCGCAGAACGCACCCTTGACCAGCTCGCCGACGACGTGGCCCGCGTGTGCGCGCAGGGTGGCGACGCCGCGGCCCGGCTCGGCGCCGCGTGCCTGTCGGCCGACAGGATCGCCCAACAGCCCAACCCGCCCGCCGTGCCTCGCGGCATCGCCTCGACAAGCATCGACAACGGGCACCTGGTCGTCACCTACACCGACGGCACCCGACGGGACCTCGGACCGGTCACCGGCCGCGACGGCGCCACCGGCCGCAGCATCACCGCCACCACCGTGCAAGGCGTTGATCTGCTGGTCATCTACTCCGACGGCACCCGCGACACCGTAGGCCGCATCGTCGGCCCCGCCGGTCCGCAAGGCGAACCCGGCACCGACGGGCAAGACGGCACCGACGGCCGCGGTGTGGCCGCGGTCGACACCACCGGCGGCCGGCTGCTGGTGACCTATTCCGACGGCAGCACAGCGGACGTCGGGCCGCTGCCGCCCGGCCCGCCCGGCGAGCCTGGCCCGCAAGGCGAGAAGGGCGAGAAGGGCGACCGCGGCGAACCCGGCCCGGATTGCCCCGCGGGATACGAGCTGCGCCCCGTGCTGCTGCTCTCGCCCAGCGGCACCACGTACGACGGCGTCGGCTGCGTCGAACCCGGCTCCACTTCCCCAACCACCCCCGACGAACCGAGGTAACCCCTATGGCTCTCCCCCTGGTGTGGCTCGCCGACGTCCTACGCGGCGCCGGCCTGCACGTCGTCGAAACCCCCGGGTGGCGCGAACGCACCAGCCCCTACGCCGGCGCCCTCCCGTGGGAACCCGTGGGTGTGCTCGAACACCACACCGCCACCACCGCCAGCTACGAACGGCCGGCGCCGACCGTCGACCTGTGCGTCCGAGGCCGGCCGGACCTCGCCGGCCCGCTGTGCCATGGCGTCATCGGATACGACGGCGTCGTACACCTGATCTCGGCCGGCCGCGCCAACCACGCCGGCCAAGCGAAGGCGTCCGGCCCGTGCCCCGCCGGCGACGGCAACACCTTGTACGTCGGGTTTGAGTGGGACTACCAGGGCGTCAACCAAGGGCCGAGCCCCGAGCAGTACGCCGCCGCCGTCCGTGCGACCCGCGCCGTCCTCGACCACCTCGGCCTGTCCGCCGAGCACGCGCGCGGCCACAAGGAAACCAGCGTGACCGGGAAAATCGACCCCGGCCGCGTCGACATGACCCTCTTTCGAGCCGCTGTTGCCAGCGGAGAACAGGAACTCGACATGGCCACCACGAACGAGCTGTTCGATCTCGTGCGCCGGTACTCCGGTGGCGACTCGGCGTTCGGCTACACCATTCCCCGAAGCCCCGACCGCGTGCGCACCTTCGCCGCGGCGATCCCGCCGAAGTTCGGCCGCGTGACCGGCACCGATGGCGAGCTGTTCGTCTCGCTGGTCGCCGGCGAGAACGTCGAGGTTCGCGAGGTCTACGCGTGCGAGGACTGGCAGGCAGACGGGAAGCCTGGCCGCAAGTACGGCTTGCAGGGTCCGTACACCCTCGTGGCGAACGACCGGCAGTCGTGGCCGATTCCGGCCGCCGCTACGCAGGTCTGCGTGGTCTACCGGTCCGATTGCGACCTGTCCCTGTCCGTCGAGATCGATGCGAAGTGGAAGTGATGCCCCGTGTCTGACCAGCTCACGTCATGGCTCCGCACGACCGTTCCGGCGGTCTGGGCTGCCCTGGTGGCCTACGCCGTCACCGCCGGCGCCCCCGGCTGGCTCGTCGACGCGCTCGGCGACGCCGGCCCGACGCTGGTGGTGCCGCTGGTGCTCGCCGCGGTCTACGCCGGCCTGCGCCGGCTGGAACCGCACATGCCGCCGTGGCTGACGCGGATCGTGCTCGGCTCGAACGTCCCGCCCACCTACCCGCCGGCGACGACCGGCCGGCACGCTGCCGGCACCGCCACGCCTCCGCGTGGCTGATCGCGAGAACGCCCCCGCACCCGTGATGGGTGCGGGGGCGCTTTCGTGTTTCCGGTGGCCGTCGACCTGGCTTCGTTGGCAGGTCGACGGCTACCGTGTCGGGCGGGTGGCTCTGTCAGTTACCCGCCGCGCCGGTCGGGAATGCCCGTTCCTGACCGGCGCACCTCAGCACGATGCGCCGCACTTCGCGCACTGGTTGCCGCCGCCGCCCTGAATCGGGATCGGCGCGTGATCGCCCCCTGCCGGGCACGATCCCATGCTCGGCGGCTGCGCCGGGGTACCTGGTGTCGGCACCTCGACGCCCCGCGTGAGCAGGTATTCGGCGAGATCGTCGAGCAACCCGGGTAGGTCGGTCAGCTCGACGGTATCGCCCCTACTGGTCGTCGCCATCGTGAACGATGTCCTCCTTACATTCATCGGGGGTGACCGCTTCCACCCACAGGTGAACGCGGCCGGTTTCACCGCGGAAATCCACGTAGTGGCTATCTCCGCGGAGCAGAATCACGAGCGATTCGCGCCGCTCGTGCATCACGTGATCGGGGTCGCCGACCTGGCCCACCCCGCCCATCGGACCGATCAACCGCACTTCGTCTTTGCGGGCGTAGGCGGCGACCATCGCGCCGACCCATTCCGCCGCACCTTCCGGCGTCCGAAAGGTCTCTTCTGGTTGCTGGGCAAGACGTTCGTCTCGCGTCGAGTGCACACCTGGCGCGCCGCAGCACCGTTCGATGTAGGCGTGCCAGTGCACGTCACGATCGCTGTGCGAGGGGGGAAGGTACGGGTTTGTCATCGTTCAGCCCTTGCCTTTGCTCTCGCGTTTGGATTCCGGCCTGGCCTGGCGCGCTGGGGGTTCGCGTCAGACCAGGCCGGACGACTCGGTGCCGGTCGGGGGTCACAGCACCGAGCCGGGTCTACTCGTCGCGCTCGGAGCGCGACATGTCGATGACCGCCGGCGGATCGGCAGCGGCGCGCAGTTCACCGACGAGCGATTCGAGTCCGTCGGCGATTGCGTGCAGATCGGCGGAGCCGTAGCGGCCGGCGCGCACGTCATTGAGTGAGTTGGCGAGCATGAATCCAGCGGCATTGATCGCCTTGGCGAGCTGCGCGGCGGTGCAGGTGTCCATCAGACCGCCGCCCCTGCCGCGAGCAGGTGTGCCGCCACGTTGCACGGCTCGCAGGTGTCCCACAGCCATGCAAGGGGGCTGTTGTCTGCGGCGAGCTTCTGTTCGCAGAGCATCGAAACTTCGCTTCCGTCGGGATACCCCTGCACTCCCGCGGGGTAGCTCTCGCTACTGGCGTGGCGTTTGCCCTGCGCCGGAATCCAGTGGAACGGATGCGGTTGGTACATCGTTCACCCCCGGCTGCCTGGTTTGCGGTGTGCGCTAGCCTCGGTGCACTGTCCGCGGCCAGTTCCTCACACTCGGTGGTTGGTGCATGAACATCTTCTCGGTGCATGCACCATGCTGTCAATGAGCTGATCGAGTAATCACCCGACCCCGCGTACCGGTCCGATACGATTTGGTGCATGGCTAGCACCGCGGACACGCCTCGCGCGCGGCAACTCGGCGCCGAGCTTCGACAGGCACGCAAGAACGCTGGACTGACCACGCATCAGCTCGGCGCGCAGCTTGGCCGATCCCACACGCACGTTTCCCGATGGGAAAACGGCAGGCTGACGCCAAGCGAAGCCGACACGGGCGCAGTGCTGGGCATCCTCGGCGTCACCGGACCGGAGCGTGATCGGCTGCTCGAATTGGCACGGGACGCCGGCGATCCGAACTGGGTGGCGCCAGGCATTGAACGGCAGTTGGCGGCGCTCACGGAGTACGAGCGCACGGCCCGCCGGATCACGAACGTTCAGCCGCTCTTGGTTCCTGGACTGCTACAGACCTCGGACTACGCTCGATCGATCATGATCGGCGCCGGGGCGACCCGCGGTGAAGCCGATCAGCGCGTCACCTACAGGCTCGGCCGACGCGACGTCATTATCCGTCGCCGAAACCCCGTCGAGTTCTGCGCCATCATCGGCGAGCAAGCGCTACGTCATCCGCCATGTGCCGACGACGTGATGATTGATCAGCTGCGGCAGCTGGCAAAGTGGGCTGATCTGGACAACGTGACGGTTCAGGTCCTACCCGCCGACCGGCGGTACACGCCGGCGCTCGAAGGTCCGTTCGTGCTTATCGAGTTCGACCGAACCAAACCGGTCGTGCAGTTGGAGCACTACAGATCAAGTACCACTATCACCGATGCCAGGGACGTAGACGATTACCAGGCCGCGGCGGATACGCTGCGCGCGGCTGCGATGAACGCCGACGATAGCGCGGCGCTCATCGCCGAGATAGCAGACAGGTTGGAGCACACAGGATGACGACCCCCACCGGTTGGCGTAAGAGCACGCACAGCGGCAACCAGGGCGATTGCGTAGAGGTTGGCCGGGTTGGTACCGGCGCCGCGGTCCGCGACACCAAGAACCGCGCCGCCGGCTACTTCACCACCACCACCGAGCAGTGGTCCTCGTTCATCGGAGCAGTGAAATCGGGCCGCTTCGGCGCCTGACGAGCACAGCGAAACGCCCCCGGCATCCGTGGTGCCGGGGGCGCTCCTGCTTCCTCCCTACCTCGCCGCCGCGCGTCGCGCCTTGCGACGCTCCCGCCGCTCGTCGAGCGTCAGCCGGACGATGTAGTGCGCGGCGATCATCCCAACCGCGAGCGAGGCATACACGGCTTCGAACGCGTCGAGCGGCGGTTTCGCGTCCCGAACCTGCGTCACGGTCCGGATGCCGTCCGTCGGTACGTGCTGCACGGCGTACCACATCGCCGCACCTGCGAGCGCGCACATCGCGAGGATCGCTAGCAGCGTGACGGCATCAGCTCGCCGCCGACTCGACGCGGCCACTACTTCACCTGCTCCCAGGTCTGGCACCCGTTGGTCTCGAACGCGCCGTCGCTCGCGGCGATCTTGACGACCGCCGGCCCCTGCGAGTTGGCGTTCGCGATGATCGAGAGCATGTCGCCGGACGCATCCTTGTGCCGCGCCCAGTAGCAATTCGGGATCACCGACGCGAGCGGACCGGCCGAGCGGTAGGTGCCCGGCTCGATATCGACGCCGACCAGGAAGGTGCCGCTACCGCTGATCGTGCCCGCCTTCGGCGTCGGCACGGGGAGCGTCTTTGACGGTTCGTCCGCCACGCTCGGCGAGACAACCTCCGCGGGCAGCCCCGGTGGCGTCGGCAGCGGCATCGTGGCCGGCGGAGTGGTGGCCACCGCACCGGCGAACGACACCGCCCAGACGATGCAGATCAGCAGTCCGAGCGCCGACGTGGCGGTGCCGGCGATGGCCGCACCCTTGTTCGTCGCGGCACCGGTGCGCGCCCGCTGCATTCCGAGGATGCCGAAGATCAGCCCGAGGATGACCAGCGGCCACGCGATCACGCCGACGATTGGCACCAGGGCGAGCACGGCGCCGGTGATGCCGAGCACGAGCGCGGTGGTTCCGAAGCCGTTGCGCGGCGCGACCTGCGGCGCGTAGTGCATCGGTGGGGTGGTGGGGACGTTCACCTGGTGTTCCTCCGTCCGTTGGTGTTTTGACTCCATCGACGTTCAACAACGAGGGCACCAAGGTCGTGTTCACCGACGAGCTCGGTGGCGGCAGCGCGCCGACCTGCAACCCGCAGACCGGCCCGAAGCGCGGCGCGGACGGCGTCTACGACATCGTCGGCTCCGGGGACCAGGCGAAGCTGGAGTTCCGCAGCTACTTCAAGATCGACCGCCCGCAGACCGACACGGAGAACTGCGTGGCGCACAACGGGTCGCTGATCCCGGTGCCGGGCAAGGACATCATGGTCCAGGCGTGGTACCAGGGCGGCGTGTCGGTGTGGGACTTCACCGACTCGGCCAAGCCGCAGGAGATCGCGTTCTTCGACCGGTCGCCGTTCGACCCGGCGAAGCTGCAGACGGCCGGATCATGGTCGGCGTACTACTACAACGGCCACATCTACTCCAGCGGCATCCAGGAGGGCCTGGACGTCCTGGACATCAAGGACCCGCGGACCGACCCGGCCAAGAAGGTCCGGTTCGAGGAGTTCAACCCGCAGACCCAGCCCGTTTACGCCGGCTGAGGCAACGCGCTGAAACCGGCCCCGCTTCCCGGCGGGGCCGGTTTTCGCTTGCGCCCGGCCATTAGGGTGAGGCGCATGGGGATTCCGATCTGGGTTGACGAGTCCAATGCCGACCAGTTCGGTTCCTGGGACGGGCAGCAGGGCGCGCTTTGGGCGGCGCGCGCGGACCGCTTCGACGCGGGAGTCGCGGCCTACCGCGACCACTTCTTCGGCGCGGCTGCGATCGAGCCGGACGCGCGAGTGCTCGACATCGGCTGCGGCAACGGCCAGACGACCCGCGAAGCGGCGCGCCGCGCCACCGCTGGATCGGCGCTCGGCGTGGACCTGTCGTCGCACATGGTCGAGCTCGCCCGCGCGCGGGCGCGGGAGGAGGGCGTGGCCAACGCCGAGTTCGAGCAGGCCGACGCCCAGACCCACGCCTTCGGCGAAGCTTTCGACATCGCGATCAGCCGCCACGGCGCGATGTTCTTCGGCGACGCACCGGCGGCGTTCGCCAACATCGCGCGTTCCCTGCGGCCGGGTGGTCGGCTGGTGCTGCTCACCTGGCAACCGTTGGAGCGCAACGAGTTCATCAGCACCTTCCGGCGGATGTTCGCCGCGGGCCGCGACCTGCCTGCGCCACCGGCGGACGGGCCGAGCCCGTTCTCGCTGAGCGACCCGGCCCGGGTGCGGGAACTGCTTACCGGAGCCGGCTTCGCGGACGTGACGCTGCGAGCCGTCGAGGAGCCGATGTGGTTCGGCGACGACGTGGAGGACGCCTTCGCGTTCGTCCACGAGCAGCACGGCGGCCTGCTCAACGGCCTCTCCGCCGACGCCGCGGAGCGCGCAGTCGAGGCCCTGAAGGCGGACATGGCCGAACACCGGACTTCTCGGGGCGTCGAGTACGGGTCCGCCGCTTGGGTCGTTACCGCTGCGCGGGTTTAGGGGCTGGGAGGCGCCTGGGGCTCAGCTCCCAGCCTGCCGATCCGCTGGTGCGACCTGGCCGCTGCTGCGGGTGAGCCAGCGGGTCGGCGAGAAGCTGCGGGACTTCCATCGCGAATCCCAACGGTTGGCCACGAGCCGCGAGGTGCTGAACACCCGCACTGCGGCAAAGCATCAACCGTCCGCACGATGCCGTTCGCGGAATCCAGCAGCGACGCCTACACGGCGCCGAGCGCGCCGGCTGATCACGCCCGGAACCGGCTCAGCATCGCGGGTACCTCGACCGCGGGCACCGGTTCTCCGTAGAGCCCGCCCGAGCCGACCTCGCAGCCGATCCGCTGCCAGCGGCGGGCCTGTTCCTCGGTGTCGATGTCGCCGACCGCCAGCCTCGCGCCGCAGGACTGGAGCAGCGGCACGAACCCGGTGACCGCCTGCACTTCCTGCGAGTCGTCGTCGGCGTCCCTGATCAGCCGGACCACCTCGTCGGAGAACTGCGCCGCGTCGACCGGCAGGGAACGCAGGTGGCGCAGTTCTCCCGGTGAGCCGTGGAAGTCGTGCAGTGCCGTCTTCACGCCCAGCCGGTCCAGGAACGCCACGTTCTCGCGGGCTTCCTCGTTGTCGCCGAGCATCACCGAGATCGGCATCGACAGCCGCAGCCAGCTCGCGTCCAGCGACTCCTCGGCGAGCACCCGGCGGATGGTGGCGACCAGGTCCGGGTCCTGCGCCTGGTTCGGGCTCAACCCGACCACCAGCCGCATCCGGTGCCCCGCCCGGTGCCAGCGGCCCAGCTGCGCCCAGGCGCTGCTGAGCATCCAGTCGCGCAGCGAGAGGGTGACGCCGGAGCGCTCGGCGAGCCGGAGGCAGTCGGCGTGGTCGAGGCGGCCGAACTCCGCTGTCTCCCAACGCAGTTTCGCCTCGATGCCGCCGATCCCGCCGTCGCGCATGCGCACCATCGGCCGGTAGACGACGTCGAACTCGCCCAGTTCCAGGCCGCCCGGCATGATCGCGGCCAGCTTGGCCTGTATGCGCTCGTTGGGTGCCCGGTCCGGATCGAACAGCGCCCACTGCCGCTTGCCCGCCGCCTCCGCGCGGCGCAACGCTACGTCGGCCGCCCACAGCATGTTCGACGCGTCGCCCTCGCCCGCGGTGCGCTGGACGACGCCGATGCTGGCCGAGGTCGCGATGCCGTGCTCTCCGACGTAGATCGGCTCGGCCAGCTCCTCGTTGATCATCGGGGCGAGCTCGTGCACGGGCGGCGTCCGCGGCGATTCCAGGACCAGGATGGCGAACTCGGTGCCGCCGAACCTGGCCAGTATGGCTTCCTCGCG
This sequence comes from Saccharopolyspora taberi, assembly GCF_039534165.1. NCBI lineage: Bacteria > Bacillati > Actinomycetota > Actinomycetes > Pseudonocardiales > Pseudonocardiaceae > Saccharopolyspora > Saccharopolyspora taberi. The sequence goes on along the minus strand of NZ_BAAAUX010000001.1, from coordinate 16,817 downwards.
CTGGAGCAGCTGCTCCAGGCGGCGCGCCACCGCCTTGATGATCCCGTCGCCGACCTCGTGCCCGAGCCCGTCGTTGATCAGCTCGAAGCCGTCCAGCCCGAGGTGGTAGAGCGTCAGCCGCGCGCCCTTGGGCAGGTTGGCCAGCGCGGCCTCCAGCCTGGTGCGGAAGAACTGCCGGTTCGGCAGCCCGGTCATCGCGTCGTGCAGCGCCTGGTACTGGAACCGCTCCTGCAGCAGGTGCAGTTCGCTGATGTCCTCGACCATCGTGACGAAGTGCCGCGGCTCGCCCTCGGTCCCCTTGAGCACCGACACCGCCAGGTACGCCCACGCGGTCTCGCCGTCGGCGCGCACCAGGCGCCGCCGTTCCCGCAGCCGCTGGACCCGGCCGCCTTCGGCGAGCTCGGCGTAGGCCGCGGTGAGGTAGGCGGCTTCGTCCGGGTGGAACAGGTCGTGCACGGTCATCGACCGCAGGTCCTGCACGCGGTAGCCGAGCGTCTCGCCCATCGCCGGGTTGACCTGGACGAACTTGCCGGTCAGGTCGGAGATCGCGACGCCGACCGGCGTGCTGGTGAACACCTCGGTGAAGCGCGCCTCGCTGGCCGCGAGATCGCGGTCGGCCTGCAGCTTGGAGCGCAGCAGCGCCCGCTTCAGCGTTTCCTGCTGGGTGAACGTGTTCTCCCGGTCGGCCGCGGCGTAACCGGCGGCGATCGCGGTCAGCAGCGCCAGGATCCGGCGGATCGTGTCGTCGGCGGAGTCGGCGAGCACGACGTCGCGGATCAGCTCCAGGCTCAGCGTGAGGCTTTCCTCGCCGGTCGCGTGGATCTCCACCAGCTTGGCGCCGACCTGCCGCCCGACCTCCTCGATGCGGTCCGGGTCCTCCAGCGCGTCCACGATCAGTTCCACCAGCTCCAGCAGGCACGACTCGATGGCTTCCCGCGACATCGGGATGTAGGAGGCCGAGCTGAGCCGGACCGCCCACTTCCTGGCCAGCGCGGAACGCCACTGGCTGCTGTGCCGCTGCGGGGTCAGCACTCCGTGGATCCGGCCTGCCGCCGGATCTTCGGGGTCTCCCACGCTCATCTCACCGTCCATCGAGGTGCCCGGCCCGCCCGCCGGTCGTCGTCCTGCCGTGCTCCGCTGGTCGATCATCCCTTGCGTCCGACCCCCGCGTAGATCTGCGCGGCCCCCGGTTCCAGCCCGGCCCGCTCCGGGTGGTCCGGGCGCCACAGCGCCGTTCCCACGATTCCCGGTTCCACCAGGTCGAATCCCGTGAACAGCTCGGTGATCTCGGCGCGGGTGCGCGGGTGGATCGGGTCCGAGCTGCGCGACATCACCCGCACCACCCCGGCCATCTCGTCGGGGCTGATGTCGGCGGTGAAGTGCGACAGCGCCAGGAAGCTGCCGGGGGATAACTCGTCGCGGTAGCGGGCGACGATGCCCGGCGGGTCGGACTCGGGGGACACGAAGTGGAACACGCCGGCCATGATCAGGCCGACCGGCCGGGACAGGTCCAGCAGCCGCCGGGTGTCGGGATGACCGAGGATGCGGTCCGGTTCCAGCATGTTCGCCTGGATGACGGTCGCGTGCTCGTCGCCCTGGAGCAGCAGTTCGCTGTGCGCCACCGCCACGGACTCGTAGTCCACGTAGACCACGTTGGACTCCGGATCGATCCCGTGGGCGATCTCGTGCACGTTGCCCACGGTGGGAATGCCCGATCCGAGGTCCAGGAACTGGCGGATGCCCTGCTCGGCCATGAAGACCACCGCGCGGCGCAGGAAAGCGCGGTTGAGCCGGGCGACGTCGCGCGCGCTGGGCAAAGCCTGGAGGAAGCGCTCGGCGAGCACGCGGTCCGCCGCGAAGTTGTGCGCGCCGCCGAGGAGGTAGTCGTAGACCCGCGCGGCACTGGGGATCTCCTCGTCGACCTGGTCCGGTACCCACGTCACCTGTTCGCTCAAGACCGCACCTCGGATGCCGTAATGACACGTGTCGGCCAGACTACTGGGTGACACCAGCCCTCCGGGGCGCCCATCCGCGCGGATCATCGCGTCAGCCGTCCGTATCGATCTAGACCACTACGAGCCGGGGCGATTGGTTCAGTGCGCGGCTTCCAGGGTTTCGCCCTCGGCGACCAGGGAGTCCAGCGCGGCCAGGTCGGCGTCGGAGATGCCGGCGACGGCGCAGGCGGTGTTGTCCTCCAGGTGCGCCACCGAAGAGGTGCCTGGGATGAGCAGGACGTTCGGCGAGCGGCGCAGCAGCCAGGCCAGCGAGACCTGCGCCTGGCTCGCCCCGGTCCGCCCGGCGATCTCGGCGAGCGTGTCGTCCTGCCGCGCCCGGCTGCCGTGGAAACCGGACCCCAGCGGGAAGAACGGGACGAACGCGACGCCGAGCTCGGCGGTCCGGTCGACCAGGGCGGCCGAGGTCCGGTCGACGACGTTGTAGAGGTTCTGCACCGACGCGATCTCGGTGATCTCGCGCGCCTGCTCGAACTGCTCCAGCGACACGTTGGACAGCCCGATCGCCCGCACCAGGCCCTGCTCTCGCAGCTCCACGAGCGCGCCGAGCTGGTCGGCGAGCGTGACGCCGGGCAGGTCGGTGAGGTAGCGGAGGTTGACCAGGTCCAGCGCGTCGACGCCGAGGCGGCGGAGGTTGTCGTGCACCTGCGCCTTGAGCGCGTCGGGGTGGCCGAGCGGCAGCCAGGCGCCCTCGTGGTCGCGGTAGGCGCCGATCTTGGTGGCCAGCACCAGGTTCTCGCCGTAGGGGCGCAGCGCCTCGGCGATCAGCTCGTTGACGACCCACGGGCCGTAGAAGTCGCTGGTGTCGATGTGGTCGATGCCCAGCTCGACGGCGCGGCGCAGGACGCGCAGCGCCTGCTCGCGGTCGCCGGGCGGGCCGAACACGCCGGGTCCGGCCAGCTGCATGGCGCCGAAACCGACGCGGCTGACCGCGAGCCCGTCGGTGAGGGTGAAGGTGCCGCCGAGGTTCGAAGTCACGCCGCGATGCTGCTGCATCCGGCCGCCTCCCGGCAACGAGCGGATGCTCACACCGGGACCGAAGCGGTCCTGCCGCTTCGGAGCCCAATACCAGGGAAGGCCGTCCTCACGGGTCAGATCTGCGGTATCAACACCAGCCAACGGCCGCCGACGACCAGCGCGGCGAACCCGACCAGGAACCACAGCGCCAGCCACACGCCTGCCGGAACGCCGGTCAGGCGAGCGAGCTGGTCGGCGTCGGAGTTCGCCGCTCGGCCCCGGCTGCGCTTGCGACTCAGCTCGGCGACCGGCCGGATCCCGCCGAACAGCAGGAACCAGCTGAACAGCACGCAGCACAGCGCCTGCCACGCCGGGGTCGCGAACCACGAGACCACGAAGACCACGGCGCCGGTGACCACCACGGACAGCACGCCGTACACGTTGCGGATCGCCAGCAGCATCACTGCGAGCAGCCCGATGCAGACCCAGAGCATGATCTGCGCACCGTCGGCCGAGACCAGCCACGCCCCGCCCAGCCCGAGCAGCGACACCGCCGGATACCCGGCGAGCAGCGTGAACACCATGCCCGGACCGGTCGACCTGCCGGTGGAGACGGTGAGCCCGGAGGTGTCGGAATGCAGCCGGATCCCGTTCAACGTCCGGCCGCTGAGCAGCGCGACCACCGCGTGCCCGCCTTCGTGGGCGATGGTGACGACGTTGCGCAGCGGAAGCCAGGTGCCACGGGACCACACCAGCCCCAGCGCGATCAGACCGACGACCATGGCGACGGCGTTGCCGGAGTCGAGCAGCTCCGACGTCCAGCTCCGGACAATTTCATCCACAGTAGACACTCATCGGGTCGGGGGCGGAACGGCCCGGCAAGGATGCCACACGCCATGCCGCCGCCGGGCCTGACGGGCAGCAGCCACTGGCGACACCGTGCCGCTCCCGCTGTAAGGGCCGGGGACGACAAGCGGACGCGCCCAGCAACCCCACCACCTACAAGGGCGGGGTTGAAGTCCCCACCTACAAGGGAGGGGTTTGGTTCTCATCCCGTCGACCTGGCGCCAGCCCGATCAGGCCGTGTCAAGGGGGCACAACCAAGCAAAACCGCAGCGCCTAAGCAAAACGGCCCCCTTGACGCGGTCTGATAGCCCTCGTGGAGGTCGACGGGATGAGAACCACCCCAACCGAACCGCAGCGAACAGCGGAGACTCATCCCGGAGACCTGCCGGGGGTCTGGGGGCGGCGAGCGCCCCAGAACCACGAGCTCAAAAGAACCCGAACCGGCAGAGCCGCTTCGGTCCCGGAGACCTGCCGGGGGTCCGGGGTCGGCGAGCGCCCCGGAAACCCCCACGAAACCGCACCAGAAACCCCCAACCCCTCACCCCGAAGCCCGAACGACAAGCGAGGGCGAGATAGCGATCCGCTGCGCGGGAGCCTCCTCCCCGGCGAGCCGAGCGGCGAGCACCCGAACGGCCTCGGCGGCCATCTGCTCCTGCGGCTGCCGCACGGTGGTCAGCGAAGGCTGCCCGAGCTCGGCATAAGGAATGTCGTCGAAGCCGGTCACCCGCACGTCCTCGGGCACCCGCACGCCCCTGCGCGCGAGCTCGGCCAGCATCCCCAGCGCGATGGTGTCGTTGCCGCAGACGATCCCCTCCGGCAGCGACCCCGCCTCCAGCAGCCGCCCGGCCGCCTCCTTCCCCCAGTCCCGGCTGAAGTCGCCCAGCAGCACCGAACCCCCCGCCAGCCGCCGGTAGGCGTCCAGCCGCTCCTGCGACGACGAGTCGGTGGGCTCCGCCCCGACGAAGGCCGTCCTGGTCACGCCCCGGCCCGCCAGGTGGTGCACGACCGCGGCGATGCCCGCCTCGCCGTCGACCCCGACCCACGTCCCGGCGAACCCGTTGACCCGCAGGTCCAGCTGCACCACCGGAACCCGGGCCGCGGCGGTGGTCATCACCTCGATGCTGCGCTCGCGGTGGCAGGGGATCATCACCAGCGCGTCGACCCGGCGGTCGAGCAGCGCCCGCACCTGGGACTGCTCGGCCTCCGGGTCGTAGTGCGAGCTGGTGAGCAGCAGGCTGCGCCTGCCGAGCTGCAGGCGGTTCTCGACCGCCTCCACCAGGGTCGCGAAGAACGGGTTGGAGATCCGCGGAACCAGCATCCCGACGGTGTGCGTGGTGCGGCTGCGCAGCGCCGCCGCGAGCGAGTTGGGCTCGTAGTCGAGTTCGCGCGCCGCGAGCAGCACCTTCTCCCGGTTCTCCGCCCGCACCCCGCGCTGCCCGGACAGCGCGCGGGACGCGGTGGCGACCGAGACCCCGGCCCGCGCCGCGACGTCGTGAATCCTGATGCCCACTCCAGCTCCCGTCCGCGATGTGAACTTCACTGTAATCGGTTGCCGCCGAGGACCCGGAACTTGACAGCTCAAGAAGCCTCCTTCACTGTGCTCCGAGCATGGAAATCGGTTTCACGCCGTTTCCCTGCCGGCTCAACGACGAGAATGCGGCAGAAAGGCACGACCATGGCCGAAGCGCGCGGGGAACACCTGGAGCTGGCCGGAATCACGAAGTCCTACCCCGGGGTGCGGGCGCTGGACTCGGTCGACTTCGACCTGCGCCCCGGCGAGGTGCACGTCCTGCTCGGCGAGAACGGCGCAGGCAAGAGCACCCTGATCAAGGTGATGGCCGGCGTGCACCGGCCGGACGCGGGCGAGGTCCGCGTCGACGGCCACCCGGTGCGGCTGACCGGCCCGGACCACGCCGAGAAGCTCGGCATCGCCACCATCCACCAGGAACTCGCGCTGGTCGGCCAGCTGACCGTGGCCGAGAACATCCACCTGGGACGGCCGCCGCGCCGGTTCGGCATCGTCGACCGCGCCCGGATGCGCCGCCAGGCCCGCGAGCTGCTCGACCGGCTCGGCCTGGACCTCGACGTGGACGCGACGGTCGGCGAGCTCGGCGTCGCGCAGCGTCAGCTGGTCGAGATCGCCAAGGCGCTCAGCACCGACACCCGCTTCCTGATCATGGACGAGCCGACGGCCGTGCTCTCCCGCGCCGAGGCCGGGCGGCTGTTCGGGATCGTCGGCGAGCTGACCCGCGACGGGGTCGGGGTCGTGTTCATCTCGCACCTGCTCGACGAGGTGGCCGAGATCGGCGACCGGGTGACGGTCCTGCGCGACGGCGCGAAGGTCGGCGAGGTGCCCGCGAGCACCGACCCCGGCGAGCTGGTGCGGCTGATGGTCGGGCGCTCGATCGACCAGCAGTTCCCGCCGCGCGAGCCGCGAATCGGCGACGTTCAGCTGGAGGTGCGCGGGCTGGGCACCGACGGGCTGCTCGACGACGTCACGTTCACCGCCCGCGCAGGCGAGGTCGTCGGTATCGGCGGGCTGGTCGGCGCCGGGCGCACCGAGCTGGTGCGCGCGATCTTCGGCGCCGACCGCTACGACCGCGGCGAGGTGCTGGTCGGCGGGCGGCGCATCCCGAGCGGCGACATCACCGCAGCCCGCGCCGCCGGGCTCGCGCTGGTGCCCGAGGACCGCGCCGCGCAGGGGCTTGTGCTGGGCGCCTCGGTCGCGGAGAACCTGGGCCTGGCCACCCTCGGCGACCGCACCCGCGCGGGCCTGGTGGACCTCGCCGGGCAGCGCCGCGCCGCCGAGAAGTCCGTGCGGGAGCTGGGAATCCGGGTCGCCGGGCTGGACCAGCCCGCGCTGACGCTGTCCGGCGGCAACCAGCAGAAGATCGTCATCGGCAAGTGGCTGCTGGCCCGGCCTCGGGTGCTGATCCTCGACGAGCCGACCCGCGGCATCGACGTCGGCGCCCGGGCCGAGATCTACGAACTCGTCAACGAGCTCACCGCCGCGGGCACCACCGTGATCGTGGTGTCCAGCGACCTGCCGGAGCTGCTGGGCATCAGCGACCGGGTGCTGGTCATGGCCGACGGCCGCCTGCGCGGGGAGCTCGACGGCGCCGAAGCGACCCAGGAGCGCGTGATGGCGCTGGCGGTCACGAACCAGCAGGCGGTCACGAACGACACGGACGGAGGTGGGCATGAGGCACCATTCCGCTCCGCCCATGGCCGCCGACCGGGTGCGGGTGTCCCGCAAGAAAAAGGAGAAACCGATGCCTGACAACGAGGTCACGCGGCGGCTGCGCACCGCGCTGGGCCGCACCGGCGGTCCGCTGACCGGGCTGCTGGTGCTGGCGGTGCTACTCGCCGTGCTGTCGCCGGACTTCCTGACCGTCAACAACCTGCTCAACGTCGGCGTGCAGGCGTCGGTGGTGGCGGTGCTGGCGTTCGGCATGACGTTCGTGATCGTCAGCGGCGGCATCGACCTCTCGGTCGGCAGCGTCGCGGGGCTGGCCGGGATCGTCACCGGCTGGTCGGTGGCGGGTGCCGGACTGCCGCTGTGGCTGGGGATTCCGGTCGGCCTGGCCGCGGGCGCGGCGGCCGGTCTGCTCAGCGGCGTGCTGATCACCGCCGGGCGGGTGCCGCCGTTCATCGCGACGCTGGCGATGCTCAGCGTCGCGCGCGGCCTGTCGCTGGTGATCGCCGACGGGCGGCCGGTGTCGCTGAGCGGCCCGCTGGGCGAGTTCGGCAGCGGCGAGCTGTTCGGGTTCCTGCCGTACCCGGTGCTGGTGATGCTGGTGATCGGGCTGCTGACCGCGTTCGTGCTGCGCCGCACCTACGCCGGGCGCGCGATGTACGCGATCGGCGGCAACGCCGAGGCGGCACGGCTTTCCGGCATCAAGGTCAGCCGCCAGCGGCTGCTGATCTACGCGCTTTCCGGGCTTTTCGCCGCGGTGGCGGGCATCCTGCTGGCGGCGCGGCTGGCCTCGGCGCAGCCGGAGGCGGGCAGCGGCTACGAGCTGGACGCGATCGCGGCCGTGGTGATCGGCGGCGCGAGCCTGGCGGGCGGCGTCGGGTCCGCGCTGGGCACCTTCGTCGGCGCGCTGGTGCTCGCGGTGCTGCGCAACGGCCTGAACCTGCTGGACGTCTCGGCGTTCTGGCAGCAGGTCGCGATCGGCGCGGTGATCGCGGTGGCGGTGCTGTTCGACACGCTGCGCCAGCGGCGGCGGACCGGGCGGCGCGTGCTGCGCACCCCGGCGATGCGGCGGGCGATCGCGGCGGTGACCGCGCTGCTGGTCGTCGCGGCGGGCTGGGCGGTCTACCAGCGGCAGGACCCGGCCGCCGACGCCCGGTGGCGGATCGCGCTGTCGGTGTCCACTTTGAACAATCCGTTCTTCGTGGACGTGCGGGCCGGAGCGCAGGCCGAGGCGGACCGGCTCGGGGTGGAGCTGCTGGTCACCGACGCGGGCGAGGACGCCTCGCAGCAGGCCAACGCGGTGCAGAACGCCATCGCGCAGAACGTGGACGCGATGATCGTCAACCCGGTCGACTCCGACTCGGTGGTGCCTTCGGTGCGGGCGGCCAACGACGCCGGGATCCCGTTCGTCGGGGTCGACCGCGCGCCCAGCGACGGCCGGGTGGTCACGACCGTGGCCTCCGACAACGCGACCGGCGGCAGGCTCGCGGCGCGGCAGCTCGCGGAGCTGGTCGGGTCGGGTCCGGTCGCGGTGCTTGAGGGCAAGCCGGGGACCTCGGCGGCGCGGGAGCGCGGTCAGGGCTTCACCGACGAGATCCGCCTGCACCCGCAGATCCAGGTGGTGGCCTCGCAGCCGGCGGACTTCGACCGGACCAAGGCGCTGGACGTCATGCAGAACATCGTGCAGTCGCACCCGGAGATCAAGGGCGTGTTCGCGGCCAACGACGAGATGGCGCTGGGCGCGGTCAAGGCCCTCGGTGCGCGGGCCGGGAGCGACGTGAAGGTGGTCGGCTTCGACGGCACGCCGGAAGGGCTCGACGCGGTGCGCGCGGGCGCGGAGAGCGCGGATGTCGCGCAGCAGCCCAAGTTGCTGGGCAAGGCGGCGGTCGAGCAGGCGGTGCGCGCGGCGCGCAGCCGCGACCTCGGGCCCGGACCGGCGACCAGCATTCCGGTGCAGGTCGTCACTCGGGACACCCTGGAGGCGTTCCTTCGCGGTCAGTGACCGCGGCGGCTCCGCGGGGGGGTTGGTGGTTCCGCGCGGAGTCGGTGGTTCCGCACGGGTTCGCACAGAGCCAGCGGTTCCGCGGGGTCCCGCGAGAGCCAACGGTCCCCCGAGAGCTGGCGGCCCCGCGGGAGTCGGCGGTCCCGCGAGAGCCGGCGGCCCCGCGGGTGCTGGCGGTCCCCAGAGAGCCGACAGTCCCCCGAGAATCGGCGGTCCCGAGATCGCGGGGCCGTCACTCCAGGAACGAAGCGACGTCCACGGCGCCTCCGGCGGCCTCGAACTCCTCGTGCACGGCCGTGCGGAGGCGCTCGTCGGCGAGGTAGTCGACGGCGGTGCAGGCCAGGCCGATCGCGCCGTCGAGCACGGCGCGGTCGCCGGTCTCCGAGCCGGCCGCCGCCGCGAACTCCGCGGTGTGCAGGGAAAGGCTCTCGCCTTCCAGCGCGATCATCGGGTGGATGGCGGGCATCCGGTAGCTGAGGTTGCCGAGGTCGGTGGAGCCGGTGATGTACTCGGGCACCACCCCGCGCGGCAGCGACGTCCGGCCCCGGCCGGACTGGTGGTGCGCCCACCGCGCGGCGAGGGTGTCGTTGTGCCGGATCGGCAGGTAGCCGGGGTTCTGGTCCCAGGTGAGCTCGACCCCGCAGCCGGTCATCGACGCCGCGCCGTGCGCGATCGCCTCGATCCGGCGGGCCAGGTCGCGCAGCGAACCGGGGTCGGCGGAGCGGAAGTAGAACAGCACGGCGGCCCGCTCCGGAACGACGTTGGCCCGCTGGCCGCCGTCGGTGATGATCCCGTGCACCCGGTCGGTGGATGGAATGTGCTGGCGCAGCGCGGCAACGCCCTGGTAGGTCGCCACCACGGCGTCCAGCGCGTTGCGGCCCATGAACGGCTGCGCGGCAGCGTGCGCGGCGATACCGCGGAAGACGACCTCGACCTGACGGCGGCCGAGGAACGGGTGCGCGGCGATGTCGTGCGAGAACGGGTGCAGCATCACCACGGCGTCGACGTCGTCGAAGACCCCGGCCCGCGCCAGGTGCTCCTTGCCGCCACCGCCCTCCTCGGCAGGCGTGCCGACGAGGCTGACCCGACCCCCGGCAGCACCCACTGCGGTGGCCGCGCCGAGGAACCCGCCGACCCCGGCGGAACAGATGATGTTGTGCCCGCAGCCGTGCCCGATGCCGGGCAGCGCGTCGTACTCGGCGAGCACGGCCACGTGCGGCCCGGCACTACCCACGGTGGCCAGCAACGCGGTGTCGAGCCCGCCGACCCCGACCTGCGCGTCGAAGCCGTGCCGCTTCAGAAGCTCGGCGACCTGCCGCACCGAGCGGTGCTCGGCAAAGCCCTCCTCGGGATGGGCGTGCAGGTCACGGCTGAGCCCGACGAGGTCGGCGGAATGCTCGGTCAGCCACCGCTGAACGTCGGCATGAACGGCGGCATCGGCACCGTCGAACTCGGACCGCACCGGCTCAGCCGCCGCCACGGCCCTGGCCGTGGACTCGGCAACCGAACGAAGGTAGGAGTCATCGGGCTGCACAGGATCGGAGGTCACCCCCGCACCCTAAGCCCGCCCACGAGGTCTTTTGAAGTGCGCAGAACGTGTTTCAGCACCCTGGGGACCAGCCGGAGACAAAGTCTCCACCCACGAGGGCGGGGAAGTCTCCACCTACGAGGGCGGGGTTTGGTTCTCATCCCGTCGACCTGGCGCCAGCCCGATCAGACCGTGTCAAGGGGGCACATAAAGCCAAACCGCAGCGCCCAAGCAAAACCGCCCCCTTGACGCGGTCTGATAGCCCTCCGTGGAGGTCGACGGGATGAGAACCACCCCAACCGAACCGCAGCAGACAACCCATCTCATCCCGGAGACCTGCCGGGGGTCCGGGGTCGGCGAGAGCCCCGGAAACCACCCCCGAAACCGCAGCGTGAAATCAACTCCCCCGACCCGGCCCCAAAAACCGGTGAGCCAGCATGGTCCCCCCGACGACGGCGGAAGGAATGACCACGAGCTGCAACACGGGAACCAAGCACAAGAAGTACGTCGGCAGGCCGAACCCGAACACCGTGGCGCGGTGGCGCCGCAGTGTGCGGCGGCGGTCGGTGAGGCTCAGGCCGCGGCGCTGGAAGACCAGGCCCACCATCTCCATCGTCACCACCCACGCGCCGAACAGCGCACCCAGCACCGGCGCGGCGATCTGCCCGACGACCGGCACGAAGCCGAGCGCGAACAGCACGACCGCCCCGACCAGGGCGATGAGCACCAGCTTCAGCGAGTCGCGGATCCCCCGGCCGAGCTGGCGCGCGAACCCCGCGCCGTCGCCGGAGGTGTCCAGCCCCAGCCGCTCCTCGGTCTTCTCGGCGATGTGCTCGTAGAACGGGCCGCCGATGAGCAGCGTCAGCGCGATGAACGACAGCGAACCCAGCAGCGCGGCGGCGCCGACCAGCCCCACCCCGAGCACCACCCGCAGCCCGCTGCGCCACGGCTCGGCCCACGCCTCGGCGAACGGCGTCAGCCAGCCGACCAGGTCGCCGCTGAAGTAGATCAGCGTCCCGAGCGCGCCGAGCAGCAGCGCGGCGCTGATCAGCGCGGGCAGCGCGCCCAGCAGCAGCAACCTCGGCGAGCGCAGGATCATGCCGAACCCGGCGCCCAGCGTCCGCACCCCGGCGGCGAAGGTGTTCATGCCCGAACCGTATCCGCCCGGGACGGCCGCCGTGCGCGGAACCGATCAGGTCACAGTGGACGCTCGGTCCGGCCGCGCTGGACGTGCCGGGCGATCCGCCGGTCGGGGCGCCGCGTGCGGCGCCGGTGGGCCGCCGCGCGGTTGGCGTGCAGCTCGACGAGGACCACGTCCGGGTTCTCTCCCGCGTGGCAGCGCCAGAGCATCCGCAGCAGCTCGTCCTCGTTGAGGACCCATCGGCGGTCGAACACATCGTCGTCACTCATGGTGACTCCTGACCTCGCGCTTTGCCCGGTTCAACGATACCCGTCCGAGCGAGAAATCGTTTCACGGAACACCCCGAGCAGCGGCCCAGTCAGTTAGGTTAGCCTTCCTTTCGTTGGTCGAGATCAGCAGAGGAGCCCCATGAGCGCACATCGCACCGACCTGACCCGGCGAGGCTTCCTGGCGGGCGCCACCGGCCTGCTCGCCGCCGGAGTGGCGGCCTGCGCACCGGGCGCGGCGCCCGGCCCGGCCCAGGCGTCCGGTCCCGGCTTCCCGGTCGAGATCCCGCACCGCTACGGCAGGACGGCCATCCCGGCCGCGCCCAAGCGCGTCGTCTCGCTCGGTATCACCGACCACGACGTGCTGCTGCCGCTGGGCGTCGTCCCGGCGGGCCTGACCCAGTGGGGGCCGTGGGACAGCGGTGTCGGGCCGTGGGTGGAGCCGATGCTCGGCGGGCAGCGGCCGAAGCTGCTGGGCAGCGAGGTCAACATCGAGTCCGTCATCGGGCTCACCCCGGACGTCGTGATCGCCCTCCAGAGCGCGCTCACCCAGGACCAGTACAGCAGGCTCACCAGCTTCGGCCCGGTCGTAGCGCAGCCGCCGGGGACCATCGACTACGGCGTCAACTGGCGGGTGCAGGCCGAGACCGTCGGCCAGGCGCTGGGCAAGCAGGCCGAGGTCGCCGACCTGATCAAGCGCACCCAGGAGCACATCGACCGCACCCGCGCGGCGAACCCGGCCTTCGAAGGCCGCACGCACGTCACGGTGCGCACCGACTCGGCGGGCACCTACGCCGCCTACACCAAGGATGACGCCCGCACCCACCTGCTGGAGCAGCTGGGGCTGAAGCTCTCCCCCGCGATCCAGTCGATGAACAGCGGCGGCAAGTTCAACGTCAAGGTCAGCAAGGAGCAGGTCTCGCTGCTCGACGCCGACGTCGTGGTGGTGACCACCGCCAAGCCGACCGACGTCGCGGCGGTGCGCGCCGACCCGCTGCTCAACAACCTGCCCGCGGCCAAGCGGGGTGCGCTGGTCGTGCTGGACGACTACGACCTGACGATGGCGCTCGGCTCGGCCACGGTGTCGAGCATCCCGTTCGCGCTGGACGGGCTCGCGCCCAAGATCGCCGACGCGCTGGGCTGACCCTGGCGGCCCGAACCGGTGAAACCGGCATCGGGCCGGATGTCGATCAGCGGACGGGGCGCGGTTTCCTGCTTGCCTCCACTCGGAATTCGGACCGAGGAGGAAACCGTGCGACCGTTCTCATCTGTTCTGCTGGCGGTGCTGCTCGTCGCCGTCCCGGTCTTCCCCACCGCGCTGGCCCGGCAACCCGGCGGCGAGCACTGCGCGTCCACTCTGGACTGCTCGGCGGAGGAGATCGAGGAGCTGGCGATTCCCGAACGGCTCGTCTTCGTCCGGGCGTTGCAGGACCGGGTGGCCGCCGAGTACCTGCCGGAATTCCGCCACCTGAACAGCATCCAGGGCGTGCTCCGCTTCTTCATCGACAACGACCTCGGCACACCGGAGTCATGGGTGTCCCACGTCGATGCCGTGCTGCTCGAAGCGGTCGAGCGGGGCTTCGCGATGGCGCTGGAGGTCTCCGATGACGACTTCGGCAACCCGACGGCCAAGCACTGGGCCGACTACCTGCGACGGATGCGGCGGGGCGAGCTGGACGAGCGGTGGGCGCACGATCCCGCCTGGAGCATCGCCGACCAGGCGTCGGCCGAACACGGAATCCGCCTCGCCGAGGCGAAGGGCGTCCACCCGACCCACCTCGAATGGAACATCTACCAGTTCACCGAACTGTACCGGTGGATCATGCGCAATCCGCAGCCCGCGCTGATCGTGCTCAACGACCGGCTCGCCGGGCTGCTGGTGCCGGTCGACTTCGTGCAGTGGCTCACCGACGCCACCAATCCCGTCCCCGCTTACCGGGGCGCCAACGTCGCCTACGACCTCTCGCGCCCGGACCTGGTGCGGTTGCCGGTGAGCATGACGCAACTGCTGCTCGCCTACGCGCCGGAACTGGTCGATGCCTACCGGGCGGATTCGCGCTGAGGTCATTCCCAGTTCTTCCGCTCGTCGCCGTCTCCCGCTTTGATCAGGGCTACTCGATCGAAGGGGGCGCGATGCGCTGGACGGCACTGGCACTCACCGCACTGCTCAGCACTCCGGGCGTCGCCGCGGCGGCGCCCGCGGCCGACGGCCAGATCGTGCTCACCGAGCAGGCGAGCGACCGGATCGTGGTGCTGGAGGCCGATCCGGCGGACTGGGCCGAGCAGAAGTTCGCCTGGTCCTGGAAACCGCTGCCGCGCAACGGGATGGGCGAGTTCACCGGCAACTGGGGCAACCCCGACGAGGCGAAGCTGGCCGAGCGCGGCGGGAAGCGCTTCCTGCTCACCACCGACTCCAAGGGCCTGGCCGCCGTCATCCCGTTCCCGCAGGGCAACGGCTCGTACTGGGCCGCCGACGTCGACGCGCGCAACAACCCGCACAGCATCGAGCTGCTGCCGGACGGTAACGTCGCGGTCGCGGCGAGCACCGGCGGCTGGATCCGCGTCTACACCGCGTCGCAGGGACCGCGCAGCACGAAGTACGCGGAGTACCCGATGCCCGGCGGCCACGGTGTGGTGTGGGACGCGCAGCGCGGCGTGCTGTGGGCGATCGGCGACGACCATCTGGTCGCGCTGAAAATCGGTGGCACACCGGCGGATCCGGTCATCACCGAGGCCCACGAGGTCGCTCTGCCGACGCCGCACGGGCACGACCTGACCCCGGTGGTCGGCGACCCGGACCGGCTGTGGCTGAGCACCGGAACGCAGGTCTACCAGTACTCGAAGTCGCGCGACGAGTTCATCTCCGACTTCCCCGGCGCAGAGCGGATCAGCCGCGAGGGCGTCAAGACCGTCGGCACCGCGCCCGCGACCGGCCGGGTGCTGACGACATCGCCGCAGGCCGGGCACCCGTGCACCTGGTGCACGGACACGGTGCAGCTGGACCAGCCCGAGGGCGCACTGACGCTGGAGGGGGCGGCGATCTACAAGGCGCGGTGGTGGTTCGCCTCGCCGCGGTAGCCGACCAGGCCGTCGTCGAGTTCGGCCTGATCACCGTCGCGCACGGCGGAAAGCGCCTGCTGGAGGGCGAAGGTTCCGCGGATCGCCTCGATGCGGGCGTCCAGTCCTGCGGGTCGGCCCATGGACTCCAGCAGCCGGTCGAACAGGGCGCGGCCGTGGCCCGCGGCGATGGCGGCGAGGTCCACGGCCTGGTCGCCCACCGCGACCTCGTCCCAGTCAATCACGCCGCTGAGCCTCGGCACCCCGTCGACGGTTTCCCACAGCACGTTCTCGCTGCCGAGGTCGCCGTGCACGACCGCGTTGGTCGTCGGCGGAAGTGCTTGCACAGCAGCGAGTTCCGCCTCCGCGCGCTCGCGCCCCGGACCTGACATCAGCGGGAACAGCTCCGCCCGCACGTCGTCGGCGAACGTCGGCCACTCGTCCGGCGGAGCACTCGGGAGGCCGGCGCCGTCCGCAGCGGCGAGCGCCGACAGCAGCTCGGCGTACTGGGCCGCGACGACCGGGCCGGCCGGGGCGTCCAGCGGGCGCCCCGGAACCCGGCTCAGGACCAGGTGCGAGCCGCCGGACGCCAGCACCTCCGGCGTGGCGAACCCCAGGCGCAGGGCCGAAACGGCGCGCAGCCTGGCCGCCCGCCGCGGCAGCCGCTCCGCGGCGGCCGGGGTCCGGGCGAAGCAGACCACGTGCTCCGCGCCGATCACCACGTCGTGGAACTGTCCACTCCGGACTTCCAGGGTGGCGGGGTCGTCGGGCAGGAATCGGGCGGCGGCGGCCCTGCGGTCGGTCACACCGACACCGTATCCGGGCATGGGAAAGCCCCTTCCGCGAGAGCGGGAGTCCATCGCGGAAGGGGCCTGCCTGCGGGGTGTCAGGCGATGATGCGGATCGGGTCCTCCAGCAGCGACGTGAGCTGCTGCATGAACACCGCGCCGACCGCGCCGTCCACGGCGCGGTGGTCGGCCGAGAGCGTGATGCGCATGATCTTGCGCGCCACGAACTCGCCGTCGCGGACCTGCACCTCGTCCTTGGTCGCACCGACCGCGAGGATGCCCGCCTCCGGCGGGTTGATCACCGCGGAGAAGTGCTCGATGCCGAACATGCCCAGGTTCGAGATGGTGAACGTGCCGCCGGTCATCTCGTTCGGCTTGAGCTTGCCCTCGCGGGCGCGGCCCGCCTTCTCCCGGCCCTCGGCGGCCAGCTCGGAGACGCTCTTGCGGTCGGCGTCCGGGAGCACCGGGACCACCAGGCCCGAGTCGATCGCGACCGCGACGCCCAGGTTGATCCGCTTGTGCTGGAGGATCCTGTCGCCGCCGAAGGAGACGTTCAGCGTCGGGTTCGCCTTCAGCGCGGTCGCCACCGCCTTGACGATCAGGTCGTTGATGCTGACCTTCGGACCGCCCGCGGCCTGCAGCCGCTCGTTGAGGTCGGCCCGGAACGCCACCAGGTCGGTCACGTCGACCGCGCTGGTCAGGTAGAAGTGCGGGGCGTTCTGCTTGCTCTCGGTGAGCCGCTTCGCGGTGACCTTGCGGATGTTGCTGAGCGGGATCTCCTCGACGTCCTCGGTGGACACCGCGGGAGCCTGCGCGGCCGGGGCCGGTGCGGCGGCGGCAGCGGGAGCCGGGGCCGCGGAGGCGGCGGCCTCGATGTCGGCGCGGATGATCCGGCCACCCGGGCCGGTGCCCTGGACCTGCGCGATGTCCACGCCCAGGTCCTTGGCGACGGCCTTGGCCAGCGGCGACGCCTTCGGCTTCGCGCCCGGCTCGGCGGCCGGGGCCGGCGCGGCGGGCGGAGGAG